>CADACE010000012.1 GCA_902786265.1 uncultured Chloroflexota bacterium | reverse complement strand
GCAATTCTACATTCCTGTATTCATAATCAGAGCATTTCATAATCGTATTGCAGAATGGAATGGTTCTGTCGAGCATTGCTTCCTCCAAATTCCGATTTGTTCGCTTAGTTTTCGCCTTTCCATTCTAATTTCTTAGAAAGAAAAAGCACGAGCTCATCATCGTTTACAATTTCCGTTTCGTATTGCGCACAGGGTTTATCCCGATACCAGACACCCGTCCCATCTGGGATATAGCCTCGTTTGACATACATTCGCTGGGCACTTCCATACCCGCTGTGAAGTCCGACGCCAAGCCATACCATGTTCGCATATTGCCCGGCAATCTCTTCGGCAATATCCATCAGTTTGCTGCCGATTCCCTTTCTCTGATATTTTTCCAATACGCCAAAATCAACAATCTCAGGGAACCCTTTTCCGCTGAACGCACCATCCAGACCTGTTAAGTAGACATTCACATATCCGACAGGAAGTCCTTTATATACGGCAGTCAGTGAAACACATTTTCCTGCAGCCTGATCCCGGAGCCTTTCTAGGTATTTGGAGATATCCGTATGCCAACCCTGCGCGTTTTCTTCATCGGTAAAGATTCGGGCATCTGCTTCTTCCATATTGCGGATCATCAGTTCCTTATCATTGTAATAAACCATGGTTCCTCCCTGTGATTTGATGGAGCGTTAAATTCCGATTTTGCAAGATCCCGACAAATATGAATTTGTTGTTTAGAGATTTTCGATGTCAAGGACGGTGAAAATATCTGTTGTTGGTTTACTGCAGCCAGTTAATAAAATTTTAATACCAAATATTCAAATGGGACAGATTTTTCCCGTCGGAATTATTTGATTCCTAATGAAGATTTGTTCAATGCGGGTAATATTTTCGTCAAGTTGAAATGAATTAATATTTTGATGATGAATGTGCTGTTTTCAAATATCGGCAGGAACTTCCTGATAAGATTAAAACCATGACGCAGGAGCTCATGAAAAAGGATAAAAAGCCTGCCGGCCGGAAAGCCGGGGTATCGTCTCATCGGATCATGAAGGATGTCGTTCGGCCGGAGGAGGCCGGTGATTTATCAGGTGACTTCCGGCTGTTGATTACTGTCCGCCTTTTTCCCGGCGTATCGTTCGAATGATCCCCGGACGTTCCCTTCCAGGTAAAAGCCGAGCCATTCGGTGAGCTGTTCAGGGCTTTGTTTCATACCGCTTTCCAGCCATTGGATCGCCAGCCCCGCGGCACCGGTGATGTGCAGGGTCATCATGAAGTCCTTGAATTCCTGGTCAACTTTCAGATCCCCGCAGATAAAATCAAAAAGCCCGCTGAAAACCTGGCGGAAATATTCAATGAAAAAGGCTCGGATCTGCTGGTTTTCGATAGAGCGCAGCGCGCAGAGGACCGCGGCACTGTTCTCTTGCATGAAATAAAGGATCTGCAGAACAGCCTCTTTCCATTGGTAAGGGCTCTGTCTGAATTTTTCCAGCAGCGGACCTGCCTCTTCATTGAGTTCCCATTGAAACAGGTCGATGATGGTTTCAAAATGGTAATAAAACGTCTGACGGTTGAGTCCGCAGCGTTTGGTGAGTTCGCTGACGGTGATTTTGTCAAACGGCTTCTCCGCCATCAGCTGTTTCAGTGTTTCCCCGAGTAATTTTTTTGTGTTCAGACTTTGATCCATAATTTACCCGATAATAGATCTGTATTTGATTGGCGGAACCTGACTTTCATCAAATCCGGCGTCAGGATCCATCACTGTTATTATACCGCTATACAAATCTGAAAAATTGTCTAAATTTCGACAAGTTATAAATATCTGTCTATTCCCTTTCAATTGCGAATATGTTATAAACCATGCATGGAAAAAATGGCGGAAAATATAGTCGAAATTCACGGGCTGAAGAAGGTTTACCGGGAAGGCAGTGTCTCCACGGAAGCACTGCGCGGGATCGATCTGTCTGTTGCCAGGGGTGAATATCTCGGTGTGGTCGGGAAGTCCGGAGCGGGAAAAACGACGCTGCTGAACATGATCGCCGGTCTGGACAGTGTGACAGAAGGCGAAATCACTGTTGACGGCCGGCGTGTGGACAAAATGAACGAGGTGAAAAAAGCTGTCTGGCGCGGGCGCAGTGTGGGCTTTATTTTCCAGTCCTTTCAGCTTCTGCCCGGTCTTTCCCTGTTGGATAATGTGATGCTCCCCATGGACTTTTGCGGAAAGCTCAGCCGGAATTCTTCGGAAAAAGCCGCGGAACTCCTGCGTATGGTCGGACTTATTGACCATATCCATAAAATTCCCTCGGAAATTTCCGGCGGACAGCAGCAGCGGGTGGCGATCGCGCGTGCGTTGGCGAATGATCCGATCCTGCTGCTGGCGGATGAGCCGACCGGACGTCTGGATACAGCTACGTCCGAAGTGGTGTTTGAGATATTCGAGAAGGTGGTTGCCGGCGGAACGACCATGATCATTGTTTCCCATGACCATTCCCTCGCCGAACGTACCCGGCGGATCATCACCCTTGCGGACGGGAGGATCGCGGATGAGTGAAATGAGTATCCTTCCCGAAAAAGCGGTCCCGATCGTGGTTCAGGACCTTTGCAAGGATTTTGAAACGAAAGCGGGAAAGGTTCCCGCGCTGCAGCACATCAGTTTTACGGTTTCGGATGGCGATTTTGTCGGGATCGTCGGTAAATCCGGGTCGGGAAAATCGACGCTGATCAATATGCTTGCGGGAATCGACAAACCCAGTTCCGGATCTGTGAGCGTTTTCGGTCGGAAGCTGGAAGAGATGAACGAAAACCAGCTCGCGCTGCTGCGCGGGTCGGATGTGGGGATCGTATTCCAGTTTTTTCAGCTGCTTCCGGTCCTGACGGTTTTGGAAAATGTACTGCTGCCGATGGATTTCCTTGGACGCATCCCGGAGAAGGAACGCATGGAACGGGCATATGAGGTGCTGCGGATGATCGAGATACAGGACTTCGCGAATAAGCTTCCTTCCGAGCTTTCCGGCGGACTGCAGCAGAAAGCCGCGATCGCCCGGGCTCTTGCGAACGACCCGCCGATCATCATTGCGGACGAACCGACCGGAAACCTGGATTCTGCCGCGGCTGAAAAGATATTCCTCCTTTTTGAAGAACTCTCCAAAAAAGCAAAAACGATCGTGATGGTGACTCATGACAGTGAACTGGTCCGCATGGCGCATCGGATTTTAACGATCCGGGACGGCGCTTTGATCAGTGATGAGCGAACGGCTCGTGCCCGCGGAGGTGAAGCATGAGGCCGCGGACAAAGAAGATTTTTTATGATTTCCGCTCGAATCCTTCCCGCTCCGTCCTGGTGATCCTTTCGATTTTTGTCGGGCTCTTTGCTGTCGGGATGATCATGACTTTATGGATCTGCATTCCTTCTGATTTACGGATGGGATATGAATTGTCCAACCCGGCAAATATCTATTTCCGGCTTTCCCCTTTTGATAACTCGCTGATACGTTCCGTTCAAAAATGGGAAAATGTGCAGGACGCGATGGGGTCTTCTGTCGCGACATTGCGGGCTTATGACGGCAGCGGAAAATTGAAAAAGGTGGTCGTCCAGGCGGTCAGCGATGATTCCTGGCCGGTAAACCATATCGATATCCTGGAGGGCAGCTGGCCGCTGAAAGACGGTGAGGCAGCTGTTGAGAATTATAAACTGACAGATCTTGACGGTAAAGTCGGGAAACCGCTCACGCTGAAGACTTCATCCGGCAAAGAGGTGAATGTCACTGTCGCGGCCAGTATCCGCGATCAGAGCCTTGGGGCAGGTGATTATTCTATCGTTTTTATAGAGCCGATCCAGGTTTATGTCCATGAAGATATGCTGCGGAAGCTGGAAATGGATACCCACTGGAATACGCTCCGGATCGTTTTGAAAGACGGCGGTAAAGATGAACAAAGGATCCGGGATCAGGCGAACATTTACGCGGATCGTCTGAAAAAAGCCGGTTATCAGGTGCAGTCCATCGCACTGCGCCGTTCGGATGCGCATCCTACGGCAGACTACGCGGACGCGATCGCTGGGATCCTGCTGGTGATCGGTGTTTTGGTCGTGTTCCTTTCCGGCTCTTTGACATATAACACGCTGACAGCTATCCTTTCCAACCAGATGCGGCAGATCGGCGCGATGAAAACAGTCGGGGCGACTTACGCGCAAATCGTTTTTATGTATATGCAGCTGATCCTGCTTTATTCGCTCATCGCGCTGGTTCTGGCGGTTCCCGCCTCGATGGGCGCAGCTGAATTGTGCAGGGATTTTCTGGGAAAAAATATCAATTTTGCCAATATCCGCACAGGTGTCGTCTGGGAGACGGTGATCGTTCAGCTGGTTTTGGGTCTGGTTGTGCCGCAGGTTGCCGGTGCGATACCGGTCACAAAAGGTGCGCACGTCAGTATCCAAAAAGCGATGGGGGGAATGCGAGGCACCGGCAGCGGGGATAATGACCGCTTCACCCGCGGGATGAGCAGGTTGTTCTCCCGTCCGACAGCTCTTTCCATGCGCAACACGTTTCGCAATAAAAGCCGTCTGATCCTGACCTTGTTTACGCTTTCTCTGGGCGGCGCTATTTTCATCGCTTCCTTCAATGTGAATAAAGCGATAGACGAACATGTGGCTGTGATCGCGCGCTATGTGCAGGCCGATCTGGATCTGGTTACGGATCAGCCCTACCGTTTGGATCATATTCAGTCAATACTGAAAGATATACCCGAGATCAATTATATTGAAGGATGGGGAGCCGGTTCGGCGACTTACATCGATCCGGATGGGAATGACGGCCCGTCCATGTCGATACTTGCCCCGCCGGATGGCTCCGCGCTGATCGCCCCGAACGTGAAGGAAGGCCGCTGGTTTGAACCTGGTGAACAGAATGTGATCACGCTTTCGGAGCGTTTTAACTACACTTACCCTGATCTGAAGGTCGGGGACAAAATCAAAATGGAAGTCAAGGGCACGGGGAATAAGACCGAGTGGACAGTTGTCGGATTTTTCACCATGGCGGGAAAATCCGGAGGTTTTTTGGCGTATATGCCGCTTTCATCCTGGCTGCATATATCCGGTGCCGGGAACCGGCTTACCAAGTTCCAGATCGTAACGCAGAACCGTTTGAACGACGAGCGGCGCGCGGCTTTAACAAAGGATGTGGAAACGGTTCTGGACGCGAAAGGGATCAAAACGACCGCGATCCAGCGCAATGATTCTTTTGTGTCTGATGCCGCGCGGGGTTTGAACATTATGTCGATCTTTATGATGATCATGGCGGTTTTGGTCGCTTTGGTGGGGTGCATCGGGCTGACCGGTACGATGTCCCTGAACGTTATGGAGCGTACCGCGGAAATCGGCATTTTGCGCGCTATCGGGGCATCAAACCGGAATGTGATGAAAAATGTGCTGACAGAAGGCGTTTTGATCGGTTTTATGAGCTGGGGGATCGGGTCGGTCCTGTCTGTTCCGGTCGGCTTCGTACTGACGAACAGTCTGGGAAGGGCGATTTTCGGCTCCCGTCTGGTGCCCGGTTATACGCCCACAGGGTATGGTTTGTGGCTGGTCCTGTCCCTTGTGTTGTCCGTTTTGGCCTGCCGGGCTCCGGCAAAGACTGCAGTCGATCTGACGATCCGGGAGGTGCTGTCTGTTGAATGAAAGTATGAATTATGAGCATACGGGAATGATGGCAGCTGTGGAATAAAATTATTTCGCGCCGCGTGTTCCTGACATGTTTTTGTATAAATGGAGGTATCTATTCGGAATGAAGCACACAAGGTCAGCTCTGATGCTGCCGCGCAGCCGGCACAGCAGAACTGCACTTTTGATGTGCCGCCGGGTACTGAACAGTTACATATGGAGGGTAGTATGAAGAAAAGTATTATTGTCATCATTTTGAGCGTCCTGCTGCTGTCTGCAGTGATGATCATCCCGCTGCCGGACCGGCCGGCAGCGGCTCAGGAAAAAGACGGACCGGCTTCGGTGATTTATGTCAATCAGACCTCCCCGACCGCGGAACCTGCGCAGCCGGAGCCGGTTTTGACTTCCGGCGGGAATTCGGTGGCGGAAGCGAACCTGTGGCCGAAGGAGGATGTCTCGCTGGGATTTTCCGGCGGCGGTGTCGTAGCCTCTGTTTCGGTAAAAGAGGGCGATTTTGTCCGCAAGGGTGATGTGCTGGCGGAAGTGAAAGGCGCGGAGAGCTATCGTCAGCAGTACGCTGAGGCGGAATTGAATCTGGCTGCCGCAAAGGATGAGCTGAAGGACCTGAATGACCGTTATCCGATCGAAAAGGCGGAAACCCTGCGCAAGCTGATCGATGCCCGCAAAGCTCTGGATGAGGCTAATGATGATTTTACGGAATATGATACGCCGGCTTACCGGACCCGTCTTGATAACGCGAACAAAGCCTATACGGATAAGTGGGAAGCCGTTGAGGATGCGCAGGATCTTGTCGATAAAGTGAGCGAATTGGAATCCGGATCTGACCGGAAACGCACCGTTGAGGATGATTACAAAAAGACCCTGCAGGATTATGAGAACCTCAAACGTGCTTACAACCTGCTTCTGAATGACAAAGAAGCTGCTCAGGCCGCGGTCCGGGCGGCTGAAGCGGAAGTGGCTGATCTGGAACGGGAGCTGGATGAACTCGCTTCCGGTCCGAAGGCTGAAAAACTGGAAGTTGTGAACCAGAAGATCGCCGCCGCTGAAGCTCAAAAGCTTGCCGCGGAAAAGAATATTGAACTGCTGCAGATCATCGCTCCGTTTGACGGGACGATCATCAGCCTTGATCTCACGGCCGGGGAACTGGCGCAGGCAGGAAAACCGGTGATCGTGCTCGCAGACAACAGTGCGCAGATTTTGAAGACGGTTGACCTTTCCGAGACCAATATGGCTGATGTCCGCCTCGGCAGCCGTGTCCGCGTCGTCTTTGACGCGTATCCGAATAACGAATTGTACGGTACCGTGACGAAAATCACCAACTGGTCCGAAAAGTACCTCGGTGATGTGGTGTTCCCGGTGGAAGTGACACTCGACACCAATAACCTTCCGCTGCTCTGGGGTATGACGGCCTCGGTATATTTCTGATATCGGAAAATACTGATTTATCACATCAGGGGGACGGGGTCGCGAAGCGGAACTGTCCCCCTGATGAATTACGCCGCTCAAGAGGCAGACGATGAGATGAAAAACCGTTTCCGGCCGTGATCCAGGAAAAATACAATAATATTTGCGTGAAATAATGCTATAATTCTTGCTATGATGACATTTTTGATCGTTATTCTTTGTCTTATTGTTGTTTTTCTTGTCTATGCGATAGTGCTCTCACTGAAGATGAGCGCGAGCCTGTCCGTGCCGACCTACAAAACCTACGAGTTTACCATTCAGCGTTCAAAAGAGGAAGAACACTCCTGGGGAGATCTGGATTCCTATGAAAAAGAACCCTTTGAGGTCAAACTGCGGGACGGTTATGTACTGCATGGCGACATCTACCCGCTGGACCCGAAGAAAGTGGTAATTATCTCCCACGGGCACGGTGACAATAAATATACCGGTGTCCGTTTCCTGCAGACCTTCCGGCATTTGGGCTATACGACCGTGATCTATGACCTGCGCGGACATGGACATAACGCTCCTTACGTATGTACCATGGGGTTGAATGAGTCCAGAGACCTGATGGAAGTGCTGGAGGCGGTGAAGAGACGTTTCCCGAGAGCTGTGATTGGTCTTCACGGCCTTTCCATGGGCTGCGCGACCACAGTCATGGCGCTGAAATACAAACCGGACGTGAAATTTGTGGTGGCGGACTGCGGGTATGGCATTTTACAAAAACTTTGTGAGAATGTGCTGAAAGGCATCAAACAGCCGAAGGAGATGTTTTACCCGGTGAACTGGATGAACCGGCTGCGCTATGGTTATTCCGCTTCCCGCGTGAACCCCATTGACTCCCTGGTGGATAATGAGATCCCCATCTGTTTTATTCATGGCACCGGGGATGAGCTGATCGATTATCATCAGAGTGAATGGATGTATGATCTCAATAAAGGATCTCAAAAAGAGCTTCACCTGATTCCGGATACTGCTCATGCCCAGTCCTGGAACCATGACCCGGAAGAATACGAACGCATCATCGCGGAATTTCTCAGGAAAAACGGCATTTAGTGTTCAGTGGTCAGTGGCTGGTGGTCAGTGGTCGGTGATCAGAAACAAAAGACCCGCGGGTTTCATTTGCTGAATCCGCGGGTCTTATTATGTTCAGCTGTCTGCAGTGATCAGATTACAGATTGCTCACCGACCACCGACCACTGATCACTGACAACTACTTGAAAACTACCATTGTGTTGGCGATGGCCATGGTGGTCATCAGGATTCCGTTCAGGAAGGCTGCTGTCCAGACGTTGCCGGTCTTCTTGTAGAGATAGCGGGAGATGATCGCGGCGATCGAAAGCGTCGGAACCATCGCTACCAGCATGATGCCGGAAAGGGCAGAGCCCGGATGTGCTGCCACACCGGTGGAGAACAGGGTGATGTACTGGCGGGCAAGCCAGATGATGGCACCGCCGGCGTTGAGGGCGATGGCCAGCAGGTAACCCCAGAATCCCTGTGTTCCCGTGGTGTTGGTGTTGATCATGATGCCGACACTGGAAACCAGGTAGAATGCAAGGAAGGTCGGCAGGTAGCGCAGGATCGCCGGGAGAATGTTGAAATCAAAGGTCTTGAAGGCGAAGGTCCAGATGCGGAAGTCGGCCTTGAAGAGCGCGTCCATCAGGAACAGCACCGCGTAGGAGATCACAACCGTCACAAGGGCAGTGCACAACCCGCAGAGGATGGCTGAAGGACGGAAGGTCACACCGTAGTTGTAAAGAGTGAGGCCGTCTTTGGATTTCATGAATACATACATCGTGCTGGTAATGCACAGGCTGATGAGTGTGCAGCCGATAGTCCAGTAAGCGATGGAGTTCATGCCGATCGCGGTCCAGAAACCGTTATTCTGGTACATCGGGGTCTTCGCGACTACTGCCAGCAGGGCACCGGCGATGGTCATGATGCAGCTGCCGACGATGAATGATTTCTGGTTTTTCTTTACAATGTTCATGCAGAACATGACCGCACCGGCGATGCCGACCAGCAGGCCGCCGAAGAACAGGATGTTCACGCTGGCGCTGCCCGCACCGTCATCCATCAGCGGGCTGAAGAACAGGCCCGGCAGCAGGACCGCGATGATCAGGACCACGATGGTGATCCATTTCGCGGTGCCGGTGGGGAAGGAAAGGGCCTTCGGAATGACTGTTTCCACCGCGTTGCAGAAGAACGGCAGGGAGAGCAGGACTGTCGCGACAGCGATGATCAGCATCACGAAACCGACCAGGGCGACGCATTCAAAGAATTCTTTCCACTGCCAGATCTGGTTTTCCGGGGAAATGTCTTTCAGGTAAGACGCGTAATCGGCGAAAGCGGTCTGGTAGAAGGAGATCGCGTTGGCCGTGGTGGTCTTGGAGAAATGGTTCCACGGATGGGTCTGTGCCGGTTCATAAACGATACGCTTCCCGCCATCGGAAGTGTCATACCATTTGTTGGCTTCGCCGGGTTCGGTCAGCTGCAGGAAAGTCATGCCATCGGGAACGGAGACGAAATCTTTGTGGCGCACGGTTCCGCCTTCAACGTTGGGATCGTTGAAGAAGAATTCGTCATACTGCGCGGCGACTTTACCCATGGTGCGTCCGCCGCCCAGTGAATCGGCTGTCGCGGCATCAACACCGACGAACGCGGTGTACATGAAGTCGGAGCCTTCAGTGAGTCCGGCGTAAACTTTTCTGACACCGGATTCGGCTGCCTGCTGTTCGTCTCTTGCCAGTGCCACGGTGCTGGAGAAGCCGCCCATGGAGTGGCCGGTGACACCGATAAGGCCGTTGCCGTCTGCGTCCTTGAGGACATAAGGCTGCTCAAACATGTATTGTACGGCATCGTTCATGGAGTTCGCCCAGAAGGGCAGCCAGACACCGAAGAAGCTGGTATCGGTGTAATTTTCGTGATCAAGTTTGGAATGACCGTGGTCATACTGGTCCAGTGCCAGCACGACAAAACCGCGGCGGGAGAGCTCGATGGCGTTCGCGTCCTGCATTTCCGCGGAGTTCAGATAACCGTGTGTAACGATGATGGTGGGTTTCGGGTTGTCAGCCGAAGCATCCTTCGGCATATAAAGCAGGCCGCTGAGCCGGCCGTGCCCGCCGTCAAAGCTGATGCGGCTCACCTTCACGGCACCGCTGCCGGAGTTGAACACGCTGGCGAGGATGCTGCCCAGCAGGATCAGAGCAAGGGCGGCACACAACAAAATCTTTGTGTTTTTGGTGATTTTCATTGTTACTCCTTTTTATTATTCACCTTTACGAAGATAATATCTTGTTTCCATTGGAAACTGAACTATTATAATGCCGGGACAGATGAAAAGCAAGGAATTATCCCCAGTGGGTTTACCTTATATATAGCAGAACAGTAAAACAGCAGAGCATACATCTGCCGGATATCGTCTTTACCGGCAGATCATTCGGTAACAAAATACCGCAGGATCACGGTTTGTTTTCTTTTGCTGCTCCTGTTACGAGACGGCTTTTCTGTTCAGAATTATGTATGTCATAATTTGTCATATATTTTTTGTGATTTTCGTTTGGACGGTTGACATTATTTGAAAAAAAAATATAATCAAATTCAACTTTTATTTTAGTGTAATGAAGTCATAAAGGATAACGGATGGGGAAGAATTCCAATCAGCAGCAATCATGGAAAGCCGAAAACAATACTCCGGCATTTTGCGCCATGTCTGCTGATACGCCTGTCGTGCACCTTATCCCGGCCATCATTCCATTGATGGCTGTTGTTTTTATTATGGCTGTCTGCAATCACCTCGCGCTGAACATCATTATTTCCATTATTTTGGGCGTAATTATTCTCATGGTACGAGGCAAAATCAAACCTGTGAGCAGAACACGATAAGAAGTAAATCAAACGGGGCTCTGCTGACAGGCAGGGCCTTTTTGGTGAGGTGTAAGGAGTATGAAGTCAGGAGCCGGTAAATCAGGATCCCCGGCCCCGAAACCCAATACCCCATAGCCTGAACAAGTTTATAAACGGCAGGAATGAAAAATAAACTGCTGGAAATTATAAAAAGGAGTTTTTATAATGAATAAGAAAATTTTCTCTGTTGTTTTGGCTGTCCTGATGATGGCTGTCTGCGTTTCCGGCGTTTTTGCGCAGGATGCGATCAAAATCGGTGGTACCGGCCCTCTGACCGGCGGCGCTGCCATTTATGGTAATGCTGTGAAGAACGGTGCTGAAATCGCTGTTGAAGAAATCAATGCAAAGGGCGGTATGCAGTTCGAACTGAAGTACGAAGATGATGCTCACGATGCTGAAAAGGCTGTCAACGCTTTCAATGCCCTCCTCGACTGGGGTATGCAGGTTTCCATGAGCTCCGTCACCTCCAAACCGGCGGAAGCTACCTCCGAACTGAACATGGAAGAACGTGTTTTCGGTATGACCCCGTCTGCCTCTTCCGTTGCTGTTATCGATGGCAAAGACAATGTTCTGCAGATGTGCTTCACCGACCCGAACCAGGGTTCCGCTTCCGCTGCCTACATCGTCAACAAGAATCTGGCCAAGAAGGTTGCCGTGATCTGGAAGAATGATGATGTTTATTCCAAGGGTATTTATGACACATTCATGGCCGAAGCCGCTGAACTGGGTCTGGAAGTTGTTTCCGACACCACCTTTGCTGATGGCAACGATACCGACTTCACCGTCCAGATTTCCGACGCTCAGGAAAAGGGTGCCGAACTGGTCTTCCTGCCGATGTACTACACTCCGGCTTCCCTGATCCTTGCCCAGGCCAATGCTGCCGGCTACGCTCCGATCTTCTTCGGTGTCGATGGTATGGACGGCATTCTGACCATGGAAGGCTTCGATGCTTCCCTGGCTGAAGGCGTCATTCTGCTGACCCCGTTCAACGCTGACTCCACTGATGAAAAGACCGCTGCCTTCGTTGCGAAATATCAGGAACGTTTCGGTGAGATCCCGAACCAGTTCGCTGCCGATGGTTACGATGTTGCTTATGCTCTGGCTGAAGCCTGCGAAGCTGCCGGCGTCACCGCTGATATGAGCGCTGAAGAAATCAACGATGCCCTGATCGCCACCTTCGAAACCTTCACCTTCAACGGTGTGACCGGTGAAAACATGACCTGGTCCAACGGTGCAGTGAACAAGGACCCGAAGGGTATGATCATTAAAGACGGCGCCTACGTTGGTCTTGACTAATTACTGAATTTTTTCGGAGTAAGAGGGGCTTGCCCCTCTTCTCCGATAACAGCCATTGCCCGGAAGGTCTCTTTCCGGGCAATGGCTGTTATCGGAGAAACTTTACGGAGGTGAATTAATATGCGATTTTTGAGTTTTCTGATCAGCGGTCTGAGCCTTGGCAGCATCTACGCGATCATCGCGTTGGGCTATACCATGGTGTACGGGATCGCTAAAATGCTGAACTTCGCCCATGGTGACGTCATTATGGTGGGAAGTTACATCTGTTTCTTTGCGATGATGCGTTACAATCTGCCGCCGGTCGTGGGCGTGCTCCTGGCTATGGTCGTCTGCACGGTTCTCGGTATGGTCATTGAACGTACCGCTTACAAACCGCTGCGGCAGGCTCCTTCCCTGGCAGTTCTGATCACTGCCATTGGTGTCAGCTATTTTCTGCAGAACGCAGCGCTGCTCCTGTGGTCTTCATCTCCGAAAGTTTTCCCGTCCATAATCGGCAACGGTAAGATCCAGCTGGGCGAACTCACCATCTCCCATGTGACCCTTTTGACGGTCGCGATTTGTCTGGTGATCATGTTCGCGCTCACCTGGTTCACCGGCAACACCAAGATGGGGAAAGCCATGCGGGCGTGTTCCGAAGACAAAGGCGCTGCCCAGCTGATGGGTATCGACGTCAACGGTACCATTTCCATGACCTTTGCCATCGGCTCCGGTCTGGCTGCCATCGCCGGTGTGCTGCTCTGCTCAGCTTATCCGACGCTGGTCCCAACCACCGGTTCCATGCCGGGTATCAAAGCCTTTACGGCTGCGGTCTTCGGCGGTATCGGATCCATCCCAGGCGCGTTCCTGGGCGGGCTGCTGCTGGGTGTCATTGAGACCTTCGCGAAGGCTTACATCTCCACGCAGCTTTCCGATGCGGTCGTGTTCTCCGTTTTGATCATCGTCCTGCTGGTCCGCCCTGCCGGCCTGCTGGGTAAGGTCATCAATGAAAAAGTGTAAAGGAGGAAAGTATGAAGCGAAAAAACACGAATAAATACGTATCCTTTGCACTGGTTATCGCGGCGTATGCGATCATGATGGTGCTGATCTCTACCGGTAAAATCACCCGCTCCATGCAGGGTATGCTGGTACCGATCAGTGCTTATATCGTGATGGCGATTTCCCTGAACCTGACCGTCGGTATCCTCGGTGAACTGAGCCTGGGGCATGCGGGGTTCATGAGCATGGGCGCTTTCACCGGTACCTGCGCGGCGCTGATGATGCTGGAATCTGTTCCGAATACCGGACTGCGGCTGGGAATTTCCATGGTGATCGGCGCTATTTTCGGCGGGATCGCCGGCTTCCTGATCGGTATCCCGGTGCTGCGTCTGAAGGGCGACTATCTGGCTATCGTGACACTGGCATTCGGTGAGATCATCAAATCTATCTTCAACAACCTCTACCTCGGATTTGACAAATATGGTCTGCATTTCCAGCTTCTCAGTGAAAAGGGTATTAAGCTGGAGGAAGGCGGACGCATGCTGATCCAGGGTGCCATGGGTATTTCGAAAATCAAGAAGATATCGACTTTCACTGCCGGTTTTATCCTGATCATCCTGACGCTGTTCATTGTCTACCATCTGGTAGAAAGCCGTTACGGACGCGCCATCATGGCGATCCGTGACAACCGCATTGCCGCGGAATCTGTCGGCGTGGATGTGACAAAATATAAGATGACCGCGTTCGTGATCTCGGCCGCTATGGCCGGTGCCGCGGGCGCATTGTTCGCGCAGAATTATTCGACTATCACGGCCAACAAGTTTGACTTCAACACATCGATCCTGATCCTGGTTCTTGTAGTGCTGGGCGGTCTGGGGAACATCACCGGTTCCATTATCTCCGCGACCCTGCTCACCATTCTGCCGGAAGCGCTGCGCAGTTTTGCGACCTATCGTATGCTGGTTTACGCGATCGTACTGATCGTTGTCATGCTTGCGACCAATGCTTCGAGTACAAAGATCATGATCGACAGGCTCAAAGCCAGGCTTGGCGGAAACAAAGAAGAGGAGGAACGGTAATATGTATAAAAAAGATGGAAGCAACCTGGTACCTGTTCCTTCAAACGCGGTTATTCCGGAGCGCGACATCAATGATATGCCCGCGCTGGAATGCAAGAACCTGGGAATCACTTTTGGCGGCCTGCACGCGGTGGAAAACTTCAACCTGACGATCGGTCGGACGGAAATTGCCGGCCTGATCGGCCCGAACGGCGCGGGGAAGACCACGGTCTTTAACCTGCTTACCAATGTATACCAGCCGACGACCGGAACGATCCTGCTCAACGGGATGGATACCCACGGGATGTCCACCGCGCAGGTGAGTAAAGCCGGTATCGGCAGAACTTTCCAGAATATCCGCCTGTTCAACAACCTGACTGTGGAGGAAAACATCATGGTCGCCATGGATAACTCCATGAAATACGGGCTGTTTGACGGACTCATTCGTCTTCCTTCATTTTTCAGGGAAGAGAAAAAGGCGCATCAGAGAGCTCTGGATCTGCTCCATATCTTTGATATGGAAAATGTGGCTTCCCATCGTGCGGGTTCCCTGCCGTACGGTGCCCAGCGCCGTGTGGAGATCGTCCGCGCCCTGGCGACGGATCCGAAGGTCCTGCTGCTGGATGAACCGGCTGCGGGGATGAACCCTTCGGAAACCGCGGACCTGATGGCGAACATCCGCAAGATCCGCGATACCTTCCAGATCGCGGTGGTCCTGATCGAGCATGATATGAACCTGGTCATGAATGTATGCGAAGGGCTTTGTGTATTGAATTTCGGCAGGATCATCGCCAAGGGCAGTCCGGCCGAGATCCAGAAGAATCCGACTGTCATTGAGGCATATCTAGGCAAATCTCATACAAATGAGGGGGAAAGCCAGGCTGCCGTTGACGCTGCCGCGGAGGAAAAATCAGAAGGTTCTGCCCCGGAAAACACGAAAGAAACACGCAAGGGAGGAAAGAAAAAATGAGCACGATCCTGAAAGTCGAAGACATCAATGTTTATTACGGCTCTATTCATGCTATTAAAGGCATCTCCTTCCATGTGGAAGAGGGCGAGATCGTTACCCTGATCGGCGCAAACGGCGCGGGCAAATCGACTACACTGAATACGATCTCCGGCCTGCTGCGCAGCCGCACGGGTTCGATCACCCTTCAGGATAAGCCGATCGACCACATTCCTCCTCACAAGGTGGTGGAACATGGTCTTGCCATGTGTCCGGAAGGCCGCCGCATCTTCCTGCAGATGACGGTGGAGGAAAATCTGGAAATGGGCGCTTTCACGGTGAAGGATATTAACATGGACCAGGAAAAGGAACGTGTCTTTGAACTCTTCCCGCGCCTTAAAGAACGCCGTAATCAGATCGGCGGGACGCTTTCCGGCGGTGAACAGCAGATGCTGGCGATGGGCCGGGCGCTGATGTCCAAGCCGAAGCTGATGATGATGGATGAACCCTCCATGGGCCTTGCGCCGATTTTGGTGGAACAGATCTTTGACATCATCAAGTCCCTCCACAAGGAAGGCACGACCATTCTGCTGGTGGAACAGAACGCACAGGCAGCCCTTTCCATCGCGGACCGCGGTTATGTACTGGAAACGGGGAAAATCGTCGCTGAGGGCACAGGTGCCGAGCTGCTGGCTTCGCCGGTCATCAAGCGGGCTTACCTCGGTGGTGAACGCGAAGAAGAACCGCCCAAAGAAGGGGAATATTACTTCTAAGAGTGCTGATTTAAGGGGACGGTTTCGCTTCAGCGGGACTGTCCCCTGTTTATAACGGAATTATTCAGCGTTTCCCGAATTGTATGAAGTGCAGTAATGTAATGAATGAAGAAAGAGATAAAGGAGACGGTCCTTTTCGGTCTGAATTATGCCGGGGAAACCGGCTCTTTTTTCATACCTGGATCGGGTCTGTACGGATGGCAGATGGTGTCAGCGGCCTGATTCTGAAAAAGGTATATCAGACTTATATTTTCCTTCTGTGGATCATCCTGGCAGGAACGATGATCTGCGGCTGTAATAACGGTTCGCAGGATCCTTCCGCCGGTAACCGGATAAGTGAGGATGCTGTTCAACTGAAAGTCGGAGAAACGCTTTCCTTCGGAAGTTACGAGCAGGACAATGATCCGGGTAATGGCGCTGAACCGATTGAATGGCAGGTGCTTTCTGTCGAAAACGGACGTGCGCTGCTCATCAGCAAATTCGGGCTTGACGCGAAGGTATATAACAATACCTATATCAATGTGACCTGGCTGCGGAGTACGCTGCGTTCATGGCTGAACGGGGAATTTTATGATACGGCTTTCAGTGCGTCGGAAAAAGCCCGCATCGCGGAAGTGAAAATCAATAATCAGGGCAACCAATTTTCCCGTGCAATGGGAGGCTTCCCGACCAAAGACCGCATCTTCCTGCTCAGCTTTGACGAAGCGAATTCTTATTTTTCCGATGACGATGCCCGGCAGTGTGAGGCGACGGAATATGCGAAGGCCAAAGGCGCTTACGTGGATGAGAACGGCAAATCCTGGTGGTGGCTGCGCACGCCGGGAAGCAAAAACAGCTCGGCCGCGATCGTCCTCAGTGTTGGTTATGTTTCAAATGTGGGGCACGTTGTTCTTGATCCTTCGGATTTGGTGCGCCCTGTATTTTGGCTGAACCTGTAGAATCTCAGGAGGGTGAATATGAAGCTCAGATTTCTTTGCAGTCTGGTTTGTCTGTTTATGGCCGCAAGTCTTTTATGCGGATGCAGTTCATCCGTCCGGACCGGTTACGGACCTTATGATTCCACGGATTACAGCGCGCTGGACGCACAGATGGATCTGAATGATTATCGGTCGGGCAACTGATCCCAGCCTTTGCAGACGTCGATCCAGCCCTGCGCGTTGGAGTATTTTTCCAGTTCCGGTAATGTCAGCTCAATGGCACTGTTTGCGGAACCGGCTGCCGGAAAGACGGTTTCAAAACGCCGCATGGATTCGTCCAGATAGACTTTTACGCCTTCATTGACCGCAAAGGGGCAGACGCCGCCGACCGCATGCCCGACCAGTTCAATAGCTTCGTCCGGAGTCAGCATCTTCGCTTTGGTGTGAAATTGGGCTTTGTATTTCGGGTTGTCGATCTTCGCGTCACCCGCTGCCACAATCAGGATGGGACCTTCTTCTGTCATGAAGGAAAGGGTTTTGGCGATGCGGCAGGGCTCACAGCCTACAGCGGCTGCTGCCAGATCCACTGTCGCGGATGAGACTTCGAATTCCTGTAAACGGTCTTCGATCCCGAGTTGTTTGAAATATTCTTTTACTTTTTCAATTGCCATAAAAAATCTCTGAAAATCAGTTCTGAATTATTTTCAGATGTCTGATATAATCGCTTTTTCCAAAAAGAACTCTGTCAATAAGCGTTTTATCTTCTTCCAAACGATAGAAAATGATATATGCCTTGAAAATGATGAAAAAATACCCGGTAAAACTGGTTTCATAATAAAGCAGGGCGCCGGCCTTCGGAAAAACAGATCTTTTTTCCGTATAATCGAGCAGATCATTAATATATTGTCTTGTCGTATCATTACTCTGCGATGCTTCAAAGACTTCAGCCCATACCCGGTCCAAATCACGAATTGCAGCTTTTGAAAATTCAATTCGGTATTTCATGACCTTTTGTTCCGAAAATATGCCCGAACTTCATCATCTGATACGTACCCCTCTGTTTCACCGGATCGTCTGCCTTCATTCAGTTCACACATGAGGCGGAGCATAGCTTTTGTCTTTTCAAATTCTTCATCATCCGCTATATCACGTATGGTATATCTTCCTCTCCCGTTGACAGTCAGATATACGGGAGTTCCGGCACTTACATGTTCGAGTATTTTGTTATAATTTCGCAGATCAGAAACAGGACTGATAATTGCCATAATATCACCTCTATGTAAATATCTTATCAAAAAGTAATAAATTATGCAATATATTTCGAAAAATTTTACGCCAAAGACTGCAGCGCGAGGCGGAGTTTCTCCTCCACATCATCCGGCGTGTTTTTCGGCAGTGACTGGACAGCGGTTTGTGCCTGGACGATGGAGTATCCCAGCGCGGTGAGGGCTTCGACGACCTCGTAGTCAGAATTATGCAGGTCGGCGATCCCGCCGCCGGCAGGCTCCGTGATTTTGCCCTGCAGATGCAGCACGACCTTCTGTGCGGTCTTTTTCCCAAGTCCCGGGATGCGGGCAAGAAAGTCCGGCTGTTCCTGTACGACTGCCCTGCGGATCGCGTCTGTGGTGGTGTTGGAAAGGATGGAAAGCGCCAGTTTCGGCCCGACACCGCTGACGCCCAGCAGCAGAACAAACATATTCAGCTCATCCTCGCTTTTGAACCCGTAAAGCGCCAGCAGATCTTCTTTCACGATCAGATGGGTGCGGAGTGTGATCGGTTTCCCGGTCTCGATTTCATTCAGCAGCGGCTGCGGGGTGAAGACCTTCAGTCCCAATCCCCCGACCATGATGACAACGCCGTCATTTTCAACTTCGGCAGCAATTCCTTCTATTCGTGAAATCATTTATTCCTCCGATATAACTGTATATCAACCAAGGGTGACGGTCATGCGCAGCTGAACGCTGAACTCAGCATACTTTCCTGTGTGTGTTGAAGATTTGATAAAGCATCACGCCGGTGGCAACGGCGAGGTTGAGGGAGTCGCTGGAGCGCATCATGGGGATGGCGGCGATCACGTCACAGGCGGCGAACTCTTCCGGAGACATCCCTGCCCGTTCGGAGCCCATCAGCAGAATCACAGGATTCGCATAGCTGATATTTACGTAATCCGTGGCGGATTTATCGGAAGTCCCGACCAGCTGCAGCCCGGTCCGCTGTTTCCATGCCAGAAATTCGGGAAGTGTGGTGCGGATGATCTTCGTGGAAAAAATGGCGCCCATGGTGCCGCGGATCGACCCGATGTCATATGGACTGGTGCAGTCACCGATGAGGATGACGCCCTGACAGTCTACCGCGTCCGCGGTGCGGATGATGGTGCCGAGATTCCCAGGATCAGCGATTTCCGTCAGTGCGACGATGATGCCGTGGGTGATATCCAGGTCATCCAGCGAATAATACTTCGCTTTCGCGGCGGCAGCCAACCCCTGGGGATTTTCCTTGACCGCCAGAGATTCAAATACCGGGCGGCTCACTTCCAGAATGTCGAGCCCGCTGTTTTGTGCCTTATGCCATAACTCCAGACCGTACTCTGTCCGCAGCAGTTCCGGGCAGACCACCAGTGTGACGATCTCGGCTCCTTTGTCAAGAGCCTCACCGATAATGCGTGTTCCTTCCATGTAAAACAGACCCGTCCGCTTCTGTTCCTTGCGGTCCCGAAGCTTGCGGATCTCTTTCACACGGGGGTTGGAAGGGCTGGTAATCATCATAATATTTTAGTGTGAGGTGTGAAGAGTGAAGAGTGAAGTTAATCCTCTTCCACCGTTTTTTTCCCTTTCTTCAAAGTTAGAACCAAAATAAGTTTGAAGTGTGAAGAGTGAAGAGTGAAGTTAATCCTCTTCTACCGCTTTTTTCCCTTTCTTCAGAGTTATTGTCGAAGCGGACAACATCCGCATAAGTTCCTGACAATCAGCATTGATACTTTCATACGATTTTTGGTCAATGTAATCCGTTTTATAAAGCAGTTCCAGCCAGTATCCGGTTTCTGAACACTCTTTCAAAGCTATGTAGACTTTCGACGCAAAATCATTCCTGCTGATTGCACATTCCGCTTCCGCAAGGTTTGCTCCTATGCTGGTACCGCTTCGCAGGACTTGTTTTGCAATCGTATAATCCTTATTTATAAAGGTTAACAATGCGTACGGCAAAAGCTTTGCTTTTTTCTTTGGCAAATTCTTTTTTCTTGTCGTCCATTTTAACTTCACTCTTCACACTTCACACTGTTAACTTTTTTACACTCTTCACTCTGTTAACTTTAAGTATGAGAGGCTGTTTGAACAGGTGATCGCGACGGCGAGTGCGTCCGCGGCGTCGTCCGGTTTGGGGATCTCATCCAGCCCGAGGATGGCCTTGACCATCATCTGGACCTGTTTTTTCTCAGCGCCGCCATAGCCCACAACGGCCTGTTTGATCTCCATCGGCGTAAATTCCGCGATGGGGATCCCTGCTTTTGCCATGCACAGCAGCACCACGCCGCGTGCCTGTCCCACGGAAATCGCGGTAGTCACATTGTTGGCAAAAAACAGCTTCTCCACAGCCCCGTAAACGGGTTTGTGGAGAAGCATCTTCGCCTGTAATTCTTCGAATATCGTCAGCAGACGGTATTCCATTTTTTGTTTGGCCGAGGTGGAGATCACGCCATAATCAATGACGCTCAAATCACCGCGATCGGAAACATCAATGAATCCGTACCCGGTCAGTGCTGTTCCGGGATCAATTCCCAAAACAACCATGCGGAATTATTCTTCCATTTCGGCGTAAATGTCGTCGGAAACGGCCATGTTGTGGAAGATGTGTTCCGTATCATCCATTTCGTCCAGAGCGTCAACAACACGCAGAACCTGGAGTGTATCTTCCTTGGAAAGTTCCATTTCCTGGTTCGGGATGTATCTGAGTTCCGCTTCCGCGACATGCAGACCGGCACCCATCAGCGCGTCGGAGATGGATTTGAAGTTTTCAACTTCCGCGAAGATTTCGATGGTTCCGTCATCGTTCTGTTCGATGTCATCAGCACCGGCTTCCAGAACCAGTTCGAAGAGGCTGTCGAAGTCCATGGAGCATTCTTCCAGCATGAAATAAGCTTTGCGCTGGAACTGCCAGGCAACGGAACCGGATTCACCCATGTTGCCGCCCGCGCGGGAAAGCGCATGACGAACATCGGCAACGGTACGATTGCGGTTTTCTGTCACACATTCAATAATGAGCGCGACACCCTTCGGGCCGTATCCTTCATACATAACTTCTTCAAATACTGCACCGTCTTTAGATTCTCCGGTACCACGCTTGAGAGCACGATCGATGCTGTCTTTCGGCATGTTGTTGGAACGTGCCTTATCAATGGCCAAACGTAAGCGGAAGTTGGTGTCGGGATCGCCGCCATCGCGTGCTGCTAAGGTAATTTCTTTCGCCAATTTTGTGAAGAGCTGTCCGCGTTTCGCGTCGCCCGCGCCCTTCTTACGTTTGATTGTCGCCCAATGAGAATGGCCTGACATATTTCATTCTCCTTTACTGAATAAAATAAAAATTTTTATTTTTAATGAATCAAAACAAAATCATTTTGCCGATTCTAAAATGATTAACGACAGAATTATACTTTTATTTTTCCATTTTGTACAAACTCTGATGAAAATGTCGGGAATTTTTATTACAACGAATCCCGGAAACCGTTTTTCTGATACCTGAATCCCGGCTCCCGGCACCTGAATTATTTGATATGTTCAATAGTGCCTGCTGCATCAAAGGCGCACCGGACCGCGGTGATTTTCTCCATCCGGTCCATATCGTAGGCTGCGATCATCATTCCCGGGTCTGTCAGTGCGTAACCGCCTGTATCGATATAAAGCGCGGCCAGGAAGGATCCCCCGTCCGGTTCCTTCGGCGAAACGCGGATCGCGAAACGGGTATCTTTGACCATGAATTCATCTGTCAAAATCTCAGAGGAGGAGTCGTTTTCCATCAGCACTTTTCCGCCTTTGATCACGCCATAGTAGGTTCTGTTTCCGACGCTCTCCGGAACACGCGTGAGACCGGCGCCGTGCATCGCGTTAAGAACCTCTTCCGGCAGGAGAATCGGCTCACCGGTCTTTCCTCCAACCTCAACGGTGATCAGCAGGTTCGGGTCGTCAGCGGCGGTGAAAAACGACGCAATGTCGGAGCTTTCCGGCAGTTCTCTTAAAGATTTGAAGTGACGGGCAGCTTGTTCCCATCCGGCGTAAGCTTCATCGCCGCGCCGGTCCGGCAGGTCATAATGTGATTTCAAATAGCCCGCCAGATAGGCAGAGACTTTTTCTGCTCCGCGGACATTCAGGTGGCCGCTGTCCGCGAGATCCACGGAAAAATCCATCCCGATTTCATCGTACAGCCGGTTGAAATCCAGGAACGGAACCTCATATTGTTCCGCGATCTTCCCGATTAGGTTGATCTGCCCGTACAGCTCCTCATTCCCGACCAGCGGTGTTTTGATGAAAAGCAGCGGCAGGTCCTGACCGCGGCAGTATTGAATGAAATCGATCAAAACCGGTTCCATCCCATCCGGCAGTTCGTGGACCGTATCCGCGTCCGGGACAAGCGGACGGTCGTAGCTCAGGGTGTTTTCCGTGTAATTATATCCCTTGGTCGGGTGGGAACGGTCTCCGCTGAAGAAGTGGAAATCATCCCAGGTCAAAAGTCCCTGCTGAAGACGTGAATGGTTCAATATGAGCGGCAGCAGAATTTCACCCTTTTCAATGATGGATTCTGTCTCCAGTACCCCTTTGATTTTTTGCAGTGAGAGCGGTATCGGGTCCAGCGCGAGATGGGTCATGTTTGTGCCCTGGTCCGTCCCGATCAGCGGACGGCCGAAGTTTGTCGCCATCAGTACATCAAAAACGATCAATTTCGGGTGCTGATGCTTCAGAGCGTATTGCAGCAGGAGTTTCGAGGTCCATAACGGCTGCTGGTGGGTCGTCAGGTTATAACCCGCGATCCCGCTTTCTGTCCATATCGTCATCGGGTTGATGCCGTAGAAGATATGGCTCGGACCGATGAAAAAGACATCGATTTTCTCTGCTTCCTCATGCGCGATATTCTTGGCAGTACCGAAGTGCTGTTTTTCAAAGAGCATAACATTGCTCAGGTGAAACAACCCGATCACGATAACCAAAAAACAGAGCGCAGATAAAACCTTTTTCATCTATTATTCTTTCCCAATGAGCAGCGGCAATAATACTCTGAAGTAACGCTGTTTCCTAATCCCTGACACCCGACACCTGATCCCTGATTTTCCTCTCTCAGAACTGGAAATAAATGAACTGGCTCGCGTCGAACCCGGGACCGTAAACCCCGAAGAAGACCACTGCCGCAATATCCGCGATGATGAGCCCCCAGCGCAGGAGGAGCGGCTGACGCTCGATTTTTGTCCGCAGGGAACTGCCATCCCTTTGGTTCCACGCCACCGCAAACAAGACCACAAAAGCGGCTGCCAAAATAATGAAATTGGCTAAATCCAGCCCGAAGCCGAATAATTTCCCGTTGAAAAGATCATAAGGATTCAGGCGGCACATCCCTTTTATAAAATCGACCGCCTGCGCAATGGATTCGGAGCGGAAGAAGACCTGTACCAGCCCGAACATGAAAATCACATACGCCGATTGGACGCATTTCATCAGCGCGGAACGGTCATCAAATTTCAAAACCGCGCGGAATTTCCGCCAAAGCGGAGTAAGGAGCCTTTCGATGATGGAAATCAGCCCGTTCAGGCCTCCCCAGGCCAGAAACGTCCAGGCGGCCCCGTGCCACAGCCCGGAAGCCAGGAAGACGATCATTACATTTATATATTTCCGCAGCGGACTGACACGGTTCCCGCCCAGCGGGATATAAAGGTAATTGACGAACCAGCGGGAGAGTGAGACATGCCAGCGTGTCCAGAATTCCGTGATATTGACGGAAAAGAACGGGCGGACAAAATTCGTTGTCAGGCGGAATCCCAGCACCTCAGCGGCACCCAGGGCAAGGTTGGAATATCCGGCAAAATCAGCATAGGTCTGAAAGGCGAAAAAGATCATCGTCGTGAGGTTGACAACCCCGCCATGCAGGTAAACAGCCGGGTCGCCGTATACGGTATTGACGAATATTGCCAGCCGGTCCGCGATCACCAGCTTTTGGAAATAGCCCCACAGCATCAGCCACAACCCGCGCCTGACCCGGTCAAAGTCAAAATCATGCGGCACCAGGATCTGCGGAAGCAGGTCCCGGGAGCGTTCGATCGGTCCGGCAACGAGCTGCGGAAAGAAGGAGACGAAAAGCGCGTATTTGAACAGATTCTTCTCTACCTTCACGGCGCCGCGGTACACATCCATGGTATAGGAAAGCGCCTGCAGAATATAGAAGGAGATCCCGACCGGAAGCAGAACGCTGAAGGTGGTTTGGACAGGTGATATGTGCAGCACATGCAGGACCCGGTTCAGGATGCTCAGCCCGAAATGGAAATACTTGAAAACAAACAGCAGCGCAAGGTTGCTGACAAAACTGACCGCGACCAGCCATTTTTTCCGCTTTTCTCCTCCCGGGCGTCCATCGCAGCGCACGATCAGCAATCCGCTGAGCCAGGTTATGAGGGTGGAGGCCGCCAGCAGAAGCGCGTATTTCGCGTTCCAGGACATGTAATAGTAATAGGAGGCCGCCAGCAGCCAGCACCAGCGGATTTTCCTTGGGATCACAAAATAAATCCCCACGACCAGTGGAAAGAACAGCAAAAAATGGAGTGAATTGAACAGCACTTCCCGGCCCTCTGCTATAAACGCTGTCCCTGTACCGGGTTGACAAGCTGCCCGATGCCGTCGATCTGCGATTCAACCACATCTCCCGGGCTAAGCAGGGCGGAGCCGACCGGCGTTCCGGTGAGGATCACGTCGCCGGGATAAAGTGTCATGATGGAGGAGATGAAAGCGATGAGGTTTTGCACCGGGAAAAGCATATCCCGGGTAGATGCCATCTGACGCAGCTCTCCGTTGACACGGCATGTCAGCAGGGCATCCGCCGGTTCAAAATCAGTTTCGATCACGGGACCGAGCGGGCAGAAGCTGTCAAATCCCTTTGCCCGGGTCCAGGTTTCTTCTTTCATCTGCAGGTCCCGCGCGGTCACGTCGTTGGCAATGGTATAGCCGAAGATGCAGTCAAAAGCGTTTTCCGGCAGGACAGACCTGGCAGTCCGCCCGATCACAACAGCCAGCTCACATTCCTGTTCCACCCGGCTCGAGACCACGGGCAGGATGATCGGATCGTTCATTCCGATCACAGAGCTGGTCGGTTTGTAAAAAATGGTGGGCATATCGGAGATGATGCGGCCGAATTCGCGGGTCTGGTCCAGGTAATTCCATTCGCAGGCAATAATTTTTCCGGGAATGACCGGCGGAAGCAGACGAACCGTGTACAGCGGCAGATTCGCTTCCAGTCTGCGGAATTCGCCGAAGATGTCGCCTTCGATTTCTCCGACTAAATCATTATAGATCCAGCCGTAATGAACGGTCGTGCCCTTATTTGCCTGATAGCGGACAAAGCGCATGGCTCAGAACCAGTCTTTTTTGTTGAAAATATAAATCGCGATGCAGGTGACGAGGAGCAGAAGGCATAAAATGAGGGCCGGAACGGCGGGACTTTCATCCAGCATACCCGGAAAATTCACATTCATCCCCATAAAGCCGGTAATGATATTCGGTATTTCCATGATGATCGTCACCGAGGCCAGGATCTTCATGACCACGTTCAGGTTGTTGGAAATTACGGAAGCAAACGCATCCATCATGCCGGACAAAATGTCGGAGGAAATGGAGGTCATATCAATAGCCTGCGTATTTTCGGTGATGACGTCCTGCAGCAGGTCTTCATCTTCCTCAAAGCGTTTGAAGCCGTTCAGGCGGGACATTTTGATCAGTACCAGCTCATTTTGTTTCAGTGCCTGGGAAAAATAAACATAGCTTTTCTGACATTTAAAGAGGCGGATCAGGACATCGTTTTTCATCGTGCTGGAAAGCATGTCTTCCAGTTCATCCGTCAGTTTATTGATATCGCGCAGGGCATCCAGGAAACGGTTGGTCACGGACATCAGCAGCCGCAGGGTGAAGCGGTAGCGTTTGGTAGTGGAAAGCTTTGCGATCTTCCCGGAAGCAAAGGCATCCAGAATGGAAGTGGGCTGTGAACAGACGGTAACGATATATTTGTCTGCAAGGATGATACCTAAAGGCATGGTCCCGTATGGAATTTCCGGATCCTGTGCATTGGAGGTTGGAATGCGGACAACGATGAGGATCGTGCCGTCATCCTCTTCTTCAATACGCGGGCGTTCATCCGCATCCAACGGATAGGAAACGAAATCCTGGGGAAGGCCCAGATCGGCGATCTTTTGTATTTCTTCCGGTGTCGGATCAATAGCTTTGATCCAGCAGTTGGGGAGGACCTCATCGATTTTCTGTAAATCGAATTCCTGATTTTTGTAAAATTCCAACATATGCTGCCCCCTTGCAGATGAAAAAATCCCGGCTTTATCCTTGAAAACCAAAATACAGTATAACACAAAAACAACTGATACCTGTTGATTAAGTGAGTGAGTCAAGGGGACAGGTCCCCTGACTCACTTGCCTCCATAACAGGTTCTGCATAATCGGATTCAAATGAGTCACAGAACCTGTCCCTGTGACTCATTTCATTTGTATCCGGTATTGATGTACCACGGGAAGGAAACTGTGATATAATGCGCAAAACTCCGGTATAAGATGAAGCAGATATTCCGATGGCCTTATGGATACAAGGGCTTTTACATCTTAAAACTGAATTTCATGGACAGGCAGGCTGCATAATGTACACACAAAAAAATGATAGAAAATCACTGGTGATGATCCTCATCGCGATGGCGATTTGGGGCAGTGTGGGGATATTCCGCCGTTTTATTCCGGTTCCTTCTTCGATCCTGGCCTGCTGCCGGGGGATCATCGGTACCCTGTTTTTGATACTTTTCGTTAAGGTACAGCGGAAAAAGCTGTATTTTTCGCTGAGCAGAAGACAGATCCTGCTGCTGATCCTCAGCGGAGCGGTGATGGGGGTGAACTGGATCCTGCTGTTTGAAGCTTATAACTATACAAGCGTTGCCATTGCCACGTTATGTTATTATATGGCGCCGACGATCGTTGTGCTGCTGTCACCGGTGTTATTTCGGGAAAAGATCACATTAAGGAAGGGGCTCTGTGCGCTGATTGCGGTCATCGGGATGGTTTTTGTTTCCGGTGTGATCGAAAACGGGATGCCCGGGCTTTCAGAATTGAAGGGGATCCTGTTCGGACTCGGGGCGGCTGTGCTTTACGCATGCGTTGTGATCATCAACAAAAAGCTTCCCGGTATCGATCCTTTTGAGAAAACGGTGATACAGCTCGGGGCTTCCGCGCTGGCGCTTGTCCCTTACCTTCTTTTGACCGGAGAGCGTATCCCGACGGATCTCTCCCTTTCTGCGGTCATGATGCTGCTGATCGTCGGGCTGGTGCATACCGGGATCGCTTATGCCATGTATTTCGGCAGCGTGGACGGGCTGCAGGCACAGACGGTTGCGATTCTCAGCTATCTTGACCCGATCACTGCCCTGATCCTGTCGGCACTGGTGCTGCACGAGAAAATGACAGTTTTCGGTATCATCGGAGCGGTCCTGATCATCGGAGCCGCGTTAGTGAGCGAAACGGAGAAATCATCATGATCACAGATTCTTTTGATAACAAAACCGAACCGGTGGTGCGGCTGGAGCATTTTTACGGAGAAAAGCGTCATTTGACGGATATCTGCCTGGTCCTGCTTTCCCACGAGATCCACCGGGCGGTACTGGAAAAATATCATTGCGAAAAAATTGCGGAGATCCCGATGTCGAATGGGATCACCCCGGTCTATACTTTTGAAAATGCCGGACAAAAGCTGGCTTTTTATCTTTCCCCGATCGGCTCTGCCATGGCAGCCCATTTCACCGCGGAAGCCAACTGGCTGACCGGTGCGGAGAAATTCATCATGTTCGGTTCAGCCGGTTCCCTGGACGCGGAAAAAACAAACGGGAAATTTATCGTTCCCACAGAGGCGTATCGTGATGAGGGTATGTCCTATCATTACGCGCCGCCCGCTGATTATATCGCCGTCAAAAATTGTGAAAAGGTCGCGCGGATCTTTGCTGAGCTGAAGATCCCTTACACGACCGGCAGGGTCTGGACCACGGACGCGTTTTTGATGGAAACTGCCGGCCACCTTGCCAAACGCCGTGCGGAGGGCTGCATCGCGGTTGAGATGGAACTCGCCGGAGTGCAGGCGGTCAGCGATTATTATGGTTATGATCTGTATGATTTCCTTGCGGCCGGGGATGTGCTTTCCGAGGAAGATTATGATGCCGACGGCCTTCCGGATGCCAACCATAACCTCGATAAATTTCACATCGCGCTGGAAATTGCGAAGAGGATATGATTTGTTCGTATGGGATTTACGAAATATGGAAAGAAGCCCGTACGCCTTTTTTAAGTTGATAAAGTTTTATACGTGATTTCCTGATAAGGTAAAAACCGCGGAATGATCTGAGCAATTGCCCCAATTTCTCTATGTCACATAGATTAGAATAAAAATTTTATTTTGTGTATAATTGATTTCTGCCGTCTGCACAGGGAGGTATTTTTTGTGCGGGCAGGAAGGAGATATCATACTATGGAAAATACTTTGAAGGTCATCGGAGCACGCAGCAACAACCTGAAAAATATCACGGTGGAGATTCCCCGCGATAAATTCACGGTCATCACCGGGCTTTCCGGCTCCGGGAAATCTTCGCTGGCTTTTGATACCATCTTCGCGGAAGGACAGCGCCGCTATGTCGAATCTCTTTCCTCTTATGCCCGGCAGTTCCTCGGTCAGATGGATAAACCTGATGTGGATGTCATCGAAGGACTTTCTCCGGCGGTTTCCATCGATCAGAAAGGTACCTCCCGCAACCCGCGTTCCACGGTCGGGACGGTGACCGAGATCTATGATTATTTCCGTCTGATGTTTGCCCGCATCGGGGTACCGCACTGTCCGGTCTGCGGACGTGAGGTCACGAAGCAGTCGGCCGAAGAAATTACCAACACCGTGGCGGCGCTTCCCGACGGGACGCGCATCATGGTCCTGGCGCCTATCGTCCGCGCGCGCAAAGGGACTTATCAGGCGGTTCTGGATGATATCCGGAAATCCGGTTTTGTCCGGGTGCGTATTGACGGTACCGTTTATTCGGTTGATGACGAGATCACCCTGGACCGTTATAAGATCCATACCATTGAAGCGGTGGTGGACCGCATCGTCATCCATCATGATGACGCCGACGAAGAAGAACAGAAAAACCGCAGAACAAGACTCGCGGATTCCGTTGAAACGGCGCTGAAGGCCGGTGAAGGTTTTGTGACAGTCGTGGACCTTTCCACTGACCCGCCGACAGATATGCAGTTTTCCGAATTTCTGGCCTGTCCGGACCATGGGTACAGCATCCCGGAAATTGAACCGCGGACATTTTCCTTCAACACGCCTCACGGTGCCTGCCCTTCCTGTCAGGGGCTGGGTGTCAAATTTGAAATCGATCCGGAGCTGATCATCCCGGATGATACCCTTTCCCTCAACCAGGGAGCGGTCGCGGTCATGGAATGGAAACCGGCTGCCAAACCGTCCGAAGGGTACTACTGGCAGCAGCTGATGGCGGTGGCGGAGGCATACGGCATTGATCCGGATGCTCCGGTAAGTTCGCTCAGCAAGCAGCAGAAAAATGTACTGCTTTACGGGACGGGCAAACAGACGGTTAAAATTGAGCTGGTAGGCCGCAATGACAGACGCTCCTCTTATAACGCGCCGTTTGAAGGGATCATCCCGAACCTGATGCGCCGGTATAACGAGACAAGCTCGGATTATATCAAAAACCAAATTAACCAGTTTATGCGCGAGATCCCCTGCAAGGAATGCGGCGGGAAGCGGCTGCGTCCGGAAGCGCTGGCGGTGACGATCGAAGGAAAAAATATCATCGAAGTTACGGACTGGGCTGTTTCTGCTACGCTGGACTGGATGCATCATCTGGCGGAGGACAGTTCATCCCTGAACGCCAAACAGCGGGTGATCGCGGAAAAAGTTTTCAAGGAGATCATCTCCCGTCTGGAGTTTCTCGTGAATGTCGGGCTGGATTACCTTACCCTTTCCCGCAGCGCGGTGACGCTTTCAGGCGGGGAGGCGCAGCGTATCCGCCTTGCGACGCAAATCGGCTCCCAATTGATGGGTGTGCTCTATGTGCTGGATGAACCTTCCATCGGTCTGCATGCCCGCGATAATTCCAAACTGCTGCGGACGCTGCAGCAGCTGCGGGATATCGGCAATACGGTGATCGTTGTGGAACATGACGAAGAAACGATCCGCTCGGCTGACTGGATCGTTGATATGGGCCCCGGCGCGGGCGTTCACGGCGGTGAGGTAGTCGTTTCGGGAACGGTACAGGATATATTGAATTGTCCGCAATCGCTGACCGGTGATTACCTCAGCGGGCGGAAATTTGTCCCGGTACCCGAGAAGCGCCGCAAACCCGGTAAGGAAAAACTGGAAATCATCGGGGCGTCTCAGAACAACCTGAAAAACATCAATGTCAAGATCCCGCTGGGAATGTTCGTCTGTATCACAGGCGTTTCCGGCAGCGGAAAATCTTCCCTGATGAACGAGATCCTGTATAAATCCCTTGCCCATACGCTGAACCGCGCGCATACCACGCCGGGAAAGCACAAGGAGATCCGCGGAACGGAATATCTGGATAAGATCATCAATATCGACCAGTCCCCCATCGGACGGACGCCGCGTTCCAATCCGGGGACTTATACCGGGGTGTTTGATGACATCCGCAAGCTGTTTGCGGAACTTCCGGAAAGCAAGCTGCGCGGATATACCGCGGGACGCTTTTCCTTCAATGTTCACGGCGGACGCTGTGAAGCCTGTCAGGGACAGGGACAGCTGAAGATCGAAATGCAGTTCCTGCCGGATGTTTATGTTCCCTGCGAAGTCTGCCATGGGACCGGCTATAATTCAGAGACCCTGCAGGTAAAGTACAAGGGAAAGTCTATCGCGGATGTGCTGGATATGACGGTGGATGACGGCGTCGAATTCTTCTCGGTGTTTGAATCGATTTCGAATAAACTGAAGCTGCTGCAGCAGGTCGGGCTGGGATATCTCAAGATCGGGCAGTCCGGCAACACCCTTTCCGGCGGCGAAGCCCAGCGTGTGAAGCTTTCGAAGGAGCTTTCCCGCCGGGCGACCGGGCGCACCCTGTACGTCCTTGATGAGCCCTCCGTGGGGCTGCATTCCGCGGATGTTCACAAGCTGATCGAGGTGCTGGAAGAACTGGTGAACCAGGGAAATTCCGTTCTGGTGATCGAACATAACATGGACATCATCAAGGTGGCTGATTACCTGATCGATCTCGGTCCGGAAGGCGGGGACAAGGGCGGCCATCTGGTTGCCTCCGGAACACCGGAAGCTGTTGCCAAAGTGGAAGGTTCCTATACAGGGCAGTTTTTGAAAGAGATCCTGCCCAAACAGACTGAACAGAAAAACTGACCCGGCTTCAGAATAAGTTTGTTCATTGGTACTAATCTTGCCACAACAGAGATGAAGATGTTTTGTTGACCGTATGTGACAAAAACCTTATGATTTTTACACGATATTATTAATAATCGGTTAAAATGGATAATAAGAAATAAGTGCAGTCATTGTTTGGCGCGAAAGGATGAAAAAATGCAGAGAAAAAATTCACCTCAATATGTGATTAATTCATATCAGAAAAGAAGTAAGGCCGGTCCGATTATTCTATGGATCATTGCCGGCATCATTTTCGGAGCGGGCATAGTCCTGCTTGTCCTCTGGTTCACCGGTGGAAAAGGCGGAGGCGGATCCTTCAACGTTCACAACCTTTTTGCCAGCGCTACGCCGACAGCGACTGAAACTTTCACACCGACACCGACAGTCCCCACTTCGACCCCGACAATGACGCCGACTGAGACGGAAACGCCGGAGCCGACAAATACTCCGACACCTGAAGGCCCCCGGATCTATGTCGTACAGGAATTTGACTCCTGCTGGTCGATCATTACTGAATTCGGTGTGCCGCTGGATCTGTTCCTGGCGATCAACAATCTGGATGCAAACTGTAATCTCGCTATTGGACAGGAAGTAGTTATCCCGGCTCCGGATCAGGAACTGCCGACTGCTACACCGGTCTCGCTGGAACAATATCGCTCGGGCCAGCAGATCGAATATGAGGTTCAGGTGAATGATTCCTACCAGGGAATTGCTTCAAAATTCAATACCACACTGGATTCGATCCAGAAGCTGAATGAAATTGAAGATATGAACACCTTCCCGACCTTCGGTCAGATTTTGCAGATCGCGGTCAATATCGTGACCCCGACCCCGTCCCCGGTCCCGACCTTTACGGAAGTTCCTTCGGGAGATTAGGTAAGAACATAACAGTTGTTAAAAACAGCCGCTCAGTTGGGCGGCTGTTTTTGTATCCTGATAAGATCAGCATTGATGCTTCCCGGGATCTTGGAATCGGGATATGATGAATCATCCCATTTCTTTGCAGATACTTTCTGAATTAATTCGTTTATTTTTTTGTTCAAAATGAAGCACGTTGCGCAGGTGTCCTGTACCTGTGCGGGCAGCCGATCTTATACGGCTCCGCTGATATTGTAAATGGGTTCCTGTGATTATCATCCGGCTGTATCGCAGAGATGATAAATTTTTATCGCAGAGCGTAGTTTCTTCCCGCAGGCAGTGAGGGGCTCGTATTGTACAGAGCATTTGCTGCCGATCGTTATGCAAAGGGATTTATCTGATTCGTTTTGAGTGCAGCAATAAAAAAAGGACTGCCGTCAGACAGTCCTTCTGTTTTTGATCGTGTTTTGCTAATCTACAATGATGGTGACATCCATGACGTAGAAGTTTTCATCATTTTCATTGCCGAGGACAACTGCCATGGTGTAGGTTCCGGGAGTGGTGGGGGCTACCGCGTCAATAGCACATTTGCCGACGGTGTTCGGGGCTACCGGCTGTTCCAGGTACCAGCGGTTCTTTCCGGGTTTTGTAAAGTTGGTATTGCTGAAGAAGCGGATGCTGTAATCTGTGGTCCAGGTGGTTGTACCGGTGTTCAGCAGATACCAGGTGATGTCAAAAATCTGTCCGCGTTCAACATGGGTGCCGTCTACCGGAGTCTGAGAATCAAAGGATGCCTTATCACCGGATTGGGCGATCGGTGTGGCTGTCGGCGCGAGCGGCAGCTGGACGGTCGTGGTGGAGGGAACCGGTGTCGGCAGGCAGATGGAAAGCTGACCGGTCTGAATATGGACATTCTGCCCGAAAATGACATTGGGGTCACGGACATTCTGAACGGAGGTGTCAACACCTCTCTTCTGGATCTCTCCGACTACTGCATCATAAACCGCCAGCAGCTGCTGGTTCGAAAGACCGCTCAATTCATCAACGGGGGTGGTTTGAGCCATCGCAGGCGCTGCCAGAATACAACACAAAATCAGCACAAACAATAGTTTCTTCATTGGTATTTCTCCTTATCTTTAAATCCTCATAAAAGATTTTATCATAAGTTTTGCTATAATCCAATAGCAAGCTTCTTCTTCAAACGTTTTTCATTTTTGAAAAGTTTCATATTGGTGGTCGGTGTTTGGTGATCGGTGGTCAGTGGCTTGTGATCAGTGGTTAGAGGATAGCTGCTGATACCTGCTGTTTTCCGGCTCCAGGTACCTGCTTCCCGGCTTCTGAATAACCGGCCTCTGACTGCTGATACCCGCATACTGACCACTGACCACCAATCACCGACTACAGACCACCGATCACTGATCACTGTTCTTCCTTACCGCTTCGATGTTCCGGCGCAGACCTTTGGCTTTGGTCCTCAGGACGGGGGAGTTCCGGAATTTTTCTTTGAATTCCGGGTCGGTCAGGTCATAATCGCTGATACAGGGAATATGTGGCGCTTTCTGCAGCGGGGAGCTGCCGGTGTTTCCGGAATTCCACGGGCAGGCACGCAGACATTCATCGCAGCCGAAAAGATGTGTCCCGACAAGTTCAATTTGTTCCGGGGTGAATTCCCCTTTGTGTTCGATCGTCAGGTAGGATGCACAGTGATCGGCACGGATCGTCCGGGTTTGTGGATCAATGCAGTGGTTTGGACAGGCATCGATACAGCGCCGGCACCTTCCGCATCTGTCTTCTGTATATGGCCGGTCAGGTTCTAACGGAAGATTTAATAAAATTTCGCATAGGAATAAACCCGAGCCGTATTTCGGATTGATGAACATGGAGCTCTTCCCGATCCAGCCCAAACCGGCCTGAACAGCCAGACTGCGTTCCAGGATCGGTGCGGAATCGATGCAGATGCGGTACCTGAGGGCAGTGGTCTGTGGCTGGTGGTCAGTGGTCGGAGGGTGAAAATCGGGCTTGCTGATCTCTTGATCCTTAATCCTGAATCCTTTGTCAAACTTGATTGCCGGCAGATATGTCTGAATGCGTTCGACAAGAGCTTCTGCCATGGGGAGGATCGCTTCATGATAATCGACATAATGGGCGTAGGACGCAACTTCCGGGTTGTCTGCGGGGGGATAAATGCCCATCTGCACGCCAAGGACGCAGATGCTTTGCGCTTCCGGGAGAAGAATGCGCGGGTCAGCCCGCTTTGCGAGGGTATCTTCCCGCTTCAGGTAACCCATTGTCCCGACCGGATCGCTTTCCAGCCACTGCAGGTAGCGCGCGAAGTCCTCAGGCGGTTCCGCACCGGTGAATCCGCAAACACAAAAGCCGAGCTTTTCAGACTCGGCTCTTATCAGTTCTTTGAAATTATCCGGCAGCACGGTCGGGATTATTCGAAATCGCGCCAGTCATCCACCTGCCAGCCGACCCAGATGTTGTCCAGGATCACAGCACCGTCATTGTCGACCAGTTCCCAATAGGAATTGTAGATGCCCGGTTCTTCCGCGCATTCAAACCCGCGGGAGAAGGTGATCGTATCTCCCCGGTCGACGACAACCGGGATCATATAGCGGTCGCCATCCAGAGAGCCCTGCCCCTGAACGTAGCGGAAGTAAAACTGAGTGTCCCAGGGGAGCGGACCGGTGTTGCGGATGGTCCAGTTGATCCGGAACTGCTGGCCGTGAGGATAGTGCATGTAGTTCATGTTCTGTCCGACCAGCTTCGCCTGATAGGAATAGTAAGTCGGTGTCGGTTTCCAGGTTCCCCAAACGAATCCGGAGCTGATGAGCGGGGACGGGGTGCCTTGGTTTTTAATGACGATCTCAACGTTTTCCGATTCGAGTGTCTGCTGAATTTCAGCGACGACAGTGGCTGCAACTTCTGTGCGGATCATATTGATCAGGTCCTGCGTATCGTCCGCGAGGACAGCGCTGAAGCTGAACAGAATGGAGATCAAAAGGGCACAGATTACGACAGATTTTTTCATGGTTTCCTCCGATCAGTCGACTACGATGGTGATGTCGACTATGAAAAAGTTTTCGTCATTCTCATTTCCGAGAACGACTGACATTTTATAGGTACCGGGTTCTTCCGGTGCGAGCGCGTCAACAATACATTTTCCTGTGGCTTCCGGTTCAACCGGTGCGCTGAGGTAGTAGCGGTTTTTCCCCGGTTTTGTAAAGTTTGTTCCCGTAAAATACCGCAGACAATAATCTGTTGTCCAGGTGGTGGACCCTGTATTCTTTAAATACCAGATCACATCAAATTCCGAACCTCGTTCGACATGCACGCCATCATCCGGCGATTGAGATTCATAAGATGCCTTATCGCCGTGTTCATTACCGGACCTGGCAGCGGTTGCCGTAGGAACCGCGATCGTCGGCTGAACCGTAACATCGGGCAGGGTGTTATTTCTGGTGATCATCTGCTCTTCCGTGCTTTCAGACGTGTCAGGGTTCGGAGTGATCACCGCATCCCCGCTGTTAATTGCCGGGATCGGCAGTACAACAACAGACGCGGCATTGGTTTCGGATTGAGAATTCTGCGAATTCATTGCCTCTGTCGGGGCCGGCATTTCGGTTGGCAGAGCAGCAGCCGATGCGGTGTATTCCGCCTCTATGGTATATGCTATCGTTGTCGGAAATACATTCATATCAACGGTTGGTTCCGGAGTTGCAGCATTTCCACAGGCGGAAAGGAGAATCGCGCTTATCAGCATCGTGATGCCCTTTTTTGCGATTTTCCGTTGAGCGTTTTTCATATTGCTTGTTCAGCCTTTCAATGGTCCAAAATAACAACTATGTTTTTATTGTACCAAATGTTTTTCTGTTTCCGCCCGAATCTGTACGATTCTTTTTTTTAACGTTATGATTTTTTGTTATGTTCCGAAAATACCGATATTTTTGCCGCAAATCAAAGGAAATCCGAAAACTTGTTATAATATCCGGATAGCAATTATTATGATGGAGTATACAGATTTTTTGTGCGGAATGCGGAAATCTCCTGAATTGAAGTAATCAGAATATGTTGAAATTCGTATTATTTCTCCAGCTTTTCACTTTGTTTTTTATGAAACCGGTTTCTGCGTCGGCGGAAGAAAATTATCATTATTATACGATAGCCTGCCCGTTTGCTACTGTGACAGATGTGATCGACATGAGTGAGTTGTGGAATGCGGTCTACTCCGAAACCGGAGCACCGGGGGAGATACAGAAAATATGGCTTTCCGAATCCGCGTACGAAGAACTCGGGGATCTATTCACTGTTCAGCCTGCGTGCGGTGTTGAGAAAGACGCTGCGGAAAAAATCTCGCTGACGGAAGAAGGCGCTGTCTGTGCCCTGATCCCGCTTGATGAAGCGGGGCCGTCGATGAAGCTTGTCCGTCTGGAAAGAGCCTATTTTCCCTGGGATGATGTTTATAATCCTGAATTTGATAGGCTGGCTGTACCGGCGGAAACCTCAAATTTTGACACAAACCGGGTAAGCAGGGTGCTTTTGACCGGGACAACCGCTCTTGCCCGCACCGTCGCTTATAAAATGGCGCAGAACGGCACCACCTATCCGGCAGAGATGATCCGTTCGGTATTTGATACCGCTGATATCACGCATATCAGCAATGAATCGAGTATCTGGTCCCTGTGTCCGAAACCGCGGCGGGATAATGTCTCCATCCAGTTTTGCTCCGGTCCCGAAGCCATTGATGTGCTGGACTATCTTGATGTCAGCGTGATCGAACTGACCGGGAACCATCTGCGGGATTTTGACTGGAAGCCTTTCAAAGAAATGCTGGACCTTTTGGATGAAAAGGGATACCGCTATTATGGTGCCGGGCGGAATATCGATTCGGCAGCGGAACCTCTTTTCCTGGAGCACAACGGGAATCGTTTCGTTTTTCTGGGCTGCAACTGCGCAGGTCCGGAACATGTTTACGCGACGGAACGGCTGCCCGGGGTGCAGCGCTGCAATTTTGACCGCATGGAAGATGAGATCCGGAAGTATTCGGCGGAAGGGTATCTGGTTATCGTGACGCTTCAGTATTATGAGCTTTATTCCCGCAAACCCTCGGATATGCAGAAAAGGGATTTCCGGCGTCTGAGTGATGCCGGCGCTGTGGTCGTTTCCGGTTCCCAGGCACATTTTCCGCAGATCATGGCGCCGGGGACCGACCGCTTTATCCATTACGGCCTTGGCAACCTTTTCTTTGACCAGATGGATGTCCCGGTGAAAGGTACAAGGCAGGAGTTTCTCGACCGTTATATTTTTTATGACGGGCGCCTGCTGAATGTGCAGCTTGTCACCGCATTGTTAACGGACTACAGCCGTCCGCGCCTGATGACGGATGGCGAGCGGGAAAAATTCCTGACAGAAATATTTTCATATCTGTAAAGCGGCAGAGAAAGCTTTGTTTGTCATTACTGCTGCCTTTCGCTGTGATATACTTATTGCTGAGAAAAAATGCAGGATAATATGCAGAAAAACAAATCATACAGATCCATTCTTTTTCAGGTTTTATCCGGGGTAATATTTCTGACGTGCCTGTTAGGAACGTTTTTTTACGTGCGGGCAAGGAAAAATTATACGTTATCCTCTGACGATTCATGTTCTCTGGTTTTAGCGGAAATGCTGGCTTCCGAAAATCGGCTGCTTACAAAAAACTGGTATTATTCAACTGAACTCAGAGTATTGGGTACAAATGTTTTCAATACATTATATTTTTATCTGACCGACAGCTGGCATCAGGTCCGGATGCTGACCCTGATCAGTTTATATCTGCTGCTGACTGTTTCTTATTTCGCCATGAGCCGGGCCTTTCGGTTTAGAAAATATTTCTTCCTTACCGCGGCGGTTTTATTCATACCGTTTTCAGACGTATATTATCACATCGTCCTGAAAGGGACCCATTATTTTCCTCCGATAATAACAACGATCGTTGCCCTGACGTTTGCTGAATTCTATCTGAAGCTTTCCGGAAAAAAGAAATGGATTTTTCTGGTGTTCAATTTTATTTTGTCGGCATTGGTCGGGTTGGGGGGAGCCAGACAGCTTCTTGTGACCTATATGCCTTTGTGTGCCGCGGCCGGTATCAATTATTTTTTCAAAAGGGATGATGAGTATAAGAACTGGCTTGTTATTGCCCTTGCTGATTTGCTCGGCGCCGTGATCGGTTATGAGATCAATGCGAAAATTCTTGCCGGGATTTATTCCTATGAAACCTGGAGTGAGATCGTCTTTTCGGGCTTTGATTCTTCACGGATCGATTTAATCCTGAACGGATTCCTGTTTTCGTTTGGCTATACGACTGAAAAAATCTTTTCTCTCCCCGCTTTGCTCGGGAATGCCGCATGTATGATGTGGCTTTTGCTGACTGTTTATGTGTTTTGTTATGTGATCAGGAACAAAAATCGTGTGAGCAGCAGGCTGTGCCGTCTGACATCTTTTACTGCTTTTCTTTATCTGATATTCATCCTGTTTTACATTTTTACAGATGCCTTTTTCCATCACAGATACAATTTGCCGGTCATTGTTTTCTCTTTGCCGTTGATAGCTCTGTTTCTGGAAGAGGTGGAGTGGAAACGACCGGTCTGTTCCGCTTTGCTGTCCGTGCTTGTTGTGATGACTGCCGTATGCGGAGCTTTTTATTATAAGTCAAACTGGAATGTGGACAAAAATGAGGAGCTGAGAAAAATAACTGATTTTCTGGTGTCCGAGGGGTACAAAAACGGGTATTCTTCTTACTGGCGTTCCAATGTGGTTACTGAATTTTCAAACGGTAAGATCGATGTCTGGGATATTATTGATGACAGCAATGATCAGGCTTTCCTGCGGGTAAAAGATATCGACCAGACCTACCATTGGCTTCAGAAGGTCAGCCACGATACGACCCATCCGGAAGGGAAGATTTTCCTGCTGTTCACCGCTGGTGAATATGGAAACACGATCTGGAAATTCCAAGAAAACAATGGCGATGAAAATATTATTTATCAATCGCAGGATTATGTCGTTTTGGGTTATGAGGATTATAACGATATGATCGATCACCTCTATCCCGGGTACGATTTCACTTTTGGTGAAAACCAGTGGCTGGAGAACGGACAGGATGTTGACGGGCACCGGGAGCTTTATGTCGGCGGCGTTTCCTTCGGTCCGTATCAGACTTTCTGGCCGGGAAATCATGAAGTGGTTATCCGCGGGAAAAATCTTGAGCATGCGAAGACTTTTTGTGTTTATGACAACGGAGCGGAACAAATTGATCTTCTGCCTGAGTATCAGAGCAGCACGGAACTCCGTTATACTTTTGTGCTTGATCAGAAAACGGAATTATTGGAAACTGTCGTGAGAAATATGTCTGACGATCCGGATGTTACGGTTATCCTTGAAGAGATACATATCCGGCGGAAATGAGTTTTATTTCGCTTATAAATTTTAGAAGATCTTTTTGTAAATGACTTGATCCCGGCAGTTAAAACGCAGGGACAAAGTTCATGATGACATTGAAGAACAAGTGCAATTGCGTGGAAATTCATTAATCTTAACGAAATAATCAATAAACTTATTCGAGTAATATTATATTAACATTAAAGAAAAGTGATTAGAACTTCGAAGAAATCGCCCTGTCGGGGAAGGGTCTGATATCATCATCCCGACCCTCAAATGTAAGGGTGAAGCTGATTTATGTGATCGCCCGGGGCTTATGATCCCGAAAAAAGAGACAGGCCTGGTGCCGCGGCGGCAGGCCTGTCTTTCATTTTACATGATAACGCTCTGAAAGTTTCAGATCAATTTCAGAAGCAATCCGGCAGGACGATCCGTGGGTGAATGTTGGCGCCGTTCTTTTCGACCTCCAGCGGACAGCCGCAGGTACAAAGATCACGTGAATCGCATTTGCCGCACAGTGCCGGCATATACTCCTTGTTCCGCAGCCGCAGGCAGAGCGGATGATTCCAGATCTTTTCCCAGTCATCGGTCAGGATATTGCCGACCGGCTCATACCAGGACTGGCAGGGCAGGACGTTCCCGTCGGGCTCGATACACATGCTGTATTTTGCCGCTGAGCAGGATTTATATCCCACACCGGATGTCACCGGATCGAACAGGCAGTATTGTGTGGGGGTGTACCACAACAGGTGCTGCCGGTTCCGTTCCGCGGCTGATTTTGCCGCGTCCAGCAGCTCCTGCAGGCGGTCGGTATGGATCGCGCTGTCAACTTCTTTTCCTTTGCCGGAATAGATCAGGGCGTTCAGTCCGAAGGTCATAACGCCCAGTTCCGCGAGAAAATCCGAGAGTCTGTTGATCGCTTCCACCGAGGCGTTGTGCGTCAGCAGCGTTGTGTTGGTATTAATATGGATGTGATGTTTGACCGCCATCCTGATGCCGGCGACAGTTTCCTCCCAAGCTCCTTTTGCGCCGACCATGGCATCATGGATCTCCGGGTCCACCGATTCCAGTGTTACCTGAACATGATCCAGCGAGGCGGCAGCCAGTTTTTCAGTCAGTTCCTCATTCCGCATCAGCCGGCCGTTGGTGTTTAGACCGCTTACGATGCCGAGCTGATCGGCATAGCTGACCAAATCGGGAAGGAACGGCAGGATCGTCGGTTCGCCGCCCGTAAAGACTACATGAGGGATGGCGATCTTGTCCAGTTTGTCCAGCACCTGCTTCCACTGTTCCGGCGTCAGGGGCTGCTTTCCGCGTCCCGGTTCGTTGTAGCAATGGGCGCAGTTATTGTTGCAGCCATAAGTCAGCGCCAGGTCCATCCGGTACGGCGCATCCGGGACCTTTGAGAACGGCGTGATCAGGTCAATGCCGCTTTCACATAGTTCTTCCGCACCTGCCTTTCCTTCAAAGATAGCCTGCATCAGCGGTTTGAAATTTTCAAAATCAGCTTCCGCCTGAACCGCACTCGCGCCGAAACGGTTCCGCATGAGCCGCTTCACTTCCCGGCCGGATTTCTGATTCATGATCAGCCAGGTAAAAAATGCGGCGCTTTCATTCAAATAAAAGGATTCATTGCCGTTTAGCCAGAAGATCCCGTTCAGGTCATTTTCCACCCGCAGATGCATCCTGCGGTATCCTCCGTTGGGAAAATTTACCGTGTGTTTGTAAATTCCCGGTTTGAAATCGTCTTCACGCCGAAAAAAATATTTCAAATTCATTATCTTCCTCCTCCCGCACAGGCATGGGCGCAGTTGTCACAGGAGCTGTCTGATGACCATTTGTAATTATTATCTCTGCTGCCTGATGATCTTTTGCGGCATCTTTCCCCCGCGGAGGCAGGAACAAGAGATAACAAACATATGGTGATCGCAGTGAAAAAAGGCAGCAACATCTTCTTCATGATCTTTTCTCCGGCAGCAAAGCTAATATGTATCTATTTTTCAAAATTTTATCATATTTAATGTCAAAACCTGTCTGATAAAAAAGATATAAACTCGTGAATGCAGAGATCCTTGTAATGAGACTGAAAATGGGGCGGAGAAAAGGTAACCACCGCATTTTATGGGTGAGTCAGAAAAAGAGCCCAAAGACACAGCGGGTTTTGGGGGCCGCAGTCCCCGGAAATCAGGCGCGGGCTTCGGTTTTTGCAAACACACGAGCTTTCGATCCCACGCCTTGCGAAGCATGCCCTCCGGAATGCAAAGAGAGCTCTTATAGTAGAAAAAGCAGCTCTTTAGAAAGATAAATTGATTAGCTTAATAAAATATGGAAAGAAGTATCTGTGAGAAATGATGTAATAACATTAAAGAAAACATAAAAACTTTGATTAAAACCGGGAAGGGGAAAATCTCACCATTTTCGCCGTTACAGTCTCCTTTGCGGCCGCTCCGCGGAACACATCAGTTTCAGGACAAAGCAGTTTTTCGTTTACAAACTGTCATACCATTTTCCAAAAGGGGCAGATTTGTGTTAAAATATTTTTGTATCAAAATGATACAGCTTGCTTTGGTTTACCGAAGGAGTGGGGGAGGCCCCACTCTTGTTTTTATAAGCCGGTATCGGTTATAATTATATTAATTTCAACAGTGCTGAGCACTGAAAACCGCGGTAAAGGAGTCCGCGGACAAGATTATTCAGGAGATTGGAAAAAGGATGAAGAGCGAATTTGTCCTGGCCTTCAATGAAGTATTGGAGGAAAAACAGCTGCCTCGTGATGTGATTATTCAGGCGCTGGAATCGGCAATGGTTTCCGCCTACCGTAAGGCTGTTACGGCGTCTGCCGCACAGCACGTCGAGGCAAAATTGGACCCGGAAACGGGTAGATTTGTCATTTACGCGGAAAAGGAAGTCGTTGACTCTGTCGTCGACAACCGCACGGAAGTTTTATTGGAAGAAGCCCGCAAGGTTGACCCGGACGCTCAGCTTGGCGATATGGTGATCGTGGAATCCACCCCGAAGGATTTCGGCCGAGTTGCGGCACAGACAGCCCGTCAGGTGATCCAGCAGCGCATCAGAGATGCCGAACGCAATGATCAGATGTCGCATTTTGAAAAACAGATCGGTGAAATCGTCAGCGGTGTGGTCCAGGCTATCAATCGCGAAGGCTATACGATCGGTCTGGATAAGAAGGCGGAAGGGATCCTGCAGCAGAACAACATCATCCGCGGAGAAAAGTTCCGCATGCATGACCGTGTTCGTGCTTTGGTAGTTGAGGTCAAGGATAATCCGCGCAATCCGCAGATCGTCCTCTCCCGTACGCATAAGGATTTCCTGCGCCGTCTGCTGGAAAATGAAGTTCCTGAAATTTTCCACGGAATCGTTGAAATTCGCTCTATCACCCGGGAACCCGGTGAACGCGCAAAAATCGCTGTCTCCGCGACACAGCAGGGCATCGATCCCGTCGGTGCCTGCGTCGGTCTGCGCGGTGTGCGTATTCAGGCGATCGTCCGCGAACTGCATGATGAAAAAATCGATGTCATCGAATGGAATCCGGATCCGGTGATCTACATCTCAAAGGCTATCAGCCCTGCCCGTGTGGTCGGTGTTTATCTCGGCGAAGGCAATTCCGCGACGGTGATCGTGCCGGAAGATCAGCTTTCCCTGGCGATCGGCCGCGAAGGTCAGAATGCCCGTCTGGCTGCCCGTCTGACCGGTTGGCGTATCGACATCAAGAGTGTCATCGAAGCCGCGTCTGAACTGATCCATACCTATGAACAGGGCAAAGATGTTGTTCTGACTCATGAAACCTCCGGCGAAGTGATCAAAATCTCTATCGATGAATTGTTCGCGAACGAAGATGAGAACATCGAAAAAGTCCGTGCTGTCCTCGCCAAAAAGGCTGAAGGACGCGCGATCCTTCCTGAGGAAATTGATGCCCTCAACGGGTTTGTCGACCGCGTCGAAAAACGCAAGACAGCCAAGGTCCACTTCTCGGTTGCCGATATGCTGAAGATGATCGGCAAAAAGGGTCTGTCTCAGAGTGAAATCGAAGCTCTTCCGATTCAGGACAGCGGTCTGCCGGCGCACGTTTGTGAAATTCTCGGAAATAACGGCTACCGGACCTTTGATGATATTTACAATGTGATGAAGAATGATCCGGATGTGATGTTCAAGCTTCATGGTGTCACGGCTGACGACATGAATGACCTGGCCCGCATCGTGACCTTCGTTTCCAAGCGCAAGGCTTCTGCCGAACCGGAACCGGTTGAAGAAGTGGCTGAAGAACCCGCTGCTGAACCGGAAATCGAAGAAATCGCGGAAGTTGAACCTGTCGCCGAACCGGAACCTGAACCGGTTGAGGAGTTCGTTGAAGAACCTTATATTGAACCTGAACCGGAACCGGTTGCAGAACCTGAGCCTGAAGTTGAGGAGCAGGAACTTTCCATGGAAGATATCTTCAATTCGGTTTCGAATGGTTTGATGAAAATGGAATATGACGAAGAGGATGACAGCCGCCTGGATGTCGGTTACGGAAAACCGTCAAAGAAGAAGAAAAAGAAGAAGGGTATTGAAATCGAATACGATCCCGACAGTGACTCTACAACAGTCCGCCGCAAGCATAAGCGCGGTGATGATGATTGGGGCTGGTAATTCGGACCTTTTTGAGGGGTTGTTATGTCGAAGACGGATAACAAACCGAAAAAGCATATTCCGCAGCGGACCTGTGTCGGCTGCCGGGAGGTAAATGAAAAAAGGACGCTTGTCCGGATCGTAAAATCTCCGGAAGGTGTCTGCGTGGATCCGACCGGGCGTATGCCCGGCCGGGGAGCTTATCTGCATGATGCAAAAGAGTGCTGGGAAAAAGGTTTAAAACGCGGGGCGCTGGCACGTGCCCTGAAAACCGAACTGACCCCGGCTGAAACGGAAACTCTGACGGCGTATATGGAATCACTGCAGGAAAGCTGAATAATATAGTGAGATTTGGGTTTATCCCTTAGTACAGACGAACAAAATTTTGAAAGGAGAGAAACGACATGGGTGCTGCAAAGAAAATAGAAATTCCTGCTTCGATAACGGTACGCGATCTTGCAAAACTGCTTGGCGCAACCAGTATTCAGGTAATTAAGATCCTCATGATGAATGGCGTCATGGCGAACATCAACCAGTCCATCGACTTTGATACTGCCGCGATCGTCGCCAGTGAAATCGGATATGAAGCAATTCCGGAAAAACTGGAAGAGGAGGAAATCGAAAAGGATAGCGGAGATGTTCCGCTCTGGAGGCAGATCATTGACAAAGAAGACCCCCGCAGCCTGACCATGCGTCCTCCTGTGGTAACAATTCTGGGTCATGTCGACCATGGGAAAACATCTCTGCTCGACGCTATCCGCAACACAAACGTGACTGCCGGTGAAGCCGGCGGGATCACCCAGCATATTGGCGCTTATCAGGTTGAGCATAAAGGCAAGACGATCACCTTCCTGGATACACCGGGTCATGCTGCTTTCAGTGCAATGCGCGCCCGCGGTGCGCAGGGTGCGGATATCGTCATTTTGGTGGTCGCAGCCAATGACGGCGTTATGCCGCAGACAAAAGAAGCCATTGCTCACGCAAAGGCAGCGCGCGTTCCGATCGTTGTGGCAATGAATAAAATCGACCGTTCGGACGCAAACCCCGATCTGGTAAAACGACAGCTTTCCGAGCATGGCCTGATCCCGGATGAATGGGATGGCGACACAATGGTCGTTCCGGTCTCCGCCAAGCAGCGGCAGGGTATTGAAGACCTGATGGAAGCAGTTCTCCTGACTGCTGATTCCATGAAAATTGAGGCAAACCCCAAAGGAAAGGTATTCGGTACCGTAATTGAAGCGAAAGTAGACCGCTCCAAAGGCGTCCTCGCGACACTGCTGGTGCAGAACGGTACGCTTGAAATGGGCAGTGTTGTCCTTGCCGGAAATTCTCACGGTAAGATCCGTGCGATGTTTGATTACAAAGGGAAGAAGATCCATAAAGCGGGACCTTCCACTCCGGTCCAGATCATGGGGCTGACAGAGGTTCCTTCCGCCGGTGATATTTTCCAGGTCTGTGCCTCGGAAAAGGAAGCCAGAACGATCGTTGAAACACGCAAAGCGGAAGCTGCCGCCAATAAGACCAAAGAGAAATTCACACTGGAAGACCTGTTCAAACGTGCACAGGAAGGTGATGTGAAAGAGCTTTGCCTTGTCCTGAAAACCGATGTGACCGGTTCCATTGAGCCGATCGTGAATGAACTTCAGGATCTCAGCAAAGAAGGAGAAATCAAGGTCAAGGTCCTGCTTTCCGAAGCGGGTGCTATCAGTGAAAATGACGTGATGCTCGCAGCTGCTTCCCGCGGTATCGTGATCGGCTTCAATGTTCAGCCGGATCCGGTCGCGAAGAAAAAAGCTGAGGATGAGGGCGTCTCTATCCGCTGCTATAACATCATCTACCGTTTGAAGGAAGATATCGAAAAAGCGCTTAAGGGTATGCTGGAACCGGAATATCAGGAAATCACAACCGGAAAAGCCGAAGTCCGCGCGATGTTCAAGATCTCAAAACTCGGTGTTATTGCCGGCAGCCGTGTGCTTGAAGGTGAGATCCGGAAGGGCAGCCGTGTGAAAGTGATCCGGAACGGTGAGGAGATCCATAAGAGTGAGATTTCTTCCCTGCGTCATGAAAAAGATGATGTGAAGGAAGTTAAAACCGGTCTTGAATGCGGTATCGCGGTTAAAGGCTTCGAGACCTTTGAAGTCGGCGATATTCTGGAAACCTTCACTGTAGAACGGTTCGGTTCCTGATCTGACCCGGAACAGCTGACCAGACAAATCGAAAACAAACAGGAAGCCGCATATGCGGCTTCCGTTATCAAAAATGAGCATTTGATGCTCGGGAGGAAGTTATGCCTTCACCTATCAGATTAAAGAAAATTGCGAATCGGATCAAAGAAGATCTGTCAGAATTACTGATTTATGAAGTGGAAGACCCTCGTCTTTCCGGTGTCATGGTCACAGATGTGAATGTGGACCGGGAATTGTATTATGCCAATATCTATGTTTCCGCGCTGGAAGGCAAGGAGCGGAGCAGGGAGGTCCTCGCGGGACTTGAAAGTGCCTCCGGTTTCCTTCGCTCACAGCTGGCACAGACCATAGAACTCAGAACCTTCCCCCGGCTGCGGTTCTATTGGGATCCCACGCCGGAAAATGCTGACCGTATCGAATTTCTGATCAAGCAGCTGCATGAAGAAGAAGCCGCTAAAGCAGCCGGTACCGATACTGCGGAAAACGCAGCGGCCGATACTGAGACCGAGGATGAAGAAGGAGAAGAATAATATGCTGCGGGATGACCTCCAGTTGATTCGGAAACGCCTGGAAGCGGCAGAAAATATCGCTATATTTGCTCATCTCATGCCGGACGGGGATTCTGTTGGTTCTGTGCTGGCATTGGGTTGGGCATTGGAGGATGCCGGGAAAAAGGTTCAGTATATTGCTCAGGATCCTATTCCCGAGCGTTACCAATTTTTATTTCAGTTCATTCCCGGCGGCAAAAATCCCTTTATTCCCGAACCTGTGGGAGCGGATTGTTATGTGACTCCGGATATCAGCTCTGCGGATCGGGCCGGAGCCTTTTTCCAGGAACATCCGGAAATCCCGGTTGATATCTGCATTGATCACCATGTTTCCAATCAGGGCGTCGGAAAATTGAACTGGATCGTACCGGAAAGTCCCGCGGCATGTGAAGTTCTGAATGCCATTCTGCCGGAACTTGGTCTTTCTTTCAGCAAAAGGATCAGCAGCGCGCTGCTCTGCGGGATCATAACGGATACCAATTCATTTTCCAATTCCAATGTATGCGCGAGTTCATTGCGGGCTGCGGCGGACCTGATCGACAAAGGCGCGGATATATTTTATATCAACCATCTGGCCTATAAGGAGCATACGATCCAGGAGATGGATTTTTGGCGCGTCGGAATGACAAATATGAAAATTGATGACGGTCTGGCATGGAGTGTCATCACCAAAGCCGAACGTGAGGCGATGGGTATCATCACGACGGATGACCCGGGATTTGTCAACTATATGGGCAATACATCAGGTGTGAAAGTTTCCGTTCTTTTTATCGAATTGGATGAATTAACTACGAAAATTTCCTGGAGATCACTGCCCGGATATAATGTCGCCGAAGTCGCTGTCTGCTTTGACGGCGGCGGACACAAAGCAGCTTCGGGAGCAACGGTCCGCGGACAAAGAATGACGGACCTGATTCCCGCTGTTCTGGCAAGAACGAAAGAAATGATCACCCGGAGCTCTGAACAGAAATGAGAGATGAAGACAGCCGAAAATTGAAAAGTGCCATTTCCGGCATCCTTGTTGTGGATAAGCCTGTGGGAATGACATCTCATGATGTAGTATCTGTCGTCCGGAAAGGGACCGGATTCCGCAGGATCGGGCACACGGGAACGCTTGATCCCCGTGCGTCAGGAGTTCTTGTGATCCTGATCGGTCCGGCTGTGCGGCTGAGTGAATATCTGGTATGTGACAAAAAAGGATACGAAGCCATGATCCGTTTCGGGTCGGTTTCCGATACCTATGACGGGGATGGGAATGTTCTCCAGACCGGCGGGATCGTTCCTCAGGATGAGGAAGTGATCATGGCGGCAATGGAAAAATTTACGGGAGATATCGTGCAGATCCCTCCCGCGTACAGCGCTATCAAAATCAAAGGGCAAAAGGCTTACGATCTCGCGCGTCAGGGAAAGGATGTGCAGCTTCCCGAGCGGCATATCCATGTTTATTCCTTTGATTTCATTGAATATAATCCGCCGGAATTGATCGCTGACATTGTCTGCTCTTCAGGAACCTATGTGCGTTCCATTGCGCATGACCTGGGACAGGCATTGGGCTGCGGAGCCTATCTTTCCGGGTTAAAGCGCACCATGAGCGGTAAGTTTACGCTGCGTGATGCGGTGCCGCTTTCAGACCTGCAGAAAGCCTTTGAGGAAGGAAGCTGGTACCAGTATCTGATTCCCGCGGCGGATGCTCTGAACGAATACGAAGAGATCATGCTGAACATGGAAACAGAGGCTGATATCCTGCATGGCCGGAGAATTTCCGCAGAACCGGGCGATCATCAGATATACGGAAAAGCTGTATCTGAACAGGGTGAATTGATCGCACTGCTGGAATTCATCCCTGAATCTTCTGAATGGAAACCGAAAAAAGTGTTTTATCAATGAACCAAATGCTGATTGATCTTTTGGGACCGGAAGTACCGAACCATACGGCAGTTTCCATAGGTGCCTTTGACGGACTGCATCTGGGACATTGCCACATCCTTCGGGAGACGGTTGAATATGCTCTGGCACAGGGCCTGACGTCTGCAGCGATCCTTTTTGATCCGCTGCCCTCACAGTACTTCGGTAAAATCGGTCCGAATGACAGGATCCTGCTGCGCTCCGAACAGGAAACCCGCCTGCATGAACTCGGAATTGAGCGGACGATTTTTCTCCCCTTTTCCCGATCGATCGCGGACCTTTCTCCGGAAGCGTTTATTGATGCCATGCAGCAGGTCCTCCATTGTAAGCGTCTGTTCATGGGTGAGGATTTCTCTCTCGGTAAAAACCGGAGCGGAAATGCCGAAGTTCTGGCTGCGATGGGAAAAGACAAGGGCTTTACCACGAAGGTCATTGAAAAAGACGTCCTGGACGGGGATGTGATCTCTTCTACGCGGATCCGTGCGCTGCTGCATGCAGGAAAACTCTGCGAGGCGGATAAACTGCTCGGATATCCGTTCTTTTTTTCAGGCCCGATCATTCACGGTGATGCCCGCGGCAGGAAACTGGGCTTTCCGACACTGAATGTAAAGATACCGGAAGGAAAGCTGGCTCTGCCCAACGGTGTTTACGCTGTGAATGCCGTCATAGACGGCGTACGATACGCGTCTGTGACGAATGTGGGTGTACGCCCTACCTTTGGGCTGGAAGATAAGGGAGTCGTCGCGGAGGCATTTTTGCTGAATGCGGCAGGCAATTTCTACGGTGAGAACGCAAAACTTGAATTCATCGAAATGCTGCGCGAAGAACGGCGCTTTGATTCCGCGGAAGCACTCAAGGAGCAGATCAGCCGGGATATCGGGCAGGCGGAAAAGATATTAAAAGTATCCAATTGATTTTATTAACTGAAAAAGCATGGAAATTTTCCATGCTTATTCAGTTTGAAAGGATAACTGTTATTCTGTCGGCTGCGGGTGCTAATATCGGACCCACATGGCAGGACGTACACCGCAATACGCGTCATCAACATGGTAGCCGATCTTTACAATGCCGCCATCAAGATTAACTGTTGCACCATATTGCTGCTGACTTCCGGGCGTGCGCAGCCACCACCACCAGAGATCTCCTCTGCGGGCATCTTTGGCAGAAGGATCCTTTTTGATTCCTGTTACATTGGTATAACGTGTTGCGTAACATTGAAGCTGGGTCCCTTCACGGAAATAGCGCTGTGCTTCAGGAATGCTCAGAAGGAATATTTTGTCCCTCGTGTCGCCTCCGCCGTTCGTCCCGTAGGCAGGATTCGGGGGATTGCTGACATAAGTTTCCGCAATGGAGCTGCGTTCGCTGCTATTGAAAGCGTTGTATAAAAAATCATTATTCAGCCAGCTGCGCAGCGAGCAGGTTTCCCATGTTACCCCGGCGTAGTACAGGTTATACGGCTGGGCATCTATGGCATATTCACTCAGCAGAAGCATTTTCCCGCTGCTTACGTCAAGAACTCTCCATACGATCGGTTCCGGTCCGTTTCCGTAATTATTGTCCTGCTCATAACGTCCGAAAGTTACATTCTGTCCCGGATAATATTGGGCTGAAGCAATATTTGAAAAAAGCAGTATCACAAGGATAAGAAACAGAAAATAATAAGATTTTTTAGTCATGATGAGTTACTCCTTCCGTTTTCAGCAAAACCGCACACAGATTGTATTCCGGAAAACGTTCAAAGAACAAAATGAACATCTGTTGTTATCCGGAAAGCACAATGTACGATCCGACACAGCTTTGCTGTGTAATTCAGTTTTTATTATAAACAAATATTATCCTCATTTGATATGTGAATTTTATTACATTTCAATCCTATCTGTTTCCATCTCGTTTTTGATGCTTTTTTGATCCTGTATACCTCTGTTGAGCGGACATTTCATATGTGATCCGGCTCCGGACAGATGGTCTTCTTCTCTGGAAAGCATTTTTCATTCCCGGGTTCTTCAGAATATAAAACAGCCGTCTCATTTTGAGACGGCTGTTGCTTTTATAGAGAGATTTTGAAATTTAATTATTCTGTAAGGTAATTTCTGTTTAATCTCTCGATTTCATCTTCAGGAACGGCGGAATATCAAGCTTTTCTTTCTTGGAACGGCCGCCGGAAAAAATTGACGATGAGGTCTTGTTTTCTTCCGGATCCTTCATCGGAGTGGCAAAGGTCGTTTCCGGAATCGGTTCCCGGTAGACCTGGCGCACCTGCGGAGCTGCCTGACGCACCTGCGGTATAACAGTTTTATCTGTCTGGCGGATGTTCATGACATCTTCCGCATCCGGGTAACCGGTCGCGACAACAGTAATGCGGATCTGATCCTGCAGTGACGGGTCAATAACTGCACCAAAGATGAGGTTGACGTCCTTGTCAGCAGATTCACGGATAATGGCAGCAGCTTCATTGACTTCATAGAGGGTCATATCTTCACCGCCGGTGACATTGAACAGAATGCCGCGGGCACCGGTAATAGCCACATCCAACAGGTCATTATTGATGGCCTTTTCAGCAGCCTTGCGGGCACGATCATCACCTTCACCGACACCGATGGCCATAAGCGCAGCACCGCCTTCAGACATAATGGAGCGGACATCCGCGAAGTCCAGGTTGATGAGACCGGGGATGGTAATCAATTCGGAAATACCCTGAATACCCTGGCGCAGTACATCGTCTGCCTGACTGAAGGCTGACTTTACCGTAACCTTTTTATCTACGATTTGCAGCAGACGGTCATTAGGAATGACGATCAGTGTATCTGCGTTTTTCTTGAGGTTATCGATACCAGAAAGGGCAGATTTCATGCGCTTCGGACCTTCAAAGGTGAACGGTTTTGTTACGACACCGATGGTCAGCGCACCGACTTCACGACAAATCTCAGCAACGATCGGAGCAGCGCCGGTTCCGGTACCACCGCCCATACCGGCGGTAATGAATACCATATCCGCGCCGATCAGCGATTCGCGAAGTTCATCACGTGATTCTTCAGCAGCTGTGCGGCCAACTTCAGGATTTCCGCCTGCGCCAAGACCGCGTGTAGACTTTTCTCCGATTCTGACACGTGTTCCGGCTTTTGAGGCCATTAATGCCTGGGAATCTGTGTTTACAGCAATAAATTCAAGGCCTTGCATGCCTTCATCTATCATACGATTGACAGCATTACAGCCGGCGCCGCCGACTCCAATGACTTTGATACGGGCACCACTCTCTCCAAAGTTTTCCATATCTCTCTCTCCTAAATTCTAACCAATGCTAATATTTTACCTTAAATATTTAAGTTTCGCAATTATTTTGGCCTTTTTGTTATTGCTTAAATTTTTAAGAATTAGCATCTCATAAGCTTCTCTGATTTTACCTTAAAAATTCAATATATATACAAGGTATATATAGAAAGCAATTACATCACTGTTGTCAACGGCTTCCCAAGATAGTGAAACCGCTGCAGAAATGATCCTGATTTCCGCCCTTTATGGCAGCAGAGACTTGATAAAATCTTTGATTTTATCACCGGTTGTGACAATTGTATTGGCTTTTGCCACATCTTCCGGAGAACTTTCATGCACCAGCATGCTCCAATACAGAAGTCCGACAGAAGTTGAAAAAGCAGGACTGTTGAGCTGATCGATCATACCGGTTATTTTGTCGGGTTTAGCGATTCTTACAGGCATTCCGAGAATTTGTGAACCAAGCTTGTCGATTCCCGGGAGCAGGGCAGTGCCTCCCGTCAGAACCATACCCGCGGCCAACAAATCATCATAACCGGAACGTTTGATCTCCTGCATGATGAGCTGGAACATTTCCTCAACACGCATATTGATCACATTCGCGAGCTCTTTGCGCTTGAATTTTGCAGCTTCATCTTTTCCGAACGTTCGGCAGTAAAAATATTCATCATCATCAACATATTGCGGCAGCGCGCTTCCGTGCATTTTCTTAACTTCTTCCGCCTGTGAGAAGGGAAGATGAAAAGCCTGGGCAATATCTGTGGTGATATGATTTCCCCCTACCGAGATAACATTGGTATGCCAGACATCATTATTGATAAACAATGCTAAATCTGTTGTTCCACCTCCTATGTCACAAACAATGACTCCCATTTGTTTTTCGATTTCAGATAGTAATACTGATGCGTCAGCGAGTGAATTGAGCACAAACTGACTCACGTCCACTTCAGCTGTCATAATGCACTGTCTCAGATTTTCAATAGATAATTCATCGCCGGTAATAATGTGAGCTTCAACATCGAGCCTGTTGGCGTACATTCCCTTGGGGTTTCGGATGCCTTCTGTTCCGTCAAGGGTGAATGTCCGCTGGAGTGTATGGAGGATCGTCCGGTCATTGGGGATCGAAATTGCCTTGACCGATTCAAGAACACGGGCCACATCTTCTTTGCTGATCACCTTGCCGACAATGCCGACAGTCGCCTTATTGTTGAAAGAGGAAATATGCGAGCCGGCTATGCTGACAACAGCGTTATCGATCTGCAGCCCGGAAGCCCGTTCCGCTTTTTTTATGGACAATGCGATTGAATTAGCCGCCAGCGGTATATCGATCACCATCCCTTTTCGTATCCCCTGTGTAGGCTCGATCCCGACACCGAGGATCCTTACGTTTTGTTCGTCCATGACTTGTGCTGTCAGAGTACATATTTTTGTCGTTCCGACGTCAATAGCAGTTATAAGCGCATCTTTTTCCATAAATTAATTCTCCAAAAAGCGATAATAAGGTGCATCCTTAAACTCCAGGCTCACCATAACCGGTTGAATCTCATTTTCATGAAAATACCTGGTCAAACTCTCCTGCATCCTGAGTTTTTCATCCATGTCATTGTCATTTTTTCCGAAGAATATCCGCCATTCTTCGTTTGTATCCCATCCAAAACCATTTTTGTAAGTGTAGATCAGCGGCTTCCCTTCCGGTACATGTTTGCCCATGGTGATGATCGTTTTCAACACGTCCTGACTGAAATACACCGGCAGGTCGCGGTCCTGCTGGTTTGGCGCGCCGGGGTAGGAATCTGCGTAAACATGAATCGTTTCCTCCCGGGAAATACTCTCGTTCAAGACCATTCCGTCTTTGTCGATCCAGAACTTGCTGCCGCCGAAATCCCATTCGACCACCGGAATACGTTCCGTCAGAGAAATTGTCATTTCCGCCGGAAAATCAATGGTAACATCCGCGTCATAGATCTCCTGATAGTGGCGCAGCAATGTAGTTCTGATGTCAGACGGGTTTACGGCAAAAACGGGTTCGCCTTTTGCGCCGGAAAAATAAATAATTTCATCTTTGTTGACATTTCTCATTCCGGTGATCAGGATATCAGAAAAACGGAATTGAGGCAGATAAGCGTAGGCTGCGGTCATTGCACCGAATATCAAGGTAAAAACAGCAGAAACCCAGCGGCTGTCGCCGGTTTTTCTGCTCTTTTGGCTCTCTTCAAGATAAGCTTCCATCCGGCGGTTATAGGTATTAATGGATTGCAGCTTTACCGGCGCCGGAATTTTGGCGTTTTCCTGTTCCTCTCTCCTGGCCTGGATACGCCGCATGATTTTTTCATTGACCTTTTTTTCTTCCTTGTCCGTCATTTTACACCAAACCCCAGCATCTCGATTTCCGGTTCAAGCAGGATCCCGAATTGTTCATAAACAGTTTTCTGCACGTGGATCACCAGGTTATGGTAATCTGCGCTCTTTACACCCTTTTGTGTCGTGATGAAATTCGCGTGTATCATACTGACTTCCGCTTTCCCAATGGAAAAACCTTTCAGCCCGGCGGCCTGGATCAGTTTTCCTGCTGATTCTCCTTCGGGATTCTTGAAAACAGATCCCAGGCTGTGTCTGTCGACCGGCTGTGTACTTTTTCGTTTTTCTTTATTTGCCTCTCCTTCGGCAAGGATCTGCTCTTTCTGTCCTTTTTCCAGCCTGAAGACAGCATTGCACAAAACGTGTTTGTTCTGCTGATGTTTCAGGGAGCTTGAACGGTAGTCAAAATTCATATCAGCCTTTTGAATTGTCTGAAGTGTTCCTTTTTCGTCAAGGATCTCCCCCCGGAAAAAGATTTTGGCGATATCAGACCCAAACGCACCTGCGTTTCCGCAAACAGCGCCGCCGACAGTTCCGGGAAGGCCGGCAGCCCATTCCAAACCGCTGATTTCGTTTTCAATGCAGTACCGTACCGCGGCGGCCATTCCCGCGCCGGAATCTGCTTTGAGCAGGATGCTTCCCTCTTCACCGATGGTATGGCTCACGGATCCTTTCCGGTTAAGCAGGATCACACCGTCATATCCTTCATCGCTGACAAGGATGTTTGTCATTCCGCCCAGGACCCTGTAAGGAATCGAAGCGTTTATACAACACCGAACCAAACCCTTCAGCATTTCACCGTTTTCTATGCGGAACAACCCGGCACAGGGTCCGCCGCACAGCGAAAATGCATAACTGCTGAGTGTTTCAGCAGGCAGAAAAGCATTTTCGTAAGGTGAAAACAGAGATGGTTCAAGACTGCGCATGTTTTATCCTTTCCAGAGCCATAGGCGCGGCTTTGTTGGCATCCCCGGCAGAAAGTGTCACGACGACATCTCCGCATTTAAGATGTTTCACCAGGTAATCAGCGACATCCTCGTTAGATGGTAGATGATGTACTGATGGATGCTGTACAGCGTTCATGACGTCCTCAATACCGAAATCGGTGTAGCTTTCTCTGGCGGCGTAAATATCCGTAATGATCAGGTCATCCGCGTCCGAAAAAGATGTGCTGAATTCATCCAGCAGGGATTTTGTGCGGCTGTATGTATGCGGCTGCCAGATGGCACGGATGGTGCGGTTCGGGAAAAATTCCCGGGCAGCTTTCAGTGTGGCACGGATCTCGGTGGGGTGATGGGCATAATCATCTATAATTTTGATATCATTCCACTCATCCGTCAGTTCAAAACGGCGGCTGATGCCGTGAAATTTTCCAAGCGCCTGTCCGGCAGCATCCAGGTCAAAACCATTGACCGCGCAAAAGCTCATTACCAGCAGCGCATTGGAGACATTGTGCTTTCCGGGAATATTCAGCGAGACAGGAATATTGTTCTTTCCGTCCGTGAAAGTAAATGAATAACAACCGTTGTTTTCGACGCGCAGGTCTTTTCCGGAAAAATCAGACGGTGTCTCAATACCGTACCGGTAAACTCTGCGGTCCGGCGGTGTACTGAGCAGCGCCTGGTTCGGGTCATCCGCGTTTAGCAAAATGAATCCGCCGGGTTGGGTGTTGTTCAGAAAATTACGGAAAGCATCCAGATATTTTTCCATGCTCGGGAAGCAATCCGGATGATCATATTCCACTTTTGTCAGCGCAGCGGTGTAGGGCGAGAGGCCAAGGAACATGTTGTCGTATTCATCAGCTTCGATCACGAACCAGCTGCTTTTTCCTGCCGAAGCAATTTTACCGAGGTCTTTCAGGCTGGAACCTACAATAAACCCGGGTTTTAGGCTGAGCTCGGAAAGGACCAGTGTCATCATGGACGTAGTGGTGCTTTTCCCGTGGGAGCCGGCAATGGCGATCGTCTGCCTTCCATCCAGCATGCGGCCAAGAAATTCTCTGCGCTTCAGTGTCGGAATTCCGCGTCTGCGGGCTTCGGCCAATTCCGGATTGTCATCATGGATCGCGGAGGAGTAAAAAACAAGATCCGGGTCTTTGATATTTTCTGCAGCCTGCGGGATCATCACTGAGATTCCGCGATCCGTCAGGTACTGGGTATATACGGACGCGGAACGGTCGGAACCGCTGACTGAGGCTCCCATCTCACTGAGAACAACCGCTATCGGGGCCATCCCGGTCCCGCCGATCCCGATAATATGAATTTTCATGTTACTCAGTTTTTCCATAAGACCCCTGATAATGCTTACTTTTTCGCCGTTCTTTTTAATATATCCAGGATCTGTCGGGCAGCATCCGGTTTTGCGAGACCTTTCATTGCCTTTTTCATGGATTCCAGCTTTTCCGGGTGATCCAGCAGGTCTGTTACCACCGGAACCATTTGAGACGGAAGATCTTCATCTTTTACCATCAGCGCGGCATTTTTTGATACCAGATAGTCCGCGTTTGTTTTTTGGTAGCGCCAGGCATACGGATAGGGAACGAGGACTGCCGGAACACCGAACAGGGGAAATTCCCCCAGAGTGGAAGCACCCGCACGGGAGACGATCAGGTCAGCGGCTGAAAATGCCGCTCCCATTTCCTCATGGAGATACGGGAAAATCTTATATTTCTTCTTTTCGTCTTCCGGGAGGGTATCATAAGAAGCTTTCATATCTTCCCAATCCGTTGTCCCTGTGATATGGATGATCTGGCAGCGCTTCAGCAGTTCGGAAAGATTTGCCCGCAAAGCATGATTGATCGACCTTGCGCCTTTGCTGCCGCCAAATACAAACAGTACCGGTTCCTGTTCATTCAAATCGAAGACTTTCAGTGCTTCATTGCGGTTCCACTGCTGAATGTCTGTTCGTGTAGGATATCCGGTGACCCTGATTTTAGCGCTGTCTTTAAAATTCTTAGCTGCATCTTCACAAACGACTGTGATGATATCGGCATTTTTGCTGAGCTGTTCCAATGCCACACCGGGTTCAATATCCGGAACAAACAAAACAGACGGGATCTGTTTTCCCGCCATTGCTACCGGAAAACCGACATATCCGCCGGTAAAGAACATCACATCCGGCTCAAATTCCCGGATGATCTTCTGAGCTGAAAAATACCCTTTGGCCAGTTTTCCCACTCGTTTCGGGAGTGAGAAGACGTTCACCCCGTGAAGTCCGGCAGCTGATATCCCGCGGTAATTGATCCCCGCGCGTTTTACCAGTTCCTGTTCGATCCCGTCATCGGAACCGACCCAGAGCACTTCTGTATCGTTATTCGTTTCTGCCTGAAGAACTGCCAGTGCCGGATACACGCCACCCCCAGTTCCCCCCGCGCATATTAACAATCGCATCAGGTTCGTTTCTCCCTTTCTTTGCATTTTCAACAGCGGAAATACGGGAAATGTTCAGCAAAACACCGAGACACCCCATTGTACAGATCATGCTGGTCCCGCCCAGACTGATGAGAGGCAGGGCGTTCCCCGCAAACGGCATGATGTTGAGCATAACACAGATGTTCAGTGCTGCTTCCATGAAGACCCAAAGTGTAATTCCCGCGGCAAGTGTTTTCCCGAAAATATCCGGGGCTTTTTTGAAAATTTCATATCCGCGCCATAAGATGCATGTATATAAACCGATCACAAAAATCCCGCCGACAAGGCCGGTTTCTTCCAGAATTACCGCGAAAATGCTGTCTGTCCAGGCAAAGGGCAGCCCTGTAAGCTTTGATTTTCCTTTCCCGATCCCGACGCCGAATATTCCGCCGTTGATGATGGCGTTATATGCCCTGCGGATATGATAAGAGGCACCGGTCGGGTTTACGAGCCCCGCAAAATATTCTTCCAGACGGGTACCGACTTTATCGAAGAAAAGGTAACCGCCGGCGGCAAAAATGATCAGCAGGAAAATGATGATCCCGATATGTTTCATATTACCGCCGGAAATGAACAGCATCACACCGCCCAGTACCGCGATCGTCAGTGCGGCACTGATATCCGGCTGCATAAAGACAAAGAATGTCGGCAGGCCGATCACGACCAGTGCCGGAAATGTACCTTTTGCAAAGGAATTCAGGTTTTCCCTGTGGCTGCTCAAAAAGGATGCCAGATACAAAATAACCGCAACCTTCGCGAACTCGGATGGCTGAATTGAACCTGTATTCGTCAAAGTCCGCGTGTAGCCTGTCTGGGAGCTGATGTTTCTGACGTCAACCAGGAGGACGATCAGAATTCCGAGTACACCCAGCATGAGCCATTTCGTGACAAATTGCAGGTAATGATAATCAACCATGGCGGCAATTGACATGACTGCTATACCGAGAAGGACCCAGCGCATCTGGCGGAACAGGATGTATGTGCCCGAGTCATATGCTTCCAGGGAATACTTCCAGCTCGCGGAATACAGCATCAGCAACCCGAAGACCAGCAGTATGATGATTGCGATCACAAGCGGCACATCGATCAGCAGCTGCGTCGATACGCGGACGCCTTTCATTCTTTTTCCGATTATTCCAGTGCTTTCACCCATTCTGTAAACCTGTCGCCCCTTTCTTCAAAATTCACAAACGCGTCATAGCTGGTTCCGCCGGGAGAGAGCAGGACCACGTCTCCCTCTCTGCATTTTTCAGCGGCGGCTTTTACCGCGTCTTCCAGTAAATCGCAGCGGATCACTTCCGGTCCGTCCGGAGTCTGCGCCTTATTCAGTGCGTTTTCAATCAATCCGGCAGCTTCGCCAAACAAAACGACACAATGCGCTTTTGTCTGCAGTTCAGCTGCAAGTTCTTCCCAGGGCAGCTTTTTGTCTCTTCCGCCGAGCAGCAGGACCATCGGTTCATGGAAGCTGTGCAGTGCGGCCATGGTCCTTTCCGGTGCGGTGGCGATGGAGTCGTTATACCAGTTCGCACCGTGATAGGTCCGGACCCATTGAAGCCGGTGCGGTACACCGTTGAAACCGCTGACACCTGCCCGCATTGCTTCATACGGAAAACCGGCTGCCGCGGCGATGGCGCAGGCTGCCATCACGTTGCACACATTGTGGCGTCCGCGCAGACGGATCAGATCCGTGTTCATGATCTCCTGCTCACATCCCTGCTGCCGGTAAATGATTTGCTCCCCTTTCAGGTAAACAGCTTTTTCTTCAGCTGTATCCGGTTCATTGAATCCGAAACTTACAAGTCCGCCCTTCAGACCGCGGCGCTGTTCCCAGGTCAGTTCATTTTCACGGAACAGGACTGCGGTGTCCTGCTGCCCCTGATAGCGGAGAATATTCACTTTTGCTGCCGTGTAATTCTCCATCGTCTCATGTCGGTCGAGATGGTTCGGTGTGATGTTCAGGATGGCCGCGACGTGCGGGCTGTTTTTTACCAGTTCCAGCTGGAAGCTTGAAAGCTCCAGTACAACAATATCATCCGGCTGAATATCATCAATAAATGACATGAGCGCAAAACCGATATTGCCTCCGACCCATACTTTCTGACCCGGTTTCGCGGCTGCTTCCGCCATTCGTCCGACGAGTGTGGTTGTGGTTGTTTTCCCTGAAGAGCCGGTGATGGCGATGATCGGGTTCTTGACTTCATGCAGAAAAATCGCCGCATCATTCCATATCGGGATATTCCTTCTCATCGCTTCCTGCAGGAATGGTATGCGCAGATCCGCTCCGGCGGTCACCAGCAGAATATCGGCACGATCCAGCAGAGAAAGCGGATGGTCTCCGCAGACCCATTCCGGATCAATTTCCGCGGTCGATTCTCTTGCGGCAGATAACTGATCAAAGGGACGTTTGTCGGTTATGATCACTTTCGCGCCATGACGAGCGGCATATTTTGCCAATGCGAGACCCTGACGGGCTGCTCCGAGCACTACGGCTGTTTTGTTTTTGAATTCGATCATAATTACTTACTCCCTTACAAATTTGCCAACCCGACGCCGAGCATGGCAAACAGCAGGCTGATGAGCCAGAAACGCTGAACCACCTGCATTTCAGACCAGCCGATTTCCTGAAAATGATGATGGATCGGCGCGACTTTAAACAGACGTTTCCCGTGAGTCAGTTTGAAATATCCTACCTGAAGGATCACGGAAATTGTTTCACTGACAGGGATGATCGCGATGAGGGGCAGAACCAGCCAGTGGCGGGTGATCAATGCCACAACAGCCAGGGTAGCGCCCAATGCCAGTGATCCTGCGTCACCCATAAACATCATCGCCGGATTGACGTTGAACCAGAGAAAACCGAACAGAGATCCTACCAGGATAAAGCAGAAGCGGCTCAGGTAAATCTGTCCTTCGGCTAAAGCGATAATGCCGTACGCGGCAAAAGCAGTGGCACAAACCAAACCCGCAAGACCATCCATTCCGTCGGTCAGGTTGACCGCGTTGGAGGTGCCCACGATCATAAAAATGGCGATCGGGTAAAACAGAAATCCGACATCGATCGGTATCGGAGACATTGGCCATATCAGTCCGGATATATGCAGATAATTTTTGATCACATAGGCAAAGAACACACTGAGAATGATCTGCAGGAACATTTTCATCCGCGCACTCATGCCGATCCCTCTTCTGGCTCCGCGGATCCCTTCCCAGTCATCAATGGCTCCGATAACGGAAAACAGGATCAATGCCATCATTGGGATGATGTAGGATTGGCCGATGAGTTTAACGCCGAACATGTTCGCCGCATTCAGCAGCAGATTGATGAGTACGGTAGGAAAGATGAACAGAAATCCGCCCATCGTCGGTGTTCCCATCTTTGTGAATTGGACAGCAGGTCCTTCCGCACGGATCAGTTTCCCGATTTTCAGCCTGCGCAGCAAATAGAGGAAGGGCTGTCCCCAGATGAGCGTCAGCATAAAACTGAGCCCGGCTATCGCAAGGGTCGTGGTTGTACTGTTCATTGCCTGTCCTCCAGTTTTTCTACGATTTGAGCCATGTGCATACTCAGTGATCCTTTCACCAGTAACACATCATCTTTTCCGCCAGGATGTTCCGTCAGAAATTCAGCGGCTTCCGCGGCTGTTTCAAACCATTGAACCGATTCGGGAGCCATTCCTTTTTCGATGGCTGTGTCGACTGTTATTTTCATCGACGGCCCGACCGCGATCAGTTTATCGCAGACAAGGGCGGCTTTTTCTCCTACCATGCGGTGGCCTTTTAGTTCGTACTGTCCCAGTTCTTTCATATCACCCAGAACGGCTGTCCTTCTGCCTTCCACTTCGCCAAGAAGACTCAGTGCGGCAGTGGTGGATTCAGGGGAGGCATTATATGAGTCATCGATCAGCATGCTTCCGGAAAAAGTGCGGGTAACACGCAGCCTGAGCTGGTTATGACTGGCGCGGAGCCTTTCCGTGATTTCATCCCATGTCAGTCCTTTTACCAGGCCGAAAGCGGTTCCGCGCAGGGCGGTCAGGACAGATTGCCTGCCGATCCAGGGCAGCCGGACGGGATGCTTTTCACCTCTGTGAACCAGTGTAAAGGAAATTCCATCCAGCCCTTTGCTGTCGATATCCACCGCGTAAAGGTCGGCAGCCGGATCCATCCCGTAGTAGAAAACCTCCGCTTTGGTCAGTTCGGACATCGGCCGGACATAGGGATCATCATAATTCAGGATCGCGGTTCCCTCAGCCGGGAGCGCCTGAACAAGTTCGCTTTTTCCGCGGGCGATCACTTCCATGGAACCTGCCCGGGATGCGTGGACCATGCCGACATTTGTGATGATGCCGACTGATGGCTTCGCGATTTGGCACAGCTGATCGATTTCGCCCGGAACATAAAAGCCCATCTCAAGGATCGCCTGTTCCGTATTTTCATCAGCGCGCAGCAGTGTCATCGGCATCCCGATCTCATTATTTTTGTTGCCCAGTGTCTTCAACGTTCGATAATGGCCGGAAATTACGTCAAACATCAATTCTTTTGTGGTTGTTTTTCCGACCGATCCGGTGATGCCGGTCACTGCCATGTTCGGCAGCTGCTGCCGGTGATATGCGGCGATTTTTTGCAGCGCTGAAACGGTGTTTTCTACACGGATGCAAACAGGTTTTCCGGTATCCGGAATATATTCGTTATTTTCCGGAGCAAAACCCTCTCTCAGGTCGATCAGCAGATGGTCTCCTTCGATTTCTTTTTCGATCAGCGCTGCCCGGGCTCCGTTGGCAAATGCGGAAGAGACAAATTTGTGTCCATCCGTATTTTCACCGGGAATGGCTGTGAACAGTGTTCCGGAAACAGCCTGCCGGGAATCGACCACTGCTTCATTAAATAACGTATCGGTTTTGAAGAGATCTTTTCCGGTAAATGCCCGGGTTATTTCATTCAGTGTAAACATTTTTTATCCTTTCCGGCATTTTTACCAGTAATAATATCCATAACCATAATCGTCATAATCATCTTCCGGCTCTTCTGTCGGGCAGACGCCGGTATATAAACACTGGCGTGTCTTATCATCCGGAAGCCGCAGGTAGGGGTAGATTTCCTGGACGATTTCCGCAAAAAGCGGGGCGGAAACCTCAGAACCCCAGATACTGCCTTTCTTTGGTTCCTGGACCCAGACATAAGCGATGAATTGAGGATCGTCTGCAGGTCCCCAGCCCACAAATGAAGCATTCGCGGTCGTTGAAACATAACCTAAGCCTTCGATGGCAATTTCACCGGTACCGGTTTTTCCCGCGATCCTTATTTGATCGAGCAAATACTCAAAACTATCATCAAGCACTTCAATTTCAATAGAAGTCGCAAGCATATCCGTTACTGTCCTGGCTGTTTCGGCAGTAATAGGCCTGCTGATTTCCGAGGGCGTGATTTTTTCCACCTGTCCGTTATAGCGTATTTCCCGGACGATATGCGGCTGCATGATCACACCGTTGTTCGCTATGGCTGAAATGGCGCTGATCATCTGGATCGGGGTGGCCATCAGTCCCTGACCAAACGAATTCGTCGAGAGGCTGATTTGGGTCCATAAGGAACTGCCCGGTTTTATTACCGGGTAATAATCTTCTCCGGCAAGTTCAATGTTGGTGGGTTTGCCGATCCTGAACTTATCCAGATACTCATAAAACTTTTCTGCTCCGACCAGATCCGTGATGTAAGCCATACAGGTGTTCAGAGAGTGCTGCATACAGCCAACCATGGACTGCGGCCCCCAGGCACCTCTGTTCCAGTTCATGATGTCGGTACCCATGACTGTATAGACACCGGTGTCATTAAAAATCGTGGAGGGTTTCACAACTCCTGAGTCAATGGCGATGGCCATTGTGAGAACTTTAAAAACGGATCCGGGTTCATAGGGCTGCATCACGGCCGGATTGAATTTGTTATCCCTTGTAAAAACTTCACCGGATTCCCAGTATTCATTTAGGTCGATGCTCGGACTGGTTGCCATAGCCAGGATCTCTCCTGTTTTCGGGTTCTCTACAACGACCGTGACACTTTTGGCTTCGGTGTTTGCAAGCGTCTGTTTGATTGAATTTTCACAGAGTTCCTGTATTTTCCTGTCGATCGTCAGCACGACTGAAGCACCGTTAGGAAGGTTGGGGATCCGGTCCGGAACATTCGGATCCAGTGAGAAACGATGGCTGATCGTCTGTGCTGCCAGAATATCGTCATAATATTGTTCAATTCCGTATGCAGCTCCGCTTGTCGGATTTTTGTAAGGGAAGAAACCGATAATGTTAAAGGCGAGATCATCATTAGGGTAGTAGCGGTGGATATTCGGATAGGCTACGACCGCATCCAGGTTTTCAGGTCTGTCGTTTTTATTCAGGTATTCCCGCGGCAGGTTGGCTTTTCTCTCCTGAAAAGCGGTAAGCTGGTCTTTGGTCGCGTCTTTCGTCAATGTGTATTCAACGTTCAAACCCGGTACAAAGGGGTAATCGGCAACTTTTTTTACGGTTTCATGGTCAAGGCCAAAAATATCGGAAATATTGTCTGCAATGAATTGCGCGTGTCCGTTGGATGCCTGCAGGTTCAGCGCGATCGAGTAAGTAACCGTGTTCCCGGCAAGCAGATATCCCTGCCGGTCATAAATATTTCCGCGTTCGGAGCTGACTTCAACAGTCATATATTCATAATCTTCTTCGGTTTCTGCTTTCATTTGAATTGCAGCATCATCCAGCATTAACATGCAAATGCGCCCTATCATAATGAGCGACAAGAAACTGAACACAAAAACCAAAACGCGAAAACGGGGCTCAATTTGTGACTTCATAACTTTCAATCCCTGTCGATATTCTCTTGTACAGCCACTCCTGGAGTGACTCTGTATATTCCGGTTTGATCAGAGAAACGATTTCTGTCAGCGATGACGGTTCCTGTATCTGAGGCTCCGTGTTGATTCCGGCTCCGGTATACCCATCAACGATAACATAAGCATATTGATCATTATCCTCGAAATCAATTTCGGTGAACCCGGCCCGGGCAGCTCTTTCCTGCATGGTTTTATATGCTGTCAGGATCCCTTCGTCTGTGGTCAGATCGGCAATGTTTCGTGAATATTCCGCCCGCTCTTCCTGCAGTGCCTGGATCTTCATGTTGATATCCGTCATTCGTTCGGAAATGGAGAGATACACCAGCATTACGCAGGCGGTGCCGAAGGTTACAAGCAGGATCGTTATGATCCGCTTCATTTGCTTCCGCCAGGGGGCCATACGATATGCTGATGGGTTGTTTGCTTTCATATCTCCTCTGTTTCAGAGCTTTACCGCTGCCCGGAGTTTGGCACTTCGGGAACGGGGGTTTACCCGGATTTCTTCTTCATCCGCTGTGACGGGATGACGGGTCAGTTCTTTCAGGCTTGCTTTGTGCCCGCAGGTGCAGACCGGCTGTTCCGGTGGACAAAGGCAGTCTTTTGATTCCGTTTTAAAAAAGTTTTTAACGATCCTGTCCTCCAGCGAATGGAAGGATATGACCAAAAGCCTTCCGCCCGGTTTCAGGGCTTTCATGGCAGCAGGCAGAACTGCTTCCACCGCGTCCAGCTCACCGTTGACCGCTATGCGGATCGCCTGGAAAGCCCTGGTGGCGGGGTGGATCTTTTCCTTCCCGAGACCGACCGCGTCTGTGATGATGTCTTTCAGTTGTCCGGTCGTCTCGATCCGGGCGTTTTTTCGTTCAGCGCAGATCATCGCCGCGATCTGTCTGCTTTTTCGTTCTTCACCGTATTTCCAAAGGATCTCCGCGAGATCTTCTTCCGGCCATGCATTGACGATATCCGCAGCACTCAATCCACGGTCGGGTGAAAAACGCATATCCAGCGGGCCGTCCTGCAGAAATGAGAACCCGCGTTCTCTCTGATCCAGCTGCATTGATGAGACTCCGAGATCCACGATAAAGCCGTCCAGATTGTTTTCTTCCGCATAACTGCCGATATTGACGTAGGAATCATGAACGATTCGTACGTTGTTGGCATAAGGTTTCAGCCGTTTCCCTGCAATTTGGATCGCTGCCGGGTCAAGATCGAAAGCCAGAAGTCTGCCGTCCGGGATAATTGCCTTCAGGATGGCTTCACTGTGTCCGCCTGCACCGAGCGTTCCGTCAGCATAAAAGCCGCCGGGCTTCGGCTCCATCAATGCCATGCATTTTTCAAGCATGACCGGAATGTGAGAGCTGTAAAGGGATGTGTCAATCATTACCTCTCCACTGCGCATTCATCAGCTTTGCGAAATTTTCGGTCATTGCCTCATTATGAAATGCTTCATCTTCCGCTTGTTTCCAACCTTCGGAAGTCCAGATTTCAATGTAATCATTGGAACCGGCAAAGACCACTTTTTCAAACGCTTCCGGGGAAAGCTCGTCCCGCAGGTACGGGGGAATCAGGAAACGTCCGTTGGCATCGATCTCAATAAATTCAGCCTTGTTGAACATCCGCCTGCGGTAGACCCGCGCGGTAGGGTCGGCAAGGCTCAGTTTACTGATTTCATCTGCCATAGCTTTGAAATGAGCCGTGGAATAAATCACCAGGTTTTTGTCAATACCTACAGAAAGGTAAGCCTGTCCGCCCAGCTCAGCCCGGAAACGGGCCGGCATGGAGGTCCTGCCTTTCTTATCTATGGTATGTTCGTAAATCCCGGTAAACATCTCTCTCCTCAGGTCAGTGGTATAAATGGGAAAACATGGGATTTTATACCACTTTATACCTAATTATAATGATGTTTATGGATTTTACAAGATGAAAAGCGGGAATTTAATAAAAAATTATTATGCTGCTTAAAAAATGCGCATAGATATAAGACGCTCCTATGGCATCCTGTGACTGTCTGCTTTTTTCTGTACAGTTCCTTTTTGACGGATTGCCTTAAATCCTTTTGGGCATTCGTATGGAAAGACAGCTCAATCCGCCATCCTGCTTTTCAATTTCAGACATCGGAGTCGTGACAATATCAAATCCCGCCTTTTGCAGTTTCCGACGCAGGTTGGGAAATCCTTCCGGCATGATGACTTTGTCGTTTATCCGAACACAGTTGGCGGCATATGCTTCTTTAGCGCTCGTCACGATAACGTTTCGGGCGGAAAGAGCGGGTAAATTCTTAAATGCCGGACAGCATACGACCGTGTTATTCCCGATATAGCTCATACCGGTGGAGAGGTGAAGAATTTTGATCCCGCGGATATCACAAAAGTCCGATGTAAATCCGTATCTGCTCACGATTTCCGCAAATTGCCGCGCACCTTCTTCGTTTGTTCTGGATGATATGCCGATGAAAAAGTGATTTTCCGCGCGGCAGATATCACCGCCTTCCAGTGTTCCCGGTTTTTTGATCTCTTCGATGCGGCCGCTGTAAAAGGCTTCGATGATTGGGCGCATCCTGATCTCTTCCCCCTGCCGTGAAGGCCGGCAGAAAGACGGTATCACTGCCATACGGTCAGTGACGATGGCTTCATCTTCTGTAAAGCAGGAATCCGGATAATCATTATCCGGGCGCAGCACGACCACTTCAACTCCGCAGCGGCGCAGGGCATTCACGTATTGCTGATGCTGCTGCTTTGCCAAACCTGTATCCGGTTTTCCCAGGAGGCCGTGGGTCAGTCCTTCTGAAAAATTATTGCAGGGCGGACGGGTGATCGCTTTATCGTAGCCAAACATTTTCTCTCCTTTTTCTTCCGTAATCGGATCATTTTCCTTTGACTGATTCCATGAATATCTTTTCCAGTAAAAGCGCTGCGGTATCACGGTTGAATTTTTCCTGTATGGCTTTCCGCCCGTTTTCTCCCATCATTCTGCAGGCTTCCGGATCTTCCGCCAGCTTCAGGACTGCTTCTGCCAGTGCCTGCGGGCTGCCGGGCTCCGCGTAGATTCCGGCATTGTTCTCTTCCACAACTTCCCGGATCACTCCGTCGATCTGGCAGATCACCGGGTCGCCGCAAGCCATGATGTCGAATACTTTGTTGGGATAAGTCGTTTTGAACATATCCAGTTTTTTCAGGATCGCCAGCCCGGCATTTTCTGCAGCCATAACTGATGCGATATGATCCTTCGGGACGGGTGGGACGAACAGGACGTTATCAAGCTTCTTTTCTTCTCTGATTTTTTCCAGACGGGGTTTATCTTTACCGCTGCCGACAAACACAAAGCGGATGTTTTTCCGGTCCTGCAGCAGTTCCGCCGCGTTCAGGACAGTTTCCAGATCGTTGGCAGGACCGTGCGCACCGCTGTACATGACGATAAAATCATCACCCAGCCCATACTGTTTCCGGAAAGCACTGCCCTCGGCTGCGGAAAACATTTCCGCGTCCGCTCCGTTCGGGACCAGATCAGGTGTTTTTCCGCAGATATCCCGGATATAGGGTATAAATCCCGGAGAATTGACGATGATGCGGTCCGCGTGCTGATAAAGGAATTTTTCCAGCCATTGTGACATGCGGATCAGGACCGGGTTCCGTAAAGCGCCCATGGCTATGGCAAATTCCGGCCAGAGGTCACGTATTTCCAGCAGAAAGGTCTTTCGTTTGCAGCGCGCACTGAGCCACGCTGTCCATCCCTGGAAGAGGTTTGGCGATGTTCCCCAGACAAGATCAACATTTTTCACATTTAATGCGCATAGAAACGATGAAAACATGAATGAGAAAAATGCCAGCACGCGGGGGACAAAGCCTTTATGCATCCCCGAACTGGTCCAACAGTAACGGATCTCAATGTTCGGTGCCCATTGCTCCTTTTTCCAGAAGAAATGGCCGCTCAAATTGCTTTCCCCGCTCAGGTAACTAACTGGGCTGGTGATGATCGTGATGCGGTGGCCGCGTTCAGCCAGACGCCGGGCAAATTCAATGTGCCTGGTTCCTCCGGCCTCCCCGGTGGTGACAAAAGCCTGATGAATCAATAAAATATGCATGTTTTTTCAATATTGTTCCTGTGAACCGGAACCGTCAAAAGAATCTGTTCCCATATCCATTATGATTGACGGCTGTTTTCCGAAAGGGTCGTTATCAATGTATCAAAGTGGAAGGGAGCTGTTCCCTTACAGGTGACGATGATCGAAAGTGCCGGCTCCTTTTCATTGTAAGTGGGTGAGTACCAGCCGCACCAGCGGTCTTCCAGAAAATCCCGCTCTTCCGTTTTTGAACCGCTGTCAAAGATACTGTACCCGGCGCGGACGATGCGCAGGTTAAACGGCGCGTCGCTGCTGAAACCCATGCGGATACGGTCCAGGACCAGGATCCCCTTCTTATATTTAAAGGATTGATTGGGCAGCAGCCAGTGGAAGCGGTACAGATGCTCTTCCCCATTGTTTTCCGCTGTCGGGATCACATCATCTGTCACGGAAAATCCGTTTTCGATCGGTCGGACCGTGCGGCGGTGTTTCAGCTTCAATTTGCGAAAAGCATTATGCTCCGCGCTGATATAGGCTTCATTTCGGGAGACGATTTTTGCCTCATCCGGCTCCAGCCACAGGAATTTGCCGGCATCGGTCATCGGTTCTCTGCGGTCAACAGTCAGCACATTATGAGAAACCGCGTATTTGAGACGGTTATCCCAGCCTTCGATACCGGAATACCGATAGGTCCCCGCATCCATGAGTTCATTGACTCCGTTGATCCATACTTCCAGATGCAGCCGGTCATCGTGAGCGGGACGTCCGCGGAAAGGTTCCGAGAGCAGCAAAGCTTTGATGCGGTCTTTTCCGACACATAACGGTCCGACATATTCGGCATCTGTATCCCGTTCCGTCTGGAACAACACCCGTTTCTGAACGTTCAGCCAGAGGCTTAATTCATCGCGTGGCCCTTTCGGGAACAATTTTCTTCCCAGAAAAATCTGGCCGGCTGCCTGGATGGTCGGACTGTAATCCGCGTAATCGCTGCCGAAACAAAACAACAGGCTGCCGTCATTATGACCGATGTTGCTGCATCTGCCGTTCTGCGGGTCACAGAAGGCATAAAGATAGCGTACTGTGTTCCTCAGTTTGGGAATCAGCTTCCGCGGCCAGTCTTCTCCTTTGATCCGCAGCAGCATGTCAGCCCAAATCACCAGCTGCAGCATGAGCCGGTGATAATTGGCACTGTGCTGAATGTAACAGCCGTTCGCGGCAATCTGGTCATTCAGGCCGTTGAATAAATTTCTTTTGCCCGTTTTCCACCAGTGGTTGGAATTTTGCGCGTGAGGAAGTACCGCAGCCGCGGTCATCAGTGCGGCTGCTTCGCTCAGAAGGTGATTGTTCCGCTGTGATTTGGCATAGATCATCGTTTTGCTGATCCGTTTGGCATGGGCCTGGATCACCCGTCCGGTGAGGTCGGCCCTTTCCTGGATCAGTTCATTGTGTTTGGCTGAGGTCAGGTATACGTTATCACTTTTCGGCATCTGCAGGAACAGGCTTGCCGCGAAGACAATATTTATCAGTCTCAACCCGACTTCCTGGGCTGATTCCCAGTTTTCTCCGAGGTTGACAGGGTTTTTCTGATTGAACTCGTCGAGCTTTTCCCAAAAACAAACCTCCGCCAATCCGCTGTGGGTCAGGACTTCGTTGCGTATCAGAGCATCGACCCAGCAGAAGCGGGCTCCTTCCCAGATCAGCTTCAGATCCTTTACCGGGACCTTATGGTCGCTTGCCCAGTGACGGCTGCCGTTGACAGGATTCAGGTCCAGCGGAAAGCTTTTCGTGCTGCCGAAAGGATAGTATTCACCGCTGCTGATGGTATCTTTATCTTTGAGAACTCTTTCCGTATCCGATGTCAGGAAAGGACGGAGTTTTTCTTCGTCCGGTGTCGGCAGCGGTTTGAAATCTCCGGTCAGAATCTCTGAACGGAGCGGGCGATGCGGCATGATGGCGCGATAGATGCCGCTTTTCATCAAAAAACGGTAACATCCGTTGCGTAAGACGGGCATGAATCCCAGATCCCGGACAGATTGTGCTGCCAGTGATAGTTGGTTCATTCTTTCTTTTCCCCCGTCAGAAGCTTATCCAATGTGGAGAGCGGCGGAATGCTGATCAGATCCTGCTGGCGAATGGATTCGATGGCGCCGAAACAGGCGAGCATGCCGCTGAAAATTTCATCCGGTGTGATCGGAGCCGGTTTTCCGCCATGTGCGGCGTCCAGAAACGCGTTCCATGATCCGGCATGGCCTTTATCCATCCGCAGAGCAGAGCTGTCCTTTTTATGTTCCCCGTCTTTCCAGGTTTCCAGAGAACGGTAATCGGAAAGAATACCGATCCTGCCTCCGCCGAAAACTTCGACGCGTTCTTTTGCATAAGCTTTGTCTCCGTTAGCGAGGTAACTCACGGTGCCGACGGATCCGTTTTCGAATGACAGCTGGATGCTGACGTTATCTTCGTTATAACGACCGGAATCCGGCAGACAGAAGGCATTGACCTTCACCGGCAGAGATCCGCACATCCAGATCAGAAAATCGATGAAGTGGCAGCCTTCGCCGAGAATGCGTCCGCCCCCGATCTCCGGATCCTGTGTCCAGTGGGATGTCGGGATGAATCCCGCATTTACCGTATAATGCATGGCAAGCGGTTCCTTACAGCTGGCAAAGAACTGTTTCAATTCTATTGCGAGCGGCGCGAAACGGCGGTTGTATCCGACCATATAAAGCTGGTCCGGGTGAGCCTGAACGCATCTCCGCACCTCCGCGAGAGATCCCGGTGTCAAAGCTGCCGGTTTTTCGCAGTAAACATTTTTGCCGTTTTCCAATGCGGTAATTGTTTGAGCGGCGTGAATGGCATGCGGTGTCAGCAGCACTACATCCGCGATTTCCGGATCTGTCAAAATGGCATGGCCGTCGGTTTCGACTTTCTCAAATCCGAATTTTTCCGCGCTGTAACGGGCTTTGCCGCCGCTGCCGGAAGCGATGGATTTCAGGATACAGCGTCCTTTGCTTTCCTTCATAACCGGCAGGAATGTAGCATTCGCATAGTTTCCTGCGCCTAAAACGCCGACATTCGGCTTTGTGCCGGCAGGATCCGGTTCGAGTTGTATCCTGCTTACCGGAACGGCCTGATTGCCGGAAGCTTCCTTTTCCTGCGGGTACTTTAGCAGGACGCTCAGGAAGGGTTCGTTTTTCTTCCCCGTGATCAGGTTGTAGGCTTCTTCTCCGTTTTCGATCGGAATGCGGTGTGTGATGAGGGATTTTACGTTCAGTTTTCCGTCCGCGACAAGGTCTGTAAAGCTTTCCATGTTGCGGCCTTCTGTCCAGCGGACATAGCCGATCGGGTAATCCTGACCTTTTTCTTCGTAATTCGTGTCATAGCGTCCCGGACCGTATGAGCGGGAAACCATCACGCTCAGTTCTTTTTCGTAATAGATTTTCCGCGGGATTTCCAGACCGACCGCTCCGATTGCGATCACCTGTCCGCGGTCGCGGCACATTTCTCCCGCCAGCCGGATCGAGTCATTATCCTTGCTGCCTGCACAAATCAGGACGTGGTCAAACCCCCGTCCTTTGGTGAATAACGGCATGTGGTCTTCGATATCGCCGCGGGGGCAGGCTTCCACGCCAAACTCCCGTGCCAGTTTGATCTTCTGCTTGGAGATATCCATCCCCATCACCCGGCAGCCGGCAGCTTTTGCGATCTGCACTTCCATCAGTCCGAGAAGTCCGAGACCGATCACCAGAACCGTGTCATTCAATTGCGGTGCTGCCAGACGGAAACCGTGAATGGCGACGGATCCGAGCGTGGCAAAAGCCGCTTCTTCAAAACTGACGTTGTCCGGGATCTTTACCAGCAGATTGCGGGGAACGACCTCATACTCCGCGTGGACCGCGTGATTGCCTCCGCCGCAGGCTACCCGGTCTCCGACTTTAAATCCCTGCATCCCTTCCCCGAGGGCAGTGATCGTCCCCGCGGAGGAATATCCGGGGAACATCGGCTGATCCAGTCGGCTGAACGCTGCCTGGACAGTGCTGATGATGCCCTCCCGTTTGGCTTTGGTGAGAACCTGTTGTACCAGATCCGGACGGGAAGCAGCTTTGGCAGCCAGATTTTTCTCTGAAAATTCGACCAGCGTGCGTTCTGTCCCGGCGGAAACCAGAGAGTAAGCTGTATGGATCAGCGCACAGCCTTTTCCCGGATGAGGGATTGGCAGGTCTTTGATGCTGGTTTCTCCGTTTTTCATGTTTTGAAAAAGCTGCTTCATGTTCTTCCCCTTTTCTGTCATTATATCATTAAGTGATCGGTGGTCAGTAGTCAGTGGTCAGTGATAGGTGGCCGGTAGTCAGCTGACAGTGACAGGACCATGTGCCGGCCACCAGTCACCGGCAATCGACCACTTCTCATTACTATCTCAGTTTTTCCGCGATTTGAGCCGTGTTCAGTGTGCCGAATTCATTATTGTCTGTCATGATCCAGTTGAACTCGGCTTTGCTCTGTTCCAGATTGGCGTAAACTGTTTCGGCAATGCTGTTGTACGCTGCTTCTGTGATGGCGTTATTTTCGGAATCTCTGCAGTCCATAGAGTAATGCTCAGCGTCGGTGTAGAGCGTGGTTTTATAAGCCAGATATGTTTCTGTCCAGGTCCCGTCAACAATGGAAACGGCGCGTTTATTTTCGTAATATTCAGCCATCCCGTTGCGGATCATATCGTCGAAAATGTAATAGTAACGCCCATCTTTCTCGTCATAAAAAACGGGGACCTCACTGACCATGATATCCGGGGCGGAGTCGCCGGTTTTGAACTCCGGACCGATTAATTCGCTTAATCCGTTCCCGTCCGCGCTGACTTCATACGCCAGGATATATGTATAAAAACCGGTTCCCTGCACAGAGGCGGAAATAATTTCCAGTCTGCCGTTGTGATCCAGGTCGGTGACGGTATATCCCCAGTTGCCGAATTCAACATCCTGTTTCCAGAGACTGCTGTTTTCAGCGATGAGATTGATTTGGGCTTCGATCTCCGGTGCCGCGGAAACCGGCAGGACCGTAATAAAAGTCACTAAAACAAACAGTAAAAAAATCAATTTTTTCATAATTATTCCTTCTTTCTCATAATTAACCATCTGTGCTGCCGGATGGATCACCCGATCTGCCTGCTGATCGTCTCTGCCTTGAGCAGAAATTGATAGACAGGCGCAATCGTCAAAAAATCAGCAGCGATCATTTCCGCAAGGTTTTCGCTGTAAAGCATGGCGTTGTCGTCGCTTTCCCGGATCCAGCAGAAGGTTTTCCGGTTGAGCCAGTCCCGGTATTTTTCCGGCGCGTCCGGAAAATGGTTGCGTTTGTAGCTATCTCCCACCAGCGTGAATATCTTCTGCTTCCGGTGTGCGCTGAAAGCTTTGCGGAAAGCCTTGTCTTCAGCGAGGATCAGCTCCCGGATCGTCTCCAGCGTTTCCTTCGCGGGAAGATAGTATCCCATCCCATAACGAAATTTATCGGCGGAAAGTTCGAAGAAATATGAATGGTAGCCATACATCAGGTCTTTCCCCCGTCCCATGGTGCACCAGACATGATCGCGGAAAAACGGGCCGTTGCCGATAACGCGGGCGTCCCGGTAAACACGGGCGATCCGTTTTTCGGAACAATCCATTTGCGGGTCGATCGAGAGCATGACCGGCTGCAGATCACGGACAAACTGCCTGAATGGTTCCATGACATATGTATTGCAAAGGTCTTTGTTTTCGTGATACCATTCACGGTCATTACGTGACCAGACTTCAAAGAGAAAATCCTGGGATTCGGCTGAAAAAGGCATTTTTGATTAAAACTCCATGACGATTTCGACCGGGCAGTGGTCGGACCCGAAAATTTCCTGATGAATGGAAGCGCTTTTCAATGATGGCAGCAGCCTTTCCGAAAGCAGAAAATAATCGATGCGCCATCCCGCGTTCCGTTCCCGCGCTCTCATGCGGTAGGACCACCAGCTGTATTCACCTTCCTTGTCCGGATAGAAATGACGGAAGGAGTCGACAAAACCGGATGCCAGCATGGCGGTAATTTGTGACCGTTCTTCATCAGAAAATCCCGCGTTCCCCCGATTCGGTCCGGGGTTTTTCAGGTCGATCTCCTCGTGGGCGACGTTCATGTCGCCGCACATGATGACCGGTTTGGACTTATCCAGTTCTTTTACATAAGCACGGAAATCATCTTCCCACTGCATGCGGTAATCAATGCGGGCAAGACCATCCTGTGCATTGGGTGTGTAGATATTGACCAGGTAGAAATTGTCAAATTCCAGCGTGATTGCCCGACCTTCATGATTGTGAATGTCCTGCGGGAGCCCGTATCGTACGGAAAGCGGTTCGTGCTTGCTGAAGACAGCTGTGCCGGAGTAGCCTTTCTTTTCAGCGCTGTACCAGTATTGCCGATAGCCGGGCAGATCCAGTTTCAATTGATCCGGCTGCATCTTTGTCTCCTGCAGACAGAAAAAATCCGCGTCGGCGCTTTGGAAATAATCCATAAAGCCCTTTCCCATACAGGCACGCAGTCCGTTCACGTTCCATGAAATAAATTTCATCCTGACCTCTTTCTCTCATTATTCTGTGGTATGATTTTATGCTGTGTCCGCAGCGGCACAGCTTTTTTCCGGTCCATCCGGTTAATGAACCAACTTATACCTATATACTATTATATCGTTGATATTCCCGAAAAGCGCTTCAGGTCATATGATTTTTGTCAAAAGTTATCTTGACGAAACCGAAGGTTTGGAGTTTAATAAGGTTGTCAGCGGCAGGCTTTCGGGGGACCCCCTCTCTTGAAATGTCCTTGATCGCTGACATCTTTTAATTATAACTATCGGGAATAAATCAAATAATATTATAATTACCGCATGGATACAAAAACAGAACCCCAATTTGCTGATGATTATTTCCGGATGCTCGGCCGTGACTGGACGCATGAAAAACCTCACCGCAGACTTATAAACCTGCTGACGAATCATGCGCTGCGTTACCTGCGTGCATACCGCAAGATGCAGCGGGGCGAGGACCCGCTGAAGGTTTACCGTCTGATCAAACGGATCCTGCGGCAGAAATACGGCCTGGAGCTTGACAGCTTTTCGATCGGGAAAGGGCTGTATCTCGGCCATCCGTATAATATCACGGTCAGTGAATTCGCGGTGATCGGGGATAACTGTAATTTGAATAAAGGCGCTACCATTGGGGCGGAAAATCGCGGAGATCGGATCGGCGCTCCCAAGCTTGGCAGCAGAGTCTGGGTCGGGACAAATGCCGTGCTGGTCGGAAAGATCACGATCGGAGATAATGTCCTGATCGCGCCGAACGCTTATGTGAATATGGATGTCCCTTCGGACAGCATCGTTATCGGCAACCCTGCAAAGATCCTGACCAACCGTCCGGATGCCACAGAAGGCTACATCAACAATGTCCGATGAACCCCGTCTGTCCATGAAGGTCATTGCCCGGGTACACAGCGACTTTCCGGAAAAATTCGGAATTCCACGCCAAAGCGGTTTGGTTCCGGAAGCAATTTCACGAATCGTTTTTGAGGAAGAATACCGCAATGCGGAAGCGTTGCGCGGGATCGAGGGCTTTGATTACCTCTGGCTCATCTGGGAGTTTTCAGAAAATCTGCGGGATACCTGGTCCCCGACGGTCCGTCCCCCGCGCCTGGGCGGGAATGCCCGTCTTGGGGTGTTTGCGACGCGGTCGCCTTTCCGGCCGAACCCGATCGGTCTTTCTTCGGTTAAACTGGAGCGGATCGAAGATGATCCGGAAACCGGGCTGACTCTGGTGATTTCCGGCGCGGATCTGATGGACGGTACACCGGTTTATGATATAAAACCTTACATTCCCTACACAGACGCCCATCCGGATGCTGCTTCCGGTTTTGCTTCAGCGCCGGATAAAACGCTGGAGGTAAATTTTCCCCCCGAACTGCTGCGGCGGATCCCTGAAAAATATCATCAGGCATTGATCCGGACACTTGCCCAGGATCCCCGCCCCTCTTACCGGCAGGATGGCGATCGTGTGTACGGGCTGTATTACGCGGAATATAATATTCGGTTCCGGGTCTGGAATGGCATATTGACTGTATGCGGTGTGGAATTCAGACAGAAGGCATAAAATCTTTATGATCAGCCGCAAAAAAATTGGAAAAAAAACACTTCCGTCCCCTTTGTTTTTTGGGGTAGTTCTGTTTTCAGTTTTTTTTATTATTTTTCTCATTTTGCTGTTCCAGTATGTTCCGGACATTTCCGCACTGGGGAAAATCGCTGAGGGTGAGTCAGAGGTTCCGATAAAAAATCTGTTGGGCCGTGAATTCTTTGTTTATCACAGCCCGCAATATGGTGAAAAAATACAGCTTTCCCTTTCGGAAATCTCTGATGAAATGATCGCCCTGACAATTACTACCGAAGACAGCAGTTTTTTCAGTAATTATGGCTTTTCTCCTGTAGCCATAATCCGCGCTGTTTTGCAAAACCTGCATCTGCGGAAAACCTATTCGGGAGCATCTACGATCACACAGCAGGTGGTGCGGAACATCCTGTTCCCGGAAAATGTTCGATTCGAACGCAGTCTTATGCGGAAAGTTTTGGAGATTTACCTGTCAGCTGCGGTGACGTTTTGTTATGATAAAGAAACGATCCTCAGCCTTTATCTGAACGAGATTTACTACGGCAGAGATGCATGCGGCGTTGGGAAAGCTGCTGAGATCTATTTCGGAAAGCCTGCTTCCGAGCTGAATCTCACTGAAGCGGCTTTTATCGCCGGGCTTCCCCAGGCTCCGAATTATTATGGCAACAACCATAACGCCGGTGAGAGACGTCAGCAGGAGGTTCTCCGCATATTTGAGCGTGCACTCAGCCGTGAAGGGTGTATTCCGCTCGGATCTGATGACAATTCCGGATGTTTTTGCACGGAATATTAAGAAACCTGATGCCTTTACATTGAAAATCTATAGTCCTATAATAAATAAACAAAGGAAGCTCCTGTGAAAAAAACTATTTTCATTCTAATTGTCTGTTTGCTTCTTCTCGGCTCTTTTTCGGCTGTTATGGCGCAGATGTCTGTCGGACAGCGGTATTATTTCGGTAATTATGAACAGGGAAGCGGAAAAGAGCAAATACCCTGGTTTGTGATAAAAATTAACGGTAATAAGGCTCTTTTGCTGAGTGAGAAAGTCCTGGATGAAAAAGCCTACCATGATGAATATGTTGATTCTGTTACATGGGAAACCTGCAGCCTGCGAAAATGGCTGAATAATGATTTTTATAATACCGCCTTCAGCTCTTCTGAAAAATCCCGAATCGTGGAAGTAATAAATACAAATCCGGCTGTAAGCGGTTCAGTTCAGGGATTCCCTTTTTATACAGAGGGAGGAAGAGATACGAGGGATAAGGTTTTTCTGCTGAGTATTGATGAGGCAGAAGATTTTTATCGTATTTTTGGAGCCTGGAGGCCAATTTTTTCCGTATATGTCGGGAAATTAGGCGGTTACGGAGCAGATGTAAATATTGGCCCGGTCTGGTGGCTTCGCTCGCCAGGAGCGGCCACAAATTGTGCGTCCATGGTAGCTGCTGAGGGAATTATCAAAAACTGTTTCGAACCGGCATGGGTAAGTACGATCGGCGTTCGTCCGGCCATCTGGATCAATTTCTGATTTTAAATGGAATAGCGTAAAAAGGAGCTGCTTCAGCACAAAAACAGCTCCTGATTTATATCTTCTTGGCTTTTCCCGCTCAGAGTTTTGGATTTTCGACGACTACTTTGTCTTTTTCCTGATACGGGGCGAGGGTTGAGACCATTTTTATTGGGGCATCAGAGCGGTTGATGCAGTAGTGTACCTCTCCGGGTTCGATATGGATCATCTGTCCTTTGGTGAGGTGGTTGACAACACCGTCTACGACAATATCGATCTCGCCCTCGAGAATGTAAAAATTCTCTTCCATAATATTATGGTAGTGGGCATCAAAATCTTCTCCGGGTTTGAAACGGACCAGCGCGAAATTCATGCGGGGACCCTTCATCAGATATTTCGGGCCGCTGTCCCCAAAACGGTATTCGAAATTATCTTCGTGTACGATAAACATAATTCTCCTTCTTTTGAGTTGTCAGTTTTCAGGGGTCAGGTGCCGGTGATCCGAATGTAAGATCACTTTTATCATCATAAAACCTGAAACCTGCTCCCTGACATCTGAAACCTTTTATACTCCCGGTGCCTTCCACATATAATTGGTCAGACCCTGATTGCTGAGCTCCAGCTGGGCGGCATAGACTTTGCGCCAGATTTCATATTCTTCCATATAGACCTTGTGGTTTTCCATGTTGGGCACATAGGTCTTTTCGATGCGTACAATGCGGTGCGCGGTTCCCGGAATGTCTTTATAAATTCCGACACCGTATCCGGCAAGGATCGCGGCGCCTAAGGCGGTCGCTTCTTTGACTACAGGAACTTTTACCGGCAATCCCATCACATCTGCCAGGATCTGGCTCCAGAGATCGGATTTGGAAGCCCCGCCTGCGAAGATGATTTCATTGGGTTTATTGCCGGTTGCTTCTTCGACGAGGTCCATGTGTCCTTTTGCCAGCATTGCGGTGTTTTCCAGAATGGCGCGGTAGAAGGTGTAGCGGTTGAATTTTTCCGTGTCCAGTTCAAAATTCGTGAAGGTCGGGGAAGCGTGCTTCCAGGAGATAAAGTTCATTACATCGGAGAAGCAGCACATCATGCCATAGGATCCCGCGGGGATCTTTGCGGCTTCTTTGTTCATCAGGTCATAAGGGTCGCAGCCCTGTTCTTCAGCCAGTTTCTTTTCCAACTGGCAGAATCCGTCCCGGTACCAGCGCATTACAAGACCCGGTTTGAAAGCCAGTGCTTCATACTGCCAGACACCTGGCACCGCATGGCAGTTCACACGGACACGGCAGCCCGGGTCCGTATTGCCGTCAGCGGTGTTGAATTCATACTGCCAGAAGGATCCGCCGAAAACAGCCGCTTCACCGACGGAGGTCGCTCCGACACCGATGGTGCCAAGCTGACAGTCGCCGCCGCCGACCACGACCGGGGTCCCTTCCGCGAGACCGGTTTCCGCGGCGCCTTTAGCGTTGACTTTACCGATCACGGTACCGCATTCCGCTACTTCAGGGAAGATATCCGTACGCAGTCCGCATTTCGCTGCGATTTCCGGATCCCAGGTTCGTTTGCGGAGGTCGAAAATACCGGTGGTGGAGCCGTTTGAAGGTTCGACTGCCAGTTTCCCGGTCATCTTATAAATCAGCCAGTCATTGAACATGCCGACTGCCGCGATTTTTTCGTAGACTTCCGGCATTTTGTTCTTGATCCAGAAAAGGCGCGGCAGTGCACCGAGCGCGTAGGTCTGGCCGGACTGGAGATAGATTTCCTTCTCCATTTCAGGATTCATGGCGATCAGCTGTCCGACTTCATCATTGCTGCGTGCATCAACATTGGCACATGCCCAGATTTCTTCTCCCTCAGCATTATACAGGACAATGCCTTCGCGCATGCAGGTGGTGGAAACCGCGGCAATATCTTTCGGATCGATTTTGGTTTCTGCAATTACACCTTTGATACATTGACAGGCCAATTGCCAGTTAAAGACCCAATCAAAGTCCATGCTGCCAGGGAAGCGGGGATCCTCTTTGTGGTCCCATTCGTGCTGCACGCAGCCGACCTGATTGCCATCGAGATCAAACAACACCGCGCGTACGCTGCCGGTGCCGGCATCCACTGCCATCAGATACTGATTTGCCATAAAACCTCCTTTACAGGTATCAGGCTTCAGGTGTCAGGGATCTGGAAGATCCGATCCGGTGTCAACGTCAGGACATAATCGAATCTGCTGACACCCGGAACCTGATACATCTATAAACTTCTCTTAATGATCAACTCCGCGGTATCCTGATCTGTCACCAGGATATCCAAAAACTTACCGTTTAATGCGCCTATGATAGCGCTGACTTTGTTTGCTCCGCCTGCGACACCGATGACGTTTTTCTGTTCGGCCAGCGTCTCCAGCGGAGTCGTGATCAGGCGGTCATCCAGGGGGGATTCCACCAGTTGTCCGTTGATATCGAAAAAGTGGCACAGCACATCGCCGACAGCCCCCTGCATGGAAAGGTAACGCAGATCCTTGGGAGTCACGATCCCTGTACGGACAGTGGTGGCATTTTCATCGATACCGCCGATCCCGATAATAGAAATGGACGAAAGCGGGACCATTTCCGCGATCTCCCTCACCGCCGGTTCATTATTAATGGCTGTTACCATTTCAGGTGTCGACATGACAAAAGGAGCCGGTGTAAGATAGAGACGGGCATTGAATACATTGGTCATTGTGTTGGGCAGGTAATAATTGACCCCGCCGGTCAGTGAAACCACCGAGATCCGGGAACTGCTGTTGGATGCCAGATGGTTCAGGACACGGCAGGTAGTATCGCCGTACCCCATATTAATGAAAGCATTTTCCGGCAGACGGTTGGCAATGTAGATCGCGGCAGCCTCTGCCAGAGCTTCGTTGCGGTTATCCATTCCCGATGCGGAGGGTACAATGAAAACATCCTTCAGACCGAAATGCCTGGCAATAGCGTTCTCCATTGATACATGTGAATTATTCTCAGCTATTTTGAACTGGACAATACCGGTTTGACGGGCTTTTTCGAGCAGCTTGATCACACGAAGGCGCGGTATTCCAACCTGTTCCGCAATCTGTATCTGGGTCAGATTGTCGATATAATAATACCAGGCAATCTTCGCCATCAGATCTTCTTCAAATGAGGTGCGTTTGCTGTCGATTTCCATATTGATCGTTCTCCGCGTTGTAAAGTGCCACCCATGAAAAAACTTTTGTATTCCATAGATACAAATGTAAAAAAATTATAATCATTGGCTTTTCCGGTGTCAATAGGGAAAAAAGTCATTTTTTGTTTTATATGATAAACTTCACCTTTATTTTATTACGTACAGAAAATTAAGAGGCATATCCCGAAATTCTACGCCTCAACTGACGCCGATCTTTCATATGATTTTCATTGCAAAAATATTACAAATGGCATGATTTCAAACTATTGACAAATTGCGCATACTTTGGTAATCTTAACAACAAATTTTGAACATACATACAAAAGTATGCCTATGCAGGATTGAGAAGCCGGTGGTCGGCAAAAAAGCAGGAGCTCCGTTTTTATGCAGTCTGATGGAAAACAAAAATTACTTGTCGTAAAGGGAACCACAAAAGCTTTCGGACAGAACCGTGTTCTGAAGGGTGTTGATATCGCTGTCGACCGCGGTGAGGTCCTTGCACTGATTGGCGGGAATGGCGCGGGGAAGAGCACCCTGATGAAGATCATCATGGGGATTTACCAGCCCGACGGCGGTCAAATTTTCATCGATGGAAAACAGGTTCAGATGACGAATCCGACAGCTGCACTGACTGCCGGTGTATATATGGTTCCGCAGGAGCCGATGCTTTTCCCGAACATGAATGTGCTGGAAAACATCACCATGGGGTTCAGGGAATCCACCCTTTCCCTCAAAAACAGACTGATAAAGATCATGTCGGAAATCGGCTGGGAAATGGACCTTTCCCGTAAGGCGAGCACGCTTTCCATCGCGGAACAGACGCTGGTTGAAATACTGCGCGGGCTGCTCCGGGATTCCAAGATCCTGATCCTGGACGAACCGACGTCCGCATTGACTTTTGACGAAGTGGAAGCTTTCTTTAAGGTTGTAAAAGACCTGAAAGCCCGCGGCATCGGCATCATCTATATTACCCATCGTCTGGCTGAGGTTTTCGATATCGCGACACATGTTGCCATTATGCGCGACGGACAGATCACTTTGGAAGGCCCGGTCGAAAACTTTACCCGGGAGATGCTGGTCCAGGGGCTGCTGCCGCCGGATGCCACTAACGAAAAAGAACTCAAATCCAACAATAAAAAAATTGATTACACTCATCTGAAGCCGGTTTTTGAACTGCAGAACCTGAGCGGTTACGGTTTCCAGAATATTTCATTGAAAGTGTATCCCGGTGAAATTTTAGGGATCGCCGGTGTTGTCGGCGCGGGACGTACGGAACTGGTCTCAACCATTTTCGGACGGGATAAAGTGCTTTCCGGCAAGGTTCTTCTGGATGGTAAAGATGTGACCGGGAAACAAACAAGAGACATTCTTTCCGCCGGAATAAACTATGTTCCGGAAGACCGTCATCTGCATGGTCTGTTCAAGATCAGCTCGATCGCGGCAAATACGACTTCGGCATTGCTGAAAGACAGCCTGACGGGGAAATTTCTGCTCAACAAAAAATGTGAAAATCAAATCAGTGATAAATATATCGCCGATTTTCGTATCAAGACTATGAGCCATGACGAAATGGCGGGAAGCCTGTCCGGCGGAAACCAGCAGAAGGTTGTTATCAGCCGGGCGCTGTCCACAAAACCGAAGCTGGTCATCATGGATGAACCGACCCGCGGCATCGACGCTGCGGCCCGTGGTGATGTGTACAGCATCATTCATCATCTGCGGGAAGAAGGCGTCGCGGTGCTGCTGGTCTCTTCTGATATGGAAGAAATCATGGAGCTTTGTGATCGCACGGTTACAGTATTCCAGGGTCATATCAACGGTGAATTCATCGGTGATGAGATCAATCAGGACAACCTGACAGCTGCTTCCTTCGGCCTTGTCAAAAGTGAATCGTAAAGAATGAAGTTAAGGATCAGGACAAACTTATGAAAGTTTTTATCAAAAAAATCAGCGGTGCGAGATGGGTTTCAAGTCTGTTATTCCTGATCGCGTTGTTTGTGATCACGGGACTTGTGAATCCGGCATTTTTCTCCTATTCCAATATCATGGCTTGTTTCAATAACTCATGTGTATTTATGCTGCTGGCGATCGGCATATCCTTCACGATCATGACCGGAGAAATTGATGTTTCGATTGGTGCGGTCATGGGACTTACCGCGGCAATTGCGGGTGTGATCGCGCAATCCAACGGCTCCTGGCTGCCGATGCTGGGCTGGGCAATTTTGGTCGGTGCGGTGACCGGCTGTGTCAACGGTATCGGAGTCGCGGTTTTGAAGGTTCCGTCTTTGATTTTCACGCTCGGGACCTGCGGTGTGGTCCGCGGTATCGTTTATATCTACTCCGGCGGCCGGACGATCGAAAACTTCTCCGGGAGTTTTACCCGCTTCGGGAATTCTACCGTCGGAAACACAGGAATCGGCGTATTCTTTCTGATGATGATCATAATCGTTGCGGTCCTGTCGGTTTTGCTGAATACCCGCCGCGGGAAATACTTCCTGGCGGTCGGTGATAATATCGGCGGGGCGACGCTGGTCGGTATTCCCGCTACCCGCGTAAAATTTATCGCTTATGTCCTGAGCGGCATTTTTGCCGGCATCTCCGGTATTGTGTTTGCTTCGAAATACGGGCAGATCACCATCATTGCAGGAAACGGTTATGAGATGTCGGCGGTAGCTGCCTGCGTTCTGGGCGGCATCTCCCTTTCCGGTGGACTTGGGAATGTGATCGGTGCGGCAATCGGCGGCGTGATCATGAGTTCCATCAGCCGTCTGCTGGTCTTCCTGGGATTTTCCTCTGACTATGATAACACCATCACCGGTGTTATGCTGATCGCGATCGTCGTGATCGATGCGCTCACGCAGCAGCGTGCGGTCGAAAATGCGAGACGTGAGCGGTTATTAGCCCGTGCTTCTTCCCACGCGGTTGAGAAAGGATTGTAAACGATGAAAAATAAGATCCTGAAACTCGTAAAAAGCTGGGAATTTGTTTTACTCCTGATCCTCGTTCTGGAATTTGTGGTTTTCGGCTCTATCAACAATAAATTCCTGCAGCCGGTACGCATTTTCTCGAATATCACAAACTATATCAGCATCTGTATCATCTCCCTGTTTGTGACCATGGTCATGATTACCGGCGGGATCGATATTCAGGCCAGTTCCATTGTCGGTCTGACTTCGATTACCATCGGGGTGCTGTGGAATGATTTTGGTTTCAATATCTGGGCAGCGGTCGGTGCTGCGATCCTGCTGGCAGCCCTCTGCGGTGCCCTTTCCGGTTTCTTTGTTGCCTACTGCGGTGTGCAGCCGATGGTGGTGACGCTTGGCGGTTCCTTCCTGTATACCGGACTTGGTCTGGTGATTTCCAGGATGTCCGCGATTCCGGCTTATCAGGGGATCAGCGGGTTCCCGTCCAAGAATGATGATGGCACGTTTTCTTCATTCCGCTGGCTGGGAAATGCCAAGATTTTCGGTGATATGAAGCTGCCGGTGCAGATCCTGATTTATCTGATTCTCGTTATCCTGATGTATATCCTGCTGCACAAGACAAAATACGGGCGCAGCATTTTCCTTGTCGGTGTCAATACCCAGGCTGCCGAATACTCCGGAATCAATACCCGTCTGATCAAGATGAGTACCTATATGCTCACCGGTATCGGCGCGGCTATCGCCGGTATTCTGCTGACCTCCCAGCTGAACTCTTCCAAGTATGATCTTGGTTCGACCTATACCCTTTCCATCATCACTGCGGTGGTGTTGGGCGGGACCCTTTCCACCGGCGGCAAAGGTTCCATTATCGGTACCGCGCTTGCCTCCCTTGTCATCTGCATGCTTCGTTTTGGCCTCACCCTCTGCTTCAAGATGAGCTCCCAGAACCTCGATTTGCCTGTAGGGATCATGCTGCTGGTAGTTGTCTCCGGCCGGCAGCTGATTCGGATCGTGAGGCATATGGACAGTTAGCTGCCAGGTATCGGGTGCCAGGTGCCAGAGATTAATGGCCAGTGGTCAGGAATCTGATATCAAAAAGATGATAAAGATGAAATGGAAGAGAAAATAATGGCAGTATTGTATTATGCTAATTTAGATGTGTGGCAGAAATCAATGGATTTAGCTGTCTCTGTTTATAAAGATGTAAAAGTATTACCTAAAGAAGAATTATTTTCTCTGTCAAATCAAATGAGACGGGCAGTCGCTTCTATACCATCGAATATTGCAGAGGAAAATCAAAGGGGGTCCATAAAAGAATATCTTCATTTTCTTTATATCGCAATGGGATCCCTGGGCGAGTTGGAAACACAAATAATATTGTGTAAACGTTTGGAATATCTGAGCGGTGAGACAACAAATCAGTTGCTTGCTCAATGCAAAGAAGTCGGAAGAATGCTGAATGGTTTAATAAAAAACCTGCAGATAAAATTAAGGGACAATAAGGAAAAATAGAATTGATGAAAATGCCACTGCCACTGGCCTTTGGTCCCTGGCTCCTGGCCCCTAATTTGTGAAATAGTGGCGAGTGCCATTATGAAATTAAAAGGAGAAGTAAAATGAAAAAAGTATTGTTTGTCGTTCTTGCTCTGGCAATGCTGCTGAGCGCGGTCTCAGTTTTCGCTGAGAACAGCATCGAAGGTAAAGTTGTTGCTTTCATCCCGAAGCTCACCGGTAACTCCTTCTTTGAAGCTGCCAACGACGGCGCACAGAAGTACGCCAAGGAATGGGGCATTGAAGTCCGCTACATGGGCTCCGCTGTCGCTTCCGTGACCGATCAGCTCGAAGTCATCCAGCAGGCGATCGACGCCGGCGTTGATGCCATCGCCATCTCCTCTGTGGATGCCACCGCTCTGGATGAAAAACTCCAGGAAGCCCGCGATATGGGTATCGTTGTCACCACCTGGGACTCCGATGTCTCCTCCAACTCCCGCACCCTGATGGTCTCCCAGGGTATGCCTTCCACCCTTGGCCCAATGCTGGTCGACATGGGTGTTGAATCCCTGAAGGAACGCGGCGTGGACGTTGACGGCGCTGTTAAGTATGTCTGGCACTATTCCCAGGCTGCTGTTGCTGACCAGAACTCCTGGTATGTCGCCGGTGAAGAATACATCAAAGACAAATACCCGAACTGGGTTGCTGTTGCTGATCCGTATTATTCCGAACAGGATCCTCAGAAGTCCGTCACCATCGGTGAAGCCATCCTCGAAGCTCACCCGGATGTCGACCTCATCATCTGCAACGACTCCACTGCTCTTCCGGGCCAGTGCACCGCTGCCGAAAACAAGGGCCTGGGCGCCAATGACATCACCATCACCGGTTTCTGCACTCCGTCCGGTATGACTGCTCACCTCGAAGCCGGCACCCTCACCCGCTGGGGTCTGTGGGACTGCGGTATCCAGGGCGCTCTGGGCTGCTACTTCGGCGCTTACCTCGCTGCCGGTAACGAAGCTCACGCCGGTGAAACCATCACCGTCCCGGGCATCGGCGACTGCGAAATCGTTGCCAACGAAGCCCTCGTCCCCGGTGACACCACCGCCGAAGTCAACAACGGTGTTGTTCTGCTTCCGGAACGTGTCGTCTTCACCGCTGAGAACGTTGCCAACTACAACTTCTAATTAATTTGAAAACAGGGAGTACGGAGTTTCTGTACTCCCTGTTTTAAAGTGAAAGGTGAAAGGGGAAAGGTGAAGATGTTGTGCCGCAGGTGCGGCATATTTTGATATTTGACCGATATCTGTCTGCACAAACCCTTTACCGTATTTTCACCCTTCACCCTTCACCTTTCACCTTTAGATAAGGAGAAACTATGGCAGATCTTGAAGGCGTAAAAATCGCCAAAAATTATCATACCGATGAACCCTTTGCCAATAACAAGGGCTTTTATATCAAAGGCGCCAATCATCTCGATTGGGGCATGAAAAAACATTTGTCCAACATTTTCAATCCCGTCAGCGGCAACACCGTGATGTTCGCCTTTGACCATGGCTACTTCATGGGCTCTACCGCGGGGCTGGAACGTCTGGACCTGCTGATCCCGACGCTGATTCCCTATATCGATGTGTTGATGGGTACCCGCGGCGCGCTGCGTGCCTGCGTACCGCCGGAAAATAAAAAGGGTGTCGCTCTGCGTGTGACTTCCGGCTCATCCATGGTACAGGACGATCTTTCCCATGAAGTGCTGGCTGTGGATATCAAGGACGCGATCCGCATGAACGCGGACTGCATGGCGGTCCAGACCTTCATCGGCGCGGACGGTCAGCTGTCTTCCCTGGATAACCTTTCCCGCTGCATCAATGCCGGGCTGGAATTCTCTGTTCCGACTATGGGGGTTGTCGCTGTCGGCAAGCAGATGGAACGCACCGACCGCTTCTTCAAGCTGGCGACCCGCATCCTTGCCGAACTGGGCGTCAACATCATCAAGACCTACTACTGCGAGAACTTCGAAGAGATCGTCGCGGCCAGTCCGGTGCCGATCGTTGTCGCCGGCGGCAAGAAACTGCCGGAACCGGAAGCGCTCAAGCTGGCATATGATTCCATCAGCCACGGTGCCAACGGTGTTGATATGGGCCGCAACATCTTCCAGTCCAACCACGCCACAGTCATGGCGCAGGCCATTGGCAAGATCGTCCATGAAAAGTACACCGATAAGGAAGCCTACGAGTTCTACCTCGATATGGTGAACGAAGGAAAATAATCAAATTATAGTTTGAAAGGAAGTGAGTCACGGGACCTGTCCCCGTGACTCACTTTTTTTAAATTCCGGAACATTGTGTTTAAGAAAGCTGTTTGCCGGTGAAGGAAATGCAGCAGAAAACGCTGCCGGAGTACATTGATCTGACGGGAAAGCTGAGAATGGGATTCTGTATCTCCCGGTTAATTGATACCGGACATTATGGTGATTGCCTGCTGCTGGACTTCCACTTTTACATCTGCGTAAGTGCCGCCGAACTCGCCGTCAAGAGTCCATGCGACGTTGCTGTCCGCGTGCAGAGTGACTTTTGTGACCTGACGGAACGTAATGCTGGGATGGTCCAGCATTCCCTTTAAAATCGCGTTAAGGGTCTCCTGCAGGTCAACAGGGGTCCTGGGCGCTTTGATGAGCAGCAGCTCCATTTTTCCGTCATTGAGCTTTGTGTTGACGTCTTTGAACAGTGTGAACCCGCCTACGGAAATTGTGTTGCAAATCGCTCCGAAGACATAATCATCTTCCGTGACCTCGCCTTCTGTCTCAATACGCATATGGCAGCTGTAGCTGAGATGTTCCGTAAAATCTCCGAGCGCGCTGAGAATGTATGCCGCGTATCCGAGCAGGTTTTTCATCTGCTGATCAGTTGCGTAGCTGACTGCGGAAAATGCACCGAATGCCGCGATATAGTTAAAGTAGCTGTCGTTAAATTTGCCGATATCATATCGGAAACGGTTCCCGTTGAAAACTGTGTCCAGCGCTTTTTCAAATTCCACGGGGATGGAAAGCCCCTTGGCAAAATCGTTGGTACTGCCGGTCGGAATATAAGAAAGCAGCGGGCGGTTTTTCATATGCATGAGGCTTTGGACCACATGGTTCAGCGTTCCGTCGCCGCCGCTGCACAAAACAATATCCAGCTGATCTTCATATTCCGGGAGGAGCTTTTCGGAAACCAGGCTGCTTTTGGGGATGATCGGGTAGAGGATCGGTTCATATCCGTTTTGGGCGAAATGCTTGATGATCTCCAGCGTGTATGTTGCAGCTCTGCCTGTGCCGGAGGATGTGTTCAATAAAATTAAAGCCTTTTTTCTTCCGGTACTCATATGATCTGTCTCTCTTCTTGCTTTTTAGCGTCCCGCTTTTCGGTACCGTTTTTCCTGATACAGTTTTTCATCCGCTTTGGCTATCAGATCATTCAATTCCTGCCCTTCCTGGTATTTGCTCCATCCGATACAGGTGGAAAGGGAATAGGGGTTGTCATGCTCTTTGTTCCAGTTTTCAAAATCCTGTTTTACCTGTTTCTCATAGTTTACAGCTTCTGCGCTTCCGGGTAAAAATCCCATGACGACGAATTCATCGCCGCCGTAACGGACAACAATACCCTGCATTCCTTTCATGGAACGGGTGATGATTTTCGCTGTATCCACCAGCGCCTGATCACCGACTGTGTGGCCGTAGGTATCATTGATCTGTTTGAAACTGTTCAGATCCATGATGAAAAGGAACAGATTTTTGACTTCTGTAATTTGCCGGATATAGGAAGCAAAGGTGGATTCCAGTGTCTTGCGGTTGTTCAATCCGGTGAGGCTGTCCCGCAGGATCGCACTATCCTGGTCATCCATGTATATCAGGATCACGGAAACCGCCGCGCAGGTCCAGGTTCCGGGCATACCGGAAAAAGGCAGAGCAATCAGGGTCCCGAGGAAAGGAACGATGTAAAAGCTCATGAGCTTGAGAATATTGGCTTTGGAAATCTTTGTCTGAGGTCTGAAATAGAAGACTATCAGGTGAACCATTGACACAAACAGGTTCAAAAGCGCTGCAATGGTTTGAATGTAAAAAAACGGTCCCCTGATGTAACAATTGTCCTCATTGATGTAAAAGATCCAGCCCGTTTTCATTGAGATCAGGTTGATGACGGTAAAAACAAAGCCGGGAAACAGTGTCGACAAAACCAGTTTCCTCGTAAGCTTGTACCCGAGGTTTTCCAGTACATAAAGGTACCATACGCCGCCCATAATGACGACACCGCCCAGGTAGATGGCATTGATGATGTTGTTGAGGAACCGTGCACCGGGGAAGGTTTGTCCTTCGACAAGCATCCAGATTATGTCAAGAGCCAGAATGGTCATGTCTCCAAAGACAACGTAGCGGAAAAGGATACGGTTCATTTGCTGGCTGACGCTGTGTGTGATCTGCCATGTAATGACACAAAGAATCAGAAGGAATAATGCGTCAATTTCGATATGAATTGCTGTTGCCATCTGACCTCCTTTTGTGACGTATCGTTTTGAAAATATTTCCTGACATCTATAGGATTATCCTGTTGAACCTTCAACACAGTATTTTTATTATAACATCAAAACCGCCGAAACAATTGATCCCCTCTAAATCTGACAGGTGTGTATGGTGACCGGAACATAAGCCCGGAGACCGGGAACGGTCCCTCATGCTGATCATGTGCTCGGAACCGTCCCCATAAATCACAGCAGCAGTCTGATTTCTGAATTCTAAATTTTCCTGCCAAGATTTGTCAGCTTCTGCAGGTTCCGGCTGAAGACCGGAAATGTGTCGCGGAAGATCTCGTAATACTCATCATAAATGGCCGTATTGGCTGCAATGGGTGTGAAAATGCGGTCCTGATAGCGCACAACCGCATCAGCCGCTTCCGGGATGGAACTCCAGAAACCGGCGCCTACCCCCGCTGTCAGAGCTGCGCCCAGGCATGCCTGTTCTTCGCCGATGACCCGTTTGACCGGTTTATTGAAGATATCCGCCATGATCTGTGTCCAGTTATCACTGCGGGCGGCTCCTCCGGAGGCAAGGTAGGTGTCCGCGGAAAAACCAAGGCCGGCGCAGATCTCAGCACACTGCCGCAGGTTGAAAACAACTCCTTCCATAACGGCACGCGTCATTTCTCCGTAACCGGTGGAGGCATTTACGCCCAGAAAACATGAGCTGATGTCGGACATAAGATGCGGGCAGCGTTCTCCGTTGAGGTAAGGATAAAATATCACGCCGCGGGAACCGGGAGGAGTCTGCGCCACCATTTCATTGACCATATCATAGGGCGGGTTCCCGGTGGTATTGCGCCACCATTTCAGGCACAGCCCGGCACTCATGGTTGCCCCGTAAAGGACCCAGCGTCCGGAGTGATAAGAGGAGAACATATTGGTGTTGAGCGCGGGGTTGATGACCGGCTGGTCGATCTGGAAAGAAACCTGACCGGACGTACCGATGTTCAGAATCCCGTCTCCGTTGCGGACCATACCGTTGCCGACTGCCATCATGGTCAGGTCACCGCCGCCGGCTGCAACCAGAGTATCTTCCGACAGTCCGGTGACAGCTGCGGCTGAGGGGCTGATTTTTCCGACAACCGCGGTCGGTTCGGTGCAGTGAGGGAATATCTCACGCGGCAAACCGCTCAGCGTCAGTATTTCCTCAGACCAGCAGTTGTTTTCAATGTCAAAAAGCAGGGTAGCAGAGGCATCCGAATATTCTGAGGAAAAAACACCGGTCAACAGATATCGGATGTAGTCCTTTGGAGAACAGACGTGGGCGATATGTTCAAAATTCTCCGGCTCATTGTCCCGCATCCATAAGAGGGAAGTGAGCATAAAACCGGGATAGACCGGATTGCGGAAAAGTCTCTGACGCAGTTCCAACGGGATATTTCCATTGATCCGGTCTACCTGTTCACCGGAGCGCGCATCGCAGTGCAAAATGGCAGGCCGAATGACCTGATAGTCTTTGTCCAGTACGACGACACCATGCATCTGCCCGGAAAACCCGATAGAGCGGATGTCCGCGGCACTGATGCCTGCACTGCGGACCGCGTTGATAATGGTGGTCACACAGGCATTCCACCAGACCCGAGGATCCTGTTCCGCATATCCCTGAACCGGGCTGTCGAACTGATAGTCGACCGCGTCTGATGAGAGGACAACCCCTTCCCGCGAAAGCACAATGGTTTTCAGACTGGAGGTCCCGAGGTCAATACCGAGTAAATGATCCATCATATCTCCCGTTTCCACTCGTATAAGTTTATATGTTCTCCGGCGGGGCCGTGCAGCTGGATCGCGCGCAGTCCGCCCAGCGGGGCGTCTTTATCTTCGATCTCGTCGCTGAGGAACTGTACGCCTTTGGCGCGAAGGTCTGCCACAACAGAATCGATGTCATGGACGCCCAGCCCGATATGCGCGATGGAGCCGCGGTCACCGAAATCATCATCTTTCTGCGGTTTGGGCTGGATCAGTTCCAGACGGGAGCTGCCCAGCTTCAGCATGGCATATTCGTCAACGTCGGAGGATTCCCTCCCGAACAGGGTAAAACCGAACATATCACGGTAAAAAGCGATGCTTTCGTCAAGATTTTTCGCGTGAATACATATGTGATGAATTTCGTATATTTCTCCCATAACATCTCCTTGTTCAGCAGTGAGAAGTCAGGAACAGGGGATAATTGACTGATAAATTCCTCCCGATGCTTCTGACCTCTCATTTTTTTTTATATTTCAGGCTTCTTTGGAAATCAGACCAAATACACCTTATTCCTGTATCTCGTTTTTACTTGATGATCAGGTCTCTTCCGCCCTTTTCAGAGTTGATCGCGACCGCGGCAATGAGGACGATACCGTAAACGACATTCTTCCACAGCGGATTGACGCCTGCCATGTTCATACCTGACGAAATGGCAGTAACGGTCAGGACACCGATCAGCGTTCTCAGGGCAGAGCCTTTCCCACCGGAAAAGAGTGTACCGCCCAGCGCAACAGAAGAGATCGCCATCATGTACAGGTTGTCTCCGATGGTCGGGACAGAGCTCTTGAGCTTGTAGGTGTACATGACGCCGCCGATGGCCGCACCGACGCTGCAAAGGATGAATGCGCAGATTTTCATCAAAGTCACATTCACACCGGCCATACGGGCAGCTTTTTCATTGGCTCCGATGGCAAAAATCGATTTGCCGATGGCGGTCTTCCGTTCGATGATTATACAGATGATCAAAATAAGGACCGCGATCCAGAAGAGGATCGGCAGACCCAAAACTTTATTTGTAGCCCAGTTGACGACCACACGCTGTTTGAGCGGAATGTTCTTGGAACCGCCGCCATGCGGGTTGGAGAGGATGATGGCGATGGCGCGGTAGATGCTTTGGGCACAAAGGGTCACGATAAAGGAAGGCAGCTTGCCTTTGGAGACCAGAAGCCCGTTGATGAGCCCGATCATCACGCCGAAGAGCAGCATATACAGGATCATGATGTTGCCCTTCTCGCCCACATTCAGCCCGGTGATGACACAGACCGCGGATGCCACAGCCCCGATGGAGAGGTCAATGGATCCCGCATACAGGACAAAGGCGATCCCGCAGGCCATCGGAAGCAGCGGAGCAAGTTCCGTCGTCATGTTCTGGATGGAATACAGCGAGAGAAAACTCGGGTTGATGAAGTAAAACACGACAATGACCAGGACAGCACTCAGGATGTAAATGTTCTGGATAAATAAGCTTTTGAATGAAGGTTTTGTTTTTTCCATGATGTGCTCCTGTTTTATAACATTTTCTGTACGACTTCAACCTGATCCGGTTTGTTGTCTGCCGGGCAGTCAAATTCCGCTGTTACCAGTCCGTCTTTCATGACGATAATGCGGCTTGCCAGTCCCAGACACTCATCCAGCGTATCACCCATCAGCAGCACCGAGAAGCCTTTTTCCGTAATATCCCGGATGAGGCTGTAAATATCTCCTTTTGCGCCGATATCGACACCGCGGGTCGGATGGTCCAGGATCAGGATCGGACATTCGGAATCCAGCACCCGGGCAAAGATGACCTTTTGCGCGTTGCCCCCGGAAAGGTTGCTGATGCGCTGGTTCGGTCCTTCGCATTTAATGCCGAGATCTTTGATCCAGCCCTTGGCATTTTCGATCTGTTTTTTGTTGGAGATCAGACCTGCTGTGGCATTCTTTCCGTAATTGGAAACGGAGATGTTTTCATTGATCGGCAGGATCCCGATGATCCCCTCATCGCGGCGGTCTCTCGGGACGGAGAGGATGCCATGCTTTCGGGCATCAGAAGGTGAACCGAACTTGACTTCTTTTCCGTTCACGCGAATGACGCCTTCGGTCTTTGCTTCATCACCGCTGATAACAGCGCAGACGTCTTCTTTTCCGGAGCCTTCCACACCGTAAAGCCCGAGAACTTCGCCTTTGTGCAGTTTAAAGGATACATCCTTGAAGGAACCGAACATGGCGAGATTTTCCACTTCCAGGACCACATCATCTGTCGGAACAGTCTGACGCTGGGAAACGTAATATTCCCCGTTGGTTTCCCGTCCGACCATCATTTCATACAATTTATATTCATCCGCGTCCTTCGTTTCCACTTCTCCGGTCAGATGGCCGTCTTTGAAAACATAAATGCGGTCGGTGAGGTCCAGAACTTCCTGCAGACGGTGGGAAATAAAGATGATGCAGTTGCCTTTTTCCTTCATCATGCGGACCTGTTCAAAGAGGATCTTCATTTCTTCGTCGGTAAGGACAGTCGTCGGCTCGTCCAGCAGGATCAGGGCTTTGTCATTGGCGGTTTCGGAAACGATATCCAGCACCTTGGTGATCTCGACCATCTGGCGCATCGCGAAAGGCATATCGCTGATCTTTTGGGAAGGAGAAATATGGCTTAACCCGAGTTTATCCAGGGCAGCACGTGCGGCTGCGTTCATTTTTGCCCAATTGACCATACCCAATGTGGAGAAATCCTTTTCCCGACCGAGGAAAATGTTCTGGGCGGCTGAAAGGTTGGAAATCAGGGATTGTTCCTGGAAAACCATACCGATGCCGTGTTTGTTGGCATCCAGCATGGATGAGGCTTTGAAGGGTTTGCCGTGCATTTCCATCGTACCCATGGAAGCATTTTCCACACCGGCGATAATTTTCATCAGGGTCGATTTTCCCGCTCCGTTTTCGCCGATCAGCCCGACGATCTCACCGCGGTGAAATTCCACATTGATCCCCTCGAGAACGGTGTTGGTGCCGTAGATTTTCCCGATGTTATTTGTTTTGAAAAGCAGTTCTTTTTCCATGGTCCCCTCCTTATTTCGCGATGACCTTGCGGCCGCGGGTGATGGTGAGGGCGACTGCGATAATGATGATCACGCCCTGGATAGCGTTTTTATAGTCGGCACTGACACCGATGATGGTCAGGAAGTTGAGCAGTTCCATGTAGATCAGGATCCCGACCATGGTCTGAAGCATTCCGCCTTTCCCGCCGCTGAGGGATGTGCCGCCCACAACCAGTGCGGTGATGCAGGGGAACATCTGGTTTTCGCCGAGGGAAACCTGTCCGAGTTTCAGCCGGATCAGCGCGACCAGGCCGGCAAGGCTGGCTGCGAACCCGCTGAGGATGAAGACCTCGATGACGACTTTCTGTACATTGATACCTGAGGCTGCTGCTGCGGCTTCATTGTCACCGATGGCGTAAACAGCGCGTCCAAAGGCGGTGTAGTTCAGAATGACTGCGCAGATCAGGTAAAAAACGATGGCGATCCAGGTGATGAGCGGGATCTTCAGAAAATACGTCTGAGAAGCGTCTATGATCCACTGTGCTTTGACGGTTGCCGGGCGGCTGTTATAGAGCAGAACAGCAATACCGGAAACAATGGTGCTGATAGCGTAAGTGATGATGAAGGACGCTATCTTCAGCTTTACATGCAGGAACCCGGTAATGAATCCGCAAATTGTACCAAGAAGCAGCGGAAGGATCACGCCCCAGATGCCCCAGTCATTGGCATTCCGGGAATTCAGGATCAGCAGGGAAATACAGGACCCGACGAGCCCCATTACACCTTCCACGGAAAGGTCGATCCGTCCGAGCAAAAGCACGAAGGTGAGTCCGGTAGCGAGAATCAGCGGAACGGCCATTTGACCAAGTACGTTGATCAGGTTCTTCATCGAGAAGAAATGACTGTCATAGATAGAAAACACGATCGTCATGAAAACCAGCAAAATCATCGGAGCGTAAACCCGGATCTTGTTGGATCGGGCTTCCTGCTCGACTTTGGAGACAAACTGCTCCGCGACAGTCATGGATTTCGTGTCTCTTTTGGAAAATAGGTTCATAAAGGCTCCTTAGTAAATGTTTTCCTGCTGTAATTACGCAGCGGTTGGTTCAGTGCGGCGGAAGAAAATACCCGGTTCGATTGATTTGAAAAGCATTCTTCAATCTTCTCACAGAACGAAAATTTCCGTGGACCATCCCGGAAATGAGGCGGTCCACGGAATTATTTATATCATAATCTCACAAAAACCGGTATTAATTGCTGCCTTCGGCGGTAAACTGCTCATAAAGAGATTTGAGAAAGTCTACCAATTCTTTTGCTTCCTCAGCGCCTTCTTCACCATTCTCGATCCCTTTTTCGATTTCAGCCATAATTGTGTCCCAATTGAGTTCTTCCTCCTGGGCTTCGGCTGCGGGTTCGGCTTCGGCTTCAGCAGCGAGTTCGGCGAAGCTGGGGTGTTCGGAGAGAACGCAGAAGCTCAGATCGTCGAAATCGTATTCCGGGGTGCCGTCGATGAACATGGCCTTGTATTCGGCAACGTTGTCAGCGGTGACAAGGACAGCCTGGGTCTTGATGACCGGGTTTTCCAGAACGAGACCGTTCTTCGCGGCCTGGTAAGCGTAGGAAGCACCATAGCCCATGAGCAGGTAGCCGTTGTTGGCAACGGTGCAGGCCATGTCGCCGGCTTCGATGGCTTCGTAAGCGGCAGCGATACCGTCACAACCGCAG
>CADACE010000011.1 GCA_902786265.1 uncultured Chloroflexota bacterium | reverse complement strand
CGAAAACGAGTCCGTCGCGAAAGTCACGGAGCGGTCCTTCGAAGAGATGCTGATCAAAGGACTTGAAATTCAGCTCCTGGCAGAGGGTGAGACGAAGCTGTTGATCAAACAGTACGGTAAGGAAGAGGTCCTCCGCGAGATCCGGCTGGTGGTGGCCGCCGCTCCGGTGGTGGAACCGGTACAGCCGACCGAAGAGGAAGGGGCAGATGAAGTGGCTCCTTCTTATGAGGAAACTGCTGAACCTGAAGCGGTTCCTGAGGCCGTAGATGAACCTGCCGAAGAGCAGGTGCCGGAGGAATCTTCCGAAGAGATTCAGGAAGAAACTTCGGAGGAAACTTTCGCAGAAACTGTCACGGAAGAAGCTTACTCAGAACCTGAACCGGAATCTGAGCCTGAGCCAGAAGTTGAGGCCGGACTTGCCGCGGATGAAGGATCTGCTGAGGAATATGAACCGGTAACCGGAGAATAATATATCTGCTTCGTCCTGAAGCACACGAGCGCGAAGCTCCTGCTCCACATAATACAGACTGTGTCTGGATCTGTATTCGGAGAAGGAGCTTCGCTGTTCTTCGGGACGAAAGTACAGGAGAACCGCACTCCTGTGCGTCTCTCCCCCTGGAATCAAACCTCCTTCCGACTGAAACAGCAATGAGCATTGGAAAATCGGGACTGCACTCATGTGCATCTCAGCAACATAAACAAGCTCTCCCCCGATTGACACGCCGATAAGCACCTGAAATATTGTTGCCGCACAACAGTGCAGTTCTGCTGTGCAGGCTTCGCTGCATCAGCAGAGCTGGCCGGATTGTGCTTCATCCTGATGAATGGCACCAGTGGTACACCAGCACCTGATACAAGCGTACCGATACCGGTACGCTTGTATCAGGTGCTGGTGTACCATAAGGAAGCGCGCACAGTTGACAAGGTGACGAGGGATCGTTTCTCCCCGGCGCGCGTCAGCGTGTCCGGGAGAAATGATCCCACCGGCGCCGCTCTTGTATGGGAAGATGCGCCGCATCGGTCTTAACATTGATTAAAACGCAGGGCTCCCCTGAACGTGCCGCGAGGGATCATTTCGCCACCGGTCACACCATGTGCGCCGGTGGGAAACGATCCCGTGGCACTCGGAGCACATGTGGTTGGCTCTCTTGCTCCCGCGAAGCCGGCTCAAGAGAACCGCACTCCTGTGCGTCTTGGCATAAAGGTTAAACACCTTTCTACCTGATGTACGATTAACAGCGGAAAAAACGCGTGGACGCTTGTACATCAGCAGCGCACAACAGTGCAGTTCTGCTGTGCAGACTTCGCTGCATCAGCAGAGCTGACCAGGTTGTGCTTTATCCTGAAGATTGGTGCCGGTGTACCACATGACGGCGTGACAGCCTGCAGTTTTGTTGACTGTGCGCAGGTGAGTGCAAAATCATATCTCATGACATTTGTCAGACAATTTCGTGATGGATTGACCGTACAGATTTTGATTTCTTTGGGTAAAATGGTTTAAATCGGAAAAATGTATCTGAAATAAAAGCGGAGTCTGCGGAGGAGAGCCGGCGGCGCGGAGAGGCATCGGCGGCAGCTGTTTAGAACCAGGCTCCCGGATTCATGAAGAAAATTTACTGAAATGGAGGCTGTTGGATGAAAGAACCTTATATTCATCATCGGGAAAAACTGAGCGACGTCACACGGGATCTGGCCGCGGTAGCGATGGGGAACAAAGCGGCAGACCTCTTGATCAAAAACGGAAAACTTGTCAACGTCAATGTGGGATATATCCAGGAAAACATTGACGTTGCTGTATCTCACGGGTTTATCGCCTACGTCGGTCCGAACGCGAAGATCATGACCGACGAACACACAAAAGTGGTCGATGCAGCCGGGCGATATATCGTTCCGGGGTTTATCGACGGTCATATGCACATTGAAAGCTCCATGCTCGATCCGCGGAATTTCGCCTGCGGTGTGCTGCCGAACGGTGTGACGACCATCTGCCCGGATAACCATGAGATCACCAATGTCCTCGGTATGAAAGCCGTGAAGCTTTTCCATGATGTGATGGAAGGGGTCCCGATCAAATGCTTTCTCGCGATGCCGGTCTGTGTTCCGGCACTTCCGGGGCTGGAGGATGCCGGAGCCATGATCAGCCCTGAAGATGTGGCCGCGGCATATGACCATGGCTGGGCGCAGCTGCAGGGCGAGCAGATGAATTTTGTCGGAATGATCTTAGGCGACCCGAAGGTACATGCCATCAATAAAGCTACGCTGGATGCCGGTGTGGTAGCGACAGGGCATTATCCTTCCCATGAACTGGAACAGGGGCTGAATGCCTTTATCGCGACCGGACAAAACGCCTGCCATGAATTGACTGACAAAGAAGGTGCGATCCGCCGAGCGGAACTGGGAATGTATGCCCAGATGCGTTACGGTACAGCGGGTTATGATATGCCAAATGCCATTAAGGCTTATACCGATAATCCTGGAATCGATGACAGATTCTTCTGTATGGTAACGGATGATGTGGATCCTGCCACTGTATATCATGACGGTCAGCTGCTGCGGGTCGTGCGGACAGCCATTCAGCAGGGTGTCCCGCCGGTGAAGGCGATCCAGTATGTGACCATCAATGTGGCGCAGATGCTGGAGAAAGCCCGCTGGATCGGTTCTATATCACCTGCCAAGGCAGCGGACATCCTGATCGTGAGTGACCTGCCGGGAATGGTGATCGACCAGGTTTACAGCGACGGTGTACTGGTGGCGGAAAACGGAAAAATGACGGTCAATGTGCCGCCTTACGACTATCCGGATTGGGCGCTCCATTCCATTTTTCTGGATAAAATGACACCTGATTTCTTCAGGATTTCCGCGGAGGAAATTGAGAAGCCGAAGGTCCGGGTGATGGACTGCATCCCGAATGTGCTGGAGATCCCGGAAGTGATCCTGGAAATGGAAGCTGTGGATGGGGAGTTGAAAGCGGATCCTGAGAAAAACCTGGCGAAAATCTTTGATATATACCGCCATTCGCCCGATTACGGCGTTACGGGGACCCATGGTATTGGGTTTATCCGCGGTATCGGGATGCGCGCGAATTGCGCGTATGCGTCTACGGTTGCGCATGACTGTCACAATTTGATGGTGGTCGGGACAAGCGATGAAGCCATGAGTATCGCGGCAAACGCGCTGATCGAATCTGAAGGCGGTATCGCGATCGTGGTTGACGGAAAGCTTGCCTATGTAATGGAACTGCCGCTGGCAGGGCTGATGTGCCTGGAATCTGCAGAAGTCGCCGCTGCCCGGGTGATACGGCTGGAAGAGGCGATAGCCGCGACCGGCTGTCCTCACTCAAAGATGGAAATGACGCTGAGCTTTGCCGCGCTGCCGGTGCTGGAGGAGCTGCATATCACGAACCGGGGTTATGTGCTGCTGAAGGAAGGAAAAGCGCCGGAACTGGTACCGCTGATCGTGAAATAAATAATACTGAACAAACAGTAACTGCCGCACAAAAGCAAAGTGCGGCAGTTTTGTTTTTCTCCCTGCGAAGCGGTACAACAGCACCTGATACAAGTGTACCGGTACTGGTACGCTCGTATCAGGTGCTGTTGTACCGCTTAAAAATAAAAGGGCTGAATTTGTTTCAGCCCCGGGTTCGTTGCGGTATTTTTTTATTTCGCGAACGGTTCCAATTCGACTTTTGTATATGGGTACGTCGCTTTGGTGTACAGCGCTTCGCTTTCCGTCATCAGCTGGTCGGCATCGCTGACCTCATAGGCGGATGAAGTGGAGAGGCGCCACGGGTTGTCCGGATTGGCGTTTGAGTTGTAAATGATGGACTGCATCAGTTTCAAATTCCCGTCCGTGTAATAATAATAGGCGGTGAAGGATTCAAAGGCACTGGAGGAGCCTTCATTGGCAATTCCGCCGTTGCTGCAGAGGTAGTAGCGGCTGCGGTCCCAGCCGTTGAAGACATGGACCAGTTCATCACCTTTCAAGGCAAACATATCATAGAAGATCGTGCTGTCGCTCTGCGGCTGATTTTCACCGAGGAACAGTTCCGGAGTGCCGTCGCCGTCAAGGTCTGTGACGAAAAAGCCGACATTTTCCGCGTATTTTGTTCCTGCCATCTGGTGGAATAAGGAGCTGATGGTTCCCGTGTCGGCTTCATGGTTGCCATTGAGAACTTCAGCGGCGTTGCTGATGATTTCTTCGTAAGCGGCCGGCAGGGTAAGTTCTTCCCAGCTGATAGTGAGGACCGGGCTGTCTTTGCCGGATTCGGTATATTTATTTTCCACACCGGCGGGCAGAAGCAGTTCACTGACATCCGCGATGCCGTACTTTTCGTCATTGTACTGAAGCGCGGGATCAAATTTGAAATTCAGTCCTTCTTCCTGCTTTTCCTGTACATCCAGGTCGACATTTGTTTCACCCAGACGGATGGCGACCCGGTCTCCGCTGTGAACAATGACGGAGGTGCTGTAATCAGATTCCGTATCCGTGATCGAAATGTTAAGCCGGAAAGGTGCTTCAGCAGAGGCGATACCGGTCAATACAAAAACCAATAAAAAAAGAATCGGCAAGACTTTTTTCATATTTCTAATCCTTTCTCTCTTATTTCTATCTTATCATAATACGCGGATTCTGTCGGTAAGTTTCAGCAAAATGATAACTTTGGGGCATTTGCAAAATAATAACTTTGTGACATAGGGTTTGACCAAAATGCATCTTTGTGGCAAAATAATTAGTCGTTAGTTTGTAGTTGGCAGTCGGTAGTTATAAGAATAATCTGATAAAGATTACCGGTGAAACAGCCAGAAACAAACCGGGAAAAAAGCGGAAAACTGCAAACTATCAACTATAAACTGACAGCTAAGAAAGAGTTAAGGAAGTCTACATGTTCAAACCAGTTTCATCCAAGTTGAATGTCAACGAAATGGAAGAGTCGGTCCTGAAGTTCTGGAATGATGAAAAGATCTTCGAAAAATCGACCGAAAACCGCAAAGGCGGAAAAGAATACATCTTCTTTGAAGGCCCTCCGACCGCAAATGGCAAACCGGGCGTTCATCATGTGCTTGCGCGTTCCTTTAAAGATATCATTCTGCGCTACCGCACCATGCAGGGCTGCCACATTTCCCGCAAAGGCGGATGGGATACCCACGGCCTGCCGGTGGAGATCGAAGTCGAAAAGAAGCTGGGCTTTACCCACAAGCAGCAGATCGAAGAATACGGCATCGACAAGTTCAACAAGCTCTGCAAAGAATCTGCCTTTACCAACATTCAGGAATGGGAACGTCTCACGGAGCGGATCGGTTACTGGGTGGACCTGGATGACGCCTATGTCACCTATAAAGACGAATTCATCGAAGCCGAATGGGCGATCCTGAAGAATTTCTTCGACCGCGGCCTGCTCTATCAGGGCTTCAAAGTCGTTCCGTACTGCCCGCGCTGCGGTACCCCGCTGGCTGACCATGAAGTCGCCCAGGGTTACAAAGAAGCTGACGACCCCTCCATCACCTTCCGTCTGAAACTGCTGGATGAAGAGAACACTTCTCTGCTGGTCTGGACCACGACACCGTGGACTTTGCCCGCCAATGCCGCTGTCGCAGTGAATCCGGAAATCGATTATGTGAAGGTGGAACACGCGCTGGAAGACGGCCGTACCGAATATATTATCCTCGCGGAAAAGCGCGTGGAGCCCGTGTTCGGTGATGATCCTGTGAAGGTCGTTGAGCATTACAAAGGCAGCGACCTGGTCGGGAAACAATATGAGCCGCTGTATAAATTCCTGCCGCTGACAAGCCCCGCGCATCGTGTCGTCGCCGCGGATTACGTCTCCGTCGATGACGGTACCGGACTTGTTCATATCGCCCCGACCTTCGGTGCGGACGATATGGAAGTCGGGAAGCGCGAAAATCTGCCGACGCTGATGACCGTCGGCGGCGACGGCTGCTTTGTCCCGGAAATCACCCCGTGGGCAGGGATGTTCGTCAAGAAAGCGGATCCCCTGATCATCAAGGATCTTGTGGAACGCGGCATTATGTACAAGCACGGACGCATCAAGCATACGTATCCGTTCTGCTGGCGCTGCGATTCCCCGCTGCTTTATTATGCCCGCCCGACCTGGTATATCCGCACCAGTCAGTTCAAAGACCGCATGGTCGAGCTGAATGAACAGATCAACTGGTACCCGGGTCATATCAAGAACGGACGCTTCGGCAACTGGCTGGAAAACAACATCGACTGGGCTCTGGGCCGCAACCGCTACTGGGGAACCCCGCTGCCGGTCTGGCAGTGCGAATGCGGACATCAGGAGTGCATCGGTTCGGTGAAGGAGCTTTTCGAGAAAACGGGACGCGACCTGACCGGGCTGGAACTCCATCGCCCCTATGTCGATAACATCACCTATAAATGCCCGATTTGCGGCGGTGAAATGCACCGTGTCCCGGAACTGATCGACGTCTGGTTCGATTCCGGTTCCATGCCTTTCTCCCAGTGGGGCTATCCGATCAAAAATGAAGAACGCTTTGAAGAGCAGTTCCCGGCTGACTTCATCTGCGAAGCAGTCGACCAGACCCGCGGCTGGTTCTATTCCCTGCACGCGGTCAGCACCCTGCTGAAAAACAGCATCTGCTACAAGAACGTGATCTGCCTCGGACTCGTCCTGGACGGGAACGGTCTGAAGATGTCCAAGCACAAGGGCAACATCGTTTCCCCGTGGGACGTGATCAAAGATAACGGTGTGGATGCCATGCGCTGGTACCTGTATACCGCCAGCCCGGCAGGTCAGGAACGCCGCTTCTCCTCCAAACTGGTGAGCGAAGTCCTGCGCGGATTCACCCTGCAGCTGTGGAATACCTACTCCTTCTTCGTGACCTACGCCAATCTGGATAACTGGTCCCCGAAGGATATGGGCGAACCGGAATACAGCGACATGGACCGCTGGCTGCTTTCCGCTCTCAATGCTCTTGTCCGCGATATCACAAACGCGTATGAGAACTATGACGTGAACGCGGCGACCCGCCCGATCCAGGGGTTTGTGAATATCCTTTCCAACTGGTACCTGCGCCGCAGCCGCCGCCGCTTCTGGAAGAGCGAAGGCGATGCCGATAAGAACGCCGCTTACGCGACTCTGTATCAGGCGCTTGTCACCGTTGCCAAGCTCATCGCCCCGGCAATGCCTTTCATCGCTGATGAGATCTACCGCAACCTGGTGGTTTCCGTAGATCCTTCCGCTCCGGAATCCGTCCACATGGCTGACTGGCCGAAGTATGACGAATCCCTGATCGACGAACAGCTCAACCATGAAATGGATCTGATCATCGACCTGGCTTCCCTCGGACACTCCGCCCGCAACAAGGCCAACCGCAAGGTCCGCCAGCCGCTGGCTGAAGCAGCCTTCTTTGTCGGTCAGGCGGATGACCGTCCGCTGATCGCCAAATACGCTGACGTTCTGGAAGAAGAACTGAACGTGAAGAGTGTCCGCCTGCTGGACGCTGCCGGTGAAGCGATGGACTTCCAGCTGAACCCGCTGCCGAAGCAGCTGGGCCAGAAATACGGCAAGCTCTTCCCGCAGCTCCGTGCCGAGATCCTGAAACAGGATGCCATGACTGTCGGACGTAAGCTGCTGGCCGGTGAGAACATCGATGTCGAACTTAACGGTACGGTTTACTCCATCCAGCCGGATGAAGTCGAAGTCCGTGCCAACGCTCACAGCGGTTACACCGTTGCCACCGAAGCCGCCAACATTGCGGCGCTGGTGACCGACCTGACACCGGAACTGGTGAAGGAAGGCCTCGCCCGTGAGTTTGTCCGCCACGTCCAGGACCTGCGCAAGACCGCCGGTCTGGAAATCTCCGACCGCATCGATGTCGTTTATCAGGCTGATGCTTTGCTGGCGGAAGCTGTCCGTGACAACGCGGAATATATCGCCAACGAGACCCTTGCCCTTTCCCTGAAGGAAGCTCCTGTTCCGGAAGACTGGGGTCAGGTGAGTGATGAATTCGATAACGTCAAGGTCGTTGTCGGATTGAAGAAAGCCTGATCATATAATCTTTTGAAAGTAAAGGGCTGCTCCGGTTTTGAACGGGGCAGCCCTGTTTTTTTAGCTGTTATGGTGCGGATCCCGGATCCTGCGCTCTGCTCAGGTCTGATATGCCTGTTGGTTCAGGACGGCTAAAGCTTCAGACTTGAGCGCTTTGCTTTGTACGGTGTCAGCGGTTCATCTCGCTGTGGAAGCCGGTGGAATAGTGGTCCGCGATCACCGCGTCGATTTCGGAAAGCGTAGACTGCGGCAGGTCGCCCGGAATGGTGTTTTTCATTGCCGAGACCGCGTTGCCGTACTTGACCGCCTTTTCCACGTCGCCGTCAGAGGAGATGAGCCCGTAAAGCGCACCCGCGATATAGGAATCACCGGAGCCGATGCGGTCCACGACGTCAATGTTTTCATAAGGCTTTTCGTAATAGTAGCGGTCTTCTTCCGCGCTGTAAGCCAGGGAACCGAATGAGTGCAGCTTGGGGCTGTGCACCGTCCGCTGGGTGGCGAAAACCGCTTTGATGGGGAATTCTTCCGTGAATTCCTTGAGCATTTTTTCCGGTGTGCCCTCTTTGCCGAAGGTCAGCCGGGCTGTCGATTCGGAGCAGAAGAAGATATCGACATACGGCAGGATGCGCATGATCGTCTCTTTTGCCGTTTCCCCGGACCACAGGTTCCCGCGGTAGTTCACATCAAAAGAGATCATCGCTCCTTCTTCCTTGAACTTCTGGATCGCTCCGATCGTGGTCTCCCGGAGCTCCTCGGACAGGGCGAGAGTGATGCCCGAGGTATGGAAACAGGCTGTGTCGCCATAGACCTTGGGGTTGATCTCATCCTTGTGCAGAGAGAAGAAGGAGGAATTCTTGCGGTCATAGATCACCTGCGGCTTCCGCGGGTAGGCCCCGTATTCGTAAAAATACATGCCTACGCGTGCGTCGGGACGGCGGTCATAGATAAAATAGTCATCCGAAACGCCATAGGAACGGACAGTCGCTTTCACATATTGACCGATGTCATGAGAAGGAAGACGCGAGATCACGCCGGTATGCAGGCCTAACAGTGATGCTCCGACCGCTACGTTCAGTTCCGCTCCGCCGACATTCTTTTCAAAAACGTCTGAACGTGCGAGGCGTTCATTCCCCGGAGGTGAGAGCCTGAGCAGTATCTGCCCGAGGGTGATGAGGTCAAAATTTCTCTTTGGAAAATGCATGATGGGTCTCCTTATTCTCAGAAATTGAATCGTTTGTCAATGTTAATTATACATCAAAGATTTTATTTTCCGTGAAGGAATTCACCGTAAGTATTCAGGTGCGGACAGGCTGCTCAGAGGTTGGTTTAATTCCGGACAAAATTCGAAAAATCTGTATATCCGGAAAAACGGAGAATCGCCGTAGAGACAAAAACGGTTATAATAATAAGTGAGGCGCTGCTGTTTCGGGTATGGTCCGGCAGCAGGAATAAACTGCTATATCAAGGAGCGATGTAGAATGAAACTTGCAATCGGGAATGATCATGTGGCTGTTGAGATGAAACAGGAAATCAAGGCATATCTGGAAGCCCAGGGACATGAGGTGATCGATGTCGGTACGAATGAGCCCGGCAGCTTTCATTATCCCATCAGCGGCTACAGAGTGGCGAAACTTGTGGCTGCCGGTGAAGTGGAAGGCGGCATTCTGATCTGCGGAACGGGTGTGGGGATTTCCCTGGCGGCCAATAAAGTCAAAGGAATCCGTGCCTGTGTCTGCTCGGAACCGTATACCGCGAAGCTTTCCAAGCAGCATAACAATACGAACATCATAGCTTTCGGCGCCCGTGTGATCGGTGTGGAACTGGCGAAGATGATCGTGGATGAGTGGATCAACGCGGAATTCATGGGCGGGAGACACGGCACCCGTGTGGATATGATCATGGAAATCGAAGCAACCCAGCATCTGCAGGCTGCCGAAGAATAGCGGTCAGCAGAAAGCAATAAATGTAAGTGAAATCAAAAAGGGCTGAGTTATATTTACTCAGCTCTTTTCATTCTACTATAGAAGCTCAGTTTGCATTCCGGAGTGAATGCTTCGCAAGGCGCGGAATCGAAAGTCCGTGTGTTTGCGAAAGCCGCAGTCCGCGCCTGATTTCCGGGGGCCTGCGGCCCCCATACCCCCGCTGTGTTTTTGGGCTCTTTTTCTGACTCAACCGTATAATGCGGTGGTTACCTTTTGTCGTTTTAATTCTGTTCGCTGCGAGCCAGAATGGCGGCGGTATACGGCGGAACGAGCAGGGTGAGGAAACCTCTCTTGATTTTGCCTGCGTATTTCGGGGTGTCGCTCCAGCCGTTTTCTTCCGTGGAGAAGATAATCGAGAATGTTTCATCTTCCATGGCACCCGCGTCGCGCATACGGAGCGGGATATGGATCGGGGTCGCCCCGTTATTGCAGACGACACCGACGCAGTCGTTCTCGTCAAAGCGCGCGTATGCGATCCATCCCGTGCTTGCGTCCAGTGCTTTATAGGAGCCATGACGCAGGACAGGATGTTCCTGCCGGATCCTCGCAAGGCAGCGGTGCATTTCGATCAGGTTCTCATCCTCCCGTCCCCATGGGTAGCAGCGGCGGTTATCCGGATCGGTCCAGCCGACCAGGCCGGCTTCATCGCCATAATAGATCGTCGGAGCACCGGGCCAGGTCATCTGAACGACGACCGCTTCCCGCATGATACGCTTGTCAATATGGGCACCGGCGGCTTCCGCTCCCATCGTAGCGATGCGTCCGGTGGTATGGTTGGTGCGGGTCAGGAAGCGCGAATGGTCATGATTGGAAAGCTCATTCATAGCGCACTGCAGGGAACTCCAGTCCATACGGCTCATGGTCTCCTGCATGGTCCTGAAAAAGCGCACGCCGTCCTGATAAAGACCGTCATGGAAATAATCGCTGTGTTTCTCCATGCCGGTGAGGAAGTAGCTGAGCGGATCCATAAATGCGTCATAGTTCATCACGCTGTCCCACTGGTCGCCTTCCAGCCATTTTCCTGCGTCGCCGTAATGTTCGGCGATGATGAGAATGTCCGGATTGACCGCTTTCACCCGTTCGCGGAATTCATGCCAGAATTTGTGATTAAACTCTTCGCTGTGTCCCAGGTCCGCGGCGACGTCCAGACGCCAGCCGTCGATGGAATAAGGCGGCTGTGCCCAGCGGCAGGCGATTTCAAAAATGCGTTCGCAAAGTTCGCGGGAACCTTCATAGTTCAGCTTGGGCAGTGTCGGGTGTCCCCACCAGGCATCATAATTATTATCTCCGTCATTCTGGAAACGGAAGAATTGACGGTACGGGCTCTCGTGGGACTGCCAGGCTCCGGGTTTATCCGTACCTGCTTTCGCATAGATGCTTTTCCCGTCCATCCAGCGGTTAAATGAGCCGCAATGGTTGAAGACACCGTCGATGATCACGCGCATTCCGCGTTTGTGCATCTCCTGACACAGGCTTGCGAAAAGCTCGTTGGAGGCATCAAGGTTTTTCTGAGAGGTGACACGGCGGATATAGCGTGTCATTTCCCATGGGTTGGTCTCTTCCGGTGTCCCGTCTTCCTCGATCACGGCAAAGTGGGGATCGATGTGCTCGTAGTCCTGGGTGTCATATTTATGGGATGAAGGGGAGAGGAAGATCGGGTTGAAATAGATCGCTTCCACTCCGAGAGACTGCAGGTAATCCAGCTTTTCCATGACGCCCTGGAGGTCTCCGCCATAAAAACAGCGGAAATCATCGTTATCCGGTGCGGAATACCAGTCTTTGCGCTTGCGGATCGGGTGCCCTTCATAATTATATTCGCCGTTCACTGGGTCATTTCCCGGGCAGCTGTTGCGGAACCTGTCTGTGAAGATCTGGTACTGGAGCGCTCCCTGTGCCCATTTGGGTGTATGGAAACCGGGCGTAAGGCGGAATGCCCGTTCAAATTCTATGGACCTTTCTTTGTTCAGGATTCCGGCACCAAAACGCTGGCAGATAAAACATTGTCTTCCGCAATGAACCAGAAAGCAGTAGAAAATCGGCTGATCCGGACAAACAAGCTCTGCCTCATGCCAGATGAAAAATTCATTTTCCCGGATCGGTTCCATCGGGATCGGATCCGGACGGTCTTTTATCAGCAGCCAGGCATGGCAGTCGGGTGATTTTTCTGTTCTCAGACGAATTTTGACGGGTTCCCCGGGATTGGGTACCATAGGGGTACGATACGATTCTGTTTCATCGCTGAACAGAGAGGAAAGAAAATCACATTCTTTTTGAGTGAGGTCAGATCTGCTTTCTAATTCGGACAATAACATTATTTTTAGCTCCATGCAGAGTAGATTATTTCTGCGTAATAGTTCAGTGCCGCATTCCTTTGAACAAAGAAAAACCGGGTAGTGCGGTTTGACCGATATAATTATATGTCAATAAAGCCGTATCCCGTACCTGAATTTTATTAAAAGTTATTCATTATTCCTGCGTTTTCTGCGGATCGGATCCGGGAAACTCCACAATGATCGCTTCAAAGGGACGGAGGTCGTAGCACAGGTGCCATGGATATCCGTCGCATTCCCCTTCATAGACCGGCAATTCGGGAATCTTGCCTAATTCATCGGGATTTCCGCCGCCCGGAAGGCTGTCGTAGGTGCTGAACACACGCCGGTAGTTTCCTCCGAAAGGAATACCGCAGGTATATCCGTCCAGACGGGAGGGCGAGAAGTTCAGGATGACCAGTACCGCCCCGTCATAGGTCCACGGATTGCGCCGGATGAAGCAAAGAATATCGCGGTCCGCGTCATTCCGGTTGACCCATTCGAAAGTGCGTGTATCTTTCGAATCGCTGTGGAGAGAAGGATACTTTCTGTAAATCGCGAGCAGGCTGCGATAGCACTGCATAACATCCCGGTGCCCGAAGTCATCTTCCAGATGCCAGTCAATGCTTTCGTTCACGTTCCATTCCCGTTCCTGAGCGAATTCCTGCCCCATAAACAGCAGTTTTTTGCCCGGATGCGTCATCTGGTAGGTGTAGAGGACCTTCAGTCCGCCAAAGCGGTCCATTACGCTGCCCGGCGCTTTTTCGACCATGGAATGTTTCCCGTAGACGACCTCATCATGAGAAAGCACCAGTACATAATTTTCCGTAAAAGCATAATCGGTGGTATGTGTAAGCTCTCCGTGATGCCAGCGGCGGTATACCGGGTCTTCCTTCATGTAACGCAGCGTGTCGTTCATCCAGCCCATGTTCCATTTGAAGCTGAATCCCAGTCCGTTTTGTTTTACGTCGGCGGTAATGCCCCATTCCGCGGAGGAATCTTCCGCGATCAGGTAGCCGGTGGTTTTTCCGCAGACTTCATAATTCAGCTGCCGCATAAAATCCATGGATTCCAGGTTCATCCGTCCGCCGAACATGTTCGGACGCCATTCCTTGCGGTCATAGTCGTTATACAGCATGGACGCGACGGCATCGACGCGCAGGGCGTCGACATGGAATTCATTGATCCAGTAAAAGGCGTTGGAAATCAGGAAGGAACGGACTTCCGGTTTGCCGTGGTCAAAGGCCATCGTGCCCCAAACCGGAAATTCGCAGCGCAGCGGGTCGCTGTTCTCGTACAGGCGTGTCCCGTCGAAATATCTCAGAGCCCATTCATCTTTGCAGAAATGGGACGGGACCCAGTCGAGGATCACACCGATCCCTTCCCGGTGCAGTTTGTCCACCAGATAGCGGAAATCGTCCGGGGTGCCGTAACGGCTGGTCGGTGCGTAGTATCCGGTCACCTGATATCCCCACGACAGGTCTAAGGGATATTCGCAGATGCCCATCAGCTCGATATGCGTGTAGCCCATGAATTTGATGTACTCGGCAAGGTCATCAGCCAGCTGACGGTAATTCAGGAAACCGTCCTTGTCATTCGCGTCCCGGTAGCCCTTTTTCCATGATCCGAGATGGCATTCATAAATTGCCATGGGACGTTCAAAAATTTTTGTGTTGTCCCGCTGCGCCTGATACGCTTCATCATGCCATTCATAATTATGTAAGGAATGGACAATAGAGGCGTTTGCCGGCCGCGGTTCCGTGCGGAAAGCCATCGGGTCGGATTTCCAGCGGCGTACGTCGTCGGCACCGGTCACGATGTAACGGTAAGCGTCACCTTCTCCGACTCCGGGGAGAAAGCATTCCCAGATGCCCTGGTCAAATTCCGCTTTATGCATCCAATTTTCGTGTTCCCAGCCGGTGCGCGCTGTGATCACTGTGACAAATTTGGCATTCGGTGCCCAAACGGAAAATTTGGTGCCTTCAATGCCGTTTTCTGTTGTCGGGTGTGCACCAAGCTTTTGATATAAGCCGTAATTGGTGCCTTCATGAAATAGAAAACTGTCGTAATCTGAAAATACTGTCTGCAGAGAGTTTTCTGTTTCCATTGTACTGCTCCTGAAAAAAACTGTTTTTTCAACGGAAGTGCTGAGACTTTCGGGTTGCTTTTACCGAACAGACATTCATTTGTTGAAAAAGTCCGGGTAATTTTATCATAAAAAAAACAGGTGCCTGCCGAATTACGCGTGTTATCCGATATTCTTGTTACGGCGGATATCCCGGGTGTGCTGAGCAGCTCATAAAAGTTGACAACGTCACCATTTTTCTGATGACATGGTTCGGTATTATATAATTAGCTCTGATTATTTGAAAGGAAATTTTACCTGACCTGAATGGTCATTTTTATTTATGGAAGATTATATTATCGCTACATCATCCACCTGTGACCTGCCTCGTACCTGGCTGGATGAACACAATGTGCCTTTTATTTCATACCGTTTCACGATCAATGATCAGCCTGCGGAAGATGACTGCCGTGAGGAATCCCGTGCCGCGATCTATGCGGGAATGCGCAAAGGGGATATCCTAAAAACTTCCCAGATCAATGAACCTGCTTATGAGGAATTTTTCCGGGGACTGCTGGAAAGCGGAAAAAATGTGCTTTTCCTTGATATGTCAGAGAAGATGTCGGTCTCTTATGAAAATTGTCATGCCGCGGCGGAAGTCATGGCAGAAGTATATCCGAACCAACAGCTTTATGTGATGGATACCCGCTGCATTTCCGGCGGTCTGGGATTGCTGGTGATGCATTGTGTCGCGCAGATGGAAGCGGGAAAATCATTTTCCGAGGTGATCCGGTGGGGTGAAGAAAATAAACTGAAAATCGCCCATCGCTTTACCGTTGATGATCTGAATTATCTCAAACGCGGCGGACGTGTTTCGAATGCTTCCGCTCTTGTGGGGACGATGCTGAGCATCAAGCCGGTGCTTTATGTGCCGAATGCCGGAACCCTGGATGTTGTGAAAAAGTGCATCGGTCGTAAAAAAGCGCTGAACGCGATCCGTGACTCCGTATTAAATGACCTCAGCCTGGTGGAAACTGCCGGACGCGATATGCTGATCCTGCATGCCGACTGCCTTGCGGACGCGGAATTCATCCGTGACGAGGTTCGGAAAAATTATCCGGATTTGGGTGAGATCCGTATCTCATCCCTGGGTGTTGTGATCGGTGCGCATACCGGTCCGGGACTGCTGACCTGTTTTTATCTCTGCTCCGAGCGTATCGCGGGATAACGGGAAGTAAGAAATAAGAAATAAGAAATAAGAAATAAGAAATAAGAAATAAGAAATAAGAAATAAGAAACCTGCTTCGTGATTATTTGTCGGAGCAGGTTTCTTTATATAGGCGTTTTGTCCCTCTTGCTGTGTGCTGTCCGGATAATGACAACAGATGGTTAGGTTTCAGCAGCTTTCCTGTTTTGTCCGGCTGAGTTTATTGAGACATGAACCGCAGGCTTTGTAAAACGCTTTCAGCAGGACGGATGTGGCCAGTGACAGGGCGAGCGTGATGAGCAGGGCGATGACCGCGTTTTGTGAACCGTAAATGATTTTGGCGAAAGGCGTAAAGTAGAAACAGTAAAAACTGTGCGTCAGCCAGATGTTTTCGCTGTGTTCTCCCAAAGCGCTGAAAATTTGGGAAACCCATGGCGTTACGCAGCAGAAGCCCAGACAGATGGCAATGTAAAACGGTGTGGTCAGAAAATCCCAATACTCAAAACCGTCAAAGGTACGCAGACAGATAAATGAGATCGATCCGACCAGGAAAATAACGATCCGTACCAGCGGAGATTTTGAAAGGATGTACTGCTTTTCGCGGTCCAGCAGCCTGTGCTTTGCCCAGACGATGCCGGTGAAAAACGCGGTGATGCCGGTTTGTTTGAAAAACATGTTATAGACAAAGCCGTTCCTGATATTCGTAAAGGGTTCCGTATAGATAAACATCGGAACGAGCCTGAAAACGCAGAAGTTGATGAGGAAAATGGCCGCGAAATCGATATATTTGTTTTTTGTCCTGATCACACGGACATAAAAGCATCCCAAAACGCAGCAGATGGTGAAGCCCATGATGAACCACCATTCCCCGTTGTATTTTTCCACGTCAATGGCAAGAAAATTGAGGATAAACTCGTTGATATGGAAGGTGCGGTAGCTGCCGGAAAGCAGATTGATCGCTTCCTGGTTCCGGAAAAAAATAAAGGCGATCGGTATAAAAATGAAAAACACTTTCCAGTATTCGGTATACAGCTTTTTTATTTTTTTCGAAAGGGAAAGCTTACCCGCGTCGTGTTGTTTGTAAAGCCCGTATCCTGCCAGAAAGGCGAAAAACGGGACGCAGATTTTTCCGAATCTTCCCAGTACCAGGAACCATGTGGGACCGTTCAGCGTGAGACTCTCAAACGGATTTTTCAGGATATATTCTTCAAGGAACGGAGTTCTGTCGGAAGGATTCCACAAATGGTGCATGAGCATGAACAATATGCCCACGCCTTTGATGATCCTGGTATCGTTTCTGCTGAATTGTGTATCCAATTTTCTGCCGTTCCCTGCTGCAGCGGCTCTGACCGGCTGTGTTTATGCCGCTGTTTCGTCAGCAGGCGGTGCCGGTGAAGTGCCGCGGTGAATTATGGTGTTATTTGAACATTATTGTACCGCAGTATTCGGTAAAAATGCCGTGATTGATTCAGAATGACACATGGGGATCAAATGCCGATTTTCATCGGAATTTTTATAAATTCCCGGTTGGCAATTAAATTGCAGAGTAACTATTCAGAAAGAGACAAAGCAGGAATTCATTCCATGAAAATACTGGTGATAAACGGTCCGAACATGAATCTTCTCGGTTTGCGGGAACCGGATATTTACGGGAAGCAGACTTATGCCGATCTTGTCAGGATCCTTCAGGAAAAAGCTGAAGCGCTCGGCGTTGAAATATCGTTTATGCAGTCCAATCATGAAGGGGCTCTGGTGGATGCCATCCAGGAAGCCTGTCCGCAAACGGATGGGATCATCATCAATCCGGCCGGTTATACTTTTACCTCTGTGGCGATCCTTGACGCGCTCAAAGCGGTGGCTATTCCTGCTGTGGAAGTTCATATGTCAGATCTCGGGAAAAGGGACGCCTTCCGGCAAAGGTCTTATGTCCGGGAAGTCTGCATTGCCAATTGTATGGGCAGGGGATTTGAATCCTATCTTGAAGCGCTGGATATTCTGGTATGGTTCTGTTCTGCCTCTGCTGATACAAATACAAAACCTGAGTGATTGAGAGAGTGTTATATGTCAGGGAAAAAATATGATAATGTGTTTGCAGCGATCATTTTTATCGCCGTGTGTGTCTTTCTTTTGGTTTCATCCGGTGTGGTTGTCGGGTATGATACGGAACCGACTCCTGCTCCTGCTGCTGAAAACAGCGAACCGGAGAAAAAACTTTCTCTCAGGCTTCCTTCGGCCGGCAAGGCTCTGCTGACCGGCGATTTCGCAGCCGGTGACAAGATCGAGCTGTACAGCCGGGAGTACCGTTCGGCGGACAATTCCATCATCGATAAGCTGCTGGTCAAAACGACTGCGGATAAAGCCGGTTCGGTATCTCTTCTCTATAATTTGTTCACGCCGCCTTTGTCTGAAGAGAAGATAAAGCCCGATTTTCAATATAAAGGCGCGGACGTTGTGCTCACCGCGCTTTATGCGGTCGTTTCCGACGGGAATTCCGGGATCCGCAGCGATCTTGCCTATGTCAGCGGTTTTCTTGATTCAGGGGTTGTCAGTCAGTATTGGTGCACTTATGGCGGCAATACCGCCTGCGGCGCCGCGGCAGGCGCGATCGCGATGCAGATGGTTTATCCCGCTTATGGAGATGACCTGTATACCCGTGTGAACACGATGCGGAATTACTGCATGGACGGGACGGATTACTGCACAGGTTACCCGATGTATGAAGATGTAGGGGAACAGGTCGCCAACACGGTCAACAGATTCATTACAGAGGAACTGTCGGGTGATATGCTCATGACGGATCACCGGACAAAGGGAAAATCAACCGAAGAAACACTGATCGAGCTGGTGACTACCGGCCGTCCCGCGGTGATCGAGGTCTGTTACCTGAGGGGATTTGTGATGGATCAATATTGGGGCTATTCTCACTTTATCACCATCAACGGATTTTTCCTTGAAAACAACGGCTATTGGTTCCGATATTCCGATCCGGTAACGGTTTCCTATGCGTCTGTCAGTTCTGATCTGATTGAAAAGAGCAACCAGAATGTCTCATACATGTATTTACCCGGTTATACATATGACCGCTATATCGGAGCTTTATCCGACCCGCTGTTTTCCATCGATTGATTTCCCTCGGCAGCATGATAAAGACCGGCATCTTTTTGCCGGTCTTTTTTTGATTACGTTATATTTTTTGAACAGCAGCAAAAACTGTTTATTTGCGGAACACGACCCAGTTGTGGGACCAGGGCACGGGGAAACCGAAAAGCATCAGGACTTTGCCGGTGGTCTGCCGGTACCATGAATAATTCCAGCCTGCTCCCATATCCATATAAATGGCATTGGTAACACCGAGCTTTTGAAGTTCTTCCATGAACTCGGTGAAGTGCATCATCTTTACGGAATCGATAATGCAGAGATTCCCGTTCAGTTCTGCCAGAGTCCGGTAGGAGCGGGCTCTCGGCCGGTCAAAATTCATTACGGACTTTCCGTCTCTGATCAATCCGAACTGCATAAAGCCGCTGCCTCCCGCCGCGGCCGCTTTTTTCATGGCTTCGGCGGCATTGTCGAAATTGAATGCGTATTTCCCATCAGCAAAAGTGAAAGCCACGAAGGTATCCCGGTTGTAGGGACTTTCGTATAGCGCACCGTCCCTGGCATGATCCCCTTCCACATCCTCTTCGGAAAAACTGAGGCTTACGGTATGCTGAAAAGCGGCTCCGCTGCACCAGGTGATGGAATCATCCGATTTTGAGGGGCGATTTTCAACTACATGGTCTATTTTGGAATATTTCGGAAAAATTACATAAAGCGGGCCCGTGTTGTAAACCGTTGTCTGATCTGTCGGCAGGATCTCCTGCGGGAGCATGGATGACGCGTCAATGCTTTCCTGCATTCGGGCGTGATATTGAGAGACAAGTCCCATAAAAATGAATATAAAGGAAGGAATCACCAAAAACGAGGATGCGTAAAGGAGCCTGTAGAGTATCTTTAATTTCTTCGATTTTAATTTTTCGGGACCCCACATAAAGATGAACAGGGTAATGCCCATCAGGATCACCAGCATCAGATACCAGGCGTGTAATATGTTCAGCCACATCTGCGCTACGAAAAATACCGTGTAGGCAAACAATGAAAGGAGGTTCATCGAGATCAGCCAGATCCCGGAAAGACGTTCTCTTACGTTCATTTAACCTTTTCCCCCTTTGCGTTTTGCTGCCAAAAGCTCCTGACGCAGAATTTTGAAGGACTCAAACTGTGTTTCTATCAGGATGACCAGCAATAATATGGCGATATCCGTCAGGTGCTCCAATAAATTCTTCAACATCAGAGACGTGGATAAACCAAGCCTGCTGTTAGCCGAAAGAAGTATAATGTACGCGGCAAACTTAAAGATGATGGCGATGCGGTTCAGGGTCACGTTTTTCGGATTGCTTTTGATATTGTAGTTTACGATAAAATGGTTGAGAGTGATGATGATCGTCATCCACAGGGACATGCCGGCCGCGGCCAGATAAAGACTTCCGTGCACACCGGCGACAAGATATGTGTCAAAATCCTCGCTCCATAATTGTCCAAGGACATGATAAGCCTCGTGATACATCAGGCAGAACAGAACTCCGCCCAGCAGACCCTTTACCACATCCCATTTATAGGATCTGAATGCGAAATAAATGTCTGCGGCTGCCGCAAGTTTGACCAGTAATCCGAATTTTTCAAACGCGTCCATTTGTGCGCGGAAGAAAATCAGAGAAATCAAGCCTGCCGCGGCGATAAATGCACATACTGCCGCCATGAAATGTTCGTTCAGTAATATCGATTCGAGCTTTTTTATTTTTGTATTGTTATCTTCTAACATCTTTTTCGCTTTAAATGATTGATAATTCAGCGTAATATCGTGATTTTACGCTGAAAAATTATACCACTTTCATTTTTCGCATATGCTGTTTTGATACATATTATGCACTGCGCGCAGATCGCAGCGGTTCGTTCCAGCGGCCGATCTGGATCTTCTCCCAATCCTCTTCCGTACCGGTGTAAACGACCTCTTTGAGAGCGCAACAGCCGGAGAAAGCAGACTCCCCGATCTCCGTTACACTCACCGGGATGCGGACATTCTTCAGCCCGGTGCAGTTAAAGAAAGCATAAGGGCCGGTTATGGTCAGACCGTCCGGCAGATAAACATTTTCCAGGTTCCCGCAGCCGTCAAAGACGCTTTTCCCGATCTCCTTTACATTCTCAGGAAAAATGATGCTCTTCAGCCCGCTGCATTGACTGAAGGTCCATTCTTTTATCGCAGACAGATCTGCCGGCAGCCGGATGCTCTTCAGATTTTCACATCCGTAAAAACAATTCTTTTCGATCTCCCTTACCCGATCCGGGATCTGAACCTCCGTCAGATTTCTGCAGAAACTGAAAGCATCTTCTCCGATCGACCTCAAACTCCCGGGAAGGCGGATCTCTTCGAGCCTCTTGCATTTGTAAAAGGCATAAGCACCGAGCGTTTCCACGCCCTCCGGGATCTGTATTTTGGTCAGGCTGAGACATCCGTGAAAAGCATGGGCTCCGATCGATCTCACGCTTTCCGGGATCACGATGTCCGTCAGCTTTCCGCAGCCGTGAAAGGCATCTGCGCTGATCGACCTTACCCCGTCAGGGATCACAAATACTTCTGTCTTTTCCGCCGGGCATAGCAGCAGCTTAGTCCGGTCTTTGTTATACAGGCAGCCATCCACCGAGCTGTACCGCGTATTATTTTCACTGACCTCAACAGCTGTCAATCCGAAGCACTCGGAAAAAACACTATCAGGGATCTCCGTCACACCGGCAGGAATATGGACCGTCCGCAATTTCCGATACAGTGTGAATGCTTCTTCCCCGATCACGCGGACCTCTTCCGGAACCGCAAAGACCGGTTCTTTTTTCACCGGACAGACCAGCAGCTCTGAAAGATCCTTCGAATACAGACAGCCATCCTGCGCACAGAAATGCCTGCTGCTTTGGTTTACCCGGAATTCTTTCAGACCGACGCACCCGGAAAATGCCTGCTTTCCTATTACTGCGAGGCTTTCCGGCAGATCGATGCTCTTCAAACCGGAACACCTTTCGAAAGCCTGCTCTCCGATCGAGACCAGTTTTTCCGGCAGACGGATCTCCGCAAGGTTATTGCAGCCGGAGAATGTATTCTTCCCGATAGACTCAATTGAGTCCGGCAGGTGAATGCTTCGAAGTCTTCCGCAGCTGTAAAAAGCCCAGTCCCCGATTTCCCTCACGGTATCCGGCAGACGGATCTCCTGCAGATTATTGCAGCAGCTGAAAGCGAAAGTACCGATAGAGACCAGATGCTCCGGCAGCCGGATCTCCCATAACCGGCAGCAGTAGTTGAATGCCTCATCCCCAATCGATACGACCGTATCCGGGAGGGTGATCTGTCTCAGATCTTTTTTGCTCATGAACGCAGAATTTCCGATGGCAGTCACCGGGCGGCCATCGATCTCATCCGGGACAATGACCCTATCCCAGATCGACCCGCTGAGGCCGGTGACGGAGACGGAGCCGTCATCAAGAACGTTATAGCTGAATGTTATTGCCATGATTTCATTATAATAAAAAAATCAGAAACGAGAACTGAAAAGCATGTGAAGCGGTGGGGTGGTTAGATGGAAGAACATAAAAAAGACGGCAATTTGTCGGAAAAAGGATCAGGCATAATCTGGCTGCTGTTTCTGATTTATGCGGCCGGATATTTCGCGATAGCCGGTTTTCTTCGGAAACAGGAATATGCATGGCTGCTGCTGGACGGCTTTTCTCTGTCCGTATCGGTGATATTGCTTATCAGGTATAGATTCCCGGGCCGCAAAGGGATCGTTCTGTCGATCGTACTTGCGGCGATCTATCTGCTGTCATGCATCCCCATTTTTTCGGTTTTTCAGGCGGGCAAGTGTATCCTCGTCTTTCTGTCGGCAGCCGCGTCCTGCAGTGTGTTTGAGCATTTCCCCGAGGGAAGTCTGCAGTGGGTAAGGCAGGAGAAAAAGGGAAGCGTACTCCTGAGTATATTGATCGGGATAGCGGCCGGGATCGTTCTCGGAGCCGTCAATTATCTTCTGATGAGGTCAAATAATCCGATTGCTCCGGCGGATGTTCCAGGGGCATTCCTGTTATCGCTCAGTCCGGCAGTCCTTGAGGAAGTATCCTTCCGTACCGTTTTTTACGCGTTTTGTCTCGGCTCTATCGGAAGGAAACTCACCGGAAGATTTGAAAAGTTTTCAGGGTGGTTTATGATGACCGTACCCCATATCCTTCCGCATATCAGCATCGATCCGGCTCATGGCATAATTGAGATCGCTGTGTCATGGCTTATCATGCTGGCTCTGTACGTTCTCATTTTCGCACTGGCCTTTGCCGTCCTTCAGAAGAAAAGGGATATTCTTTCCGCCATGATCGCACATGGGTTGGTTGATTTCATAAGGTTCATGATTTTCGGCATCCCGATGTGAAAAGTAACAAAAGACGAATCGAAAAACAGTGCTGTTTTATCCGCAGACAGCAGTTTTTATTTTTCTCCGGAAATGAAACAAACCTGAGTCCGTGTTTTAAATAATTTGTTATTAAATTCAATGTAATATTAAGTAATAGCAAAATGTAAAATATACTTGACAAAATGTAATATCAGGATTACTATAATACCAATGAGTAACAAAGCCGGCTGTTATTCGGATACATTGAAAAAAGGTGTTCAGCATTTGAAGCTGACGAAGAAATAAAGGAGAATAAAATGAATATCAGCAAATCGTTTGGAATGGGTTTCGGGATCATGGTTGGGCTTCTGCTTTGTGTCCTGATTTTTAAATACGTAAACACAAACCATAAGGTGAAAACGGAATATGATGAGCGGCAGCAGGCGATCCGCGGAAAAGGGTATACAATCGCTTTCTATGCGGCCATAATCATGGAAGCTGTTCTGCTGGTTCTCTCGATCGGGAATGTCCCGCTGTTTATTGAACCGTATATGGCCCATGCCGCGGTGATATTCCTCAGCTGTACGGTCCTCTGCTGTTACACGGTATGGAACGGTGCTTATTGGGGGCTGAATAATAACCACAAACGTTATTACATCATTCTGGCGGCTGCATTTATCCTGAACGCATTTCCTGTGATCATGACGGCTGTAAACGGCGGCGGATTAATTGAGAATGGAAAAACGTCTCCGGTCTGCATCAGCCTTTTCGCGGCGCTGATGCTGATCGTGATTGGGATCGTGATGCTTGTCCGGGACATTCTGGACCGTAAAGCAGAAAAGGAATAAACCGTGAAAAACCTCAGACTGAAATCTGCCCGGGCTGCGAAAGATATGTCCCAGGATGAACTCGCAAAGCTCTGCGGGGTATCCAGACAGACGATCAGCGCCATCGAAAAAGGGGACTATAACCCGACGATCAACCTGTGCATTGCCATCTGTAAAGCATTGGATAAAACTCTGGATGAGTTGTTTTGGGAATCCTGAATCCGGCACGGTTCAATCCTGTACCCTCGGTATTTTGTTCAGATGTTCTTGTTCGCGGATCTGCAGGAGGGTGTCTCAAAATAATCGGAAAAAATATTGACTGATGATTTTCTTCCCGGTGAACAACCGGGAATTTTTTGTCCTTTACAACGTCGTTTACGAGGTTACTGATACCGATTTTGACAAAAGCAAAAGAGATTTCCTAAATGCAAAGATCTTTGACGGAAAATCATTTTGGAAAGTCGAAGAAAAAACCGTCTGGATGGATTGAGGGGATTACGATCATCCCATTTATGTCCCGGACGATCATAACTGATCTTTTATCAAATTAGTATTATTTGATAATTTGGCTCAGATAGAACTGCCGGGCATGAGGATCAACTTTGACGTCTGTTGATCGGATACGGGAATGGAGACGCAGGCCTTCAAGGCTGCGGCAGCGGCTGACAGCAACGTATGCCAATCCTGGCGCAAAGGCATTTCCGCCGATATCCAATGTAACTGCATCGAAGGTCAGGCCCTGGCTCTTATGCACGGTGATTGACCATGCCAGTTTAAGCGGAAATTGTGTAAAGGTTCCGATCTTTTCGCGAGCAACCCGATGCTCTTCCCGGATGTAATGATAACGGAAGTTTTCCCAGGTATGCCGGCATACATCACAGGTATGGCGACCTTCACGGGAATTGACCTCAATTTGGATCATATCATCTTTGATGGAGATCACTTTGCCGATCGAACCATTCACGTACCCTTCATTCCTGTTATTGACGATTGTCATTACCTGTGCTCCGGCCTTGAGGTGCAGCTGAGGTAATGTCGGAAAACGATCCTTTGGAAATTCACCTTCGCATTTTCCTTCAAATACATACTCCTGTGTATCAAGCTCATCCAGTTTGTAAGCATTATAATCTTCCGACTTTCTGTTTGTCGGTACCAACATGATCGGATATTCGCTTATATCATGATTATCTACACCAAAACGGCTGTTCAGCAGATTCATTTGCTCTTGTGTTTGTCTGCCAAGCCGCATATTATCCAGCATCTCCATAAACTGCTGCTCATTCTGACGGTGATTTTCTTGAAGTTCAACAATTTTGTATTTGAAGTCATCCCGCTGAAATACTCTTGAGCCAAAGAACCAAGGATTGTTATTATATTCATTAGCATAATAAGCCCGTTCTGCCGGAGTCGCGACAACCGGAGGAAGCTGAAAGAAATCACCAAAAAAAATGATCTGCACACCGCCGAAAGGTTCAAATGGCTTTTTTCCGTTACCCCGAAGCATCTCGTCGACTGCATCGAGCAGATTGGCATTGACCATGGAAAACTCATCGATGATCAGCGTCTCGATGTTCTCGTATAGTTTATTTGGGCGGATATTTATATCGTCCGGTGTGAGCAAGTGCGGTGGAAAGTGAAAGAACTTGTGGATGGTATCGCCGCCGATGTTGATAGCAGCAATACCTGTCGGAGCCAGTGCAACAGCAGGTTTCTGTGTATGCACAAGGAAGTATTTCAGCAATGTTGATTTCCCGGTTCCGGCTTTTCCCGTAATGATCAGGTTATCAGAGGTGTTTTCCATGAGGTTAAATGTCTGCCGGAATTCATCGGTCAGAATCACACCTTCCAGATCAGCTTTAAAATAATCCTCTAACAGATTCTGTGTTTCCGGTTCTTCTGATGAATGCCTTTTTTCGAACTCATCCATCATTTTTTGATATTTTTTATCCCACTGTTCATTATATTCATGAAATCGGCGCAGAGATTCCCGAGCAGATGCCAGCGAATCCATCATACCCTGATTTGCCGGAACAATTACGTCTGAACTTTTTGACCTTGGTATCATAACAGGTTGTCTCTCTGTATTGTTACAGGGATATGAACTAGCTGTTACTGACGTATTCTGTGCTGCTGATGGATTGTGCTTTTGAGCCTCCGGGAGATAAGGATTAACGGGTATAGACTTCTTCCCTGAAGAAATTCCACAATCCGCTTCTTTCTTAGAATTGAATAATTTTTTTAGAAACTCAAACATATGCTTTCTCTTTTGCCCCCAGCTACAGTATTATTTAGTATTCTGGGATAATTTATTCATTAAAACAATTCATTCAAGAAATCACCGATGAATTTAAAATTAACTCAGTTCAGTTTTTTTACAGCAAAAAAGCGGGAATTGTTTCCCCGCTTAAAATAATTTATGCTTCGCGCAGTTCATATTTTTTCTGCTTATTCAATCGGATCAATTTGTCTGATACGGCATAGGCGATGCCCTCTTGCAAGCGGGCCTTTAAATTTGGTCCGAGTCGTTGATAACCGAAGGTGCGGGCAGTTTGGACAAGCAGATCATTTTCATCAAGCGGAGATGGACTGTCCATCAGCGTGCGGACAACAGCATTACGCAGTTCCGGAAGAGGTAGTTCATCATCCCTGCGTTTTACGTCCTCATGATAGCGAAACGAGGTGTACGTTTTTGGATCAACAGCGGATGCCCAGCAATGAAGAACTCCTTTGACCTTTGTTGTTTTGATTTTCGCTGCCTTCAGTGCCTTTTCCGTTGCATCTGTTACTTTATCGCTGGCTTTAACGCCAAAGGATGTACGCAGCTTCTCCATAAGTTTGTCCCGTAAAATCACGCCTTCATTTTCAACGATCATCGATGCACGGCGGGCAATCTCGGCTTTTTGGGACGGGAGACAATACTCTGCCCATCCGATTGGTGTCACCGGAAAATCGACCGGAGTGTAGAGAGCTCCACGGTATAAATCACCGGATTGCACATCATGATTTTTATCATCACCGGAATCAGTATCATCATTCGCGGCATTGTTTTCGGGTTCACATTTTTCGGCAAAAGAAGTTGTATCCGTCGGATCAGGAAGGTTTTCCGAATCAGCACTCGTTTCATTAGACGTATCTTCTGGCAGATTCTCTTCAATTTCCACTCCAGCTAATACCGCTGCCAGTTTTTCTTTCAATGCGAATACACTTTCATTGGATTTAAGATTGTCCAGCTGCATCAACGATCGTATTTCTTTCAACTTTGAGTCATAAAGAGAAATATATTCCACATCGATAACCAAAACATTTTCAGTATACACATGGTTTGCATCAACGGTTTTCTTATCATCCAGAAAAACTTCAACCGGATAACAGTATTTTTCAAATTTATCCGGGGAGACTTTTTTAGCGATTCCCGGGAATAACACTCTCACCGGGAGAAATTTTTTATTGAATGAAATAACCTGATCCATATATGCATCATGTTCGACACCATCTTTTATAAACCTGCATTTGAGCCAGTTTTTCTTTGTATCTCCAATCGCTTTTAACAGAAAATCAGTATAAAAACTCTGGAATTGCGTTCTGCTCGTAAACTGTCTGCGGACTTCATTGCTGATTTGAGTCCAATTGTCGTCATTATAAGAAGAGAGCATCTCAGTGGCAGCCATACTTTTACGGAAATAATATGGAATATCTTCCTGATCCTTATTCCTTTCGATAATCAGATCACGAAGTCTCTCAAATTGTTCACCTAAAACCATTGTGTAACTACCACCCGGTGAGAGAGTAATAAAATCTGTAAAATCCTCCATAGGCACCGGATTTTTCAAAACACAGATATTACTCATGCAAGCATAATTTTTAGAACCCCAATGGTAGAGATCGTTATCTGTGATTCCAAACGGATCTTCATCTGATGTCATTTCAGGTTCTGCGCAGACTTGACCGATGGCAAATATTTTTGCACCATATTTTTCGTAATTATCCCTTGCTTTTTTCAGTTTCTCTTCATACGTCAAATATTTGTCCGTTGGCATCTTCCCTTGCATGGTCTTTAAATTTCTTTGCAGACTCGATATATTGATAAGAGCCTTTTTTGTGTGATAGAAGAAAACAACATCTCCGACCTTTGCCCATTTGGGAGAAGTCCACATGAATTCTTCCTCAAAAAAGATACATTCGTAATTGAAATATCCCCATGTATTTAAATCCTGCTGCAATTCTTCCAGAGTATTGGCAAATGAACAGTTTGCAATAAAAGATTGAACATGATGTGTGGATTCAGAGGCTATCAGAGCATTTTTTCTTCGTTTCTGTCGATCTCTTTTCTCAGCATTAATAAGGAATTGATCGATTTTGTCAATATTATTCAACACATATTCAAGCTGTGATTTGTCCGTCCAAATTTCATTTGAATAAATATCAAGACAGAATGCTGAAACATTTCTGGATTTCATTATCAATTGAAAAGCTTCTTTCCCAGACATTTTCATCAGCACATCATTTTCATCTTCTAATTCACCTTTAAATTCCTTTTCAGTTGAATAGATGAATATTCCATTAGACCCATCATTCAACTTATATTCATATGGGTGGATCTTTCTCAAATGGCGATACCCCTGAATAAATAAAGGAGAATAATACACGGGAACAAAAACATCTGTTTTGTATAATTGGCTTAGTAACCGCAAATGGTTTATTCTGGAACTAGCTCTTAAATAAAAGGCTTTGCAATCTATCAGTTTCTCTGTGTCTGGAGGTAATGGGGACAGGACACGATTCGAAATCCGTTCGGTTGCTTTTTCGTAAAAAGTGATGAAATTTTTATTCATCTCTGCTGGAGATGCTTCTTTTTTGTCCGGCAGTTCGATACCGCAATGTTCAATCCGCAGACCGATCTGATCCAGCGCGTCTTCGATTTTTGTGAATACTTTGCCCTTTTCCTGCGGACTATAGAAGAATGATTTGGTGCTGCGATTCTTTTCCCGGTTTCGACGGCTCAAAAGCCACCAAAGGTCGAACTCGGCAAAATCGATTCCCTGCCCCAAAACATAAAGATCACCGTAAATAAAATAATCTACCCATGAATCAAAACTGATTGTTTCCGAATTTCGTTTGTTCTGTTCATGGCTTATCAGTTCATAAACCAGGCGTCCATATTCCTCATGTGTTAGGATCATGGAGGCAGGTTCCCGTACTTCCCCATGAATATGCCATATATCCATATCATGAGAGCCATTGTTCATTCGATTGAAGGTATTCAGCAGACGTACCGAGTCTGGTTGTTTTTCTTCAGGTGTTAAATTTTCAGCCGTTGTACATGCATAAATTTCTTTATCAATCGATGTAACATAGGATGGATCCATTGCCTTTTCCATCTCATAGGTGTAGTTCGTTGTCAGAACTGCATCGAAAGGAATTTTGAGAAGATTCTTCAGCAGAGGATTATCAATATATTTGAATTCTTTTCCAAAAAGCTCTGCATATTTTGCCCAGCGGTCTTTCTCGTTTTCATCGGTTGTGACAGTTGCACGAATGGAATAATTCATATCTTTGTCCGAATCCAGAATCCCGTCATCTTTGGTCAATTTCAATATAGCATTCAACCAGGTATTGGTATCTCCCATACAACGATTCAGACCGTTGCCGACAAGAAGAACGGCAGGACGTTTTTTCGTAATATCAAAAACTTTCGGCTTTACATAATTCATAACTTACTCCTCAGATGATGCATCAAGAGATCGTTCTTTCCCGGCTGTGGATTTGGAAACGATTTCATAAATATCATGAATGATTTCCGGAATGGCATCAACAAACCCTCGGTCATTTTCATGAAAACGATTTGGATATTTCTGATCGTTGACCAGTTCATTGACTTTCTCCAAGTACTCTTCATTATTTGCTTTCGGATCACCAATCGTAGGGTGCATTCGAGCTTCTCTCAGTTTAGCTTTAGTCCTATCATAAGCTGTTTTAGGATCAATTTTGTAATATTCTTTATATGTTTTTTCCGTTTGCTCATACGAACAGTGAACATAGCCCTCAGACCGCATATATGCCTGCCAGCGGATATGCTCCCAATTAGCCATCTGCTCCTTTTCTTTTTCAGAGACACATGTGTCGAAAACTTTTCTCGATACTGCATTGATCATTTCAAGTTCAGCATCTGAATGAGTTCCTCCTATCGGTTTTACATCAACTTTTTCTAAGAAATGCAGTTTATATAACACATGCAGCGCAACCGCCTGGTTCTCATTTTTTTCTGTTTCAGTTAGATAGGAATATTTGGATTTTTCATTATTAAGCTTGTTACCACTTCTGTATATATTCCGCGCACGTCTCGCCAGATGATCAAGATCGGACCTCCCGACCTGTTTTTTGGAATAAATATCCTCATCACTGCCGAATTGCTTGAAATGAGCAAAGACTGTACTATTCTCTTTTGAGGAGAACAACTGCAGATTCTCATCATCGCGGATCCGGACATGGATTTTGGGAGGATCGATCTGTATATCCCGCTGATAACTCTCACGCATGATCAGACGATAGATCTTCAGCGCTGTTTCCAACGTTGTGGCATCATCGCCAAGCGAAACAATGATGTAACGACAGTGTGTCAGACTACGGATAATGTTATCAAATTCTGGCCCACCGGTCTCTGTGGAATAATAATAGATCGGAACGGACGGATTGAGCTGTTTTCCATTCTCCGGTGTCAGGAAATCGCCATTATGCCCAAGATCAATACCCAATTCGGGACACTCTGAGCGCAATAATTCTCCATTTTCAACCGCTTTTCGGGAAATAACATGCACATTGGTATTGATACCGGGAAAGTATCCTGCCCATGAGATCGCTTTCAACACTTCCTGCCCCATCCGTCCGAATCCGACGATCATGATATCCAACTGCTTCGAGCGAGCATTCACATAATCGTATAAACGTTCATCGAGCATCAATTTAAATGCGACCCGTTTAAATTCATTGATAATAGTCTGATGATAGGCAAGCGGTTCTTTTCCATTTATTCCGCGCTTCATCACGTTATCCATGATTGTAGCTGCTTCCGGTTTACTGGAAACTGTATACAGGCTGATCGTCTTCTTGTCTTCTTCCGGAATCTTTGCTTCATTTTCAAAATAGCGGATGATTTCTACGGATTTTTGCAGATTAGACTCTTCATTTTCACCCATTTCCATGATGGTCAGATCCCGTTTTTGCACCTGTTTCAGTATCTGTATTTCATTTTGGTCGGTAAAGATCATGTTTTTAGCGCTCTCTTCACTGAAATGCTGCTTTTCTCCATTCTCCGTATTGCAAAAGATCAACAATGTATCTTTGGCATCTATTCGTCCGGCATATGCTCGGCTTTTATCTGTGAGTTCCGAAAACATAATAATCTTTTTCTTCCCACGGAACATTGTGTAACGGAACCAGCCGAATGCTTTCATGAAATAAACCAGAATTACGCCGTATGTCGTGATTGGCATCAGCAGATGGAGGAATATGGTATAGACCCGCCAAAATGATCCGGACGGCAATGTGTCCGAAAAGAGCGAATAGTCCACATTCCCAATCGCGGATTCCAGAACATAAAAAGCTGCGTAAAGCGGTTTATACAGAAAGCTGCCTTCATGAACCAGCGGAAGAACAGTGATCCACATGGCTATGGCAGTGAAAAGAAGCATGATCAATAAAAACGACTGCCATGGAATTCTGTCCTCCTGCTTCATCTTTACTGCCCAGGCTCCACCAGCGAAAAATACCGTTGCTGACATACAAAGAAAAATCACAAACATATTTTTTCCCCTTCCCTGCAAAATGACATTTTCAGAAGATCAGTATCGCAATGCTAATAATAACACAAATGAATCCAAGAGCTGGCAGCATACAACAGCCGCTTAGTCTTTTCACTTTCCTTTTTTGTTGCCTTATCCTTTGTTTGGCGGTTTTCTGTCTTTCTTTCTCCTGCTTCTCCATTTGCTTCAATCGTTCTTTTTCCTGTTTTCTGTAAGCAGCCAATTTCAGACGCTGTTTTTCAGCAGCTTTTCTCTCCTTTTCTCGTTTTCTTTCCCGTTCTTTATCCTTTTTCTTCATTTCTCGCCAAAATTTTTCTTCTGCCTTATGGGCTGACTTATACCAGCCATATGGAGTACCCCATTTTGGATCAGTTCCTAACGGATTTTTCGGCATATTCTTCTCCCTTGTATTAATATAACTCCATAGTATGATCAAAAATCATATTGTCGAACAGGTCCCAAATATCACTTGCCTTACTCTTATTGTCAAATATAAAACTGAGTTCAATATTTTGATTCATTGCTGAACCGATCAGATTAGTACTCGAAATGTATAGATACCGACGATTAGCAACAACTGCTTTGGCATGCATCGAAACCGAACTATTCCCGTTATCATCCTTCGGTCGATTTTCTTTCGGGCATTGATAAAAGTTTGCATTTTTGAATACAGGAACCGAAAAAGCCTTTCTGATATCGCCGGTTAAGCCCGAATTATCATCACTGTCTTCAAGAATGAATGTTATCTGAATACCACGATGAATTGCAGATTTCAGCGTATCCCATAAGGTTTGTTCATTAAACGCAGCAAAGCTGACGATAAATAAATCCTTTTCATCGTGATTGATAACATCCAGCAGAGCCTGATCCGTTCGGCGGAATTTTCCAGCATGTTTTTCCGGCCTGGTCCAAATCAGTTCAAGATCTTCCGGCTTCATATCATATACCGCCGCAGCAGATCGAAATAACATTTCCGTCGTCAATTCCATCCATGCTTTGAGCCTGATTACACCAGACATCCAAAAATGATGATACCAGGCCTTTTGCAGTCAGAACAGGGACTCTGCTCAATATACCTGTTTTTTCCCAGGACAATGGTGACTTTTTACACCTTTTGGTCCCGGATAAAAAGCTGTCAATCGCACCTTTTGGCAGGTTCGTGACACAATCAGCAATTCTTTTATAATGCCGTTCAGTCTTCATCAAAGAAATTCCTGTTATTCACTCCAATTGTCTGAACCAAAACAGAGCGGTCAAGATAACGATTAACCCTTTCGCAGGATGTTTCCGGTGCGAACACGAAGGAATGGCAGGCTGCGCCATGAATGGTATTGATGCCATAAGAAGGTAAATTTTCAGAACATGTCGGATCAGAATCACAAAGTCTGCAGTCATCCAAAGCATTCAGAATATGACGTTCTATGTTTACGGTCATTTCCATTTCGTTCAAACTACCCAAAGTTTCTTCTGATCCAGGAACTGCAGTACAAATCAGAACATTGGCCTCGGTTCTTCATCGGTATTTGGTTTATTGAAATATATCCGTTCACGGATAAGGGATTTTTACTCGGAAACTTTTCTAACCTTAAGAAATCTAATAATAATTGGAAAGGTATTTTGCAAGTACCTACGAGTAAAATTGTCTGGAATTAGAAAAATGCACCTGCAATAAGAAAACTACAGGTGCAATTTAACAAAAGAGCGGCTAACGAGATTCGAACTCGTATGATCACCTTGGAAGGGTGACGTACTGCCATTGTACGATAACCGCATTCTTATGTGCCTATTTTAGCATAAGTTTGAATCTTTGCAAGGGTAATTGAAAAAATTGTGATTATTCGCCGGAAAAAACGGAATGATCTGACGGATGCTCCTCAGGTGAGCCTGCGCAGATGCTTTCCTGTCCGGACCGGCGGGAGCTGTGTTATGCGGTCATGAACTTGTCTGAAAAATACAGAAAATCGTACACAATTCCTATAATATTACGTATAATAGCAAAGTCGGATCGATACAGACTGAGATGAGGATAGATGCATACGGTATGATCATGCCTGAGCAGATCATCGGAGATTGAGCGAATGAAACCAGTAAGAATTTATTATGAATGCGATGAGCCGGAGCAGGTACCTGAAGAACATATTTCAATTGCCAGCAAAACACCGAAAACCGATAATGAAAAACGGTGGCACCCAAGCCCCCGGATGAATTCGGTGTCTCTTTCTGCCGTGCCGGATGAAAAAATTGTCCTTTTCCCGGATGCGGACTTCGGAGAGTATGAGAATGACCTGCGGGAGGTCGAATCACGGTATAATATGGATCATGAACTGTTTCAGCTTACGGGATATGACGCGCCGGAGCTGATACCGTCCGCGGAACAGCTGCAGGACACGCTGAATGATCTGCTGAACGCCGCTGCATTGATTTTCGATAAATTCGGCCGCATTCCCGGTTTACAGGACCGTGCGCTTGAGATCATGAACCGGATCTGTAAGGACAGCTACGCGATCGGCGAAAAAGTGAGCAAACACGTCAAATATATGTCGAAGCAGTTTCCGGATGACGAAGTGCTTCATGAGGATCTGAAGGAAATCGACGAAAGCTTTACTGATTTTTACCTTGAAGCTTACAGTATAATGGTGAAATACAGGAAGAAAAACGTCAGCGAATAAAGTTAGTTTGGGGGTATTATGACCATAATCGTGACAGGCGGAGCCGGCTTTATCGGCAGTAATTTTATTTTTCATATGCTGCGGGAACATCCCGAAGAGCGGATCGTGTGTATTGACAAGCTTACCTACGCAGGGAACCTTTCCACACTCGCACCCGTGATGGATGATCCGAATTTCCGTTTTTGCAAAATCGATATCTGCGACCGGGAGGCTGTCAATGCCCTGTTTGATGAAGAAAAGCCGGATATCGTCGTGAATTTCGCGGCGGAAAGCCATGTGGACCGCTCTATTGAAGATCCGGGAATCTTTCTGCAGACCAACATTATCGGCACTTCGGTGCTGATGGATGCCTGCCGCTCTCATGGAAATATCCGCTATCATCAGGTCAGCACCGATGAAGTTTACGGCGACCTGCCGCTGGACCGACCGGATCTGTTCTTTACGGAAACGACACCGATCCATACCTCCAGCCCTTATTCCTCCTCCAAAGCTTCGGCTGACCTTCTGGTCCAGGCTTATTACCGGACCTACGGCCTGCCGGCAACCATCAGCCGCTGTTCAAACAATTACGGGCCTTATCATTTCCCGGAAAAGCTCATCCCGTTGATGATCATCAACTGTCTTCATAACAAACCGCTGCCTGTTTACGGCGAGGGCCTGAATGTCCGTGACTGGCTTTATGTGGAAGATCACTGCCGGGCGATCGACCTGATCATCAGGAATGGCCGGATCGGTGAGGTCTATAACGTCGGCGGACATAATGAGATGCGGAATATTGACATCGTTAAACTCATTATCAAAGAGCTGGGAAAAAGCGAAGACCTGATCACGTATGTGACAGACCGGAAAGGCCATGACCTGCGCTACGCTATTGATCCGACGAAGATCCATAACGAGCTTGGCTGGCTGCCGGAAACAAAATTCGCCGATGGTATCAAAAAGACGATCAAATGGTATCTTGACAATCAGGATTGGTGGGAGCCCATCATTTCCGGCGAATATCAAAACTATTATGAACAGATGTACGGAAACCGGTAGCGAGGGCGTATGATCGAAAAGAACGCGAAAATCTATGTCGCCGGGCATAAGGGAATGGTTGGTTCCGCAATTGTCCGGGAACTGGAACGGCAGGGGTATCACAATATCATTACCCGCACCCATAAAGAGCTGGACCTGCTGCGTCAGGCAGATGTTGAGCAATTCTTTGCCGAAGAGAAACCGGAAGTTGTGGTTCTGGCAGCGGCAAAGGTCGGCGGTATCGTGGCGAATGAATCCGCGCTGGCGGACTTTATGTATGACAATATGATGCTGGAAATGAATGTGATCCACAGTGCCTGGCAGAACGGCTGTAAAAAGCTGCTCTTTTTGGGCTCCTCCTGCATTTACCCCCGTATGGCTCCGCAGCCCATGCCGGAATCCTGCCTGCTGACAGGTGCTCTTGAAAAGACGAACGAAGCCTATGCCCTGGCGAAAATCAGCGGCCTGAAATACTGCGAGTTCCTGAACAGGCAGTACGGAACAGATTTCATCAGCGTGATGCCGACGAACCTCTATGGGCCGAATGATAATTACCATCCGACCCATTCTCATGTGCTTCCCGCCCTGATCCGCCGGTTCCATGAGGCAAAGGTGGAAGGTAAGGAATCCGTGACCTGCTGGGGAGACGGTTCTCCGCTGCGGGAGTTCCTGTATGTGGATGATCTCGCGAATTTGTGTGTATTTCTGCTGAACAATTACAGCGGGAATGAAACGGTCAATGCCGGTACGGGAAAAGAGCTCACCATCAAAGAGCTGACGGAACTGGTCGCGAAGGTGATCGGGTATACCGGGCGCATTGAATGGGACCCGTCCAAGCCGAACGGTACCCCGCGCAAGTTGCTGGATGTCTCAAAAGCAGCAGCGCTGGGCTGGACCTATAAAACCGAACTCGAGGACGGCATACGCCTCGCTTATGAAGATTTTCTGAATAACCCGATGCGGGCAGAACGCTAATTCAGTTCTTTCCGCGCGGTCACTTCTGAAATATCAAGATTCCCGTCCAGGAACGCCTCGTATTGATCACAGGCTTCCCGGACGTTTTTTGTAAATGCGATCTGCTGTCCCTTGTTCAGCCAGAGGATCTTGTTGCAAAGGCTGCGGACCTGGTCAAGGCTGTGGCTGACCAGCAGGGTCGTGGCGCCTCCGCGGATGATCTCCATCATTTTTGCTTCGCTTTTCTTGCGGAACGCGCCGTCACCGACGGAAAGGACCTCGTCGAGGATCAGGATGTCCGGCCGTATCAGGCTTGCGACGGAGAACGCCAGGCGGGATTTCATCCCGGAGGAAAGCTGGCTGAACAGATGCGCCTGGAACTCCTCCAGTTCCGCAAATTGTATGATCTCATCGTATTTTTTATTCATGAACTGCCGGGTATATCCTAAAAACGCTCCGCGGAGGAAGGTATTTTCCCGTACGGTCAGTGCGTCATCAAATCCCCCGGTCAGTTCCAGCAGGGATGAGATCCTGCCTTCATGCCGGATATATCCGTGGGTCGGTTCCATCACGCCGGAGATCGCTTTCAGCAGCGTGCTCTTCCCGGCTCCATTGGTCCCGATGATGCCAAGCATGTCACCGTTTTCGAGCGAAAAATTAATATCTTTGTCAGCCCAGAAGTCTTCAACGTGATAGGTCCCCCTGATTTTGCGGATGATATAATCCTTCAGACCGATATCCTTGAAGTTGCCTTTCTTGTAGCGGATCGAAACATTATGTACTTCAATGATACTCATATCATCCTCTAAATATAATATAAAAATTCCCAGTTATATTTTTTGTAGATCCAGACACCCAGGAAGAACACAAGCAGCGCTTCAGCGAGAATCGCGATATGCAGGGTCAGGGAGGGAATAATTCCGTAAAGGACAATTTCCCGGAAATAGGCGATATAAAGATAAATCGGGTTTAGGTAAAACAGTTTTTGGATGGCCGGTGAGAATGTATCTATCTGATAAAACAGCGCGGATACATACTGCAGCAGCTGCAGGAAGATCCCCCAGAAATATTTTATGTCCAGAAAGAAGATATAAAGCGCGGAAAGCACCAGCCCCGTACCGATGTTGAAAACCGCGAGGCAGACGACAGGAAAGATCAGCATCAGGAATTTCCAGGTGAAGGCAACATGATCCAGCGCGCAGAAGACAAAGTAGATGCCCAATATAAGTACAAAATTGATCCAGGACTGGGCGTTTTTCGCGAAAAGGAAGAGATATTTCGGCACATTGATCTTTGAAAATATCGGCGCGTTGTCTATAAGAGTTGTCATCCCTTCGCGGGTAGATTCTGAAAAATAATTAAATACGATCATACCGCTGAACAGAAATGTTGTGTAGTGGGGAATTCTGTCCGCGAAAAAATGGGTGAAAACCAGCCTCATGATCAGCAGCTGCAGCAAAGGGTTCAAGATGCTCCATAGCATCCCCAGCGCGGTGCGGGCGTAGCGCTTTTTGAAATCCCGCTTGACGAGTTCTTCAAACAGAAACTGGTTTTGTTTGATTTTCAAAGTGTATGTCTGAATTTTCTGGCGCAGCATTCACAATCCTTATTTATAGCCGGATGCATTCATCTTTAGGCGGTATTCAACATCATCTTTATCCAGATTATAACCGATTTGTTTTAACTATTGATGTTTGATTGTTCGTTTCTGTGTGAAAATTACGTTTCGCGGTAAAATAATAGCAGATAGTGATTACTGTTAATAGCGATTGCCGGATCAATACAAAGTATGTACAGCAGGATATAAAGCCATGGAAATAAAAAAATCAAAAAACACTGTTTTAGCCTTTTCCGATTATTTTTTTTGTGCTTTGTTGGCACCGGCTATGACAGCGTCTTCCGATTATATACAAACCGGAAGTTTTTCTCCTTCTGTCGGTTATTTCCCGGCATCTTTAGCATTGTTCGCGGCATTGCTATTGGCAGCTTATGTTTTACGCTCATTTTTGACAAAAGCACCGGATCATTCGGTTTCGGAACGCGGTGTTTTCAGGCTCGTCCGGCGGGTCATGGATAATCGTTTTCATGTGCTTATTATCGCTCTTCTGATTTTCGTCTGCTGGCTGCCTGCTTTGTGGTTCCTGTATCCCGGCACTTGTATCAATGATACCTGGGGACAGTGGATCCAGTTTATCCGGTTCCGCGGCGGAGAGCCCGTTTTGTCGGACCATCACCCCATATTTGATACTTTTCTGCTGGGATATATGATCGTCCCGTTTTCACAGCGGACCGGAGAATGGCATTACGCAATATTTTTCTATGTGCTGCTGCAGTCATTTCTGACAAGCCTTGCTTTTTCCTGCACGGTCGATTATGTGTACAGAAAATTGAAATCTGACATCAGGATCGTTACATTCATGATCCTGTTTTACTGCCTGCTGCCGATTTATCCTGCCAGCACCCAGACAGTCTCCAAGGACGCGCTTTTCAGCTGGATCTATGTATTCTTTACAATTGCCTATATCGAAATTGTCCGCTCGCAGGGGGAATCACTGAAAAAAGGAGCCTTTTTGGTGTGGCTTTCCTTTCTGACTGTTCTGTGCTGCCTGACAAAAAAAATCGGGATCTATGTGATGCTCCCGTCTCTTGTGATCCTTTTCCTGTTTATCCGGAAGAACCGGCTGTTTTTGCTGATCCCCGCGGCTGCGGCTGTGCTTGTAATGTACGGAATCCTTCCGCCGATCTTCGCGAAGCTGGAAGTGCAGCCCGGCGGACAGCAGGAAAAGTATTCCCTGCCGTTCCAGATGACCGCCCGTTACCTCAGGGATTACGGTGAGGATGTTACGGAAGAGGAATACGCGGTGATCGACAAGGTACTGAACGCGGACATCATCGCCGATGATTATGACCCAACCTGGGCTGACCCGGTGAAGCGTCATCACCAAAAGGGCGCAAATGAGGATTTTCCCCCTTACCTGAAGGTCTGGCTGCAGATGGGGCTGCGCCATCCGGATGCTTATATCGCCGCGGCAAACTCCATGCTTGCCGGTTGGTTCTCATGGACGGAATATGCCCCGCTGATGGATATGGAACACCGCAACCAGCTGGATTCCCAATATATTCCCAAAACAGTGGCAATTCGCTATATTTCAAAGGAAACAGCGCCCTCTTACAAGATGATGTTTGATAAATTGTATGAAAATCCTTTTACGCGGCTGTTCTTTACCTATGGATTTTACGCTTCCCTCCTGCCTGCCTTTTTTGCCGCGACCATACTGCGGAAATGGAAGAACGGAAACAGATCATGGCTCACATTTATTCCGTTTTTCCTTTCGCTCTTTTTCGGCTGCTGGATGGCGCCGGCTTCGATCCATCTGGAGGGCATGCGCTACCTGTATCCGATCACATATACGATCCCGGTCATGTTTGTGTATTGCGTGTATATTTATAAAAACTCAGCGGACAGCCGGCAGTGATCCGGCTGTTTTTCTGAAATCAATTTTCATCTTTCTGAAATAGATTTTCATGAATCACTTATCATTCGTAATATTTCATTTATAATTTAATCGATGAAAAACGTGTTTGCATTTTTCCTGTTAGGCGCTCTGCTTGCGCTCCCTTCCGGCGCGGGACTTTATTATCTCGTGATGTATACACAACCCTATTTGAAAGAGCGGTGGCTGTTTTTTATTGCATTGTTCCTGTTTGTGTGCGGGATCATGCTGCCCTTCTTTGCTTTATTAAACCGTTATTTTTTTACGATGAAGCGCATAAATCCGCCGACAGTTGTGAGAGAGGCAATCGGGACCGCATTGATCGCTGACCTTCTGCTGTGGTTTCAAATCGGTCGTGTTCTTACACCGCCAATCGTTATGATCTGTATCGGCGGAGGGGTTCTTGCGGAGCTGTTATGGCGGGCACGTGAAGCTGTTGAATTTCGTTCAGGCATAGATGATTAAAAATGAAAAGGCACTGTATATGAAAAAACAAATCCAGACGCTGATGGCGCAAAAGAAACTTGATGCAATCTTAATTTCCGGTTCGCGGGAACACAACCCGTTTTTGACTTATTTTGTCGGAGATGCTTTCTTCACACAGGCAGATGTATTGGTAATGAGAGATCGCGAACCGCTGCTTTTCTATCGGGTGATGGAACGAGATACAGCGGCGATGACGTCTTTGCAGGGAGTCTGCTATAATGACCTTGAAGTCAGCCGGTACCGGGATTGTTCAGAACGGACAAATACGCTTTTGGCAGCTTTGCGGTACGCTGGGATGACCTCCGGGAGAATTGCCCTCTGCGGACGGGTCGAATTAAACACTGCTTATCAGACCATTCTTCAGCTCCAGAATAAACTGCCGGAGCTTGAATTCGTCGGCGGACTTGGTGATGAGATCCTCAATGAAGCCCGTTATCTCAAGGATCCGGAAGAAATTGACAAGATCCGGGATATGTGCGGGATCGTGACGACTGTGGTCGGAAGGGTCGAAAACTTTATTGCTTCACGGTACCTTCATGACGGTGTTTTGATGAATGATGACGGCACACCGGTAACGATTGGAAAAATCAAGTCGCTCATCAACCTCTGGCTTGGTGAGCTTGGCGCAGAAAATCCGGAAGGTACGATTTTCTCCCAGGGACGGGATGCGGGTGTCCCGCATAACCAGGGGAATGACGCCGAACCGCTTCAGGCTGGCAAATCCATCGTTTATGACTTCTTCCCCTGCGGTATGGGCGGCGGGTATTTCGGTGACTTTACCCGTACCTGGTGCATCGGCTGGGCTCCGGATGAGGTCAAGGTGGCCTATGCGGAAGTCAAGGAGATCCATGACCTGATCGCGGAAAAAGCCCGTTCTGGTATGAAGTTCAAGGATCTGCAGCAGATGACCTGCGACTTTTTCAAATCGCACGGTCATGTGACCGTTGATGAAGACGTAAAGGTCACCAACGGGTATATGCATTCCGTCGGGCATGGCGTCGGACTCAACATCCATGAACGTCCTTTCAGCTCCAAATCATCGTCGGATAAGGACCTGCTCCTGCCCGGTGCGGTGTTCACCATTGAACCCGGGCTGTATTATCCCGACAAACCGGAAGGCTACGGAGTCCGGATCGAAGATACATATTATATGAATGCAGAGGGAAAAGCCGTTCCTCTCACCGAGTATCCATATCGTTTGATCATTGATGTTCCTGCAAAATAATTGATTTGAATCGAGGCTTTTGAATGTCGCAGAAGACAATTCGTATATTAGGGATCGAGAGCAGTTGTGACGAAACAGCCGCGGCTATCGTTGAAGACGGGCGCCGTATTGTTTCTGATTTTATTTCCACACAGATCGATATCCATAAGCAGTATGGCGGTGTTTTTCCGGAAGTCGCGTCGCGGCAGCATGTGCTGGCGGTTTATCCGGTTATCGATGAAGTGATGAACAAAGCTCATATGAGTTATTCTGATATTGACGCGATCGCCGTCACCCGCGGTCCCGGTCTCGCCGGTTCCCTGGTGGTCGGTATGAACGCGGCGAAGGGACTTTCTCTGGCAACGGGACTGCCTCTGATCGGGATCAATCATCTGGAGGGGCACATCTATTCATCCTGGGTCTACTCCGACCGTGATGAGACCATTCCCCCGGAACCGGAGTTCCCCGCGATCGTTCTGCTGGTATCCGGCGGACATTCGGAAGTTATCCTGCTCAAGGACCATCTGCAGTATGAACGTCTTGGCGGGACACTTGACGACGCGGCGGGAGAGGCCTTCGACAAGACCGCTCGTCTGTTGGGGCTGGAGTATCCGGGCGGTCCTTCCATCCAGAAAGCGGGTGCGAATGGGGATCCTGACGCCTACCGCTTCAATGTGGCAAAAATGCCGGGAACTTACGATTTTTCATTCAGCGGGGTCAAGACCTCTGTTCTGCGTACGGTTCAGAAGATCCAGAAGGATGGTGAACTGCTGCGCGTAGCTGATCTGGCGGCAAGTTTCCAGAAATCGGTCGTGAGCATTTTGTTTGAAAAGGCAATACATGCTGCCCGTGAGTATAACGCGAAAAATATCGTGATCGCCGGAGGCGTTTCCGCAAACAAATGCCTGCGCGATACGTTCCTGGAACAGAAAGAATTCAAGGTTTTCATCCCGAAGCTTTCTTATTGTACAGACAACGGAGCAATGATCGGCGCGGCAGGCTACCGGCGTTTCCTGACCGGAAAGTTTGACGGCCTGGATATGGATGTCCTCCCGAACTGGCCGCTTTCGAGAATATAATTTAAGTGATCAGTGGTTGGTGGCTGGCGGCTGGTTAGAAGGCAGTAACCAGTAAGCAGCAGTCACCAGTCAGTAATACGGTTCGAAGTTTCCTTCGGGAATCGGTATTGTGACTGGTGACTGTTGTTTTATTTCTTATTTTCCTGATTTCTGATCCCTATTTCTTCGGTTTCGGTGTCGGGCTGGGCGTCGGGTAGACCGGCGGACCGGCAAGGATGCGGCTGAAATACTCCGATGCTTCGGATGCGATCACATAACTGGAAAAACGTCTCATTTTTCCCTGATACTTTATATCACCCGCTTCGGTGATCCAGTTGTCCAGATTCAGCGGAATGACTCCGCTGCCGGCAGGCATCCATTCCCCGTTATATTTCCGCGCAAGATGGACGTGTGTACCGCTGGAAGTACCGCCGTCACAGGAAGGATGTCCCATCACGTCACCCATTTCGACATGGGTGCCGACCGGCAGGATCGATTCGGTTTTGAGATGGAGGAACAGCATTACCCAGCCGGTTCGTTCATCACCGTCTTCGTCCATATCCAGCATAGCCATACCCGTTCCGGTACGGACGATCGTGCCGCTGTGCGGTGCGATGACTTCCGCATAGCTGACAAAGCAGCCATGCTGGTTGGTCGGCGGAGCAAAATCGATGGCCGCGTAGGGATGCATGCTGCCCCAGGCTGTGTGCGGTCCGCCGGTATAGGTCCACGCTTCGCCATCCTTGAACGGCAGGCGCAGCTCGATTTGTTCCAGAGAACCGGGAAGGTGTGCGGGATATTCTTCCACAGGGGGAAAGTCACCGAACATCTCTTTATACAGCTTTACAAATCCATCCGGCCCGATAGCGTGATAATATTCTTCGGGAGTGAAGTATTCAGCAAAATATGCCTGGAGCGCTGCGCTGCAGGCATTCAGCCAGGGATCGATCCGGACAAGCGTACCGTCCTGCAGCTCGTATTCAGTGAAATCTCCTGCCTTGTAGGAATAATAATGTTCATTGAAAAATTCCGCCAGCTGGTTAAGCTGTCCGCTCAGGCTCTTATAACGTTCTCCGGGTATCCGCAAAACACTTTTATCATTGAAATCATTCCTGTAAGCCGGATCGGTCAGCGCGTTTGTCAGATACTGCAGTACTGCCAGAAGCAGACGCGGACTGATGGAATAAACATCAGAAATATAATCGATGAGCTCACCTCCGCGCAGGTTCCGGCTGTCTGCCCACACATTGAAATATTTGAACCAGCCCGGCTGACGGTCAGTGTAGCTGCGGGCGGTAAAGCCTTTATCCGCGGGGCCGTTGACAAATTGCGCGTCAGCCAAAATCTTGAAAGAACTGCCCCAGCTGCTGCGGTAATAGATGGGGATCTGCATGGGCAGTCCCTGCGGCAGCGTGGTGACATGTTCCGGCAGGATCGGATTCGCTTCGCGTATCTCGCGTTCAGTCGTGTTAAATCTGGCAGCTAAAGCCTGGAGCGTGTCGCCATCCATCGCGGTGTAGTCAACCAGTTCTCCCGGCATGTATTTCGGCCTGCGCTGACGGACGGGATCACCGGCATATCTGGCAGTCGGTTTCACCTCGGCTGTTGCTGTCGGCTCCGGTGTTTCTGTCGGGACCGCGGTCGGGATTTCTTCCACGCGGATGATGCACCCGGCAAGGAAAATGACGGCTGAGATCAAAAATAGTATGCTTTGTTTTGGTATCCGCTTCAAAATCAATAATGCACTACTTTCTCTGATGAAGCATACTGCTCGGCGTAAACCGTTTCATCGCCTCTGGTGACGCCGCCGGCGTATGCTTCTCCGCCAAACGGGATCCATCCGCTCATGTTGAACGGCAATGGACCGTAAGCCTGCACCCATTCCCCGTTATATTTCCGTGCGATATGCAGATGTGTTCCCGTAGCATTCCCGCCTTCGCAGGATGGGTGACCGACGCGCCCATGCAGCGGGAGCATCGTGCCCGGCTCCGCTTTCCCGTCTGTGCGGACGTGCAGATAATAGAGGACCCAGCCGGTTTCCTCATGTCCGTCCATATCCAGATCCAGAACCACGGTTCCCACGCCGTTGCGTATCACAAGCCCCGGCGCTGACGCGGTGATCCAGGAATCCGAACGGGCGCAGCCACCGAATGCCATCGGCGGAGCAAAGTCCAGCGCCCCGAGCGGTGAGCCGGTCGTCCAGGATAAATGCGGTCCGCCGGTGATGGACCATTCATCCCCTTCATTATAGGGCAGTGTCAGCGGGGGCTGTTCCAGCTGGTCGTTGAACCCGTGCGGGTCCTGGACATAAAAGTCCCAGACGTTGCCGAAATCCAGGTAGAACTGCTGCAGAAATCCGTTTGGACCGTAGATAGCATCTTCGTATTCATCATAAAGATACAGCTGGGCGAACAGATACTGGATGGCAACCGAACCGGCATTCAGCAGCGGATTGAAATATATCGGTGATTCAGGCTGAGGATATTTATAGAAGGGAATTTCCGCCAGCTGCCCGTATCTCCAGCCGTAGTATCCCAGAGAGAGTTCCTGAGCTGCCCAGGTGAGCTGGTGGTACAGTCCTTCTGAATTATCTCCGAGCCATCCGAGCGGATAGTGCTCCTCAACGATCGAATGCGGCTGTCCGGAAACCCAGTGGCTTTTATATTCCAGAAGCTCTAACAAAATAATGGGACTTACAGAATAATCAAGGGCTACTTTTTGAATGATCTCCGTTCCGCTCAGCGTCCCGGATGATGTGTATTCCGAATAGGTGGAAAGGTACCCGCCGGCCTGCTGGACCTCATAAGCGAGGTCATAGCCGATGGATGGATATCCCATAACGATGTACTCATCCGGAAGAATGCGTGTGCCGGAGCTGTAAGTGTGTTTCGGTGCCCTGACCAGGAGCAGTGTTCCCGGCTTCAGAAAACGCTCGGTCTCGGGCGCGTTGAGCCCGGTGATGTGAGAAGTATCTGTTCCGTAGCGGAAAGCGATCGCCTGTGCGGTGTCGCCGTTTTGTACAACATAAAAAGCTTTGTTGTTGAAATCCGATGTGAGATCGGGAAGCGGAATGTTCGGAGTCGGGGTTGTGGTTGGCTCGATAAATTCGGGGGTGGCAGTGGGAGTTGACGGCGCAATGGTTTCAACCGGGAATGTACTGCGCGGTGTGACGGTCGTCGGTGTAATGGTCGGCGTGAGGGATGGTTCCGGGGTGAGCGTTTCCGTCGGTGTGAGGGATGCGGTACTCAGAAATACAGCTGTGGCTGTTTCGGCTTCCGGCAGGAGGGTTTCCGTGGGTGTTAATGTGAAAGTCGCGGAAGGGGTGACATAACGCTGCTCTTCGGTTTCTTTCCATGCTTCCGTGATACGCAGCCTGTTTACCCGATCCGCTATAGCTGTCAGCTGCTGCGGTGAATTAGCGGTACGTGTACATGCCGCTGAAAAAAATAACAGCAGGATCAGTGATCCGAAGATCAGAAGTGTATTTTTGACTTCTTTCATGCAGTGAGAAATCCGCAGAGGTTCAATGAACCTCCGCGGTATTTATGCTCTTATTGTTTGTCGAAATTCAGTTTCCGTCCGCCCAGAAGATGGAAATGCGTGTGCATAACGGACTGCCCGGCATCCGGACCGGTATTTGTGATGACCCGGTATCCGCTTTCTTCCAGACCGAGCTCGCGGGCAATGTGAGCAGTGGTCGTGAGGATATGTCCGAGAAGCTGTTCATCTTCTTTCCCGTATTCTGAAAGATTCAGTTTATGTTCCTTCGGGACGATCAAAATATGGGTCGGCGCGACCGGGCTCAGATCCCGGAAAGCGACGACAAGGTCATCTTCATAAACAAAGTCTGATGGAATCTGATGATTCGCAATTTTACAAAAAATACAATCTTCTGCCATATAAACCCTCCATTAAAAATAAGAAATAAGAAGTAAGAAATAAGAAATGGCATGGTCTGCAGGCATTACATCCTGCCCTAATTCCTCTGAATCCAAACCACTAATCCCTAATCCCTAATCCTTAATCCCTGACTATAGATCTCCAAGAACCGGTTTGCAAACAATGTCGTAGTATTCCAGCTCGATGGGGCGGATGGAATAATAATATTCTTTGGCTGCTTTGCCGATTTGGCGGACAGTGTCCACATGCTCCGATGCGTCCGTGTCCCAATAGCGCGGGATCACGAAGAGCGGGTCCATGTTCCCGTCCATCCGGTACGCGGGTCTTGCGTTGTCATTCACATCACACAGCGGGATCCAGTTATACATCACCGGACCGCGGGGATGTGTGGTGAAGCCGACTTTATATCCGTATTCCTTGGCAATTTCAATCGGCCGTGAACCGTACCCGCCTCCCGGCCAGATGATGGCACGGGGCGTTTTGTGAAAGTGCGCTTCGATCGCGTCTTTGCTGCCTTTGAGTTCGCCGATCAGGAATTCGTCGCTGGAATCATTGCCCATGTTGATGTTATGGACAACACCGTGTGCCTGATGGTCCACCAAACCGATCTCTTCCATCCGTTCATTTTCTTCCCAGAGCTCCTGTGTCGTGTTATCGGAACTGATCCAGCCGTTGATGACCTGCCAGCCCCATTCATCATAATAAGGTTTGAAGTGCTCAAGGTAATTATCTTCATGGCGCCGGTCATCCTGTATCAGCAGGACAGAACGTGCCGGGATATATTCATTGCTCTCCATGAAGGCAATAAACTGTTCCGTATTGATGGCGGTAAATCCCTGGTCATAGAGATTGCGGATGAGCTGTTTATGCTGGTCAATGGTTACCGTGTTCGCTCTCAGGATCGGGTCGGAAATGCTGCTGGTGTCCTCACCGCGGATAATGCTGTGGTACATGATTGCCATCACAACCGTGCCCGGTTCCGCTTTGCCTTCTCCCCAGCGGTTTTTGATCGCCTTACATGTATCTTCTTCGTACGTATGGGGTGTGTCAAGTTTGTGCAGCAGGTCGGTTTCAAAGACCGCGGGAAGCTCGGGCGGTTCCCGGTTGGGATCGGGCGTCGCGGTCGGCTCCGCTGTCGATTCGGGCTGCGATTCAGCTTCTGAGGATGAAGGCCGGGAGATCATCCCTTCATCACCTTCTTCGTCCTGCACAGTCTCTGCCTGTGTTTCGGGGACAAAAGCAATTTCAGCCTGTGCTGTTTGGACAAGGTATTCAATTGCCTCCGCTGTCGCGGTCTGACGCAAATAACCGGCTGCTTTGTCTTTTTCGGACGGCAAATTGCATCCGGCTATGATCGACAGGACAAAAATAAAAGATATCAGTATGATTATTGTTTTCCGATTCATGGTTCTATTATATCGAAAAACCTGACAATTGAGAAAAACAATATTGATTTTACATATTCTCTTCTCCCGGATCCCATAATGCATCCTGAAATCTAATCCCTAATGAGCCCTAAATCGGATATCATCCGTTATAATGGAAGCCGGAGGTTGTTTTGGATCAGCTCAAAGAAAAAATTCTCGAATCTGTCAGCAGTGTCCTGCCGATTTTCGGCATTGTTCTTGTTTTGAGTGTCTCGATCGCGCCTTTCAATTCCGGGGTGCTGGTATTGTTTCTCTTCGGTGCCGTGTTTTTGATTTTCGGTATGGCTTTGTTTACGCTCGGAGCCGGTATGTCGATGACTCCTCTGGGAGAGGGTATCGGGGCAGAGATGAGCAAAGCAAAAAAAATCTGGATCCCGCTGATTTTATGTTTTATATTGGGGACGATCATCACGATTGCAGAACCGGATCTTTCGGTTCTGGCGGAACAGATCCCGTCCATTCCGAATATGACACTGATCTTTTCGGTAGCCCTGGGCGTCGGATTTTTTCTGGCTGTTGCCATGCTGCGCATCCGGGTGCGGTGGAAGCTGACCAGGCTGTTTCTGATATTCTATTCGATGGTTTTTATTCTGGCTTCTTTTGCTCCGGCCTCTTTTATTCCCGCGGCTTTTGACTCCGGCGGCGTTACCACGGGACCGGTCACTGTGCCGTTTATTATGGCGATGGGAGCCGGTCTGGCTGTTATCAACAGTGATAAAAACACCAGGACAGACAGTTTCGGTCTGGTCGCCTTATGCAGCATCGGACCGATCATTTCTGTCCTGATCCTGAGCATTTTCTATTCTCCCGAAGCAACGACTACGCCTGTGGAGATCGCTGAGATCGTTTCCACAAAAGATGCCCTGACAGCGATCATTAACGGTCTCCCGATTTTTGCAAAGGAAGTCGGAATGGCATTTTCCCCGATCATTGTGATGTTCGTCCTGTTCCAGGCTATCTTCCGTCGTTTTCGGAAGCATCAGATGATCCGGATCATCATCGGGATGATCTATACCTATACGGGGCTGGTGATGTTCCTTACCGCCGCGAATGTCGGTTTTATGCCCGCGGGAAATTTGATCGGGTCTATCATCGCTGCCTCGGATCGGAAAGCGTTGCTGATACCGGTCGGCGCGCTGTTCGGTTATTTTGTCGTGGCGGCGGAACCTGCGGTGGTCGTTTTGAAAAAACAGGTGGAAGAAATATCAAACGGCGCGATCTCACAAAGGTCCATCGGGCTGGGGCTTTCGATCGGCGTGGCTGTTTCTGTAGGGATCTCCATGCTGCGGGTCTTGACCGGTATTCCGATTCAGCCTTTCCTTTATGCCGGATACGCGCTGTCTCTGGTGATCAGTTTCTTTGTACCCTCCCTCTATACATCCGTCGCCTTTGACTCCGGCGGTGTGGCGAGCGGTCCGATGACCTCGACTTTTATTTTGCCTTTCGCGGTTGGTGCCTGTACCGCTCTGGGCGGGAATATCATGACGGACGCCTTTGGCATTGTAGCCATGGTAGCGATGACACCTCTGATCACCATTCAGAGTATCGGTCTTTACAGCAGCATCCGTCAGCGTCAGCGCCGGAAGCAAAAGACAGAGGCCATGCGTATTGTGCCTGATACCATCGTGTATTACTAAGAAAATCTGGAAAACGGAAGTGAACCATGGACGATTACAATCGGGTCGAGCTGCTCATTACAATACTTGAACGGGGTAAGGGTAAAAAACTTGTGCAATTTTTTAACCGCCATCAGGTGAATTTCCATCTGGAGTTTACCGGTGTCGGCACCGCGACTTCTGAAATGCTGGATGTGCTGGGACTGAACAATAAAGAAAAAGACGTTATTCTCAGTATGGGAACACGGAAAGCCGTATTGAGCCTTACCAGCGCTATTGATGCCGGATTGTGGGAAATCAGCCGCAGCAGAGGTCTGATGATGCAGCTGCATTTGTCCGCGGTGAATAACCTGATCTCAACAGCTTTGATCGAAGGGGCAGAGGAGTTACCCTTCCCTGAAAAAGAGGAAAAAATGAAAAATGAATTTGATCACAGCCTGCTGCTGGCAGCCGTCAAGCAGGGGTATACGGATGTCGTCATGCAGACAGCACGGAAAGCCGGCGCTACCGGAGGAACCGTGATCCGTTCACGTATGATGGGTGCGGAGCAGTTTGAGGATAATTTCGGGATCCATCTCGATCCGGAAAAAGAGATCATTGCGATCCTTGCGCCGAGCTCATTGAGAGACGCGATTCTGGAAAGCATTAATTCGGAGCATGGCATTCGTTCCGAGGCGCAGGCAATCATCTGTTCCCTGCCTGTCGATAAGGCGTTCAAAATCTGAAACGGGCTTGTACGGATCATTCTGTTTCTAATTATGATATACTTGTTGCACAATTAAAACAAAAACCGCTGGTATCAGGATGGAAAATCAAGTGGAAAATAATTACGCAGGCAGAGATTATAGTGAGATAAACGTTGTTTTAGCGCGGATGAATGCGTTCCTGCAGTCCGGTGATTTTCAGCAGGCTGATGAATGCTGTAATTATGTCCTTCATTTGCTTCCGGGATATGGACCCGCATACCTTGGAAAACTGCTCGCCGAATATCATCTGAAAGAACCGAATGACCTGCTTTATACGGAATCAGTCTATACCGGGTCGGATAATTACAAATACGCTTTGTATTATTCGGAGCCGGGAATTAAAACATTCCTGAAACAAGCGCCTTATGAAAATTATTACCTCCGCGCAAAACAGCGGATGATCGGCGCGAAAGATGAAACCGATTTGGTTGTCGCTGCTGAGATGTTCCGCCAGATTTCTGCATACCGCGATTCTGAACAGCTGTCGCAGCAATGTCTTGAAAAGCTGGAGTCCGATAAGCAGAATTCGCTTTATGATAAAGCTGAATCATTAATGGCTGAAGCAGCGGATGAACAAGGCTGGCAGGCGGCCGCGGATGCATATGCGTGCCTTAACGGATATAAAGATTCGGTTGAAAAACGGAGCATCTGCATCGAAAAAGCCGAGACGGCGCGCAAAGATAAAATTTACGAGGATGCCCCGAATCCTTTGGAATGTACGAATATCCAACAGCTTCAGGATGCTTTTGAACAATATAATTCCATTCGGGAATGGAAAGATGCGGGGCAGAAAGCTGATCTGTGCCGCAATCTGATTTCCGATATGGAAAAAATTGCTTCTGCCCGGCAGAAACGGTCATTTTTGATCGGAGCCGGGGTGCTGCTGGCGATTGCCATCGCCTGCGGTATGATATTTGGCATAATCCCGTTATCGAAATACAATCGCGCTTCCGATCTAATGAGAAAAGGGGAATATACTGAGGCGGCTGAACTGTTTGCCGAATTAAACGGGTTTATGGACAGCAAGGGCAAGATCCAGGAATGTGAGCTGGCTATCGTTGAAAGAGATTATCAGATCGCTGTCAGATTGCTGAACGAGAAAAAATATGAAGAAGCAGCAGCCGCGTTTTCAGCCCTGAATGCCTATAGGGACAGCAGTGAAAAGGCTTCCGAGGCAGAACAATTATTAGCCGAACAAAAGGATAAAGAAAAAGAGCTCTATGTGGTAGGTTCGGTCTTTGAATTCGGTCAATATGAGCAGGATAATAACCTGGATAACGGCAGAGAGCCGATCGAATGGATCATTCTTGACCGTGAGGATGATACGATGACGCTGATAAGCCGTTACGCTCTGGATGTTCATTCATATCATGATGACCCGGAGGGGACGGACTGGGAAAACAGCGACTTGCGGCATTGGCTGAACGATATATTTTATAATGACGCTTTTTCCGCGGAGGAACAGGCACGTCTGCAGACTGTGAATATTTCGAATTCCGGAAGCCCCGATACGGAGGATTTCGTATACCTTTTGAGCGTAGAAGAGGCCGGTCAATATTTTGATTCCGATGAAAGCCGCCGGGTTGAAGTGACCGCCTATGCTTCCGGCCGGGGAGCTGATACGGAAGACGGTTTCGCAAACTGGTGGCTTCGGGATAACGGGTTTGATATCCAAAACGCGGCTTATGTCTATACCGACGGGACGATCCATACAAACGGGATCTACGTGTACAGTTCAGAGGACTGCGTCCGCCCGGTCATAAAGATCAAGTGAGTCACGGGGACAGGTTCCCAGACTCACTCCATTCAGGAGAACAACAGCACCTCATACAGCTTGTATCAGGTGCTGTTGCTCCGGGTAACAGATTGGGATAACAGCCAATTCCTATAAATCCGGAAATAAATCAGCATTGACAATTCATGATTTTGTGGTAGCATGAAATTGTACTGGAGTGCAGTACAGTATTGTTTTCATTGATATAAATCAAAAGGAGAAAATATGAAGAAACTTGTATCATTGATGCTTGCTGTCGTTATGGTTCTTGCGATTGCTGCTGTTGCTTCCGCTGATGGTGTCAAAGTCGGTATTGCTGCCCCTGATGTCACTCATGGCTGGGTTGCCGGTGTTGCTTATTATGCGGAAAAATACTGCAAAGACAACAACCTGGAATATAACATGACCGTTTCTTCTGACGCAGCTGAAATGGCCGCGAACCTGGAAGACCTGGTTGCCTGGGGCGCTGATGTTGTCGTCTCCTGGCCGCAGTGGTCCGGTATGGAAACCGCTATTCAGGAAGTTATCGATGCAGGTATCCCGGTCGTCAACTTCGATGTTGATGTCGACTGCGAAGGTATCTACAAAGTCACCGGTGACAACTACGACATGGGTTACCAGTCCGCGAAGTATATCACTGACAAAGTCGGTGACGCTGCCGTGATCGCGGTCCTGGATGTCCCGTCCTCTGGTTCCGTCTGCCAGCTGCGCAAACAGGGCTTCTATGATTATCTTACCGAGATCGGTTACGATACCAGCAATATCTTTGAATCCCAGGAAGATGCCTTCACCCGCGATGACGGCCTGAAGGATATGGCTGACTTGCTCGAAAAATATGAGAAGATTGATGCCGTGTTCTCCATGGATGATGAAACCTCCATCGGCGCGATCCAGGCTATTACCGAAGCCGGCCGCACTGACATCAAAGCCATCACCGGTGGCGGCGGTATGCAGGAATACTTCCGCATGATCGCAGATCCGGAATATGCTGACCTCGGTGCTGCTTCCGCGCTGTACAGCCCGTCCATGGTCATCGATGCCATCAAGACAGCCATCACCCTCCTCGAGGGCGGCGAAGCTGAACCGGTCGTTGTCATCCCGACAACCATCGTTTCCGCTGAAAATGTCAATGAATGGCTTGATCCGGAAAATACCGTTTACTAATTCATAATTGATATAAAACACAAATAACCGCGGCTCATCTGAGCCGCGGTTATTTTTTATAAAGGATACAGATAAAATCAAGTTGAAATACACGAAGGGAACAATCACCCCGGCATAATTTATAAGCCGTCCCAGGGGAGTGCTGCTTCGAGGCATAAACGCCGGAGAGTATTTTTCTATTCCCTCAGGATCTCTTATTCTTTCGGCTCATTCGTAAAATAATAACTGTCTGATCTAAGCTATTTAATAGAGGATGTTCCATGGCTTTCAAATGAAAATACGGAAAAATAATTTTCTTTCAAAACCGGACCCGGAACCGAATCCCGAAAGCTTAATGAAAAGTGCATGAATTTTTTAAACCAGGTTGACAAGCGGACCGTTTTATGTATAATAATAAAGGTTTCGAAACGGGCAGCCGTGAAGGAACTGATTTAAGCCAACTTCCCCTTGATTCGGCGGAAAGACGCAGGAAAAAAGGTGAAGTGAAGATTGGAGAAAAAAGGAATGAAATACGCAATCGTTGAAAGCGGCGGCAAGCAGTACAAAGCCGTTGAAGGTTCAGACATCGTCGTGGACCGCCTGATTGACGCCGAAGCCGGCTCTAAGGTCAATCTGAATGATGTTCTGCTCTTCGTAAATGATGACGCTGTCTCCGTCGGTGCTCCTTATGTGAAGGGTGCTACCGTTGAAGGTACTGTTGTCGGTGAGGAAAAGGGTCCGAAAATTACAGTTTTCAAATATCGCCCGAAGAAACATTTTCGTGTAAAGACCGGCCATCGCCAGGTTTACACTCGTATTAAGATTGAGTCAATTAAGGGGTAATTAGAAATGGCACACAAAAAGGGTGGCGGTTCAAGCCGCAATGGTCGTGATTCGAATTCACAGCGTCTGGGCGTAAAACGCTTCGGCGGTCAGTCTGTTCTTTCCGGTACAATCCTGGTTCGCCAGCACGGTACGAAAATTAAGCCGGGTAAGAATGTCGGTGTAGGCAGTGATTATACTTTGTTCGCTACTGTAGCGGGTACGGTTGCTTATGAAACCCTCCCGACCGGTCAGAAGCGTGTCAACATTGTCACCGCTGAGGAAGAATAAGAAAAGCTCGTCCGTTTCTCTCAAGTGACATGAGAAACGAATCGCGAAAGGAATAAACGAAATGAAAAAAGATACCCATCCGACTTATTATTACGATGCGAAGGTGACCTGCGCATGCGGTAATACCTGGACCACGGGTTCAATTAAGAAAGAGATCCGCACTGAAGTTTGCTCCAAGTGCCATCCGTTCTTCACCGGTCAGCAGCAGCGTCTGCTCGATATGGAAGGACAGGTTGATCGCTTCTATCGCCGTCTGCAGGCTCGCCAGGATTTCCTGGATGAAAAGAAGACCCGCGAAGAAGGCAAGAATGTCAATAATATGAAGATCGCTGATCTGGAACTGAGTTCCGCGAGCGTCAAAGCCTGGGCAAAAGCCGGCTTCGAAAAAGCCTCTGATGTCCTCAAGGCTCTGGTCAACGGTGATCAGGCTGTTCTCGATCTCGATGGCATCGGCCAGTCCCGCCTGATTGAGATCAAGAAAGCTATGCGCTCCAAGGGTATTGAAGTCCCCGGCAGCGAAGACTAAGAATTCTTCTCAAATGATAAGAGCGGCTCATAAATGGGCCGCTTTTTTATTTAAGCGGGACGACTTTTGCCTCTTCGTTTAGGAAAGCCCCGGATATCTTTTACGCACAAAGAAAATATCTGGAAAAATTTGCATAATTATGGTAAAGTTAATCAATTCCATGTGCGGGAGAGGTCTATGTTCAGCAAATATTTTGTCCTGAATGAGGAAAGTCTTTCAATAATTGAACAGTTTGGCGAGCATATGCCCGGAGGCTTCTTTATCTACAGAGCTGATGAAAGTGAAGAATTGCTGTACGCAAACTCTGCTGTCTGTGAAATCTACGGATGTGACAGTCTGGAGGATTTCAAAGATTATTCCGGTTTTACTTTCCGGGGCATGATCCATCCGGATGATTATGAAAGAATCTCTTCCCTGATCAAAAAACAAGTCAATGAAAGCCGCTCCGAGCTTGATCATGTGGAATACCGCATCATTCGTAAGGACGGTGAGATCCGATGGATCGACGATTACGGTCATTATGTGGAATCCGAGGTTTACAAAGGCCTGTATTATGTTTTTATCTCAGATATCACTGACAGTCACCAGCAGGCAGAATCCGATAAAGCACTGCGCACTGCCGTCATCGAAGCGCTTACACGGGTCTACGATTCTGTCTGGCTGATCAAAGATATGGAAACCCAGCGTTTTGAGCTGTACCGGGTCGATAAACGGATGGAACATCTTATGCCTGCCAACAAAGCTATGACGATCACCCGATTTTCCGACGCGTTTGCTTTTTACTCCGGTCTGATTTTGGAAGAGGACCGGCAGATGTTTCTTGATTCCGTCACCCCTGAAAATATTATCAAAAACACAGCGGATAAGCTGATCTATTCCATTCCTTTCCGCCGGGTTTTTGAGAACGGAATACGTCATTACAGGCTGGAATTTGCCAAACTGGAACTGAACAACGGTCGTGAAGGCATCGTTTGCGGCTTTAAGAATGTGGATGATGAAGTAAGAAAAGAGCAGCAGATACAGCAGGCTCTCAGGGAAGCCATTGGTGCTGCCAATGCCTCCAACAGGGCAAAGAGTGAATTTCTCTCCAGTATGAGCCATGATATGCGCACGCCCATGAACGGGATCATCGGTATGACCGCCATCGCGGCCAATCACCTGGATGACAGGGAGCGCGTCGCGGACTGTCTGCGGAAGATCACGGAATCCTCAAACCATCTCCTCGCCCTGATCAACGATGTTCTGGATATGAATAAGATCGAGTCCGGAAAGGTGGAACTGCAGGAGGAAGAGTTCTGTCTGGCGGAACTTATTGATGAGATGCTGACGATGACCCGGCCGCAGATCCAGTCGCATGAACACAGCTTCCGGATCAATATCATCAACGTGGAGCATGAACAGGTCATCGGCGACCGCCGGCGCCTTCTGCAGGTTTTTGTCAATATTATGAGTAATGCCATAAAATATACGCCTGACGGAGGGAAAATCTCTCTCAGTGTAAGAGAAAATCACACACGGAAGCCGGGACATGGCTATTATCAGTTTATCTTTGAGGATAACGGCTTCGGAATGACGGAAGAGTTTCAGAAGCACCTCTTCGAGCCTTTCACCCGCGCTGCTGACAGAAAAAATGCCGGCATTCAGGGTACAGGGCTCGGTATGGTTATCACCCGGAATATCGTAAGGATGATGGGCGGTGACATTTCTGTGGAAAGCGTCTATGGCGAAGGCTCAAAATTCACGGTCAGTGTTTATCTGAAAGTGCAAAGCAATGAAAATATTAACTTTGACAGCTTCGCTGACCTTCGTGTTCTGGTGGCTGATGATGATCCTGTCTGCTGTGAGTCTGCCTGTGCGCTTCTCAATGATATGGGGATGAACAGCGAATGGGTCCTTTCAGGCAAAGCGGCGGTAGACCGTGTGAAAGCGAGACAGGAACAAAACCGCGACTTTTTCGCCTTTATGATTGATTGGAAGCTTCCGGATATGGGCGGCGTTGAAACTGTCCGGCAGATCCGCGGCCTGGTGGGCAGCGGGCATCCTATTATCATCTTCTCTGCTTATGACTGGACGGAAATAGAGCAGGAAGCCAGAGAAGCAGGAGTTGATGCGTTTATCAGCAAGCCTTTGTTCCGTACGAAACTGGCTTCCCTTTTCCACTCTCTTACCAATGAAGGATCCGGGGAAACCGGGGCAGACGCTTCCCTGCAGAAGCTGGAAGATATGGATCTGTCCGGACGGCATATCCTTCTGGCGGAGGATCAGGAAATCAATGCTGAGATCGCCATGGACTTTCTGGAAATGACCGGTGCCGTGGTGGACTGGGCAGAGGACGGGGAGAAGGCAGTCAGGAAGCTGACGGATTCTCCGGACGGATATTATTCCCTTATCTTAATGGATATCCGGATGCCGAACATGGATGGTTATGAAGCCGCAAGGACGATCCGCTCCATCGATAGGCAATACGCAAAAAAGATCCCCATCGTGGCAATGTCCGCAAACGCTTTTGCTGAAGATATCGTGAACAGTAAAAAAGCCGGAATGAATGATCACATCACAAAACCCATCGATATCGATGCTTTATCCCGGGTGCTTGGTACCTATGTGAAATAAAATTCGGGTTTGGAAATTGAATCGCCTCAGCTTTAAAACAGGCGCATGAAAGTATCAAAGGGTATACCTTTGCAGATAATGCTGCCGTGATGCTCAGCAGTTTTGATAAATATCCGACCTGTTCGCCGAAAGAATAACTGTCAGGTTTAAGTAAAAAATATCACAGAGAAATCAGATTTTATCATGGATAATTCCTGCTACAAATGATAAAATAAAGGTAAGGAGAGACCATTATGCCTGATTTTGTACATCTTCACTTACATACCGAATATTCCCTGCTGGACGGGTTCAGCAAGATCAAGAAAGTAATGCAGCGAGCGAAGGAAATGAATATGCCCGCGGTCGCGATTACCGATCACGGGACGATGTTCGGTGTGGTGGAGTTTTACATGGCTGCCCAGGAAGCCGGCATCAAACCGGTCATCGGGCTGGAGGCATATATGGCTCCGCGGGATATGCGTTCCCGCGATCCGCGTGACAAGGGCGCGAACCATCTGCTGCTGCTCGCGGAAAACCAGACGGGCTATCAGAATCTTCTTGAAATCGCCTCCGCGTCCCAACTGGAAGGCTTCTATTACCATCCGCGGATCGACCATGAATATCTGGAGTCCCATGCCGAGGGGCTGATCTGCACCACCGCCTGTCTGGCAGGTGAGATTCCCTCATTGATCCGCCGCGGAAATATTGACGGCGCGCGCAAACGCCTGGAATGGTATCTTGACCTGTTCGGGCGGGATAATTTCTTTATCGAGCTGCAGGATCACAACATCCCGGAATTATACGAAGTCAACAAAAAGCTGCTGGAATTCGGGAAAGAATATGACCTGGGTTTTGTCGCCACCAACGACGCCCATTATGTGGACCCCGGCGACTGGAAATATCAGGACATCCTGCTTGCCATCCAGACCGGTGCGAAGCTGACGGATGAAAAACGCTTCCGCATGAGCGACCATTCCTACTATTTCCGTTCTCCTGAAGAAATGGAAAGATTATTCGGCGACGTACCGGGTGCGCTTTCCAATACGGTGAAAATCGCGGAACGCTGCTTTGTCGATCTGGAACCCCACGGTTACCATCTGCCGATTTTCCCGCTGCCCGAAGGTGAAAATGACCAGTCCCAGCTGCGGAAAAATTGTGAAAAAGGGCTGATCTGGCGGTACGGAGAACACGCAGAAGATAAAGTCGTCCGCGACCGTCTTGAACATGAGCTGAACATTATCCATACCATGGGGTTTGACTCCTACTTCCTGATCGTGCAGGACCTGGTGAACCATGCCAAGGAGTGCAACTGGTGGTATAACGTCCGCGGATCCGGTGCCGGTTCCATGGTTGCTTACACGCTGGGCATCACCCCGGTAGAACCTTTGAAATTCAAACTGATCTTTGAACGTTTCCTGAACCCGGGACGTATTTCCATGCCGGATATTGACCTGGATATTCAGGACGATAAACGCTATAAACTGCTGCAATACTGCTCCGACAAATACGGAGAGGATCATGTCTCGCAGATCATCACATTCAACTGCCTCGGCGCGAAAGGCGCGGTCCGGGACGTCGGGCGGGTGATGGATGTCCCGCTTTCAGAAGTTGACCGGGTCTGTAAACTCATCCCCGCGGGCAATAAGATGCCGGTAAGCGGCAAACCGATCACGCTGAAAAACTGCCTTGAAGAGGTAGCTGAATTCAAGCAGGCTGTTGACGAAAGCAGTCAGCTTACGGAGCTGGTCAATACCGCCGCTGAAATGGAAGGTGTCGCGCGGAACGCGGGTACACACGCTGCCGGGCTGATCATCACGGATATTCCGATCGTGAAGTACGCTCCGCTGCATCGTCCGACCAACGGGGCGGACGACAACCCGATCAAATCCGTGGCTCAGTTTGAAATGACGATCGTGGACCGCATGGGCCTGCTGAAGGTGGATTTCCTCGGCCTCATCACGCTGACGGTCATGCAGAAATGCTGCGATACGATTTTTGAACGGCACGGCGTCAGGCTGACGCTTCAGAACATCCCGACGGATGACGCGGATACCTATAAGTTCCTGGCAGACGGGAATACAGCAGGGGTCTTCCAACTGGAAAGTACGGGCATGACCCGCTACCTGATGGAAATGGGACCGAAGAAGCTGGAGCACATCATCGCGATGGTGGCGCTCTATCGTCCGGGCCCGATGCAGTTCATTCCTTCGTATATTGAGCGTATGAATGGGCGGGAAGAGGTGAAGTATCTCCATCCGCTGATGGAACCGATCTTCGCGGAAACCTATGGGATCCCGGTTTATCAGGAACAGATCATGTTCGCGGCTATGGACCTTGCCGGTTATACGGCTTCCGAATCTGATGACCTGCGGAAAGCGATCTCCAAGAAGAAAAAGGATAAGGTCGAAAAGCACCGCATCAAGTTCATCGAAGGGGCTCAGAAAAACGGCGTGGCAAAGGAAACCGCGGAGGCTATCTTCGCGGAATGGGAACAGTTCGCGAATTACGGGTTCAATAAGAGCCATGCGGCTGACTATGGCGTGCTCGCGGTCCAGACCGGTTATCTGAAGTGCCATTACACGGTCGAATTCATGACCGCCATCCTCTCCGCGAACGCGGGTGATTCCGCCAAGATCGCTTTTTACATCAATGACTGCCGCCAGTATGGCATCAGTGTTCTGCCGCCGAAGATCGAATCGAGCTTTTGGGATTTCTCCGTTGACGGAGACAAGTCAATCCGCTTTGGCCTGGGGGCGATCAAGAATGTCGGACAGGGTGCGGCGGAAGCGATCATCAACGAGCGGGAAAAGAACGGTCCTTTCAAGAGCCTGGATGATTTTGTCAGCCGCATTGACCTGCGGCAGGTCGGGCGCAGAGCTTTGGAAAGCCTCGCGAAAGTCGGTGCCATGGATTCCTTCGGTGAGCGCGGCGCGCTGCTGGCGGCTCTGGATGATATGATCGCGACCAGCGCGTCAAAATATAAAGGTGCTGACAGCGGACAGATGGGGTTGTTTGATATGTTCGATATCCCGCTCCAGAAGATCGTCCTTCCGGAAACGACGCCGATCGAGTCCCGTGAAAAACTGAATTGGGAAAAGGATCTGCTGGGACTGTATGTTTCCGACCACCCGCTGAACGTCCATCGTGCCGCTCTGCAGCGTCATCATTGTGTTACCCGCAATCAGCTGGATGATATCGAACAGAATAAGTACATTACCGTCGGTGGTCTGGTGCAGTCTGCCCGCAGCCTGCTGACCAAGAAAGACAACAAGTCCATGTGTGCCATCAAGCTGGAAGATATCCACGGCGATGTGATAGACGTCATCTTCTTTCCCAGAGTGTGGGACGAGGTCCGGGATATCGTCAAAGTGGACGCGCCGATCATCGTGGAAGGTAAGCTGGACAAAACCCGCGGCGCACCGCAGATTTCCGCGCAGAAAGCCTCTTCCCTGCTGATCAATGGCATGGCGGAATCGGATGCCTATTTTGCGGATACCTATTCGGAGGAAGATCGTGTGGAGGAGCTGACTCCGGAGGCACAGGCGGCAGCAGGACATCATTTCAATGAAGTGCCGGGACCTTATGGTCCGCCGCCGGATGATGGCTGGTTCGATGAACTGCCGCCAATGGAAGATTTTCCGATGATGACGGATCCCTTCGATGATATGCCGCCCGTTCCGGCAGATGAAATGCCCGATGCCTGCGGTGCCCTTACCGGACCGGAACCGGATGAGGATATGAACCAGTCCGAAACGGAAGCAGCAAAGGAAGTGTTGGCGGAAAAGCCCGTGATCGTTGAAACAGTCGGAAATGCTTCATCGGCTGATAATGCAGCCCTCAATGAGGATGCCGGTCCTGCGGATGGTTCAATTTCCCAACCGTCTGGTCCGAAGTCGGAAGCTGCGATGAGTGATTCGGGTGATGATGACGACGATCCGCCGTTTGATATTGACGAACCGCCTTCAGAACCGGTTCAGCCGGCTCCGAAGAGTGTCATTAAACCAATCGCGTCCGCCAATATCGGCCCGGTTACCGGATTCTTTACCGACCCGGAAGATGAACAGGCTCCGTCTCAAGTACCTCCGGCGGACGATACGGAAAAATCCGGCCGGGTTTCCGATATCGCTCCGGTGATCGACCGGATGGCACTGATGAATGATGATTCGTTCTCAGATGATATTTCAAGGGGTGTTAATGATGTCGACAGTCTGGATGAGGAGCTGTTTTCTGTTGACGAGAAACCTAAGCCGAAGCTGCTGACTGTGATCGTCCGCGTCGAGCCTAACGCGCAGCCCGGATCATCGGGCCGCCGCATCCGCCGGCTGCATGGTTTGGTCTCTTCTTATCCGGGAGAGGATAACGTTTCCTTTTTGATCCTTGAAGCCGGTGAGGCTTACCTTGTGGATTTTCCGAATATCAAAACGAAAATCTGCAGCGATCTTTTGAATAAACTCCGGGAACTGGTTGGCGACGCGAATATACAAATCGAGGATAAAGCCCCCGCAAGATAACCGGACCTTTCAGATTGCCGGATGCCAAAGATTCATTCTTGACAGACAGTATACAACAAAGTACAATAAAAATACTGACACTGGAAAAGAAAGAGCAATTTCATGCAAGGTATTCCTCTCGAAGATCGAAGACATTTCGGCTCAATGCTGGAGCATCTCTCCCAGCATGAGGTGATGTCCCGGATACCTCAGTTTTCTCAGACCGAGGTCTGTCACGCGGAAGAATATAATTCCGGTGCAAAGGACCAGCTGAATGTGCTTGTGTTTAATATGGAACGCGGTGTACATCTGGCGGAACTGGGCGATTATCTGGAATATTGCCCCGAAATTCAGCCCTTTGATGTGATCCTTGCCAATGAACTGGATGACGGATGTGTGCGTTCCGGCTGCCGGAATACGACGGAAGAACTGGCCGGGCGGCTCGGAATGGACAGTGTTTTCGGATTGGAATTCGTTGAACTGGTTAATGAAAACGATCCCAAAGGGTTTCACGGAAACGCGATTTTTTCCCGTTTCCCCATCCGGGACGCACAGATCGTTCGGCTCCCAGAGAAATACAACTGGTATTTTGACCGGCAGAAGCGGATCGGCGGAAGGCTGGGCATTCTGGCGGAATTATCACTGGGCAGCCGGCAGATCGGTGTCGGTACCATTCATTTGGAAAACCGGACTGATGGCAGCGGACGGGACCAGCAGCTGAGGTTTCTGTTGGAGGCAGCGGAGCGTCAGTTCCCCAAAGATATGCCTGTTGCTCTGGGCGGAGACCTGAACACGAATACTTTCGACGGGAATGACAAGGCTGCCATTCAGAAAATCGCCTCCAGTGCCGAGCTGCAAAGGCGCTGCCTGGAAGATGTACCGGAATGGGAGAATTGTCTCCGCACAGCGGAAAGCTTCGGATATACGCTTGTGCCGGACCTGCCGGTGCCTACCCGCAGGAAGCCTCTTCCGCAGGGAGGATGGCTGCCGCTGCGGCTGGACTGGATGCTGCTGCGCGGGATGAAGGCGGAAGTGAGCCGTGTTGTTTCAACGAGAAAAGAGGATTGCGCCTTTGCGCCGGAAGGCAGTGCACTTCAGGAATTTCAGGGTGAAGAACTTTCGGACCATAATGCAGTTTGGGCTAAATGCAGCATAACCTGGTAAAAAACCGCGGATGCGGTTTATTTCATTCAGAAGAAGAAAGGAAATTCTCATGAAAAACAATATTCGTATAGTTGCATTGGTTATTTGTCTGGCTGTAGTGCTCTGCACAGCAGCAGCCGCACTCGCGGACAGCAATAAGCTGACCGTGTATACGGCTTTCCCGGAAAGTGAAGTGATTTATTACTTCAATAAGTTTACAGCCGAAACCGGCATTCAGATCGAATACATCCGCCTGTCCGCCGGTGAAATGCTCACCCGTGTAGAAGCTGAAAAGGAAAATCCTCAGGCAGCTTTGATGCTTGGCGGTTCCACCGACAACTATATCGCCGCTGCCGGCAGAGGTCTGTTTGAACCCTATCAGTCACCTGAACTGGCAAACACCCCTCAGGCTTATCTGGATCCCACCGGTACCTGGAACCCGATCTATGTAGGCTGCATTGCTTTCGCCTGCAACTCCGACTGGTTCAAGGACAACGGCTATGAATATCCGAAGACATGGGAAGACCTGCTCGACCCGAAGTACGAAGGCGAAATCATCATGGCTCATCCGGCGACCTCCGGTACAGCTTATACCGTTCTTGCGACCCTGATCCAGCTCAAGGGCGAAGAAGCCTGCTGGGAATACATGGGCAAACTGAGCAAGAACATCAGCCAGTTCACCAAAGCCGGTTCCGCTGCCCCGAACGCTGTTGCCCTGGGTGAAGCAGCCATCGCGCTGACCTTTTCCCATGACGCGCTGCAGCTGACTCCGGAAGGCTATCACATTGAACTGTCCTTCCCTGAAGACGGCACCGGTTACGAAGTCGGCGCAGTCGCTCTGATCAAGAACGGCCCTGCGGATGAACAGGAAAACGCTAAGAAGTTCATTGACTGGATCTGCTCCGTTGACGGTCAGGGCAGCTATGCGGAAAATGATTCCTTCCGTGTTCCTACCAACACCCAGGCTCCGGTTGCTGATGGTCTGGTAACACTGGATCAGGTCCCTGTGATCGACTACGACGCAGTCTGGGCTTCCAACAACAAGAGCAAATACTGCGAAGAATTCGAAGAAAAGATCGTTGCCAAACCGGAATCCTAAGGCAGTTTTCGGTAACCAATTCATTTGAAAAACATGGCTCCCCTCCCTTACCGGAAGGGAGCCTTTCAATCGAACCCGATGTGCATCAGGCAATGGGTGGGAGGATTTATGGAAATCACCTCAAAGAGCAGCGGGAAATCCGCGGCTCAAATGAAACGGCTGAATGACACAAAGACGATCCTGCGTCAGCCGATTTTGCTTATTGCTGTCATCGCGACGATCATATTGCTTGCGCTGTTTGTGGTTTATCCGCTCGTGAAAGTGTTCATCTTCAGCCTTACTGATGAAACAGGCAAATTTTCTGTCGAAAACCTGCATAACATTCTGACCTCTTCGAGGTATTTGAAGGTGTTCGGCAGAACCATGCTGCTTGGCCTCATCGTTGCGGTACTGGCGACTACGGTGGGCTATATCTTTGCTTACACGATCACCCGTGTGGATATCCCGATGAAGGGATTCATGAAAACCATCGCGACGCTGCCGATCCTGTCGCCTCCTTTTGTACTGAGCCTTTCCGTTATTTTTCTCTTTGGAAAACAGGGGCTCATCACCAAGAACCTGCTGGGGATCAAAGGGAACAATGTTTACGGGATGCCGAGCCTGATCGTTGTACAGGTCATGAGCTTCTTCCCGATTGCCTACCTTACGCTCTCCGGCATACTTTCCTCCATCGACGCCTCGGTTGAAGACGCGGCGTGCAACATGGGCGCGGGACGCTGGAAGACCTTCTGGACCGTGACCTTCCCGCTTTCTCTGCCGGGCATCATTTCCGGTGCGCTGCTGGTCTTTATCCAGTCCCTTGAGGATTTTTCCAACCCGGCTACGATCGGCGGTGATTACACGACACTTTCCATTGAAGTATACAATATCATCACCGGTACGTACGACATGCGCAAGGGTTCCGTGCTGGCAATACTGCTGCTTGTCCCGGCAGTCACGGCCTATCTGCTCAATAAATACTGGGTCAACAAGAAAAGCTTTGTCACGGTGACCGGCAAGCCTACACAGGCACGCAAGCTGATCGAAGAACCTCATATCAAATGGCCTCTTTTCATTATCTGCATGCTTTTCGCTGCAGTTGTCCTGCTGTTTTACGGCACCGTGATCTTCGGCTCCTTTGTCCGTACCTGGGGAATTGACTTCTCCATGACTCTCGACCAGTACCGCCGTGCGCTGCAGTATGGTTTCGGCAGTCTGGAAAATTCGATCATACTGGCCCTCATCTCCGCGGTCATCGGCGGCATGCTGGGCATGATCATTGCTTACATTACCGCCAAGCGGGATTACTACGGCAAGAAGTTTATTGAAGTCGCTTCTGTGCTGATGTTCGCCGTTCCGGGCACGGTGCTGGGTATTTCCTATATTCTGGGGTTCAATACAAAACCTTTGCTGCTCACCGGCACGGCAGCGATTCTGGTGATCGTTTTCACCTTCCGAAATATGCCCGTGGCGATTGAATCCGGTACGACAACGCTGCTGCAGATCGATAATTCCATTGAGGAAGCTTCCACCATTCTCGGCGCGAACAGCGGATATTCCTTCCGCCGCATCACGCTGCCGCTGCTGCGCAACGCGTTCTTCTCCGGTATCGTTTATTCTTTCACGAAAGCCATCACAGCGGTCAGCGCCGTGATTTTCCTGGTTTCACCGCGCTGGACGCTGGTGACCAGCAAAATCTATGGCCTGTTCGACCTGGCAAAATACGGTCAGGCGTCTGCCTTCGTGACGATGCTGATCGGTGTTTTGCTGCTGTTTATCGGTATTTTCAATACAATCATCAATCTGCTCCTTGCGCCAAGATCCAGGGTGCCCAAGTTGACTAAAAAAGCGGAGGAATCAAAATGAGTCAGGAAAAACAAACCTCTGAATTCAGTAAAAAAAGCTCAAACGTGATCCTGAAAGATATCACGAAGGTTTTCCAACAGCCGGAAACCGGCAATGACTTTATCGCGGTAAACCATATCAACCTGGAAATCAAAGACGGTGAGATGGTCACACTGCTGGGACCTTCGGGCTGCGGAAAAACCACCACTCTCCGCATGGTGTCCGGGTTTGAATATCCGACCAGCGGAAATGTCCTGATCGGCGGACGGGATGTGGCAAAAGTACCGCCGAACAAGCGCGGGATTTCCATGGTGTTCCAGAGTTATGCCCTCTTCCCGCACCTGAATGTCTGGGAAAATGTGGCATATGGGTTAAAGGTCGCGAAGGTTCCGAATGATGAAATGATCCGCCGCACCGAAAGCGTGATGGAAATGATGCAGCTGAAAGGCATGGAACGCCGCTTCCCGAACCAGCTTTCCGGCGGTCAGCAGCAGCGTGTCGCGCTGGCCCGTGCGGTGGTTATTGAGCCGAGTGTGCTGCTGTTCGATGAACCGCTGAGCAACCTGGACGCGAAACTGCGGGAAAGCATGCGTGATGACCTGCGTGCGCTTCAGAAACGTCTCGGTATCACTTCGCTTTATGTCACCCATGACCAGTCCGAAGCTATGGCTATCTCCGACCGTGTGGTCATCATGAAGGACGGCAACATCGTTCAGCAGGGCACGCCGGATGAGATCTATGAACAGCCGGTCAGCCGTTTTGTGGCGAATTTTATCGGCAAGGCAAACTTTATCGATGGTATTTATAAGGGGAAGGATGGCAGCGCGGCTCTGGTGGACCTGGGCGGCAATACCATGAAGATCCCGATGCCAGGCGCAATGCCGGGTGTGGAAGTAGGGAAAGCCTGCTGCCTGACCGTGCGGCCTGAATCCATTCAGCTGACAAAAGACAGCAAAGAATCCGGTGCGCTTACTGGTACAATCAGCCGGGCTACGTATTACGGCACAAAGATCGAATATGAAGTCGATCTGCACGGCAAACCGATCATCGTTGAAGTGTATAATCCGCAGCTGACGGAACGTTTCCGAACAGGGGACAGTGTTTCCATGAAACTCATCGAGCGCTGTGTCCGGGTGCTGCAGTAAAATAAACCGTTAAAACCCGGGAAGCAGGCAGTAAAGGATATCATCTGCCTGCTTTCTGTTCTTAACAGCCGGAATCGGTACAACAGCACCTGATACAAGTGTACCGGTCCCGGTACGCTTGTATCAGGTGCTGTTGTACCGCAGAATAGACACTATTTTCGGTATGTCTGGGAAAGACTGTCGTTTTCTGAAAATGTCCTCACTAATTTGAAATAACCATCTTGACGAAGAGTTGAGATTGCATATAATTATTAACGCCTAAAAGATGGTATATTTACGTTAAGATTGAGGAGTATAACAAATGACACCACTTCCGAAACGAAGAGTTTCCAGTGCACGACGTGATCGCCGCCGCGCGAATGATTTCCTCACCCCGAAGAATCTGACCCAGTGTCCGAACTGCGGTGAAATGTGCCTTCCCCACACAGTTTGCCCAAGCTGTGGCTATTACAAAGGCCGTGAAGTCATCAACGTTGAGAAACCGGAAAAGAAAGACTAAATATACCAATTTCGAACCGAAGGGTACATTGGTTCGGTAAAAACAAAAAATGCGGAGATTTTCTCCGTGTTTTTTGTTTAATCGGGTGCCGGGGATCAGGGGCCGGGTAAGAAATAAGAAGTAAGAAATAAGAAATAAGAAGTAAGAAATAAGAAATAAGAAGTAAGAAATAAGAAATAAGAAGTAAGAAATAAGAAATAAGAAGTGAGAAATAAGAAATAAGAAGTGAGGAGTAAGAAGTGAGGAGTAAGAAGTCAGCAGTGAAGTGTTACTTTGGATGATCACTGCTTATTGCTGAAAAAAAAAGCCGCGTGGGCGAAGATCCACACGCGGCATTTTTTGTTTTATTCAGCTAAGAATTAGTAGCGGCCGAACTGGGCATCGTTGTTGCCGGAGTTGGTGGTCCACATTTCCAGCATGTTGATCGGGTCGTTGAAGTCAGCGATCCAACCGTTGCGGGCGATATCGAAGTTGCCGTCCTTACGTTCATTGAGGAAGACATTCCAGTCAATGGAGCGGATGGTCATTTCAATACCGACAGCGGCGAGGTCCTGCTGGATGCATTCAGCGATCGCAACGTGACCGGAGGTGGCGTTGGTCAGGTATTCGAAGGAAATCGGGGTGTCAGCGGAGAGCATGCCGTTGTCATCGAATTCGTAGCCGGCGAATTTCAGCAGTTCGATAGCGCCGTCAACGTCAACTTCGGTGCCATAGTAGCCATCATCCACCGGGTAATCCCAGGCAGCAGCGTCCTTGAAGATGCCGCCGTTGCCGTCTGCCATACCGGCAGGCAGGAAGGATGTGGCGATCTTCTGACCGGTCTGACCGACGGTGTCGATGATGTACTGGCGGTCAACAAGCAGGCCGAAGGCTTTGCGCATGGCGTTGGCCTGTTCAGCGGTCTTGCCATCAAACAGGTGGCTCTTCACGTTGAAGATCACGTAGTAGGTACCGAGTTCATCAACAATGTGGAATTCAGGATCCTGGGTGTCGATGAGGGTCTGGATCTCATCAGTCGGGACGGTATCGGCGAAATCAAGATCGCCGGCGCGGTAGGCTGCGTAAATGGCAGTGTCATCAGCGGAAAGCATGTATTCGATGCGTTCGATGGAGACATTGTCAGCGTCATACCAGTACGGGTTCTTGACATAAACCATGGATTCATCATGGTTCCAGCTTTCCAGGGTGTAAGCACCGTTGGAAACGAAGCCGGCTTCCTGAGCCCAGGAACCGGGGTTGGTTTCCCAGTCAGGGGCAGCTTCAACAACAGACTGCTTCACAGGGAAGTAGGTCGGGAAAGCAACCAGGTCGAGCATGTAGGCGCAGGGGCTCTTGAGTGTAACAACGATGGTTTTGGCATCCGGAGCGGAAACCTGCATCGCGTCAAGATTACCTTCCTGAGCTTCATCCCAGCCGGCGATGACGTCGAACATGTAGGAATAGTCAGCAGCGGTCTTCGGGTCGGAAGCGCGCTTCCAGCTGTAGACGAAATCTTCAGCGGTCAGGTCGGAACCATCAGACCATTTCAGGCCGTCTTTCAGGGTGAAGGTGTAGGTCAGGCCGTCTTCGGAGATTTCATAACCTTCGGCAAGCTGTGGGGCGAGTTCACCATCAGCGTTGTAGGCGTACAGGCCGCTGAAGGAGTTGGCTGCCAGACAGGCACCGTCAACAGAGCTGTTCAGAGCAGGATCGAGGTGATCCGGTTCGGAAGAGAGGTTGATCTTCAGGGTGTTGTCGCCTTCCTTGGTCGCGTAGTAGAAATACTTGGTCGCGAACAGGGAGCTGTAGATGCCATCAACCTTGGAAGACTGCATGTAAAGATCGTTGTAATAGTAAATCGGCAGCAGGGCGCCGGTTTCCATCAGCATATCTTCAGCCTGATGCATCATCTTGGCACGTTCGGCGAAATCAGTCGTGGACTTGATTTCTTTGATGAATTCATCGTAACCGGTCCATTCCGGATACGGGCTGACATCCTGAGCCATGACTGCGGAAGGCAGAACCAGGGCAAGGATCAGGAGAACAAAAACGAGTTTCTTCATAATTCTTTTACTCCTAAAAATAATTTCTATCCGGGTTTCCCCAAATAGTTTAACACGATTTCAGTCAGGAGTGAGGAGCCGGGAGTGGAAAGAAACTTTGATTTCCGGGCTCACCACTCAGAAACATTTCCGGCCTTTTCCTAAATAATATGGCAGGCCGCGTAATGTCCGGGGGAGACTTCCTTCAATTCCGGACGTTCCTGCGCGCATTTTTCAGTCGCGTAGCGGCATCTGGTGCGGAAGGAACAGCCGGAGGGCATATGAAGCGGGCTCGGAACATCACCCTCAAGCGGGATACGCTGACGGGACCGGGCAAGCTTTGGATCCGGCACCGGAACCGCTGACATGAGCGATACGGTGTAGGGGTGCAGCGGATGGTCGGAAACCTCATCCGCGTCGGCAGTTTCAACGATCCTGCCCAGGTACATAACCGCGATGCGGTTGGACATGTGGCGGACCACCAGCAGGTCATGGGCAATGAAGAGATACGCGATATTCAGTTTTTTCTGCAGATCTTCAAAAGTATTGATGATCTGCGCCTGAATCGAGACATCCAGGGCCGAGACCGGCTCATCACAGACAATAAACCTCGGATCAACTGCCAGTGCCCGGGCGATCCCGATACGCTGACGCTGTCCGCCGGAAAATTCATGCGCATAGCGGTTAGCCTGCTCGGAATTCAGGCCTACCAGATCCATTAATTCACGGATTCTACCCTTGCGCTCTTCCTTGCTGCTGTACAGATGGTGGATGTCAAGCGGCTCCCCGATGATATCCGCGACAGTCATGCGCGGGTCGAGGGAAGAATATGGATCCTGAAAAACGATCTGCATTTCCTTGCGGTAATTTTTGATGTTCTTTTCGGTGATCAGATTACCGTCGTAATAAATCTCACCGGCTGTCGGTTTGTATAGATGCAGCAGTGTGCGTCCGGCAGTTGTCTTCCCGCAGCCGGATTCACCGACCAAACCGAGGGTTTCCCCTTCATCAACGTGAAACGAAATATCGTCAACGGCTTTCAGCGGTGTGGTCCCGAAGAATCCGGTCCGGATCGGAAAGTACTGTTTCAGATGTTTTACTTCAACCAAAGGCTGTGAACTCATATCAGGCTTTCTCCTTTCCGGCTTCTTCTTCATAAACCTTTTTGACATTCATCCAGCAGGCAGCTGAATGATCTTTATTGATCAGGATCTCATCCGGCTGTGCTTCCATACAGATCCTCATAGCATTATCGCAGCGGGGCGCAAATGCGCATCCTTTCGGCAGGTTCAGCTGGTCGATCGGTGTCCCGGAAATCGGGATCAATCGTTCCCGCTTCCCGACAACGCTCGGGATCGAACGCATCAGCCCTTTGGTGTATTCATGACAGGGGTTGTAGAAGATCTCATCCGCGGTACCGCGTTCGCATGCCCGGCCGCCGTACATCACAATGATGGTGTTGCACATATCGGCGATCACACCCAGGTCATGGGTGATCATGATGATGGCCATCCCCAATTCCTTCTGCAGCTTCTGCATCAGTTCGAGGATCTGCGCCTGGATCGTCACGTCCAGGGCTGTCGTCGGTTCATCCGCGATCAGGATATCCGGTTCACAGGCTAAAGCCATCGCGATCATCACACGCTGGCGCATCCCGCCCGAAAGCTCATGCGGATACTGTTTTACCCGTTTTTCAGGTTCATTGACACCGACCAGCTTCAGCATCTCAATCGCGCGTTCCCGGGCTTCTTTCTTCGTCCGGTTTGTATGCAGCAGAATGGCTTCTTCGATCTGGTTGCCTATGGTATAGGTCGGGTTCAGTGATGTCATCGGATCCTGGAAAATGATGGATATCTTCGCGCCGCGGATCTTCCGCATTTCTTTATCGGGGATGGAGACAATGTCCTGTCCTTTATATAAGATCTTACCGCTCTTGATGATCCCGGGGTCTGTCAGGATCCGCATAATGGAATAAGCAGTGACGCTTTTCCCGGAGCCTGACTCACCGACGATCCCCAGAACTTCACCTTCATCCAGGTTGAATGACAGGCCGTTTACGGCTTTCACTTCGCCGGCATCGGTAAAGAAGGAGGTGTACAGATCTCTTACTTCCAATAATCTTTCTGTCATCGCTTACCTCCTCAATTTCGGGTCAAAGGCATCGCGCAGCCCGTCGCCGAGCAGGTTGCAGGACAGCACGATCAGACAAATCATAACCGCCGGGAAGACCAGTTTGTAAGGATAACTGGAAAGGCCGCCGCGGGCTGCGTTCGCTAATGAACCAAGTGAAGGCATCGGCGCCTGCACACCCAGACCGATAAAGGAAAGGTAGCTTTCCGTGAAGATCGCGGAAGGTACCTGCAAAGCGGTCGAAATAAAGATCACGCTCATACAGTTCGGCAGGATATGCTTCAGGATGATACGCGCGGAACCTGATCCCAATGCCTTGGCTGCGAGAATATATTCATTATTTTTAATGGTCAGGATCTGACCGCGGACCAGGCGTGCCATCCCGACCCAGTAAAGCAGCCCGAATACAATGAACAGGCTGATCATGTTCACGCCAAGCTTCTGGAAAATTGTCCCTTTCAGCTTGTCTGTCAGGACGGTGGAAAGGATCACTGAAAGCAGAATGACCATCAGTGTGTCCGGAAGGGAGTAAATGATATCCACGATACGCATCATGATGATATCCACTTTGCCGCCCGCGTAACCGGAGATGGAGCCGTAAAGCAGCCCGATGACCAAAACGATCAGACTCGCGAAGAGACCGACCGAGAGGGAGACCCGGGTCCCGTAGATCACGCGCATAAAATAATCACGGCAAAGCTCATCTGTTCCGAAAATATGCGGGAAGATTTCCTCGCCTTTGGCTATGGCCGCCTGTTCATTCTTGGAATAGGTAAACGGTGCCAGGTTTTTGGCTGTTTTGTCCCGTTTGCCGTCCACGGTGATCATCTGGTCATAGCTGTAAGGCACGACCTTCGGGGCAAAGACGATGAGCAGAATGATCAAAACCAGAACTACAAGGCTGCCCATCGCGAGCGGGTTCTTCCGCAGTTTGCGCATACCGTCTTTGAAAAAGGTGGTGGATTCGCGCATGATCACAGCCTGCGCTTTTTCCTCATCCGAAACCCGGTCAAATTTGGAAAGATCCAGTTGGAGGCTCAATAATTGTTTTTTCGGGAATTCTCTGTTTTCTTCCATGTTTGAGCTCCTCCTAATCAAAGGTGATCCGCGGATCGACCAGTTTGTATACCAGATCAGAAACCAGTGTGGCAATGACCATCAAAACCGCCAGGAAAATGGTGGTGGCCATGATCATCGGGTAATCCTGGTTATTGATGGAAGATACAAATTTGCCGCCCAGTCCGCCAATCGTGAAGACCGATTCCACGACCAGGGACCCGGTAATAATGTAAGCGACCATCGGCCCGACATATGTAATGACCGGGATCAGCGCGTTGCGGAGCGCGTGCTTGGCAACTACCCAGAACTGGGAGACACCCTTGGAAACCGCGGTGCGGATATAGTCCTGACCCAGTACATCGAGCATGGAAGATTTTGTCAGGCGGGTGATATAAGCCATCGGGGACATTGCCAGGGAAATGACCGGCAGCACATAGTTCGGACTTGTCGAACTCCACACGGGGAACCATTTCAGCTGGAGGCAGAAAATCAGGAGCAGCAGGGTCGCCAGCACAAAACTCGGGACCGAGACCAGCAGCGTTGTGAAGAAAATGATCAGACGGTCAGAAATACCGCTGCGGGTCAGAGCCGCGATGCTTCCGAATGTCAGTCCGAACACCACAGCGACAACCGCTGCCATGAGCCCGAGCCGGGCGGAAATGCCGAAGGATTCCGTGATCACCGTTGTGATCGGACGGCCGGTCTTTAATGAAACTCCAAAGTCTCCGTGAAGAATGTTTCTCAGATATAAAATGAATTGTTCGCCTACGGGTTTGTCCAGATTGTATCGCTCTTCAAGCACCGCTTTCACAGCTGCGGAAGGGGCTTTTTCCGATGCGAACGGACCGCCCGGAATCGCATTCATCGCAAAAAATGTGATCGTGATGATGATGAACACAGTAACGATAGCCAGTAAAATGCGTTTTACAAAATATCGCAGCATAATGTGTCTCACCTCCTGTTAATAACTGAAAAAACACGGCAGCAGTTATCTGAAACCGCTGTCATGGGATAGATGTTGCTTTCGAATAATTCTCGTCTCAAAACCGGAAACTCTTTTTCTTAAATATGTATATGATCTTATAAAAATTTCTACGGTTGAATAATATACCACACTTTTCTGTTTAAAAAGGGTTCGGATCACTCTTTCATTACTTTAGCACAATCAAGTAAAAAGATTATTTCAATATCAGGGCGGTCAGCAGGAAGACAAAACAGCAAAAGAGGTTCGCTGCCAGAATGCAGATATCCTTTTCTCTGTCATCAAGGTCGTCGAAAGCGATTCCCGGACGTTCCTCAATATGATCGATCATATCGCCGTACATGCGGGAAGGTTTTTTGGAAGGGTTGATCCGCATCATCATGAGCTGCGGCAGCTTTACTCCGTCCAGCCGCAGCCAGGCGATCACGGCAAGCAGTGCGAACACAAAGGCACAAATGAAAAATCCGTTTTTTTTCACGGAATGCCCGACATTTTGCGAAATGAAAAAATCCGCCAGCAGCGTGATGAACAAAGCCAGTACAAAACGGGTAAAGGTCATGTAGATCATCGGGCGGAGCATATAAGGTTCATAGATCTCTTTGATTTTTTTCAAGTTGCCCTCTTCTGTTTTTCAATTTTATCAGATTTTACATATATTTTATCGAAAAGTTAACAGATGAAAACATGATGAGATGCGTGAAGAAAGCAAGTACCTTGAAATAATATATAAGCGGGTATGCTGCTTCGCAGCAGGCGCGGAACGAGCGGCAGCTGCCTGCCGAAGTAATGGTCCGCGTCTTGTTTTTATCAGCCGGGGCGCACGAGCTGAGCAAGGTAACGCGTGCGCCCCGGCACCCCCGTATTCTTACAATTGTCACTGCGCTGATGTGCAGCTTATAAAAAACTGAAAAAACATCCCTCGGAAGAGCTGATGTTGACAATGGGAGCGAAGCTCCTGATGTGATTATGTGATCTTATTGATGTATTCCTTTCCCTTCATATTGGATTATGTCTGAATCATTTTTTCCCTGTTTCAATCTTGACGCATGAAAACCGGCAAGGTAAAATCACATGAAATTTTCACTCTTTCAGGAGAACTTATTATTATGAAAAAGATGCTGTTAATCGTATTGTCGATGCTTCTGCTTCTTTCTGCCTTCACAATGGCGTCAGCAGCGGAAAAAAAGGATCTTGTCTCTTATGAGACCCGCGGCCGTGAAGTTGACACCTGGAATGTTCTCTATTCCCAGTGGGCCGCAAGCAACAATGTGCTGGTTAACCTGGTCGACGGATTGATGACCAATGACAATCATGGGAACATGCAGCTGAACGCGGCAAAATCTTATGAAACCACCGATGACGGACAGACCTGGGTCTTCACATTGAATGAAGGTATGACCTGGTTCAACAAAGACGGTGAATATCAGGCTGATGTTCTGGCTTCCGACTGGGCAACTGGCCTGGAATGGGTGCTGAATTACGCAAAGAACGATTCTTACAACACTTCCATGCCGAACCAGATGATCGCCGGTGCGCAGGCATATTATGATTACACAAAGGAACTTGCAACCACAGAAGGCAACGAAGCCGCCTGGGCGCTGACTGCCGAAGCCGGTTCCAAATTTGATGAATTGGTCGGTATTGATTGTGACGACGAAGCCGGCACGATCACTTACACACTCATCGACAAACTCCCTTACTTCCCGTCAGTTGCCACTTATAACTGCCTGTACCCGCTTTCAGCCGCGTTTATTGAAGAATACGGTGTTGAAGGTTTCCGTGATGTGACCTGGGAAGATATGTGGTATTCCGGTCCGTATACGATCACGTATTTTGAATATGACAACCAGAAGGTCTTCACCAAGAGCCCGAATTATTGGAACGATGCCAATGTGAACCGCCTTGATTCCATCACAGTGAAGATCGTCGATTCCAACGCGGTCGCTTACCAGCTGTTTGATCAGGGAGAACTGGATCATGTTTCACTGGACCAGGCAACACTGCAGGAAATCTACAGAGACGAAAATCATAAATATCACAACTATCTCGTTGAAATGCGCCCGACCAAGTACGCGTATCACTTCCACTTTGATTTTGCCAAGAACCTCGCAGACGGCACCACACCCGATACCAACTGGAACCTGGCGATCGCCAATGAAAATTTCCGCAAGGCGCTGTATTACGGTCTTGATCTGACAGATTATTTTGCCCGTGTCAATGCCATCAATCCGCTGAACTGCCAGAACTATGTTTACACCGGGAATGGCGTTTCCTTTACCTCTGACGGTACGGATTACACAAAACTGGTGCGTGATGAAATGGGTGTTGATTATGATTACACGGTCTACAACCGTTATGATCCCGAAGCGGCTGCAGAATACAAGGCAAAAGCCATCGAAGAGCTTACCGCCAAGGGTGTCACTTTCCCTGTTAATGTGGATTACTACTTCAACGGTTCCGATGATGTGGAAGCCCAGACCGCAAAGGTACTGCAAAACATCTTCAGTGAAGGGCTGGGTGATGATTTCGTTGTTCTGACCGCCAACACCTATATTTCTTCTATCGGGAACGAAGTCCGCACACCGCGGAAAGCATCCTTCTACAAAACCGGATGGGGTGCTGACTTTGCGGACCCGATCAACTTCCTCGGACAGGAGACTTACAACGATACTTCCGCTTATTTCTCCACTGTTTACAGCCACATCAATGAGACTACCGATCCGGATCTGATCGCCGCTTATGAAGAGTTCACCGAACTGGTCAAAGCTGCTGATGCCATCATCGATGACCTGGATGCCCGTTATGCCGCTTTCGCGAAAGCCGAAGCCTGCTTCCTCGATCACGCTCTTGTCATCCCGACCCACTATGAGATCAATTGGGAATTGACCAAGATCAATGACTACAGCTGTGTTTATGCCATGTACGGTATGCAGACTTATCGTTACGCGAATTGGGAAGTCAGCACCGAACCGCTGACCACCGCCGAAGCTGCCGCGAACGCCGCCGCCTGGGCTGCTGAATAATCATTAAATTACGATTCGCTGAAACGGGACAGTATCAACGCTGTCCCGTTTTTTGTTCACTGACCGCTGATTATCAAAAAATATCGTATATTATTCATTTTTAAAAAATTCTTGACGTCATTTTATGAAAACGGTAAAATAATGAGAACATTTTAAATGTCATATTTTGATTTGGAGGAATAAATATGAAAAAAATGCTTGCTGTCGTGTTAGCGTTCGTCATGATCCTCAGTGCTGTCTCCATGGCAATGGCTGAAGAACTGACCAACCTGAACACCTATGAAACAAAGGCCCGTGAACTGGAAACCTGGAACATCCACTATTCCCAGGCTGCCGCCGACCTGAACGTTCTGACCAACTGCTTCGATGGCCTTCTGACCAACGACAACCATGGTGATCTGAAGACCAACGCCGCAAAGTCCTATGAAAGCCCGGATAATGGTAAGACCTGGGTCTTCACCCTCAATGAAGGCATGACCTGGTTTGACAAAGACGGTGAAGTTCAGGCTGACGTTGTTGCTTCCGACTGGGCAACCGGTTTGGAATGGGTTCTGAACTACGCGAAGAACGATTCCTACAACGCTTCCATGCCGATGGAAATGATCGAAGGTGCAGAAGCTTATTACAACTACACCAAAGAACTGACCGAATCCGAAGGTACCGAAGCTGCCTGGGCTCTGACCGCTGACGCAGATTCCAAATTCGCCGAATTGGTTGGCATCGCTGTTGACGACGAAGCCGGCACCATCACCTACACTCTGGTTGACAGCCTGCCGTACTTCCCGTCAGTTGCTACCTACAACTGCCTGTATCCGCTTTCCGCTGAACTCATCGAAGAAGTCGGTGTGGAAGGCTACCGCGATATCACCTGGGAAGACATGTGGTACAACGGCGCTTACACCGTCACTTATTTCGAATACACCAACCAGAAGGTCCTGACCAAGAGCCCGAACTACTGGAATGATGCCAATGTGAAGCGCTTCGACACCGTCACCATTAAGATGGTTGACTCCGTCTCTGTTGCGTTCCAGCTGCTGGACCAGGGCGAACTCGATCACGTTTCCCTTGACCAGGCTACCCTGCAGGAAATCTATGGCGACAAGAACAACAAATACAATGCCAACCTCGTTGAAGCCCGCCCGACCAAGTACTCCTACCAGATGCACCTTGTTTACAACAAGAACCTGGAAGACGGAGAAACCCCGGACACCAACTGGAACCTGGCTGTTGCTAACGAAAACTTCCGCAAATCCCTGTACTATGGTCTCGATCTGACCGGCTACTTCGCCCGCACCAACTCCATCAACCCGCTGAGCTGCCAGAACTTCTGCTATACCGGCAACGGCGTATCCTTCACCTCTGACGGTACCGATTACACCCAGCTGGTCCGCGATGAACTCGGCCTGCAGTACAACTACGAAACCTACGCCCGTGTCAATCCTGAACTGGCAGCCGAATACAAGGCCAAGGCTATGGAAGAACTGAGCGCCAAGGGCGTCACCTTCCCGGTGACTGTTGACTACTATATCGCCGGCGGTTCCGATGTCGCTGCTCAGACCGCGAAGGTTCTGGAAAACATCTTCCGCGAAGGTCTGGGTGATGACTATGTCGTTCTGAAGACCAACACCTACATCTCCTCCCTGGCGAATGAAGTCCGCAAGCCGCACAAAGCTTCCTTCTTCATCAACGGTTGGGGCGCTGACTTCGCTGACCCGATCAACTTCCTCGGTCAGGAAACTTACGATGATACCGCTGCTTACTATTCCAATGCTTACAGCTACATCAATGAAGCCACTGATCCGGATCTGATCGCCGACTACCAGGAATTCACCGATCTCGTTGTTGCCGCGAAAGCCATCACTGATGATATGGATGCCCGCTACGCCGCCTTCGCAAAGGCTGAAGCCTGCTTCCTGAATCACGCCCTGGTGATCCCGTGCTCCTACGAAGTCGCCTGGGAACTGACCAAGATCGACAACTACTCCAAGGTCTATTCCATGTACGGTATGCAGGCTTACCGCTATGTCGACTGGAACACCAGCACCGAACTGCTGACCACCGAACAGGCTGAAGCCAACGCCGCCGCTTACGCAGCTGAGTAATATTCGTTCCTTCCGGAACAGTTTTGTTCCGGTTTCATGAACTGCCTCCGGGGCAGTTCCCCTCAAGGGACTGCCCCGGATTTTTATATAAGGGTAGTCAGTAGTCAGTGGCCATCAGTTAGTTTTGGGGATGATTAATGACTAATGACTAATGACTAACAAATAAATTACGAGCATAAAGGAGGAAAGAACGCATGGTCAAATACATTCTGAAACGATTTTTTCAGTCGATCCTTGTGATCCTGCTGGTTGTGTGTATTGTATTTTTCCTGCTCCGTCTGATGCCAAGCGACTATTTCTTCACGGAAGATGAATTGATGAAATTCACCGAAGCCCAGAAATACGCGAAACTGGAACGTCTCGGTATCATGGAAATCTGTCATGAATGCAACGGTAAAGGTGTTATTGACGGACATCCCTGTGAAGCCTGCAATCACGGTGAAGCTCAGGGTACCGGCTACGTTAACCGCTCTGTTTTGGCTCAACTGGGAGATTTCTTCCGGGATATGTTTGAATTTCGGGTTTTCAACGCCAAAGGCAAAGAGGTGAAGACGATCGAGTCGGTCAACCTCTGGAAATATCTTTCGATGAAATCCAAAGGGGAGGACCCGTTTGCGGGTAAGCTCAAAGATGATTATCAGTTAAAGCTGAAATTCAATCTCGGGAAAAGCATCCGGCTGGAAAAGAACCAATATGTGACCGATGTAATTGCCACCAAGATGTCCGTTTCCGCGAAAATCGGGCTCATCTCTCTGGCGATTTCCCTGGTTCTGGGTGTGGTTTTCGGTGTGCTTCAGGCCATGTTCAAGGACCGGATCGTTGACCACATCGGTACCGCCTATACGGTCATTGTCAACGCGGTGCCGCATCTGGTTATTTATACCGTGATCATGATCGCGGGGGCTTCTTTCTTCGGGCTGCCGATGCGTTATGATGCCACAGCGAAAAATCCGGGGCTTACCATGGTCCTTCCGATCGTTTGTCTTTCCATCGGTTCCACAGCCGGCTATATGCTCTGGACCCGCCGTTATATGGTGGATGAACTGAACAAGGACTATATCCGCCTTGCGAAACTGAAAGGTCTGACGACCCGTCAGGTCATGTTCCGACACGTTTTAAAAAATGCCTTTGTTCCGCTGGCTCAGTATCTGCCTTATTCCATTCTGCTGACAGTGGGCGGTTCTCTCCTGGTCGAAACCTTTTTCGCGGTTCCCGGAATGGGGCCGGAACTGACGATGGCCATCAGCCGCTATGACCTGAACCTTGTTCAGGGAATTGTGCTGCTTTACGCAACAATGGGCATCATGGGGGTGTTCGTCGGCGACCTGCTGATGACAATGATCGATCCACGTATTACTTTGACCGGAAAGGAAGGGGTGCGCTGATGAGCAAGAACGAGGAAACACCAAAGAAAACCGTACAGGAAATGGAACAGCCGGTTCCGAACCTTGATCTGAAACCGGAAAAAATTGATACGCATTTGTATGAAGAAAGACCGATGGGCCGGGAGTATGTTTCTTCCCGTTATAACCTGCCGGAAAAGCAGCTGTTTGAATTTGCTGAATACAAACCGATGGAAGCTGAACGAATCGGTTATTCCAATTATTCCTACTGGAAGAGCGTATGGCAGAACTTCCTGAAGAACAAGTCCGCCGTGTTCATGTCCATCGTGTTTATTGCGCTGTTCATTTTTACCTTCATTGCCAGTGCCATCGGAAAATATGACATCAATATGGCACCGGACCCGATCAACCGCTCCTATATTCCGCCGAACAGTGAATTCTGGTTCGGTACCAACGCGATCGGTCAGGACTATTGGGCTCAGGTCTGGTACGCCACCCGTGCTTCCATTCTGCTGGCAGTGCTGGTCTCTCTTGGACAGATCACACTCGGCGTACTGATCGGGCTGGTCTGGGGTTATGTTCGTCCGCTGGATCGCTTCTTTACAGAGCTTTACAACCTTATCGATAATATTCCTACCATTATTTATATGACGCTGATCGCGCTGATGGTAGGCAAAAATATGGTCACGATGGGTATCGCCATGGTGGCTTTCGGCTGGCTGGCGACTGCCCGCAACGTCCGCAATCTGGTGTTCATGTATCGTGACCGGGAATACAATCTGGCATCCCGATGTCTGGGTACCGGCCTGGGACGGATCCTGTTCCGCAACATCTTCCCCTATCTGGTCTCCGTCATCATCCTGCGTCTGGCACTGGCCATCCCGAACACGATCGCTTATGAGACGACCCTCACCTACCTTGGGCTGATGGACATCACCAAACCGTCCCTCGGCATGCTGCTTTCTGCAGCCCGTGCCGTGTTCCCGCGTGCTTCGTACACACTCATCTTCCCGGCGATCATCGTCTCCATCATCACCATCACTTTCTATCTGGTCGGCAACGCGTTTTCCGATGCCTGTGACCCGCGCAATCATGTATAAAGGAGGGCAGAAGAATGAGCGATAATAAAGATATCCACGCTTTTGATTACGATGCCCGAGCGCGTCAGGTGCTGTCACAAAAACCGCTGCTTTCCGCTGAAGATCTGGAAGTGACATTTTCACTCCGCGGCAATCAGCTCACAGCCATCCGCCGTGCATCCCTTGATTTGTATGAGGGCGAGACACTTGCCATTGTCGGTGAGTCCGGTTCCGGGAAAAGCGTTTTTACCAAATGCTTTGTCGGTATGCTGGATAAAAACGGATCCATCACGCACGGTAAAATCGAATATGACGGACAGGATCTGACAAAACTGACTGAACGTGAATGGCTGAAGATCCGCGGGAAGAAGATCGCCATGGTCACACAGGACCCGATGACTTCGCTGAACCCGCTGAAGACTATCGGCTATCAGATTCAGGAATCCGTTGAACTCCATCAGGGATTGCACGGCAGGGCGGCGAAAGAGGAGACCATCCGCATTCTGGACGCGGTCGGTATTCCGGACCCGGAACGCCGTTACAAGCAGTATCCGCATGAGTTTTCCGGCGGTATGCGGCAGCGTGTCGTGATCGCCATCGCGGTCGCCTGCAAACCGCAGATTCTGATCTGTGATGAACCCACAACCGCTCTGGACGTGACCATTCAGGCTCAGATCCTCGACCTGATCCGCAGGCTGCAGAAAGAGCAGAACATGACCATCATCTACATCACTCATGACCTGGGCGTGGTCGCCAATGTGGCGGACCGGGTAGCGGTGATGTACGCCGGGCAGGTGATCGAAGTCGGTATGGCGAATGAAGTCTTCTTCGACCCCTGGCATCCCTACACCTGGGCACTGCTCTCCGCTCTGCCGCAGCTGGGAGTCAAGGGCGAAAAGCTGCCGGCTATTGACGGAACTCCGCCGAACCTCTTCAACAAGATCCAGGGTGACGCCTTCGCCCCCCGGAATAAAAAGGCTTTGAACATTGACTTCCTCGAAGAACCGCCGATGTATGAAGTGACCTCCACCCACATGGTAAAGGCCTGGATCCGTGACCCCCGCGCCCCGCACATTGAACAGCCTCAGGCTATCAAGCTGCTGGAAACACAGGATAACAAATCCAAGGGGACAGATCCGAACGCTTACCATCCGCATCTGGATCCCAATCGGGAGACCCTGATTGAAGTCAAGGATATGCAGGTCACCTTCGGCTCCGGACGCAAGAAGTTTGTCGCGGTCGATCATGTGAACTTCAGTATCTACAAGGGCGAGACCTTCGCGCTTGTGGGTGAATCCGGTTCCGGGAAAACTACCATTGGACGGGCACTGGTCCGCATCAACCCGATCACAGCGGGTGAAGTGTATCTCGAAGGTCAGAAGATCAACGGCAAGATCTCCAAGGAACAGGACCTGAATGTGATCCGTTCCTGCCAGATGATCTTCCAGGACCCGATGGCCTCCCTGAATGAACGCGCCAAGGTGGACTACATCGTTTCCGAAGGTCTTATCAACCATCACCTTTATACAGACGAACATGACCGTCAGGATAAGGTGCAGAAGGCTCTTCAGGAAGTGGGGTTGCTGCCGGAGTTCTCCAGCCGCTTCCCGCATGAGTTCTCCGGCGGACAGCGTCAGCGTATCGGCATCGCCCGTGCGCTGATCATGCAGCCGAAATTCGTCGTGGCGGATGAACCGATCTCCGCGTTGGATGTTTCGATCCGTGCCCAGGTGCTGAACCTGTTGAACGACCTGAAGAAGAGCCGCGGACTGACCTATATGTTCATCGCCCATGACCTTTCCGTGGTCCGCTTCATCTCCGACCGTATCGCGGTGATCCACAAGGGACGCATCGTGGAACTCGCGGAGTCGGAAGAACTCTTCCTCCATCCGCTGCATCCCTATACAAAGGCGCTGCTCTCCGCGGTCCCGAATCCGAATCCTTATCTGGAACGCTCCAAGAAGCTGCTGGTTTATGATCCGTCAGTCCATCACTATGAGACAGACAAACCGGTGTGGGAAGAGATCATCCCCGATCACTTCATCTACGGCAATCAGCCGGAGCTGGATGGGTACAGGAAAGAACTCGGCCTGTAAATTTCAAAAGAATTGAATTGTAAAGAATGAAGAAGGCATAATCATAAAATGCCTTCTTTGTTTTTAAATATTTGATTATTTTTGTGCTTGACATCCTTTCGTACATCTGTTAAAATTGAGACTGTAAAGCTCAAAAATGCAGGGGAGATATGGAAAACGACCGCGGCTATTCGGCAGGAAAACCCTGGAAGCTGGCAAAGCAGCAGCATATTCTGGAAACGGCTTTCCGTCTTTTTACGGAAAAGGGAATAGAGCTTGTCACCATCCCGGAGATCGCGAAAGCCAGCGGTGTCGGACGGGCGACGGTTTTCCGCTATTTTCCGACAAAGCTTGAGCTGGTACTGGCGGTCGGGACCCGAAAGTGGGAAGAATACATCAGCCTTTATAATACTTACCTTCCCCCGGAAAAGATGGCACAGATGACCGGGGCGGAATACCTTCGGTTTTATCTGGATGCGTTTCTGGACCTTTACCGCAATCATGGCGATATCCTGCGCTTCAACTATAACTTCAATAATTACCTCTGGTTCGAGACGGGAACACCGGAGCAGCGTGAGCCGTATCTGCGGATGACCGACAGTCTTGGCCGGATTTTCCATGAGCTGTATGAACGGGGACAGCGTGACGGTACCCTGAACACAGAGATCCCCGAACCAATGATGTTTTCTGCCACGTTCCACATCATGCTGGCCGCGGTGACCAGATACGCGGTGGGGCTGGCCGTTGTGTATGAAAATGGCGGTGATCCGGAAAATGAGCTGATCATGCTGAAGGATATGCTGTTTTCGCGTTTTACAAAGAAGAATGTTCCGGCCTTTCCGCTTTCGGATCAATTGACATAGTCCGGAAGTGTTGTGAATGTTTGTTTTGCAGCCATTTTTGTTCAACCCGAAAAGGAGGATCCTATGAAAAAAAGCTGCCCGTTTATAAAGACAATTCTCTTTTGTCTGTTGCTCCTGCTTTGTGCATCACCGGTTTCTGCCGCGAACGAAGCAACCGAACATACCGCTGCCGCAAACGCGGCCTGGTATGACATGCTGGATTTCAGCGATGAGAGCGAAAAAGAAAATGCCCTCCGCGGTCTGATCGAGGCACCTGAAAGTGTCGTGATCTACCGGGAAGACGGTGTTGTCGCCTGGGATGTGACTGCTTTTGATTTTGTAAAGGATGCCGAAGCTCCGGATACCGTGAACCCGAGCTTGTGGCGCAATACCCAGCTGAATGCCTATGCCGGCCTTTTTGAGGTGACGGATGGGATCTATCAGGTGCGCGGTTACGATATGGCCAACGCTACCTTTATCCGAACGGACAACGGCTGGATCGTCTTTGATGTGCTGATGTGCAAGGAAGATATGGCTGCAGCCAAAGCTCTGATGGAAAAACACTTCGGACCGATCGACGTAAAGGCCGTCCTTTACAGCCATTCCCACATCGATCATTACGGCGGTATCTTCGGCCTGATCAATGAAGAGGATGCCGCGGATGCTTCCCTTTCTCTTGAGGATCAGCTCGCTTCCGGCAAAGTCGTGGTCCTGGCACCGGAAGGGTTCCTGGAACACGCGGTCAGTGAAAACCTTTACGCAGGACCTGCGATGGGCAGACGGGCTCAGTACCAATACGGCGCGCTCATGGCTCCCGGTGAAACCGGTCGTATGGCGATCGGTATCGGCCTCGGACAATCTGTCGGTACGATCGGGCTGCTGGCCCCGACCTATGAAGTCTGCAGCAATGAGACTATCGTTATTGACGGGCTGGAGATCCAATTCCAGCTGACGCCGGGGACGGAAGCTCCCGCGGAGATGAATGCCTGGTTCCCGCGTTATAAAGGCTTATGGCTCGCGGAAAACTGCACCGGCACCATGCACAACATCTACACACTGCGCGGTGCACAGGTTCGGGACGCGGCTGGCTGGGCAAAGTATATTCTGGAGGCGGAATATCTGTTTGGGGATGAGGTTGAGGTGGTCTTCCAGAGCCACAACTGGCCGCATTGGGAAAATGAGACCATTCGTAATTACATGGAAGACACAGCTGCTGTTTACCAGTTCATCAACAACCAGACGCTGCATTACCTCAACCAGGGCATGACTGCCGCTGAGATCTCCCGGACACTTACCCTGCCCGAACGCCTGAACAAAGTCTGGTACACCCGTCAGTATTACGGGACCCTTTCCCATAACATTAAGGCTGTCTACCAGCGTTATATGGGATGGTATGACGCGAATCCCGTGAACCTGAACCCGCTGAAGCCGGAAGATACGGCGAAGAAATGGGTGGAATACCTGGGCGACGTGGACGCGGTGCTGGAAAAAGCACGCGCGGACTATGAAAAGGGCGAATACCAGTGGGTAGCGCAGGTCACGAAGGAACTGGTCTATGCCGACCCGTCCAATCAGGCCGCGCGGGATCTGTGCGCGGACGCGTTGGAACAGATGGGCTACCAGGCTGAAAGCGGTCCGTGGCGCAGTGCCTATCTGATGGGCGCATGGGAATTGCGTGAAGGCAACCAGGCGGAAAAGGAAGGGACTAATCTCGGCCGTGAATCAACGATCCGCAGCATGACCGTTGATATGATCCTGACGTATATCGACATCATGACGGACGCACTGGCTGCACAGAACGATGATCTGTCCGTTAAGCTCAATATCGCGGATACCGGGGAAACTTTCCGGGTTATCCGCCGCGACGGTGTGCTGATGGTTTATAAGGGTGAGACTGATCTCGAGACTGATTGCACGATTACCTGCGCACGGCTCCAGCTTCTGGCCCTGATGAACGGAAACACGGATGTCACCGCGAAGATGCAGATCGAAGGCGATGATACGGTTCCCGCCCGGCTGGTGAAGTACATGACTCCGATCAACCGGAATTTCAATATCATTGAGCCGTAAAGATATATAGGATAACGGTTTTCCGTGATGCAGTCTGTCACGGAAAACCGTTATAAGGATGATCGATCTGTTTCTGTCTGATTATTTCGAGCGCAATTTATTCCGAAAACGAACTACGACGAGGTCTGCTCTGATGATGCCTCGCAGCTGGCACAGCAGAACCGACCTCATGTGCTTCGGTAAAAAAAATGAGCCCTTTTCAAAACAAAGAGCTCATTTTAATTATTTTTGAAATCAGGTTTTCAGATGTATCCCTGTTTTACGGAAGACGCTTTCCCGGTCCCTGGGACCTGATCCCTGAATCCTGATCCCTGAGAATCCTATTTGCAATACTTTTCGATCAAATTCCGGATCTTTCCGGCACAGGAAGCGGCGATAGCTTTGTCTGCTTCCTGCAGGTGGAACAGAGGATCGCGCACGTCGCCGGCATCAGGTCCGCCGTTGATGCGGATGATCTCCTTGAGAACGGCGTACAGATTTCCCTGCGCGGTGCACATTTCATAGATCAGACGGCAGCATTCATTCTGGATCTCGCGGGCTTCCTCCATTTTTCCCTCGTGGAAAAGCTGGTAGATGCGGATATAGAGCTCCGGCATGGAAGCGTAGGTACCGCCGATCCCGCCGTCAGCTCCGGCAGCCAGTCCGGAAAGCAGCTGTTCATCCGGTCCGTTGAAAACGATACATCCCTCGTCCTTCCACATCTGGATATCCTGCACGGGCATGGATGAGTTTTTCACACCCTTTACACAGGGATTCTTGAGCATGGTGCGCAGGAGTGAAGTGTTCAAAGAGACGCCCGCCAGCTGGGGAATATTGTAGATAAAGAAATCCGTGTTTGGAGCGGCTGAGGAGATATCATTCCAGTATTTTGCGATAGCGCGGTCCGGCAGATGGAAATAGATCGGCGGAATGGAAGCGATCGCGTCGACACCCAGGCTTTCAGCATGTGCGGCCAGTTCCATGCTGTCTTTGGTGTTGTTGCAGGCAACATGAGCGATGATCACGATGCGTCCTTTGGCAACCTTCATTACATTTTCCAGCACCAGTTTCCGTTCTGCTACAGACTGGTAAATGCACTCACCGGAGGATCCGCCGACATACAGGCCGGTCACGCCTTTTCCGATCAGGTATTCTGTCATATCCTGAACAGCCTGTGCGCTGATTTCTCCGTTTTTGTCATAACAGGCATAAAATGCGGGGAAAATTCCTGCGTATTTTTCTTTCATTTCAAACGATCCTTTCATTTTTTCAGTTGTTTTCTGCTGAATTCAATAGCTTGCAGGCTATTCTTCGTACACCAGAACCTTGAACACGATTTTCACGATCGGTTCCGGCTGGTTAACCGCGATTTTGAGCCTGTGGGCATCACCGGGGAAGACGACCATAAAATTATCGGGACGCAGCACGACAGATTGTTCTCCGTCGCCATGATAACCCTTGAAATCCGGCTTTTCCTTGAAAGGTTCACCCAGCGTGGCCGGGTCCGCGATCTCACAGCGTTCCTGTCCGGAGATGACCATCTGGATATCCAGATATTTTTTGTGTGCTTCAAAATAGGTTTCTTCGAGAGGAACCGTGCTGTATTCGTTGCGGAAGGCGTACAGGGCATCCCCCTCGATGAATTTTTTCTCGGTCCCGACGACAGAGGCGATAAATTCATCATCCTGAAGCAGATCCAATGCCTTATCCAGACGGGGGTGGATCCCCTTGTAGCAATTTGCGTGTTCTTTTTTCGCGATAATCATAATTGTTCCTTTCGTGTTTTGTAATCAGTATTTGATGTATATTTGTCAGCAGCCAAAAGGGAAGGGTAATTTTTCACCTTTCACCTTTACTTTTTACCCCTTTACAGCCCCCATCGTAATACCTTTTGTGAAGTATTTCTGGAAGACGAGGAAGACAATGATGATCGGCACGGCAGCCACAGCCGCACCTGCCATAATCAGACCGAAGTCCGTGGAGTTTTCCCCCTGCAGCTTGGCAATACCAAGGGAAATGGTCAGGTTGCGGGTGGAAGTCAGCATGATCAACTGCATGAAATAATCATTCCAGGAGTTGATGAAGGTGAAGATGGCGAGGGCTCCGACACCGGGTTTGATCATCGGGAAGACGATCTGGAAGAATGTCCTCAGTTCGCTCGCACCGTCAATGGTAGCCGCTTCCAGAACCTCGGAAGGAACGCTTTCGGCAAACTGTTTGATCAGGAATACGCCGAAAGGCCAGCCGACGATCGGGAAGATCACAGCCCAGATCGTGTTATACAGCTTCAGGCTTGACATCTCACGCAGCAGCGGGATCAGAATAACCTGTTTCGGCAGGGCCATAGCGCACACGATGAGGGTAAAGACGATGCTCCTCCCGATGAACCTTTTTTTCGCCAGCGCGTATCCTGCCAGCGCGGAGGTGAAACAGGTCAGCAGCATTGCCGTTACCGCCATAAAGACCGTGTTGACCAGCCAGCGGATGGCACCCGGTACCGTCGGCCCGGAAGAAATAACAGTGGCGGTCCCATCCTCGTTGACGTAGCGGGAGAAGGGAATTTCAATTTCCCACAGCGGAGCCTTCTGCTTGCTCATCAGGGTATTATAGTTCTTTATTGTCCAGGTCTGCGGCCACCAGGTCGGACTCTTGGCGTTGATCTCTTTCGCCGGTTTGAAAGATCCGGTGATGATCCAGTACAGCGGGAAGGTGAAGAGGATCGCAAGGATCACGATGACGACTGTTGAAAAAATCCGATATCCAGTTGATTTCGTTTTCATCCTGTCCCTCCTTAGTTATTGGTCTGAGCCGCTTTGAACTGGACTGCGGAAAGCAAAGCGATGATGATCATCAGGATAACGCCCATCGCGTTACCGTAACCGTAGCGGTACAGTTTGAACGCCGAATAATAGATGTAATACATGATCGTGTCGGTACTGTGATTTGGACCGCCCGATGTCAACAGCTGGATCAGCGCAAAGCACTGGAAGGAGTTGATGGTGGTGATGACCAGGATGTACAGTGTGGTCGGCATGATCTGCGGCCATTTGATGCGCCAGAAACACTGGTTGCGGGTGGCTCCATCGACTTCGGCGGCTTCCACGAGTGATTGATCAACGTTGGAAAGGGCAGAGACATACAGCACGATCGGCTGTCCGACAGAGGTGGTGAGCAGGATCAGGATGATACAGCCCAGCGCATATTGCGGGTCACCGAGCCAGTTGATATTTTTATCGATGATCCCTACGTTTTTCAGCAGGTAGTTGAAGATGCCGTAGTAGTTATTAAACATCCATTTCCAGACCACTGTTACCGCAACAGAACCTGTAACGACCGGGAGGTAAAATACACAGCGGAAAAGACTGCATGCCCAGTCCTTCATATCATAGATCGCGGATGCGACCCAAAGCGAGAACATGCAGGTGATCGGGACGGAAACCAGCACGATGATCAGTGTGTTTCTCAGCGCTCCGAGAAAGATTTGGTCCTGGAACAGTTCGATATAGTTTTTAAATCCGATAAAGACATCTTCTGTCGTTCCCATCGTTGAATCAAAGAAACTGGTGAAGATGCACATGAACATCGGATATACAACGAAGACGATGAAGAAAAACAGGCTGGGTAACATGAAGAGATAACCGGCTATCGTTTCACGTCTTACGAGGGCGCGGCTCATGCCGTCTTTTCGTTTGAACATTATATGTGCCTCCTTATAGATTTTGAAAATGAGAAATCAGGAATGGGAAATTTGATTTGAAATGAGTCTTGACGGAATCACAGGTAATTTCTCACTACTCATTTCTCATTATGATTCAGCTCTCTTCCGAGAGCCAGAAGAGAGCTGAAAAGATCATTAAGAGTTAATTAATTGCCTGCTGCGGCGTTGGCGTTGGCAACGAACACAGAGACTTCTTCAGCAACATTGCCGCCGGCGCCGATGCGCTGGAGCATGTTCCACCATTCGGTGCGGGCCTGTGCCCAGCCCTTGGTGACCTGATAGTAGTCGCCCATGTACTTCATGAACAGACCATATTCGGTCATGATGTCATCGCCTTCATAGATGCCCGGGAGTTCGCGGACCGGCCAGTAGGAAGAGGTGGTGACAGCGTCGGTGTAGATGGCATTGTCTTCGGTCATGAATTTGACGAAGGTCTTGGCGGCTTCAACGCGGGCGGGATCGCCGTTATCGAAGATACCGAAGCCCCAGATACCACCCTGCAGTTTCGGTTCGCCGTTGGACGGGAAGGCCATCGGGAAGATGTCGAATTCAACATCCTGGTTCGCAGCGTGGGTCTTTTCCTGAGCAACGTTCCAGCAGAAAGCCATAGCGAGGGTTTCGTTGCAGAACAGCTGGATCTCTTCGCCGCCGTTGATGGAAGGATCAAAGTTGATGCCGTCCATGGACTGGAGCAGTTCCAGAGCCTTCACGTTTTCTTCGGAGTCAGCGGTGTAGGCTGTGTGTTCCGGATTGGTGAAGGTGCCGCCATAGAGGTTGTTGATCAGAGCACGGGTACCCTGGTCGCCGCCCTGGCCGGAGCAGTAAACAGCACCGACATTTTCCTGGCCATAGTCATAGAGAGCCTTCACAGCATTGACGAAGCCATCGGTTGTCCAGGTGTGGTTTTCTTCATCGATGTACTGGAGAGCATCGGCAGCCTTGAACAGGTCATAGTTGATGGCCATGTTGTGGGCGGTCATGCAGACCGGGAATTCATAATAAGCGCCTTCGCTGTTGTGGCAGGCGGATTCGATGGCAGGATAAATTTCCTTCGCATAATCGGCAGCCCACAGGTCAGCAAGGTCGACCATCAATCCCTTGGCACCCCAGTTCGCAACCAGACGTTCCGGGCCTTCAAAAATGAGGTCAGGAGCCTGTCCGCCTTCGATAGCGGTGTTGACCTGGTCGTCACCATTGGTGTAGTCAAGCAGCTCGACTGTGACATGGATGTCAGGGTAGACTTCGTTGAACTTGTCGATCAGCGCCTGGACAGATTCAGCATTGCCCCAGTTACCGACGGGGTAGGTCCAGAGAGTGATGTCCTGAGCAGAGGCAGCATTGACCAGTGCAAAGGAGAAAATCAGACAAAGAGCAAGAAGCAGTGATAAACGTTTGTTCATTAGGTCCTCCTATGACTAAATATATTAAAATCGGGACTTGGATGTCCCTTTATCATTTATTACTTAACAATTTTACATAAGAATTCGGAAAAAACTATATGACAAATGTCACGTATTTTCATGACACTGTCACATATGAAAAAAATTTTCAGTCCAGGTGCTTTTCGGAAATTGCGGCAGCAATTCTGCTCCTTGATTCTCTTGCTGCTTCATAGTCCCTGCGGCAGTATTCTGAAAAAAGGATGTCGAGCATGAAAAGCTGTGAAATACGGGCAGGAATAGAACCGAGCTGCAGAGGACTTTCACTGGAACCGCATTGCAGGACAATATCAGCCATTTCAGCCCCCGGTGATTTCGGAAAACGGGTGAAAAGGATCGTTTTTATTTTGCGGCTTTTTGCCAGCCTGAAGTTTTCCATCATATCACGGATAGATCCGGAATATGAAAAATAAATCAGGACATCGTTTTCATCCATGTTGCTGAGGGTGATCACCTGCATATGGCTGTCCTGTACGCAGATGAATTTTCCCGATACCGTGGAAAACAGGTGGGCTGCTTCCATTGCGATGATCACAGACCCGCCCTGTCCCATGCAAACGACTTTATGTGCGTTCAGCAGCAAATCGACAGCGTCCAGATACCGGTCCCGGTTGATCAAATCATATGTTTGGTTGATGACTGCCAGATCCGCGGTTTGAATTTTCCGGCATTCGTCCTCGAATGAATCATCCATGGTAATTTTGCCGGTAAGCAGATCTGCGTTGTTGGATTTTGAGGAAACCGCATGAGCAATGGCGATGCGCATGGCATTGAATCCATCATAACCGAGTTTGCGGCTGAAGCGGGAGACGGTTGCCATTGCGGTGCCGCAGATTTCGGAAAGTTCCGATATCCCCATCTGCTGGACATTATCCGGATCCGCGATAATGAAGTCCGCGATCTTTTTTTCAGAAACTGTTAGATCATAATAATTGTTACTGATCAGCTCAAACACATTTTCATTCAAAATATCTGACATTTATTCCTCTTTCTTACTGCCTTGAGGAGTCCAGTTTCCAACTGATATGGATCAACGGACATCTAATCTTCGATTCACAAGTTCATTTTACCATAAAGCGTGATATGATTTTATTGTAAGCAGTTTAAAAGATGAAGTTTATACGCAGATGTAATGGAGGTGCTATGAGAAAACATATTGTTTGTTTGGGAGATTCCAACACCCATGGTTATTGCGCGGATCCCATGGATTGCGCGGACCACGGTGACCGGTTTAATGAAGATGAACGCTGGACCTGCCTGCTGCAGGAAAAACTCGGCAAAGATTACCTTGTGCTCGAGGAAGGGCTTTCCGGACGCACGACTGTCTTTGAAGACGCGCTGCATGAGAGTATGCCTGCTGTGGATGTCGCTTATCCGATCCTGATGAGCCATGAACCGGTCGACCTGCTTATCATTATGCTGGGTACAAATGATACGAAGGAACGGTTTGGCGTGAACGCGGCTGCCATCGGTGTGGGGATGCAGCGGCTGATACTGAAAGCACAGTCTGTCCCCTGCTGGGGAAAGCATGCCCCGAAAATCCTGATCGTTGCCCCTCCGTGGATCGGTGAAGGTCTTTATAATAATGAGGCTGCCGGCGGCCCGATGGGTGCCGGGTGTCCGGAACGCTCCCGTGGACTGGCGAAGTACCTGAAGCAGGCTGCTGACCTGCTCGGGTGTGAATTTATGGATGCCGAAGGTGTGGCAGAATTCAATCAGGTCGACTGCATGCATCTGACTGCGAAAGGTCACAGTCAGCTCGCCGCTGCGCTCGAAGCAAAAATCAGAGAAATCGGTTTATGAAAAAACATATTGTCTGTTTCGGTGATTCCAACACACACGGTGCCTGCAAGGATCCCTCCGACAGCGCGGATCATGGCAGCCGCTTCAATGAAAATGAACGCTGGACCTGTCTGCTCCAGAAAAAGCTCGGAGAGGAATATCTGGTTTTGGAAGAAGGACTTTCCGGTCGGAACTGCGCGTTTGAAGACCCGATCCATGAGGGAATGTCAGGCGTTGCGCATATCTCGCCGATCCTGATGAGTCATGAACCGGTGGACCTGCTCATCATTATGCTGGGTACCAACGATACCAAGGCGTATTTCAGCGCAACACCGGTCAATATTGCCGGCGCGATGGAGCGTCTGGTCCGCAAAGCGCAGAGTACGCTCTGCTGGGGTGATCACGCTCCCCGGATCCTGATCGTCTGCCCGCCGCACATACTTGACGGATTGTATGATGACGAAGCCGGGCTGAAGATGGGGCCGGGCTGTCCGGAAAAATCCCGTGCTCTGGCTGAATATTATCGGAAAGTGGCTGATCTGACCGGCTGCGCTTTCATGGACGCGGAAGGAATCGGTGAATTCAACAAAATCGACTGTATGCATCTGACTGCCAAAGGACATCGCCGTTTAGCGGAAGCTTTAGCGGAAAAGGTGACTGAGATCCTGGACGGTCAATGCTGAAAAATCTCTTCAGTCAGGAAGGTTTTCTCTGGAAAGGGCTGAACCTGCTCACGGATATATTGTTCCTGAGTGTGATCTGGTCCCTGCTCTGCCTGCTGGTGATCCCAATCGGACCTGCCACCACCGCGCTGTATGACGCGGTGGTGCATGGCATCCGGCGCAGAGAGCCGGTGGTCTACCCGCGTTTCCTCAAAACCTTCCGGACTGAATTTAAAAACGCTTTTTTCTCAAGCCTGCTGTGGGGTGCGCTGATCCTTGCGGGTGTGCTGACGGTCCGCTATCTGCTCGCGCTGGGAGAAACATCCCGCAGCGCTTTTGCTGCCGGGATCGCTTATTACGTCGTTCTGATCGTCCCGCTGGGTTCTGCCTGCTGGGTTTTCCCGATCCTTTCCCGCTTTACTTTTGATTTCGGTTCTCTCAATAAAACAGCATTTCGCTTCACTTTCGCGTATCTTCCCCGTACGCTCATCCTGGTTCTGCTGACGATCGAGGTGCTGCAGTGGAGCCTGAATTATCTTTTCCCGTTTCTGTTCATGCCCGCGCTGACCATGCTGTTATGGTCGCTGTTCATTGAGCCTGTTTTTGAAAAGTATCAGTGATGTCAGGTATCAGGTGTCAGGTTTCGGGTATCAGGGATCAGAGATTAGGGATTAGGGATTAGGATAGGTAGTTTCCAGTCATCAGGTACAAATCACTGTCTGCTGTCGGACAATTTCTTATTTCTGATTTCTTATTTCTTATTTCACCTGGCTGCCAGAAACCAGCTGCCTAAAGGAGTTTCTCTGTGAAAAAAAGTCTGTTTGTTCTTTTGTTTGCCATGATGCTGCTGATCGTTTTGTCTGCTTCGGCGCAGGATGTATGTGTGCGGGACAGTTTTTTCCCGGACGCAGGGAATTGCGGCTATGACGTGCAGGATTACCAGATGGATATCGCCTGGAACCTTGAGGGCGATACCTGGGATGTCAGCGAGGTCCTTACTTTTATTTCGGAGTGGGACACGGATGAGCTCTGGTTTGATTTTACCGACGAATACGAGGTCTCAGCCCTTTCCATTAATGGGATAGACGCGGACTATGACCGTCAGGAAACGAAGCTGATCGTGCATTACAATTTTTCGCACGATACAGAATACAAAATGTACGCGGCTTTCAGCGGAAAACTGGATTGGGGTGAACTGTTCGATCCTGACGGGAGCTCCCGGATCCCTGAAAACGGGTTCTGTTTGCTCAATGAGCCTGTGAATGCACGGCGCTATTATATCTGTAACGATCATCCGAAGGATAAGGCCACTTATCATTATTCCTTTACCGTTCCCGCGAATTATGTACCGGCAGGCAGCGGGCGTCTGCTGATGATCGAGGAAGCAAATGAGACGGTCATTCTCCCCGGTAAAAGCTATGAGCGGAACTGGGATCCGGACTCGGCTGCGGAAAACGGGACCGTTACCTTCACCTACGCTCAGGAAGCTTTGACCGCTCCGTACCTCTTTACAATCTGTGCCGGTGCGTTCGACATGAAACTGCAGACAACCGATGATGGGAAAAAACAGCTGGATTTTGTGGATCACGGCCATCCCGATACGGAAACTGCCTGGCAGATGGCGGATATGCAGGAAGAGATCATCGCGGCGCTTGAAGCATATTTTGGGGATTATCCTTATGAAGACCTTGGCGCGATCATCGCAAAAACGCAGCTTTCCATGGCGTTGGAGACACAGGGCAGGTCGCTTTACGATGCAAGTACCACCACAGAAAGAATTTTTGCGCATGAGATTACCCATCAGTGGTTAGGAGATTTGATTTCCCTTGAAGACTGGAGCGATTTATGGCTCAAGGAAGGTGCCGCGACTTATGGGGAGGCATTATGGAAGCTGCATAAAGACGGCGTTGATGCCTATAACGAGACGATCCGCGGTAACTATGAGACCATCGCGAATGGTGAAACTTATTCTATGAAAACCTCAGATGATTCCTTTGCTTATCTCCGGCGCTTTTTCAATATTCCTGAGGATGATACGCTCTATATCCGCGAAAAAGCGGTGAAAGCCGCTGCGGCAGTCTGCCGGATCCCGGCGGAGCAGGTCACAATGAAAGGATCCGATGTGACATTTACTGAATGGTGTGAGGGAACGAAAGCTTCCTGCGGCACGATTTACCTCAACGCAAGAGTTTTCCCTTACTTTTCAGATATGCTTGGCAGCGATATGAGTGATAAGTTACACGATCATTTTTCGGGTCCGAAGGAAATTGAATGGAAAAATTATTTTGAGCTTTACGGATACCCTGCTTATGATGGCGGTTCGATCGTATATTATGCGCTGCATCAGAAACTGGGCGATGAGCTCTTCAAACAAGGCCTGCAGACCCTGATCGCGGAAAATAAGTGGGGAACCGTCAATGAGGAAAAGTTTATCGATGTTTTCAGCCGCGTTTCCGGTGAGGACCTGAGCGATTATATCAAATCCTACCTGTATTACGGGGAAGACGGTCACATCCCCGACCTGCCCGGGATCGAGACATGGGAAGAAGCCCGCGCAAGATTTGATGTGAAATAATCAGGCTCGGAAGCACGGAGAGCTTCGGGTGCGGGCTTCCTTGTGGCACACCGGCACATTCTGCAGGACGAAGCACAACCTGGTCGGCTCTGCTGATGCAGCGCAGCGCCTCCCGGGGGACTGGACCGAAGGGCCAGTACCCGATATCACGAAATGTCATCAAGGAAAAAGTCGGCTCCGCGTGATTCAGCGCCGTTTCCTCGGGGTACAGGTCCTGACGCCGGGCGATGCCCCGCTCAATCTGTATAATTTCGGCGTCATGCCCCGTCCCCCTGCCTGAAGGGACATCTGCACCTGATACAATGTGTACCGTCGCGCAGCAGGTACACTTGTATCAGGTGCAGATGTCCCGCGCCTTATCTAAGCAGTGTACCGTATTTTTCCGAAAAACATGGGATGAAGCACAACCTGGTCGGCTCTGCAGCTGCAGCTCAGCCTGCACAGCAGAACCGCACTGTTGTGCGCTGCCTCCCGGGGTACAGGCCCTGCGGTCCAGTCCCCCGATATCACGGTATCTCATCAAGGGGAAAAATCGTCTCCACATGTTTCAGAGCCGTAACTCCCGGGTACAGGCCCTGCGGTCCGGTCCCCCGATATCACGGCATCCCATCAAGCGAAAAACCTTCTCCGCGGGATTCAGCGCTGTGACCAATCTAAGCTTAGGTGCCCGGTCCCTGAAGATAAGGTGTCAAGACTCCTGCTATGGATCCAAATGTGCTCTTCCTGCGATGCGGGAGGGCGGAACTCCTCGGCATTCGCCTCGGATGAACCGTCCCCGTTCCGGTTTGTTCTATATCGCTACCACATTATTTGCGTTTTGTCAACCGACAACATTGCCGGTTTTCTTTTTTTTATTCAGGGTGTACACTCTTTTTCAGATAAGGATTCAGGATCCAGGATTCAGGGATCGGGGTGGATATCCCACTATCCCCTATATCCTATATCCTGATTCCTAAAAGAAGAAAGGAGCCCGGTGATGAACGACGAACTGAAAAAATCCATCGAAGAGATCGAAAAGACCGAAGAGATTTTCGAACCGGATATCTATGGTTTGGAGCACATCACCGATTTTGACTCCTATGACGCGCGGCTGAAGGACGCGCTGGCGGACTATGAGGCGGCCTGCAGTGCTTTCCGCGCGGCAGATCCCAACAAACGGCTCATCATGAAAGCGGCCGAAGCTGTGGAAATGACCGCAAAGGTGCTGGTCGCGCGTGTCTCTGTGATCTTCCACATGCCGGATGCGACTGTGGAAAAGCGCATGGAAGGGCGTGAGATCCTGGATAAGATCTGTAAAGACGCCAATATCCGTGAACAGGATTGCAGCCAGTATTATTACGCAGTTGCGGAAAAATATCCGGAAAAGACTGACTATCTGGCCGGGCTGATGATTGAAAAACAGGCCCGCATGAACTTCCTCAACCGCTGCATGGCGACCCAGAACCACTATCTCAATGACGGCATCAAAAGA
>CADACE010000010.1 GCA_902786265.1 uncultured Chloroflexota bacterium | reverse complement strand
CTGGGTCGCCATGCAGCGGTTGAGGAAATTCATGCGGGCCTGTTTTTCAATCATCAGCCCGGCCAGATATTCGGTCTGTTCCGGATATTTGTCCGCTACTGCGTAATAATACTGGCTGCAGTCCTGTTCACGGATATTGGCGTCCTTACAGATCCTGTCCAGGATCTCACGCCCTTCCATGCGCTTTTCCACAGCCGCATCCGGCATGTGGAAGATCACGGAAACACGCGCGACCAGCACCTTTGCGGTCATTTCCACCGCTTCGGCCGCTTTCATGATGAGCCGCTTGTTGGGGTCTGCAGCGCGGAAAGCCCTGCAGGCCGCCTCATAGTCCGCCAGCGCGTCCTTCAGACGCGCGTCATAGGAGTCGAAATCGGTGATGTGTTCCAAACCATAGATATCCGGTTCGAAAATCTCTTCGGTCTTTTCGATCTCTTCGATGGATCTTTTCAGTTCGTCGTTCATCACCGTTCTCCTCTCGTTTAGTGTGAAGTGTGAAGCGTTCAGAGTGAAGTTAATTTCTCCGGATCAAGGCTCCTGTGGACTTCTTACTCTTGCCAATTGAATCCTTCTTCATTCTTACTTCTTCATTCTTTACTTCTTCCTGCTTCCTGAAAAACAGTTTACAGCAAAACTTTGAAAAAGAAAACCGGCAATATTGTCCGTTGACAAATCGCAAAAAATGTGGTAACGAAATAGAACAAAGACGGGGGACGGTTCGCCCGGGCAAGGGGTGGGGGACGGTTATCCCAAGGCGACAGCCGAGGAGCTCCGCCCTCTCGCACCGCAGGAAGAGTGATGTGTACCGCCACAGCGTGACCCGGGACCGGGTCACCGGGACGTATACAATCTGACCCGGACTCGGGTCAGTTGTGTACGTCCCGCCATGATGCCGCCTGATCCCGCGGAGAATTGCAGACCTGCGATCCAAACCAAACCATATCGTCAACGCAAGGATAGGCGCTCTCCCTGCGATTATAGGCGGTACACCGGCACCTGATACAAGTGTACCTGCTTCGCGGCGGTACACATTGTATCAGAGGTGCCGATGTACCTTTTCTTTGCACGGGGTCCAGTTCAGTTTTGGGTCGGCAGATTGCTACTAATAAATCCGTTCGGCGATGATCTCTTCCGTCAGGTTTTCCGAGTCAAAATAGACTTCATCCACATACGTATATTTCTGCGGTGTTTTTCCTGCCCGGAGCTGTTCAATAAGGGCACGGACACGGGGACCATGCAGCGGGTTGCATTCCACGTCCAGGTTCAGCTCCCCGGAAAGCACCATATGAAGCGCATCATGGGCAGCGTCAAAGCTGATGATGGTCACATCTTTCCCGGGGACGATGTCATGGTTTTTCAGCGCGTTGACCGCACCGTAAGCCATGTTATCATTTTCCGCGTAGATCACGTTGAAATCGAGCCCTTTCTCCAGCACTTCTTCCATCAGCTCCTGCCCCTTTGCCTGGACGAAATCGCCCGGGGCACGGAAAACCAGTTCCCAATCCGGATGTGCCTGCAAACCGGCGTCCAGCCCGTCTGTGCGGCCTGCCTGAGCAGAGGAACCGATATTCCCCTGCAGATGCATGATACGAAGCGGGCCGTTCAGGTTCTTTTCCATCCATTGCACGGCGGTGTCGCCTTCCCTGCGGGTATCACTGCCGACCCAACAGGTGAATATGTCGGGGTCATCGGTGTCGACCATGCGGTCCACGATGATCACCGGGATCCCGGCGGCTTTTGCCTCTGTCAGCACTGTATCCCAGCCTTCCATGGTTATGGGAGCCAATACGATATAATCCACGCCCTGGTTGATAAAGTTGCGGATCGCCGTGATTTGCCGTTCCTGTTTTTGCTGCGCGTCATCCAGGATCAGACGATAGCCGTTTTCCGCGGAAAAGGCATCCTGCATACTGATCGTATTTGCCTTGCGCCAGTCGCTCTCCGAACCGACCTGGGAAAAGCCAACAACGACCAGGTCACTTTCCACACTGACGGTCTTCTGCGGTCCGGAACAGGAAGAGAAGGCGAAAATAAGAAATAAGAAGTAAGAAATAAGAAATACCCGTTTCAGTGTTTTGCCTAAACAACAATTGTTTTTTTCAATATTTTTCATATTTTTCATCTTTCCTTCCATCTTCCCCATAAGCTTCCGTTTATAAACACGAATCACCACCCCCTGGTTCCCGGTCCCTGATCCCTATTTTCTACAATAAGAGCTCGCTTTGCATTCCGGAGGGCATGCTTCGCAAGGCGCGGGATCGAAAGTTCGTGTGATTGCGAAAGCTGCAGCCCGCGCCTGATTTCCGGGGGCCTGCGGCCTCCATACCCCCGCTGTGTATTTGGGCTCTTTTTCTGACTCACCCGTAAAATATGGTGGTTACCTTTTTCTTATTTCTTACTTCTTATTTCTTATTTCGAACGATTCCTTCCGCGGGCAGGGTGACGGTGACCGTCGTCCCCTCACCGGCAGCACTTTCAAAGGATAAGCCGTATGCTTCTCCGCAGTAAAGGCGGATGCGCTGGTGAACATTCCAGAGGCCGAAGCTGCCCCGTTTTTCCTGGTAGATACCGTTCTGCAGCATATCCAGCCGCTCCTGATCCATACCGGCCCCGTTATCATGCACACGCAGATAAATATTCTGCCCCTCCCGTGAACCGGTGATGGTGATCAGCCCCTTCCCGCGCCGGTTTTTGATGCCGTGATACAAAGCGTTTTCGATCAAAGGCTGCAGGATCAGCTTCGGGATCAGGCAGTCCTGAATATCATCGGAAACATCGATCGCATATGACAAAATGTCGCTGTAGCGGATGTGCTGAATTTCAAGGTAACTGGCAGCCTGCGCGAATTCCGCGCGGATGGTATGAACATCCTCCCCTTCACTCAGGGAATTCCGGAAAAAGGTGCTCAGGCTGGTGATCATATCGATAGCGTCCTCAGAGCGGTCCGATTCAGCGAGGACCACAATGGAATCCAGGGTGTTATAGAGAAAATGCGGATTGATCTGTGCCTGCAGCAGCTCCAGTTCCGCCTGATGAAGGGAACGTTCATTTTCGATCTGTTTCCGCATCAGGGAGGAGATATGTTCCGTCATCTCGTTGAAGCTTTCATCAAGAATTTTCAGCTCCGTGATGTTCGTATTGACCGGCATCGGCTGTGAAAAATCCCTCTTCCCGAACTGCTTGGCCTTTTCCGTCAGCGCGATGATCGGGTTGGTGATGCGGCGGTTGATGACCATGGAATACGTGACAACGACCAGGAACAGGACGATCATCGAAACAACGGCACCGCCGATCAAAATCGCGCTCTTCCGGTTCAGTTCAACCCGCAGCCGTGCCAGTTCCTCAACCTCATCACCGACAAAGTCATCCATATATTCTTCAATTAAGGAAGTCAGACCGGTTTCACCGCGGATATTTTTATCCAGCATCTCCATCCGCAGGTCATAGGATTCCGTCTGCGCGATTTCGGTCATATACATCCTGAGATTCCGGCACATGTAAAGCATGCTCTGAATGCGCCAGCGGTTGTCCGGCAGTGTGGTAACAGACTCAAGCCTCGTCAGAACAGCCTCCGCGTTATTCAATTCGTCCATCGGCAGCTGCGCGATCGAGTTTTTGCTGCGGGGCTGGATCACGTGGTTGTACATAGCCCGGTCCAGCGTATCCTTAAATTCCCTGTTAAAGTCCGCTGCGATCACCGCACTTTGCATCGCGTCTTCATACCGATAGTTGATGGAAAGCAGCATGGCGCTGAAAAGGGCGACCATGACCAGCATCACGAGAAATATCGGCACCAGCAGACCGTTGATCTGCTGGGTTATGCTTTGTTTGTTTTCGGGAAAATCAGTTTCTTTCGACATATCTTTTTGAACCATACAGGTATATTATGCGCAAATGTAAAGTGCCGGGCGACGCATACAAGTACAGTGCTGATGTGCCGGCTTCGCTGCAGCATCAGGGCTGACCTCATATGCTTCATATTATATCAGAATCGACTCAAATCAGGGTAAAAAGAACAAAGACCTACGGCCAAATTCGCGCATATTCCGAAAAATACAACCGAATCTAAAAAAAACTGCTTTTTTAAAAAAATATTATCATTTTTTGATAAAAAGTCTGAAAAATATCTAAAATTTTTCAGGCAAACATCAAAAGATTCTGAATGTTATTTTTTCGGTATCTGCATAAAATGATTATACAAAACAGTTCGAAAGAACTGAAAAGCTTTTTTCAATATCAAAAAGGAGTATAGAATGAAAAAGTTATTCGTATTCGCAATGCTTGTTGTTCTCGCAATCAGCTGCGTAGCCGTGGAAGCGAAGGATCTCACCATCGCTTTCTCCCAGATCGGTCAGGAATCTGACTGGCGAACTGCCAACACCGACAGCGTCAATGGCACCATCGAAGCCCATGAAGGCTGGACCCTGGTTTATGACGACGCTCAGCAGAAGCAGGAAAACCAGATCAAAGCTCTGCGCAACTTCATCACCCAGGGTGTTGACTACATCCTCTTCACCGGTGTTGTTGAAACCGGTTGGGACGAAGTTCTGAAGGAAGTCAACGAAGCTGAAATTCCGTTGATCCTGTTGGACCGCATGCCCTCCTGCGCTGATCAGATCGACTACGTTGCCGCTTTCGGTGGTGACTTCGTCAAAGAAGGCTATCGTCAGGTTGCATGGGCTGGCGAATATCTGAAGTCCGTTGGCCGTGACGGCGAAGATGTCCAGGTCGTCATCATGGAAGGTACCACCGGTTCCGGCGCTCAGGTCGGCCGCACCGAAGGTAACCTCGCTGCCATGGAAAAATATCCTTTCCTGAAACTGGCTGCCCAGCAGTCCGGTAACTTCACCCGCGCTGAAGGTCAGGCCGTTATGGAATCCTGGCTGAAGTCCCTCGACAAGATCGACGTCCTCATCGCCCAGAACGATGACATGGCCCTCGGTGCTATCGACGCCATCAAGGCCGCCGGCCTGGTTCCTGGCAAGGACATCATCATCGTCGGTTGTGACTCTGTGAAGGCTGCCTTCGACGCCATCGTCGCCGGCGACATGAACTGCACAGTTGAATGCACACCGCTGTATGGCCCGACCGTTGAATCCTTCATCGAACGCATCGAAGCCGGTGAACAGTTCTCCAAAGAAATCGTCCACCCTGAAGAATTCGTCTACGATATGGACGGCGGAATCGTCCTCGAAGATAACGACGGCGGAAGCACCACTTCCATCAAAGCCGCTGATGTCATCGACAGCCGCCAGTACTAATCTGTAATTATAAAAATCCTGAAGCTCCCCTTATCGGGGAGCTTCAAAATACAGGGCGGATGAGTCACACTATTGAAAAGCGCTCTTCCGTCCTGTATTTTTATAAAGGAGGGCATCTTGGCAAACGAATATATTCTTGAAATGAAACAGATCGAGATCCAGTTCCCGGGCGTAAAAGCTCTGGACAAAGTGGATTTCAACCTGAAACCCGGTGAAGTTCACTCCCTGTTGGGTGAAAACGGTGCCGGCAAATCAACCCTGATCAAATGTCTGACCGGTGTAAATCACAAAGACGCAGGGACAATTATCCTGGATGGAAAAGAGATCACCCCGACCTCTCCGCAGGATGCCATTGATATGGGGATCTCCACCGTGTTCCAGGAAATTAACCTGTGTCCCAACCTGACCGTCGCGGAAAACATATTTGCCGGACGTCAGCCGATGAAACACGGACAGGTCAACTGGAAAGAGATCAACAGACGCGCGGAAGAGCTGATGCAGCGCTTCCATATGGATATCGACGTCACCCGTCCGCTTTATGTATACTCCACAGCGGTCCAGCAGATGGTCTCCATCGCCCGCGCGGTAGACATTCAGGCAAAGATCCTGATCCTCGATGAACCGACTTCCTCCCTCGATGATAATGAAGTCAAGCTGCTCTTCGATGTCATGCGGGAACTGAAGGCGGAAGGAATGGGGATCATTTTCATCACCCACTTCCTTGACCAGATCTATCAGATTTCCGACCGCATGACCATTCTGCGCAACGGCAGCCTGGTCGGTTCTTATAACATTGATGAGATTTCTAAAGTTGAGCTGGTCACGCTGATGGTCGGTAAAGACATGAACACCATCTTCAACCTCAAACGGGCTGATGTAAATCCGGACGCGCCTTATATGCTGACCGCAAGCCACATCGGCATCAAAGGCTCTGTGGAAGATGTTTCCATCAGTCTGAAAAAGGGGGAGCTGATGGGCTTCGCCGGTCTGCTGGGTTCCGGACGTACGGAAACAGCCGAAATGCTCTTTGGTGTGAAAGCCACCGAAACCGGTGAGATCAAAAAGAGTGACCAGTCAGTCAGCTTCCGCCAGCCGCATGACGCCATCGCCAACAAGATCGCTTTCTGTCCGGAAGACCGCAAACGGGACGGCATCATCGGCGACCTGACCATCCGCGAAAACATCGCGCTCGCACTTCAGGCACGGAGAGGCTTCATGCATCCCATCAGCCGCAAAGAACAGGACGAGCTTTCTGATAAATACATCAAAGCTCTCGGTATCGCCACACCGGACGCGGAAAAGAAGATCGGTGAGCTTTCGGGCGGCAATCAGCAGAAAGTAATCCTTGCCCGCTGGATGGCGACTGATCCTGATGTACTGATCCTCGACGAACCGACCCGCGGTATTGACGTAGGCGCGAAAGCCGAGATCCAGCGTCTGATGCTGGAAATGTGCAAGGATGGCCAATCCGTGATCTTCATCAGCTCCGAACTGGATGAAATCATCCGCTGCTCCAACCGCATTGAAATCATGCGGGACCGCAAAAAGGTCGCTGAGGTGAACGGAGAAGGCTGCACACAGCAGCAGATCCTGAATATCATTGCTGAAGGTGCTTCGGCAGCAGAAGAGGTGAACGCATGAGCAAAAAGAAGTTCAATTTATCTGATATTACCAAATCAAAAATCTTTTGGGCAGTAGTCGCGGAATTGCTGATCCTCCTCGTCTGTCTGATCAAACGTCCTGATTTCTTCAAGATCAGTTACCAGCCCGCAACCGGGATGCTTTACGGCTCCCTGATCGACATCATCAACCGCTCCGCTGAGATCACCATCATCGCGCTGGGCATGACGCTGGTCATCGCCCTGGGCGGTACAGACCTTTCGGTGGGCGCCCTTGTTGCGGTTGCGGGAGCGATCGCGCTGAAATTCATGCGCTGGGACGTGCTGGTTTACAACACTCCGGGCGACTATACTGTCAAGCCTTTTGCCCTGGCCATCCTGGTACCGCTTTTTGTCTGTGTCCTGATGGGGATGTTCAACGGCTTCCTGATCGGTGTCGGCAACATCCAGCCGATCATCGCGACCCTGGTCCTGATGGTCTGCGGACGCGGTGTTGCCCAGATCGTCACCAACGGGAAACAGTTCACCACCCAGTATTCACCTTTCCGTGTGATCGGGCAGGGGCATTTTCTTGCGCTGCCGATGCCGATCATCATCACGATCCTTGTGATCATAATAATGTACATATTCGTCCGCAAGACAGCTTTCGGTACTTTTGTTGAATCCGTCGGCATCAACCGCAGCGCCAGCCGTCTGGCAGGTATCGACGCGACAAAAGTGATCATCATCGTCTACGCCATCACCGGTCTGCTTTCCGCGATTTCCGGCCTGATCTACTCCAGCCGCATCATGTCCAATGACTCCAACAATGCCGGTCTGAACTATGAGATGGACGCCATCCTCGCGGTGGTTATCGGCGGAACGAACATGAACGGCGGCAAGTTCAGCCTTGCCGGCACGGTCATCGGGTCGATCATCATCCGCACGATCGTCACTTTCGTTTACTACTTCGGTATCGTTTCAGAAGCGACAATGGCATTCAAAGCTTTGATCATCGCGGTCGTCATCGTCCTGCAGTCTGAACCGGTACGCAATTACTTCTCCAAGAAATTCGCGAAGAATAACGCAGTTGTGAAGGGGGCATAAGATGGCAAACAAATCTTCTTCAAAACGCCAGACTTTCTGGAATAAGGTATTCAATCCGAGTTTCATCATGGTTTACGCGGCCATCCTGATTTTCCTGATCATCTATGCATTCGGCGCGATCATGTACGGGAAAGTCGGCTTCACCACGCTGCGGACCTTCATCAACATGTTCCTTGATAACTCCTACTACGGCATCTCCGCTGTAGGGATGACCATGGTGCTCATCACCGGCGGCATCGACCTTTCGGTCGCGGCTGTTGCCAGCCTTACCGGTATGATCATCGCCTACGGGACCGGCGTACTGGGGATCCACCCGGCAATCTGCATCCTGTTCTCCTTTGTCGTCGGCATCGGCCTCGGCCTGCTGATGGGTGCCACGATCCATTATCTGAACGTTCCGCCCTTCATCACCACACTGACCGGCATGTTCCTGGCCCGCGGTGTCTGCTCCCTGATCAGCCGTGAATCCCTGACAATTTCTCACCCGTGGATCGACGCACTGGCAGGGTGGAAGATCTACTTCAAGCATTATGTCGACGGTGAATGGGTCAAAGTGAAACCGATCGCTTTCATCAACCTGAACTTCATTCTCTTCATCGCCATGATCCTGATCGGCTTCTTCATTCTCCAGCGGACCCGCTTCGGACGCAACATCTACGCTATCGGCGGCAATGAACAGTCCGCGAAGCTGATGGGTCTTCCGGTCGGCCGCACCAAAGTCCTGGTCTATGGCTTCAACGGTTTCTGCTCGGTGCTGGCCGGTGTGGCATACGCCCTCTACGTGAAATCCGGCTGGAACCTCTCCCTGCAGGGCGGTGAACTGGAAGCGATCTCTTCCGCGGTCATCGGCGGGACCCTGCTGACCGGCGGTGTCGGCAACATGCTCGGGACACTGGTCGGTGTGCTGCTGAAGTCTGTCATCCCGACGCTCATCACCTTCAACGGCAACCTGCTTTCCTGGTGGGGGAAGATCGCGACCGGCATCCTGCTGCTGATCTTCATCAGCATCCAGACCTTCATCACAAATTACACGACCCGCAAGAAGATCTGATTCTTCTGAGCATGAATTCCCGGAGTCCGCACCGTTGGATTCCGGGAATTCATTTGTCATAAAAAACAAGTGAACTTAGTCTTAACAAATAAGCCATTGTTTCATTTTATAATAAATACGCCTGTACAAGAAGGCGTTAAGGAGATTAAAACATGAGTAAAGAATTTTGGTTCGTCGTGGGTTCTCAGGACCTTTACGGTGAGGATGTATTAAAGACCGTAGCCGAACGAGCGGCTGAAATGGCGGCCTGGCTCAGTGAAAAACTGCCCTACCCGCTTATTTACAAAGTAACAGCGATGAGCTCCAACCAGATCACTTCCGTGATGAAGGAAGCGAATTTCGACGACAACTGCATCGGCGTCGTCACCTGGTGCCATACCTTCTCTCCCTCAAAAATGTGGCTGAACGGACTGGAACTGCTCCAGAAACCCTGGTGCCATTTCGCGACCCAGTACAACCTGGAAATCCCGAATGAAGAAATCGATATGGATTTCATGAACCTGAACCAGGCTGCTCATGGCGACCGGGAACACGGTTTCATCGGCGCCCGTCTCCGCAAAGCCCGCAAGGTCGTTGCCGGCTATTGGAAGGACGAAAAAGTCATCGCCCGCCTCGCCGAATTCCAGAAAGTGGCTGTCGGTGTGGATTTCTCCAAACACATGAAGGTCATGCGCTTCGGTGACAACATGCGCGACGTGGCAGTGACCGAAGGCGACAAGGTCGAGGTCCAGAAGAAGCTTGGCTGGGAAGTTAACACCTGGGCAGTCGGCGACCTTGTGAAAGAAATGAACGCTGTCACCGATGAGGAAGTGGAAGCGCTCTTCAGCGAATACACAGCGAATTACGATATCAATACCGATAACATCTACGCCATCAAATATCAGGCACGCGAAGAGATCGCCATTAAGAAGATGATGGACCGCAACGGCTGCAAAGCCTTCTCCAACACCTTCCAGGATCTTTACGGCATGGAACAGCTCCCGGGACTCGCTTCCCAGCACCTGATGGCTCTGGGTTACGGTTATGGCGGCGAAGGCGACTGGAAAGTTTCCGCGATGACAGCCATCCTCAAGTCCATGGGCGAGGGCGGCAACGGTGCTTCCGGCTTTATGGAAGATTACACGTATCACCTTGTCAAGGGTCATGAATACTCCCTGGGCGCCCACATGCTGGAAGTCTGCCCGTCCCTGGCTGCCGACAAACCTCGCATCGAGACCCACCACCTGGGGATCGGGATGAACGAAAAGGATCCTGCCCGTCTGGTCTTTGAAGGCAAGGAAGGCAAGGGGATCGTCGCGTCCCTGATCGATATGGGCGGACGTCTGCGCCTCATCGTCCAGGACATCGAAGCCGTGAAACCGATCATGCCCATGCCGAACCTGCCGGTTGCCCGTGTGATGTGGCGCGCGCTGCCGGACCTGACCGATGGCGTGGAATGCTGGATCACCGCCGGCGGTGCCCACCACACCGTGCTGAGCTACGATGTGACTCCGGAAATGATGCGCGACTGGGCAAAATTCATGGATATCGAATTTGTCCATATCGACAAAGATACGACCGTTGAAAAACTTGAAGATGAACTCTTCATCAAAGATATTGCCTGGAAACTGAGGTAAAACGATGGATCTGAAAGAAACTGTAATCGGTATTGAACTTGGTTCGACCCGGATCAAATCTGTCCTGCTGGGCAGGGATCATCAGGTCCTTGCCTCAGGCTCTTTCACCTGGGAAAACAGCCTGGTCAACGGCATCTGGACCTATTCCCTGGATGAAGTTGAAAAGGGTCTTCAGACCTGCTTCGCTGACCTGAAGAGAGACGTAAAGGAAAAATACGCGCAGACACTGACAACCACCGGCGCCATGGGCATTTCCGCCATGATGCACGGCTATCTGCCCTTTGATAAGGACGATAAACAGCTATGCGAATTCCGCACCTGGCGCAACACCATTACCGGGCAGGCGGCTGAGTCGCTGACCTCGAAATTCGGTTTCAACATTCCGCAGCGCTGGTCCATTGCCCATCTTTTCCAGGCGATCCTGAACAAGGAAGAGCATGTCCCGAACATTGCCTATATCACTACACTGGCCGGCTACGTCCATTATAAACTGACCGGAAAAAAGGTTATGGGTGTCGGGGAAGCCAGCGGTATGTTCCCGATCGACAGCGCCACCGGACAGTATGACGCGAAGATGGTTCAGATATTCAATGAACTGACAAATCTGGATCTGCTGAGCATGCTGCCGCAGGTGCTGAATGCCGGGGATGATGCCGGCGTACTCACCCCGGAAGGGGCTTTGTACCTTGACCCCAGCGGTGAACTGAAAGCCGGGATCCCGATGGTTCCCTGCGAAGGGGATGCCGGGACCGGGATGGTCGCGACCAACAGCGTCCGTGTCCGGACCGGGAACGTTTCCGCCGGGACCAGTGACTTTGCCATGGTCGTCGTTGACAAGCAGCTGGATGTTCATCCGGAAATCGATATGGTCACCACGCCTGCCGGCAAACCTGTCGCCATGGTACACTGTAACAACTGCACCAGCGATATCAACGCCTGGGTCAGCCTCATAAATGAAACGCTTGAGCTCTTTACGCTGAAAGTCGGCACCAATACGCTTTACACCAAACTGTTCCAGGAAGCGCTGAAGGGAGAAAATGACTGCGGCGACCTGATCAGTTTCAACTACTATTCCGGGGAAGGCGTCACCGATATGAATGAAGGGCGCCCACTCTTCATCCGCAAGGCCGACAGCCATTTCACCCTTGCCAATTTCATGCGCACCCACCTGTACAGCGCACTTGCGACCCTGAAGATCGGTATGGACATCCTCGCGCAGGAAAATGTGGAGATCGACAAGATCTACGGTCACGGCGGTTTCTTCAAGACCGAAGAAGTCGGACAGCGCATGCTCTCCGCCGCCATCAACGCGCCGGTCTCTGTCATGAAGACAGCCGGAGAAGGCGGCCCGTACGGCATGGCGCTGCTGTGCGCTTATACCCTGTGGCGTGATGAAAATGAATCTCTGGAAGATTACCTCGACAACAAAGTGTTCGCCGGCTGTGAATCCAATACGATCATGGCTGAAAAAGCTGAAGTTGACGGTTTCAACAGGTTCATCGAAAACTATAAGAGCTGTCTTGATGTTGAAAGAATGGCCGTAAGGAGATTTTTGTAAAATGCTCGAAGAACTGAAAAAACAGGTTTATGAAGCCAACATGCTCCTCCCGAAATATAACCTGGTGATCTTCACCTGGGGCAATGTTTCCGGGATCGATCGTGAATCGAAACTGATGGTCATCAAACCCAGCGGCGTGGAATATGACGAACTCAAGCCGGAAGATATGGTGGTTGTAAGCATCGAGACCGGGGAAAAGGTTGAAGGGAAGTATAAGCCTTCCAGCGACACCGCGACACATGTGGTGCTGTACAACGCCTTTCCGAACATCGGCGGTGTGGTCCACACCCACAGCAAATGGGCTGTTTCCTATGCCCAGGCCGGTGTGCCGATCCGCCCGCTCGGGACCACCCACGGAGACTATTTCTACGGCGCCATCCCCTGCACCCGCAAGATGACCGACGCGGAGATCAAAGGAAAGTATGAACTGGAAACCGGCAACGTGATCGCGGAAACCTTCCGTGAGATCGATCCGGATGCCATTCCGGGTGTGCTCGTCCATTCCCACGGCCCGTTTGCCTGGGGGACCGATCCCTTCAACGCGGTCCATAACATGCTGGTGATGGAAACCGTCGCGGAAATGAACTATCACGCGGAAATGCTTTATCCCGCACTTCCGGATATGCAGCAGACCCTGCTCGACAAGCACTACCTGCGCAAACACGGGAAAAACGCCTATTACGGGCAGATTTAGGGGAATTAGGGACTAGGGACTAGGAATTAGGGACTAGGAATTAGGGACTAGGGATTAGGGATTAGGGATTAGGTGACTGGCGGTTGGTGGCTGATAACTGTTGATCACTGGTTACCGATCACTGATTACTGACTACCGGCTCCCGGTCCCCGGCCCCTGAAAACGTAAAATCGACCTTTGTTTTGGACAAAAGGTGCGCCTGCTGAATGTCCGGGACAAAAGTCTGATCAAAAAAAGGAGAAATTTATCATGAAGAAATTTGTCGTGTTGCTTTTGGCTCTGACCATGCTTTGCGGCGTAGTCGCCTCCGCTTCCGCGGATGACAAAATTAAAATCGGTATTTCCATTTGGAGCTCCACCGATACCCTCGGCAGCGAAGTAAAGCGCCTCATCGACGCCGCTGCTGAAGCTCTTGATGTTGAAACCCAGTGGGTCGACCAGGCTCACATCTCCGAGCAGGTCACCGCTTCTGCCGAAACCCTGGCACTGGCTGACTGCGATGGTATCATCATCTGCAACTCCGCTTCCGCTGAAATGGGTTCCGTCATCAAGACAGCTGATGAAAACGAAATGTATGTCGCCCAGTTCTTCCGTGTGATCGACCCGGAAGCCAACCCGGACGAATATGAACAGGCTGTTACTTCCCCGTACTATGTCGGCGCAGTCCATGAATCCGAATTCGACAACGGTAAGACCCTGGTCACCAAACTCGGTGAAAAAGGCTGCCGCAAGATCGGTTTGGAAGGCTGGGAACCGGGCGATGCCACATTCCTTGGCCGCTGGTCCGGTTACAAAGCCGGTGTTGAAGCCTGGAACGAAGCTCATCCGGATGATCAGATGGTTCTGCTTGAACCGCAGTATGGCCGCACCACCACCGATACCGGCCGTGCCACTGCCGAAGCCATCATTGACGCCAATCCTGATATCGACGCCCTCATCGTTGCGGGCGGCGGCGGCGACACCCTCCTGGGCGCTATCGCCGGCATCGAAGCGAAAGGCCTGACCGGCAAGATCGCTGTTGCTTCCACCGACTTCCTCCCCGACCTGGATGTCAAGCTGGAAACAGGCGCCATGGCTGTTGAATCCGGCGGTCACTATGCTGACCCGTTCTTCGCCTTCCTGATGGTCTACAACGCCATTAAGGGCAACTACCCTGTCTCCACCGATGGTTTCTATGACATGGTCTTCCCGTACATGTTCGTTGCTTCCTCTGAAGACTACGCCGACTATGGCGCTTACTTCACCGGCACCGAACTGCCGTACTACCAGGATGAAATCAAAGCCCTGGCTGAACTGCCGTACGAAGATCTGGCCGCTGCCTGCGCAGCCCTGTCTGTTGAAGACGTTGTGGCCCGCCACGCCAAATAAGATTGTTTCATTCCCTGAGGGGCGGGATGCCAGGCGCGGCACTCCCGCTCCCCGGGGAATATTAGGTATCAGGTGTCAGGTTTCAGGTGTCAGCAGACTGCGCACCGACTGATCCCTGACCCCTGACCCCTGACCCCTATCAAGGAATAAAAAATGGCTCAGAAACTGGAAAAACTCAAAGGCAGCAGATATTATGGTTTCGTGCTGCTTTTTGCTATGCTGATCTTTTTTTACGGAGTATTCAAGATCCTGACGCCGAATAACTTCGGCTCACCGGCAAACCTTTACTCCTATCTGCAATCATCCATCATCTACGCTGTCGGCGGCTGCGGATTATATTTCATCGTTGTGATGGGGCTGTTCGATTTCGCTGTCGGTTCGAACGTCGTGCTTTCATCCATCGTGGGTGTGATCCTCTCAAAGCAATTTGGCTATCCCGGGTTTATTCTCGGATGCCTCGGCTGCGGCACGCTCATCGGTCTGCTCATCGGTTTCCTGTATAACAAACTGAACGTCCCGTCCATGATCGTCACGGTCGGTTTGATGCTCATTTTTGAATCCGTAGCTGTTTATGTTGCGGGCGGTGAAAAACAGACACTCCCTGAAAATCTGCGCTTTTTCAGCAGCGCCCCGGGCAACATCATTCTCGCACTGCTGGCTTTTATCTTCATGTATTTCATACTGAATTACACCAAGATCGGCACCTACTGCAACGCGATCGGCTCCAACGAATTCACCGCGAAGAACATGGGTATCGACGTCAAGAAATATAAGCTGATCGGTTTTATGCTGCTGCATTTCTTTGTCGGCATCATGGCGATCCTTTCCGTATCTTATGGTACCACGATGACCGCACTCACCGGCATGAGCACCATGAGCCGCAACTTCCAGCCGCTCATGGGGACCTTCTTCGGCATTGCCTTCCGCAAATACGGTCAGCCGATCACTGCCATTATCGTCGGTGAATTCATTATTTCACTCATCTTCAATGGCTTTATCGCCCTCGGTGCCCCGACCACCATCCAGAATGTGGTGACAGGCGCCGCGCTTCTGGTAATCGTTTCACTGACTGCCCGCGGTGCAAAGGGCAGCGTGGTGAAATAAGGGGGACGGTATGGCAGAGAAAACTTTATTGGTCGCTGAAAATATCGACAAAAAATTTGATATCACCCATGCCGTGGACAATGTATCCCTGACCATCGACGCCGGAGAGATCCGCGGTCTTATCGGTGAAAACGGATCCGGGAAAAGCACTTTTTCCCAGATGCTGTGCGGCATTTACACCATCGGCGGCGGTAAATTCATCCTGGACGGAAAGGAACTCCACGCCCGCAACCAGGTGGAAGCCAACAACCAGGGCGTCGCCATCATCGTGCAGGAAATGGGAACCCTTTCCGGTCTGACCGTGGCTGAAAACATCTTCCTCGGCCATGAAGAACCGTTCATGAATGGTATCGTAAAAAATTCCGCCGCCATGAACAAAGAAGCCCAGCGGCTGCTGAACGAATACGGATTCGGACGCATCAACGCCGCCGCCATGATCGACCAGTATAATTTTGAAGACCGCAAGCTGGTTGAAATTGTCAAGGCGACTTACATGAAACCGAAGATCCTGGTCGTCGATGAAACCACCACCGCGCTTTCCCAGAACGGACGTCTCGAACTCTATAAGATCATGGATCAGGTCCGCGCGGACGGGCGCTCCGTAATCTTCATCAGCCATGACCTTGGTGAAGTCCTTGAACATACCGATACCGTCACGATCCTCCGGGATGGCGAATACATCGACACCGTCAAGACCAAAGACGTCACGGAAGACGACCTGAAACGCCTGATGGTCGGCCGTGAGATCGGCAATGCGTACTACCGCACCGATTACGGCAATCCGGTTTCTGATGAAGTAGTGATGAGCATCAGGAACGTCACCGTTCCGAAGCAGATCTACGACATCAGTTTTGACCTGCACAAGGGTGAGATCCTCGGGTTCGGCGGACTTTCCGAATGCGGTATGCATGAAGTCGGGAAAGCCATCTTCGGGGCCTCCTGGGACCGCGAAGGCAGTGTTACACTCGCGGACGGAACTGCCATCAATGACATTCCGACCGCCATCAAACACTCTATCGCTTACGCTTCCAAGGACCGCGATAATGAATCCATCATTCTCAACGAATCCATCCGCAACAACATTGTTCTGCCTTCCATTTATGACCTGGCAGTACACAAACTGCTGAGTTCCAGAAAGCTGACGAATTTCTCTAAGAAACACGCGGCAGATATGCAGACAAAGATGAGCTCTGTCCACCAGTTTGTCTCTGACCTCTCCGGCGGCAACAAGCAGAAGGTCGTCCTGGCGCGCTGGATGGGGAAAGGCTCTGATATTCTGGTATTGGATTCCCCGACCCGCGGTATTGACGTGAAAGTCAAACAGGCCATTTATGCCCTCATGCAGGATTTGAAGAAACAGGGGAAATCCATCATCATGATCTCCGAGGAAATCCCGGAACTGCTCGGGATGTCCGACCGGATCTTCATTATGAAAGACGGAAAGATCAATGGTGAATTTTTCCGCAGTGAAAAGCTGGATGAAAACGATTTGATCGCGAAGATGGTATAAGGAGCGCAAAAGATGGAAAATATTAAATCAAAAAATAATGAACAGTCAAAGCTCCGCGCCTTCTTCAGCGGAGATCAATTCAAGGCACTGCTGCCGTTTATCGGTCTGCTTGTGATCGTGATCGTGATGAACATTCTCACCGAAGGGAAGCTGCTGACACCCAAACGCATGCGCCTGCTGCTTTCCCAGGTTTATTACCCCGCGATCGTCGCTACCGGTGTTTTCTTTATCATGACGCTGGGTTCCATTGACTTCACGGAAGGGTCAACACTGGGCGTCGCTTCGATCGTCATCAGCATGCTTTCCTTCAAAAGCATCCCGCTGGCGATCCTCGGCGGTGTCGCGACCGGTGCCGCCATCGGCGCTGTCAACGGGTTCTTCCACGTCAAATTCAAGCTGCCGAGCTTCATCGTCACGATTTGTACGATGTACCTGTTCCGGGGAGTGTGCGCTTATCTGACGACGGAAACGGCTGTGCCCGCGTCCAAAGCCATCAAGGCGCTGGATCAGGACGGGCTGAAGATCGGCATCACCCTTGCTGTACTCCTCCTCGGCTTCTTTTACTTCCAGTTTACCCACATCGGCAACGACATCAAAGCCATCGGCTCCGGTGAAACCGCCGCACGCTTTTCCGGCGTCCGCACCGACCTGGTGAAATTCCTGGTCTTCGTTCAGGCGGGTGCCCTCACCGGTCTGGCCGCTTTCGTGAACGTCATCAAAGTCGGTTCCATCACCTCCACCGCGGGGAACCAGCTGGAGACCCAGATCCTGATCTCCCTCGTTCTGGGCGGCCTGCCGATCACCGGCGGCGCCAAGGTCCGCTTCTCCAACATCGTTGTCGGTACCCTGATGTACACCGTTTTGAACAACGGCCTCGTTATGATGGGCTATGACTCCGCGACCCAGCAGCTCATCAAGGGCGTGATCTTCCTCATCTTCGTCGCCCTGACGATCGACCGCAAAGCGCTGAAGGTCATCAAGTAATACCGGATCGGCAATTCTTTAGAATTGGAGTGTGTCTCTGTGAACATCGGGACACACTCTTTTTTTGCGGATAAGAGACCTCGGGTGATTGATCCTTTGCGTCGCATTTATACATGGGAACCGGCCCGAAAGCCTGTACCCCGTCAGCTCCCGCTCCATGCACCGGTGACGGCGCCGTGGGATCATTTCTCCCGGACACACTGCGTGCGCCGGGGAGAAACGATCCCTCGGCACCTTGATAAAAAAACTGCCCCGGGGATGGGGCAGTCGTTTTTGGCAGTTATTTCTGATCGTGTCTCAGATCTGTATTACTGAAGCGGAGCGGGGTAGAGGATCTGGGTGTCAGTGAAGCTGAACGGCCAGACGGTCTTCCATTCGCCATCCTGAACCTGGGCGATCGCGACAGACGCGGAGGTGTTATCGCGATAGTGCGGGGCACCGGCCAGTTCATAGTTTTCGAATTTGATCCGGTCATACGGAAGGACGATCTTGCGTCCGCCGGGGAATTCACCCTGGATATCCAGAGCGGCCAGCGCGTCGCGGACAGCTTCGCCATCGGTGGAGCCGGCAGCTTCGATAGCGGTCTTGAAGATCCACACAACAGTGTAGGATTCAGCGGAGTGACCGTTCATGTTGACGCCGTACTGAGCCTTGAATTCTTCATTGATTTCCTGACCGTTGATGAGGTCGGGGTTGAATTCAACAACAGAAGCAACGCCGTTGGCAGCTGCACCGAGGTTGGCGATGAAGGCCGGATCGGTGAAACCGTTGGCTTTGGCAACGATCATCTTCGGGATGTAGTTCTGGGCCTTGAGGGTCTGAACGAACAGGGTCGCGTCGCCGATGTAGGAATCGCAGAGGATGGCATCCGGGTCAGCCTGTTTGAGGGCAAGGACCTGGGCGGAGAGGTCGGTAGCGTTGGAGGAGTAGTCAACAACAGCAACGACATCAAAGCCGTAGTCAGCAGCGAACAGTTCAACGCAGCGGATCAGTTCCTGGCCGATGGCAGCGCGGTCTGTGAAGATGGCGATCTTCTTGATTTCCTGGCCGGTCTGTTCAGCGGAATCCTTCAAATATTTGAGCATGTCTTCAACATAGACGGAGTTGAGCGGGCAGAGGCGGAAGAAGAAATCCATATCCTCATGATCCGCGTCGGTCAGACGGTCCAGCGTGGAGATAGCGGTGATCATCGGGACGCCGTACTGGGTGCAGACCTGGGCAACAACTTCGGTGACGGTGGACATATGGCAGCCCATCATTACGTCGACGTGTTCCTGGGTGATCAGACGTTCAGCTTCGGAACGGCCCTGGGCAGGGTCACCGGCATGGTCGCCGCGGACAACTTCCAGCATACGGCCGTTCACGCCGCCCTTCGCGTTGATTTCAGCAACAGCAAAATCAATACCGCGCAGAATGTTTTCACCAATGGCAGCGTTGCCGCCGGACATGGCGTAAATGGTACCGATTCGGATCGGTTCTTCATCAGCGAATGCTGCGGAAACCATAAGTACAGCGATCGTCAAAACGATAAAAAATAACGAAATACTCTTTTTCATTTTTCCCTTCCTAATTTGTGTGGGAGACAGCCCCTGCGGCTCATGCCTTTGGCAGCAGTCTCCGTTTTTTCAGAATGCACCGAACTGCCACGGTGCGTATTCCCTTGTCTTATAGGGTATAGGGTTTAGGGGATAGGGTATAGGGATTAGGGATTAGGGATTAGCGGTTCACGAAAGCCAAACCACTGACTGTAATTATTAATCCCTGATTCCAAAAATTCCTTATCCCTGACACCCGGTCCCTGGTCCCTAATCCCCGGTCCCTTAAATTCCCAGATACGCCTTTTTGACGTGTTCGTTCGCGCTCAGGGAGGCGGATGTACCTTCCAAAGCGATCTTGCCGTTTTCGATCACGTAACCGCGGTCAGCGCAGGCAAGCGCCTTGGTGATATCCTGCTCCACCAGCATGACGGAGATCCCGTCATTTTTCGCCATGGAAGTTGCCACAGCCAGAATGTCATCCACGATATTCGGCGCCAGCCCGAGGGAAGGCTCATCCAAAATCAGGAGCTTCGGTATACCGATCAGCGCACGTGCCACAGCGACCATCTGCTGCTCACCGCCGGAAAGCGTCCCCGCGGATTGGTTCGCGCGTTCTTCCAGCTTCGGGAACCATTTATAAACCGTTTTCAGGTTTTCTTTGAAGGCTTCACGCGTCGGTTTGTTGAAAGCGCCCATTTCCAGATTTTCCAAAACTGTCATATCCGTGAACAGCTGGCGTCCTTCCGGCACCTGCACGATCCCGGCATCCAGAATGGCGCGGGAGTTTTTCCGTGCCAGTTCCTGCCCGTTGAACTGAACAGAACCGGAAGAAGGCCGGATTAGGCCGGTCACCGCACGGACCGTGGTGGTTTTCCCGGCACCGTTCGAGCCGAGAAACGCGACGATCTCCCCGTCACCGATTTCAAAATTCAAATTCCAAAGAATATTGATCGCGCCATATCCCGCGGACAGATCAGTTACTTTGAGCATGAGGTGCCTCCTTCTTTCCAAGATAAACTTCCATCACATAGGGATCGTTCATGACCTGTTCGGGAGTTCCTTCAGCGATCTTTTCACCATGATGGAGAACGATCACCTCTTCGCAGAGGCTCACGACAGCCTTCATGATATGCTCAATGAGGAAGATCGTCACACCGGAAGCATTGATTTCCCGGATCAGACGGATAGCATCCTCTGTCTCGGCAGGATTCAGCCCGGCCATATTTTCATCAAGGAACAGCAGTTCCGGTTTTGTCGCCAGGGCGCGTGCCATTTCAAGCCGCTTCTGGTCCGGCGTTCCCATGTCCTTGGAAAGAACATGACGCTTTTCATACAAGCCGGTAAACTGCAGGATCTCCATCGCGCGTTCCCGGGCTTCCCGGTTATTCTTCGCCGCGGCATGTCCGAAATAACAGGACGCGACCACATTTTCCAGAACACTCAGGTTTTTCAGAGGCTTCATGATCTGGAACGTGCGGGCGATCTTCATATTTGTATATTCATGAGCCTTTTTGTTCGTGATATCCTGCCCTCTGAAGAATATTTTTCCTTCGGTAGGCGGGTAGTAACCGCAGATCATGTTAAATGTCGTGGATTTCCCGGCACCGTTCGGGCCGATCATACCGGTGATGCCGCCTTCACGGATCGTGAAAGAGACATCCTTCACCGCGGTCAGGCCTTTAAACCTTTTGGTGATATGCTGAACTTCAATGATTGGAGTCTTTTCCATCATCAGGCCTCCTTTCTGCCGCTGCGTTCCTGCTCGACAGCTTCAAACCATTCTACCGGCGGTTTTTTGAGGATCACGGTATCGACAAAGTTTTTCACCTTGCTGCCCATATACCAACCCAGAATACCGGTCGGGCGGAAACGGATGACAGCCAGCAGGGCGATAGCGTAAAGCAGCATGTTGATGCCGGGCAGGATCGCGCTGTATTTCGCCCGCAGGAATTCCGAAAGCGGGATCATGATCAGGCCGCCCACCAGCGGTCCCTCAACATAGGCAGCGCCGCCGACAACAGCCGGCAATACCGATTCGGTAGACTTTGCCTGCACCATCAATTCCGGGTCAATATAGCGTGTGTAACTGGCGTAGAAGAAACCGACCAGAGCCGCCACCATCGCGGAAACCACGACCGCCATGACCTTATAGCGGATCGGGTTGATACCGATCGCGGCCGCCGCGTCTTCATCCTCGCGGATCGTGCGCAGCGCGTACCCCATGCGGGACCGTTCGATCTTTTTCATGAACAGGTAAACGAGGATGAGCATCACGAACCCGATATAGTAATAAGGCACCTTGCTGGTAAAGCGCACGTCAAGGAAAGAATTTCCCTTCTTAAACGGCAGACCGATTCCGCTCGCCCTGCCGAAGAAAGTGGAATTGATAATAAACTGCCTCAGTGCTTCGCCGAAAGCGATCGAGACCAGCGTGAAATACGGCCCCCGCAGAATAAAGCAAGGGAAGAAGATCACGCCCGCAACGAGGCCGACGACCACCATACACAAAAGTGCGGACAGCCAGGGATTGATATGCGCTTTGGTGATGAGCATACAGGAAACATAAGCGCCGAGTCCCATATAAGCCGCGTGCCCCAATGAATTCTGTCCGGTCATCCCGCCCAGCAGGTTCCACGCCATGGACAGGGTGGACATATAGAAAACCAGAATAAAAATGTTCAGAATATAAGGTGACTTCACAAACAGAGGGATAAGGATAAATATGAGCAGGATCACCCCCAGCGCGAAGGTCAGATTCCGGTGATATCTGCGAACTGCTTTCACATATTTCTCGTTCATCTTACTTCCTCCTGAGGATAATGAGCTGACGTACGACCAGGATCACGATAAAGGTGATAAAGACGATCAGGTCGCTGTACGAAGGGCTGACGAACAAGGCCACCATTGTCTCAAGCAGGCCCAGAAAAATTCCCGCGAAAAAGGCGCCGGGGATAGACCCCAGACCGCCCACCACGACGACGATCAAAGCCCGGAAACCAAAGCTGGCGCCGGCCGTAGGGAAAATGGTGTAAAAGCCGGTCAAAAGCGCCCCCGCGATACCCGCGAGCGCCGTCCCGATACCGTAGGTCAGGATATAAATACGCTTTGTGTTGATGCCGACGACTTCAGCACCGACAGGGTTCTGGGAAACCGCACGGATCTGCTTCCCGGTGGTCGTATACTTCAGGAACGCGAAAAGAACGATCGTGATCACGATCAGCACACAGAAACTTATCAAACGCGGCAGCGCGATATTGACCGGGCCGAGAGAGATAAAGGTCTGCTGGTAAGAGGTCGGGATCGTCCGGTATTCGGAACCGAACAGCACCAGCGCGCCGTTGGAAAGCAGCAGTCCCAAACCGACTGTCAGGAACAAAAGATTGGTGAAGCTTTTGGTACCCAGAGAAGGTGTGATCAGCGTGTGCTGGATCAAAGCTCCAAGGAAAAACATGATGATCGCGACCAAAGGTACGCATAAATATGGGTCCAATGAAAAAGTGGTGGACAAAACATAGGTCAGGTACATCCCGACCATCAGCATTTCACCGTGACAGAAGTTCACGATCTTCATCACGCCGAAAATAACGTTCTGCCCCATACCCATCAGGGAATAAAAACCACCCATCAACAGACCGTTGACACATGCCTGCAAGAAAATATCCAAAACAGCGGTCCTCCTCATGAGATTATGAAGTATGTCCGATTATAGCATTTCGCAAATAAAATTGCAACCATAATCCGACCGAAGACTCCGAAATATCTATAAAAACAACCGAATAATTACGTTGCGCTGATACCATGAAAAGAATTTTTAATTTTTTGTTAATTTCAGCGATGTCCCGCAAGAGCAGTGTATAATCTCTATAAATTGGTCAGTATATCTGACCATCCGATATAATTCATGCATTTATAGTTTTTTTTGAATCGTAAGAGGCTTTCATAATGAAAGAGAAGAAAATCATCAGCCATAAATTTTTTGACAAGCACACCATTCCGGGTGTCATATTTTTAATGCTGTGGGGAATGATATTACCTGAGTTCATCATAGCAATCCCCGTCACGATCATGACCCAAACGCTCGGTCTCGATCAGGCGATCATATCACTGGCTTCGGCGGCAGGTGCTTTTCTTGTATTGGCGATCCATAAGCGCTGGTTTTATCCGGAATTTGAAGGCTGCCTCAAAAGCAGTGTCGGTTTTCTGCATTCCTGGAAAGTAGCCGCCGCGATCCTTTTTTTCTGGTTCATCAACTTCATCATTGATTTTGCTTCCGGCGGACAGATCACTAAACCGACTCTGAATATGATCGCGTTATCGCTGATGGCCGGATGTGTTGAGGAAGCGGCTTTCCGCGGCCTGGGTATTTCTTACCTGATGCGTCAGTGGAGGGACAAGAATAAGATCACATCCGCTTTGGTCATCACCTCAGCCGCTTTTGGTCTGATCCATGCCACAAATATTTTTTCCGGTGCCGGCATTGTAATTACGATCCTGCAGACCGTATCCGCATTCTTCTTCGGACTCTTTTTAGGAGGTGTTTTCCTGCGCTGCGGTAACCTCTGGCCTTTGATGATCATCCACTTTGTGGAAGACATTTTAGCCGGAATTACAACACCGGAAGGATATATCCTCACCCATACCGTTGGCTGGGGAGACTGGGCAGACACGATGCTTTGCATAGGGCTGGGGCTAATCGGACTCTATTTGATCCGTGAAGAAAGGTGTCCGCAGATCATTGCGTTGTGGGATGAAAAATGGAAAAGACAGTAAGGTTCCTTCTCTTTACGCTCATCCTTCTTTTGAGCGTCTGCAGCGCACACGCTCAGATGATACTGCCTGCCATCACGGATGGGACCGGCGAAATCACCCCAAACAGCCCGGATTTGGACGAAATCAATACTTACCTGCTCCAGTCACCGATGGAGAAATCTGACGATGAGGAGGAGATCTGCACCGCGGAAGGCTGTGATTCAACCTTTGTTTATCCGAGGCAGCTGCCTCCTTCAAAACCGGCGGAAGCCGGCGACCTGGTCAATTTCCGCACAACGGATCTGAACGGCATTCCGGTCTTCAGCAGTGAGATCTTCAGCCAAAGCAAGGTGACACTGCTCAACCTGTGGTCCGTGACCTGCTCTGCCTGTATCCGTGAAATGCCTGAATTGGCAAAGCTCAGCCGGGAATATAAAGCGAAAGGCGGGCAGGTCGTCAGCCTGGTCTATGACGCCATTGAAGAAGATCTGATACACGAAGCGAGAGCGATCTCTCAGGATCTTGAGCTTCCGTTCCTGACGCTCCTGCCGAATGATGATATCTATCAACTGTTCCCGACCCAGTTTTTTCCCGTTTCCTATTTCATCAATGAAGACGGAAAAATCATCGGGAACCCTGTCATCGGGGCTTCACCCTCGGTTTACGGTTCACATATGGAAAAATATCTGAAAATCCAGTAAGCAGCAGCCGGCCTGAAAAAACCAACCCCTCATCAGACATCAATTTATTTCCGAAAACACTGAATAGAATAACGAAAAGTCAGCAGAAAAAGCATAACTGATATGATGGGGAAAGGCTCCTTGACATATCCGAATAATGCCGTCAGGAGATCGCTTCTCGGACGCGGAATTGGTGTCAGCTGCCTGCAGGCAGGTTCCCGCGTCCTTTTTTATCAGCCGGGGCGAACGAGCTGAGTAAGCTCGATTGAAGGACGCTTTTTCATAAGCAGTTATGCATTTGTTAAAAATGGGGGTGTCGGGGCAGCGGGTGACCGAAGGTCAGCCCGCGCCCCGACTATACTCTATAGGCGCGGGGAAACTCTTCGGCAGGCAGCGAACACTCGTTCCGCGCCTGCTGCGAAGCAGCATAAACTCCGGAGGGCATTTTACTTTTTGTCCGAATTCCTTATGCTTTCGACTTATTCGGCAAAAAATTACTGTCAGGCTTAAGTAATTAACAGAGGGACAGTTTCACGCCCGGAGCGGGACCGTTTCTCAGCTCACTTTCCCCGGTAAGTGAAACCCAGCATGGTGATATCGTCAAACTGCTCCATATCACCGACGAACGCGCTGATATCCTCACGAACATCCGGCAGAATGTCCGTCATCGGCTTGTCTTTATCGGCATTTAATACGGCAAGCATCCGGTCCGGGCCATACTGCTCCATCTGATCATTGATCGCTTCCGGAACACCGTCCGTATAAACAAACAGACGGTCACCGGGGTGAAACTGCAGTTCATATTCTTTCGCACGGATCCCGGGCATCGCAGCCAGAGCCAGTGTGTGCTTATCCTTCAGCAGCTCAAACTCACCGCCGGCACGCATGACCGTGGGATATTCATGCCCGGCATTGGCACATTTCATCAAACCGGTATTCAAATCGATGATCCCGACCCAGACCGTCACGAACATTTCCGCGTCATTTCCTTCACAAAGAATGTCATTCACACGGCTGAGAATTTCCGAAGGACTTTGCCCCTGCTCCGCACAGCCTCTGAGAGCCGTCTTGGAACGCATCATAAACAATGCTGCCGGAATTCCCTTCCCTGCCACATCCGCGATCACAAGCACCAGTTTATCCCGGTCGATAAAGAAGAAATCATAAAAGTCTCCGCCGACTTCCTTCGCCGGATCCATTGTGGCATAAATCTCAAAATCGTCACGCGGGAAGCTGAAATTTTTCGGCAGCGCGGATTCCTGGATCAGGCGGGCGGACTCCAGTTCAGCTTCAATGCGTTTCTCCGCGGCATCGATATATCCCTTCAGGACATCGACGGTCTCGTTGATATCATCCGATAATGAGGCAAATTCGGAAGAGCTGCGGACAGAAACAACTTCAGTCAGGTCGCCATTCGTAATTTTCGCCAAAGAGGTGTTGACCCGGTCGAGACTGTCAACAACGATCATCTGCACCAGCATGGAGATCAGGACATAAACAACAGATACCAAAAGAATATCCGCGTAAGCCGTTTCCAGAATTTGAACATTTCTGTCCGCGTAAACCACACTGTAAGGCATCAAAAGCAGCAGAGTATTGCCATCAGCCAGGACATCCGACAGGCATAATGAATCGGTATTGAAAAAAACAGCCTTGAATACGGGATCTTTTCTTTCCTCATGGATCTGTGCGATCTGCTCGTTTTTGAGTGAAAAATTCCTGTGATTTCCCTCCAATATGACCCCGTTCGGTTTGATGATATCAAACGTACAGTTTGAGCCGGTGCAGAAATAATACAGCGTATCCATCCCGCTGCCGGCAGCCACCAGTTTTTTATATGCCCGTTTAATATTATCAGCTTTCGTGATCATAAGGTCACGCGTGTTCTGGTATGACGTCTGGGACTGAATGAAAAATGTGAATAAAAAATTGCACACAAAAACGATCAGGATCGCAGTAAACATCCGGCTCTGAAACCGTTCGGAAACATGATATTCTTCGTCCCGGGTTTTTCGGAACGGGTTTTTCCATTCTCCGGAAAGGACCTGAAGCGCAATTGAAATCGCCGCCAGTCCGATCCCTGTAAAAATGATCATCGGATAAGAGCAGATATTTACGACATGATATGCCATTTTCATGTCGTCGCGATGGGTGATGAGAACGACATACATATGGAATACTTCCATCACCGCGCCCATGAAGAAAGCAAAAACCGGATCGGGCTTTTTTCTTTTGAATACAAAGAGGTTTAAAAACGCGGCTACAAACCCCGCAAGTACGGTCGAAACGCTGCAGGCGATCCGGGTAAATGAGCTGATGCCCCAATAAGTTCCCGCGATATAACGCTCAATACCGCCGATCAGGCCGGCAATAATGCCGGAAACGGGATGAAAGAAAAATCCTGCCGCCAGCGGCCCGATATCCCGGACGTTCAGCAGCATATGACCGTAGTCCACCCCAAAATGAGTTGACAGGACAGAGCCCAGGCCATATACGAGGCCGATCAGGATAATGATCCCGGGATTCAGTTTTTTATCGCGAAGCCTTTCCCAAAGCAAGATCGTTAATACGACATATATCGCCGTCGCCGCAGTCATTTTCAAAAGCATTGTAGCCATAATTACAGTCCGCGTTTTTCCTTTGTCATAAATATATCGATACTATTACAAGCATAATTATAAAGGAAAAGAGAACTTTTCACCATAAGAGCAAATGAACCACCTGACATTTCTCAGCATAACCCGGTTTTCACACAGCAATTTCAGTGGGTTGTTTAGCGGCCCCAAAAAGTATGAGAAGCTGCACGCATATAATTTCTTCAACTAGGCAGCTAAAACCACAACAAACATATCAGGAAAATAACGAACCCTGACAATTCAGAAAAAAGCCGGCCGGATAGAGTGCTTCGCAAGGACGCGGAATCAGCGATACCTTGCGCGCCGGCGAGCTTCCCGCGTCCTTTTTTAACAGCCGGGGCGCACGAGCTGAGCAAGCTCACTCGTGCGCCCCGACACCCCGTTTTTTTCACAAACGAGTATACGCTGATGAGCTGCTTATAAAACACTGGCTGACATCCTGTGAAAGAGCAGCTGTCGAAAACAGGGCGAAGCTCCTGCTCTGAATCAAACCGGCAAAACCGGAACCTTGCAGAGCAGGTATGTGACAGCGGGCGGCCGGACAGGTCAGCCCATTGCCCGACATAAGTACAAAAGGCGCGGGAAGATTCTTACTTATAATTCTGCTGTTATCCATACAGGAAATATTCCTGAATTTACATGTCATTCGTCATAAACATTCCATATTAATAACCTATGCGCATATTTTATAAAGAAAATTTCATTTTTCACAAAAAGATTATGCTAAAATAACTTGAGAGAAAACTCTTATCAACGTAATATTCAGTAATTGCGGCTGAAAAACATAAAGGAGAAAAACCAAATGGCAGTAAATCGTTTCGTATTGAATGGCATGTCCTTCCATGGCCATGGCGCGATCAATGAGATCCCCGGCATCGTCAAGTCCAAGGGATTCAAAAAAGCCTTCGTCGCTTCCGACCCGGATCTGGTAAAATTCGGAGTCACCCAGAAGGTCACCGACCTGCTGGCAGCCAACGGCATTGATTTTGAAGTCTATTCCGACATCAAACCCAACCCGACCATCGAAAATGTCCAGCACGGTGTCGACGCCTACAAAGCCTCCGGGGCGGATTTCATGATCACTATCGGCGGCGGTTCCTCCATGGATACCGGCAAAGGCATCGGCATCATCGTCAACAACCCGGAATTCTATGATGTCCGCTCCCTCGAAGGCGTTGCGCCCACAAAGAACCGCACCGTCTTCACCATCGCCGTCCCCACGACCGGCGGTACCGGTGCCGAATCCACCATCAACTACGTCATCACCGACGTTGAAAAGAAACGCAAGTTCGTCTGTGTCGATCCTAACGACATCCCGGACGTTGCCGTTGTGGATCCGGATATGATGTCCTCCATGCCCAAAGGGCTCACCGCCTCCACCGGTATGGATGCCCTGACCCACGCCATTGAAGGCTACACCACCAAAGCCGCCTGGACCCTGGCAGACTGCCTCGACCTCGAAGCCATCAAACTCATCGCCAAAAACCTGCGCAAGGCTGTTGCCAATGATCCCGACGGCCGCGAAGGCATGGCCCTTGCCCAGTACGTCACCGCCATGGCTTATTCCAACGTCGGTCTGGGCATCGCCCACTCCATGGCCCACACCCTCGGCGCCGTTTATGACACCCCGCACGGTGTCGCCTGCGCAATGATGCTGCCGATCGTCATGGAATTCAACAAAGAATACACCGGCGAAAAGTTCAAGGCTATCGCGGAAGCTTTCGATATCGATACCACCGGCATGAGCCAGGATGAATACCGGCAGGCTGCCATTGACGCGGTACAGAAGCTTTCCGTTGACGTCGGCATCCCGACCAAGCTCGAAAAGCTGAAGGAAGAAGATCTGCCCTTCCTCTGCGAATCCGCCGCTGCCGATGCCTGCGCGCCCGGCAACCCGCGTCCCGCAACCCTTGAAGATTTCGAGGCAATGTTCCGCAAACTGATGTAATCCATCAGGATTCAGGATCAGGAATATCGAGTTTCCTGATCATTACAGTATAATTATTGCAGTACAGTAAACACTGCAGGGGATGGTTATGAGTGCCCAAACAGCAAACAGAACTGTCCCCTGCTTTTTTGATAAACTATAACAGGAGGCTGTTCCATGGCACACAACACCGATCCGCGTCTGCAAAATAAGGTCATTTATTCCATCTATGTCCGGGTCCACACCCCGGAAGGGACCTTTAATTCCATCATTCCGGACCTTGACCGGATCAAAGCCCTGGGCACCGACATCATCTGGTTCATGCCCATCCACACGATCGGAGTCAAAGGGAAAAAGGGAAGCCTCGGCTGCCCCTACGCCAACCGGGACTACCGGGCGGTCAACCCGGCATACGGGACGATGGCTGATTTCCGGAACCTCTGTGATGAGATCCACAAACGCGGGATGAAGGTGATGATTGACGTGGTGTACAATCACACCTCACCGGATTCCGTTCTTTGGGAAACACATCCGGAATTCTTCTACAAGCGTCCGGATGGGACTCCGGGCAACCATGTGGGAGACTGGAGCGACGTGATCGACCTGGATTACAATGTACCGGAGCTCTGGGATTACCAGATCGAAAGCCTCACCATGTGGGCAAAGATCGTTGATGGCTACCGCTGCGACGTAGCCTCTCTGGTGCCTGTGGAATTCTGGAAACGGGCACGGGAAGCGGTTGCAAAGATCCACCCCGGATTTATCTGGCTCGCGGAAAGCGTCCACCGGGAATTCGGTGCTGATCTGCGCGCTTCGGGGATCAAGGCAGCCCGCGACACGGAATTATTCGAAGCATTTGATTTGGAATACGAATACGACATCCGCACTGTCTTCGATAAAGTTCTGCGCGATGAGGCGCCATTGTCCCAATGGACCGATCTGCTGGAATTTCAGGAAGCAGTCTACCCGGCCAATTACAACAAAATGCGCTTTCTGGAAAACCATGACCAGCCCCGCATCGCTTCATTCATTCCCGATGAGAAAGACCTGATCAACTACACCGCCATGCTCTATTTTCTCAAGGGGACAACGCTGCTATACGCCGGGCAGGAATGGGAAAACGATCACCGGCCGAGCCTGTTCGAAAAGGAAGATATCGATCGGGAAACAGGCCGTGACCTCACCCCGCTGATGCAAAAACTCACTCAAATCAAGCGCGGGTATCTTTCCGCAGATGACTCCTTTTTCGCAAAAGCTCTCGATGAAAGCAAAACAGCCGTCATGACCCGTTTCAATAAAGATTCAAAAAAGATCGGGATATTCTGTCTCAAATCCAAAGGTGCCGATATCCGCCTCGAAATTCCGGACGGCACGTATCAAAACCTCATCGATGATTCCGAAATAACCGTTTCCGATAGCGTCCTCCGCACCGACGGCAAGCCAATCATCTTTACTGTTCAGAGAAAAGAAGCCTAAGCATTCTCCGCAAATAAAATGAGTCACGGGGACAGGTTCCGTGACTCATTTTTTATTCAATTTAAGTGAGTCAAGGGACCTGTCCCCGTGACTCATCTGCCGAAACAAAAAACCTTACTCGCCGGGATGGGCAGCCAGGACATCATTGATTGCAGGAACGAGGACCTGCCTTCTGGAAAATCCGGGATCAAACACATAGGAAACACCGTCGAAAACATAACCGCCATCCGGGAACGCAGCTTCCAACACTTCAGCCGCTGTCTCATCAGAAGGAACAATATAACAGATGCTGATGTCATCATGGAAGATGGAAATCTGTGCGAAGCTCATTTCCACGCCGCGTTCAGCACACAGTTCAGGCAGCAGAACCTTCATTCGATTTGCCAGATCCATCGCTGTCGGTTCATCATAGGTATTCATACAACCGATGGAATAGGTTTTTCCGCCTGCTTCATAATCTCTGATATCACTGTTCAGGATCTCCGTGTCGGGCATGCCTTCGTAGGAAAGAGAAGCTTTGAACATTTCTCGGTAAAAAGCTTCCGGATCTTCAATTCCCGCGATTTTTGGCAGTTCTTCATAAGCTGCCCGATCGGCAGAAGTGGTATTCAATGACTTCAGGTTTGAAGTATCTGACATCATCGCACCAAATATCAATGTCGCCATGGAAGCATCCACCTCAACGCCATAATTACGTGCCCGGATCCAGGCAATGGTAGCGGTACTGCCGATCGGTCTGGCATCGTAGATCAGCTGTCCGGCTGTATTGATGCTGCCATCATTGTGATGGTCAATGATGCTGATAATGTTGGCATCCTTTATTCCATCAGCGGACTGGATCTCTTCACCGTGATCGATCAAAACGACATTCTTACCGGCAGCATCCGGGATCATCTCAGGTACTTCGACGCCTGCCATCTTCAGAATATAGGCGGTTTCGTGATTGATCTTTCCCTGGACAGCCGGCCGGGCATCATATCCCAGCTGCTGCAGGATCCCGGCATACACAATTGAACTGCAAACCGTATCCGAATCCGGATTCTTGTGCCCAAACACATAGATGGGACCATCCACCAGCTTCAGTGTTTCAAGTTCCGCGCGATTCAGCGCAATATTCAGTTCACGCTCTGCCAGGTTCAGTGCTTCAGCCTCTTCAAGTTTCTCCCGGTTCAGTGACTCAGCCTTTTCAAGCTCAGCAGCGGCGTCCTTTTGGGCACGATCCCGACCGATGGAATATGAACCGAAACTGATCCCCGCACACGCGAGCAGCACTAACAAAATCCATCCGAATTTCTTAATAGACATCGTTCAGCAAATCTCCTGCTTGTGAAATCATAACCCTTCTAAAACCGGCAGCGAATTCATCATGGACTGAAACCTATCTTCCCGTTCCGCCTTCATGATAGGCATTTGTCCGGACATCAATGAACTGAGCTTTGAGCTTATCGTAAAGAATGCGCTGGCTGGAATAAAGGCCGGAATAACCGGAAAAGACATAACTCAGACCGCAGGCAAGCGCGTAAAAGAGCATACCCTCCGCACCGAAGAGCTCGATTGCCAGAAATATGGAAGCCAGCGGACAATTGACCGCGCCGCAGAAGACCGTGATCAGCCCCACCGCGGCGGAAAAACCGGCAGGAAGACCGAGCAGCGGACCGAACACACAGCCGAAGGTCGCCCCGACAAAGAAGCTCGGCACAACTTCACCGCCTTTAAAACCCACTGCCAGGGTGATCGCGGTAAATATCATTTTCCATAAAAAGGCTGTCGGTGCAGTCTGTCCGTCCTCAATGGCACGCTTGATGATCCCCATCCCGGCGCCGTTATAGTCACGGCCGATGAGCAAAGTCAGCGCAAGGATCACCGCGCCGCCCGCAAACGCTTTCACCCAGGGATTTGTGAGCAGTTTATCCAGCTTATGTTCCGTGAAATGAAGGATCCCGCAGAAAATCGCGGAAAGCGTCCCGCCGAAGACCGCCAGGATCGCCACGCGGATCAGCATAAATATATCCAGAGAAGGAACAGCCACAGCAAACCGTTCCGGACTGATGCCCAGAAAAGACGCCGTGAAATAAGCAGTCAGCGCCGCAAGAAAACAGGGGATAAAAGCCGCGTGATAAATGAGCCCGACGCTGATGACCTCCAGCGAAAAGACCGCCGCACCCAGCGGCGTCCCGAACAACGCGGAGAAGAAAGCCGCCATACCGATCATGGTGGCGGTCCTCAGATCCCGGTCATCGAGCTTCAGCAGCTTCCCGGTGTTGTAACCGATCCCGCCGCCCATCTGCAGCGCGGCACCTTCCCGTCCGGCGGAACCGCCCGCCAGATGCGTCAGCACGGTTGCAAGGAAGATCGCGGGAATCAGGGAAAGCGAGATGCCTTTCCCGTCCTGGATCTCCTGAAGGATGTTATTCGTCCCCTGCCCTTCGGTGCGGAACAAGCGGTAGAGAGCCACAGCCAGCAAACCCGCAAGCGGCAGCAGATAAATGATCCACGAATGTGTTTCACGGATCAACGTGGCACGCGCGACCCCCAAATGAAACGCGGAACCCAACAGGCCGCACAACAGACCTACAACGACCGAAACGACACCCCACTTCGCCATCGCCCGGGCATATAACAGCAAATGTTTCAGATAATCAAAGATTTTTTTCATTTTCACCTGATTTTACCTGATCATAATTATCGGCCGTTATTATAGGATGATTCCAATTAAAAATCAAGATGTCATAGGCTTCCGTAATTTTTCAGATCCTACGTCGCGCTGCCTTCAAACTGCATCATATACAGCTGATGGTAGGCACCGCCTTTGGCAAGCAGTTCCTCATGTGTACCGGTTTCGATAATATGCCCCTGCTCCATCACGACGATCTGGTCCGCGTCCCGGATAGTAGAAAGCCGGTGCGCGATGATCAGGCTGGTCCGGTTCCGCATCAGTTCCACCATCGCGTTCTGAATATGCTGCTCGGTACGGGTATCTACAGATGATGTCGCTTCATCCAGGATCAGGATGTGCGGATAGCTCAGGAATGCCCGCCCGATGGTCAGCAGCTGCCGCTGCCCCTGGGAAAGGTTCGCTCCTGCCCCGGTCAGGACCGTATCGTACCCGTCCGGCAGTGCCGCGACGACTTTATCACAGTTTGACAGTTCCGCCGCCTCGATCATCTTCTTATCGGAAATCGAATGGTCAGCGTATTTCAGATTATTGCGGACCGTATCCGTAAACAGCACCGTGTCCTGCAGAACGATCCCGATGGCATCACGCAGGGTGTCACAGCTGATATTTTTGATATTCACGCCGTCCACGGTGATCTCACCGCTGTCGATATCATAAAAGCGCATCAGCAGGTTGACAACGGTCGTTTTCCCGGAACCGGTGGAGCCGACCAGCGCGATCTTCTTCCCGGATTCGACCTTGAGGCTGAAATCATGGATAACCTGCTTGCCCGGGACATAGCTGAAATTGACATGTTTGAATTCGATGATCCCTTTGGTGGTTTCCAGACGGACCTCACCGCTCTTGTCCTCACTTTGCGTATCCAGAATATCAAAGATACGTTCCGCACCGGCCAAAGCGGTCTGGATCTGCCCGTAAAGCTGTGCCAGTTCATTGATCGGACGGGAAAACTGTTTGGAGTAAATGATAAACGCGGAGATGACACCGACAGAGATCATCCCTTTCAGGGCGAACCAGGCACCGAAAGCCGCCACGATCACGAAAGAAAGGTTATTGATCATGTTCATCAGCGGCCCCATGGCATTGCCGATCACGTCCGCCGTAATGCCGATCTTCGTCATCTCGTCACTGGCCTCGTTAAACTCCCGGATCGTCGCGGCCTGTAAATTATACGCTGTCACCGTCTTTCCCGCGGAAACCTTTTCTTCAACGATCCCGTTCAGCTTTCCCAAAAGCTCCTGACGGCGGACATAATACTTTCGCATCAGCTTCGACATGACGTTTGTCACAACGATGGACAAAACCACCGTTACACAGGTCAGCAGGGTCAGCGGGACGCTATAGCTCAGCATCATAATGACCGTCCCGATGAGCGTCATCACACCGGAAAACAGGGAGGACAGACTGGAGGAGATCACATTCGAGACATTTTCCGCGTCATTGGTCATGCGGCTCATCACATCCCCATGCGAATGGTTATCCAGCCAGGGGATGGGCAGAGAGATCACCTTACCGAAAAGCTGTCCCCGAAGCCGGAAAATGACCCGTTGGGAAAGCCTCGCGGAAAGGAACCCCTGCAGCAGGGTCGCTGCCCCGTTGAGAATATAAACGAAGAGCATCCAGCCCAATATTTTCGGAATATCGCCGAAAGCGCCCCGCACCAGGCTGTCTATGGCATTCGACTGCAGGCTCGGTCCGATCACACTGGCCATCACGCCGAAAATAACGACAACAGCCAGCAGGATGACATATTTCATCTCCGGCTTGAAAAAGACCACAAGGCGGCTCAGCGCTTTTTTCTGGTCTTTGGGCTTTTCGACAGGTCTGCCCATCCCGGCACGATTGCCGGTGCGCTTGAAACCCTGCTGGACAGTGGAGGATACAGGTGTCTTGTTCATAATGCTTCCTCCTCTTTGAGCTGGGAATCATAGATATCGCGGTAAACCGGGCTCATTTCCATCAGTTCATCATGGGTCCCGCAGGCAGCAATGGTTCCGCCGTCCAGGACAGCGATCCGGTCCGCGTTCCGGACGGACGCAATGCGCTGGGCAATGATGATCTTCGTCAGGTTCGTATAATCCCGGTTCAATGCCGCATAAAGAGCGGCTTCCGTTTTGAGGTCGAGTGCGCTGGTCACGTCATCCATGATCAGGATCTCCCCGCCTTTCAGCAGCGCGCGGGCAATGGAGATACGCTGCCGCTGACCGCCGGAGAGGCTCATTCCCCTTTCCGCAACCGCGGTGTCATAACCCTCCGGCTGCTGCTGAATAAACCGGTCCGCCTGGGCTGCTGCGGCAGCCTTCCGGATGGCGTCGTCATCCGCGTCCGGATCACCAAGCGCGATATTCTCCCGAATCGTCGTCGTGAAAAACTCCGCCTTTTGCAGGCAGACAGTGACCTTCTTCCGCAGTTCAGCCGGGTCGTATGCCCGGACATCAATGCCATCCACATAGACATGCCCTTCAGCAGCGTCATAAAAGCGTGGGATCAGGCTCACCAGCGAGGTCTTCCCGCAGCCGGTAGCGCCGATAATCGCCAGCGTCTCACCCGGCGCGATGGAAAGGTTGATGTCGTGCAGGACTTCCGCGCCGTTATCCTCATAAACAAATTTCACATTCTCAAAGCGGACCGAACCACGCGTCCCGTCCCCTTCCATGGGCAGCGGTTCCTGTTTGATATCGGATTGTGTATCGATGACCTCCTGCAGGCGCTTCGTCGAGGCAAGCCCGCGGGAAAGCGTCTGGAATATCATCGCCAGCATCATCATCCCGTTGAGGATCTGTGAAATATAGGTGATCGCTGCCATCACGGTACCGGGGGCGATGCTGCCCTCCTGTACCTGAATGGAACCGACATAAATGATCCCCACAACCGCGATATTCAAAACGATGTTCATCACAGGACGAAGGAAAGACAGCAGCATCTGCACATTGAACTGGGTATCAACCAGAAACTGATTCGCGTCCTCAAAACGCTTTCCTTCGCTTTTTTCCTGAACAAAGGCTTTTACCACACGGATACCGGTGACATTTTCCTGAATAATACCGTTGAGCCTGTCCAGGCTCTGCTGCAGAACCGTGAAGAGCGGGTTCGCGCGCCAGACCACAAAAATGATATCGATCAGAATCAGCGGAAACGCGCAGGCGATGATCACCCCAAAGCTCAGGTCCAGTGAAAGCAGTGCTGCTGACCCGCCGATAAAAAACATCAGGCAGCGTACCAGCCCGCGGATGAGCTGCATGATCAGCGACTGCACCTGTGTCACGTCATTCGTGATCCTTGTGATAAGAGATCCTGTTGAAAAATCATCTGTCTGATCGAAGGAAAAGAACATGATGCGCTCAAAGCAGAGCTTGCGGATATCATTTCCCGCGCCCTGCCCGGTCATGTTTGTGAATACCGCGGAAAGCAGCCCGCACAGCCCTCCCGCGATCACCACCAGCATCATGCGGATCCCGGTGGTAACGATCAAATCGATATCAGGCTGTCCGCCGTTAGAAATGCCGAGCACGCCTTCATTGACGATTTCCGCCATCATGCGGGGCTGATAGAGGTCGATATAGACCTCGCCGATCATGAAGGCCGACGCCATCAGCGCCATATACCAGTATTTTTTCATGAAGCGTAACAAAAGCTTCATACCTCACTCCTTGCTGCCGGTTTTCCCGAGTTACGATGAAAACATTTCTTCAAGTATACATCAAAAAGCTGTGAATTTTTATTGAAAAAACACGGTCCGGATGACAGAAAAAGCCGCTCTTTTGTTATCCGATCATAAGAAATTGACATAATTTTCTCAAAAAGGATGGCTGATATGGTTATAATTTATGCGTAGGAGATAACAAAACATGAAAAAGTTATTCATTGTAATGCTGGCACTCTGCCTTTTTGTTTTGCCTGCCATGGCACAGACTCAGGATGAACCAATGGAGATGAACTGGGAAGACCTGGAAGAAAGCTTCGTCAAAACCGGTTACAGCGGCGCTTTTTGGGACTTTCCCAGCCTTGGAATCAGCATGATGATCCCGGGCGGACTCGATCAGACAGAGCTTTCACAGGAAGCTGTTGACCGCGGTTTTGTCGATATTTTCGCAACTGAGGATGAGAGCGTTGCCATTATGATCAGCTATCGGGACCTGGGTTGTGAAACACTGGCTGACGTTGAAGAACTTGTTCTTGAAAACCTTGAAGGTGCCTACATCATCGGATATTATAAACTCAACGGCCTTGGTGCATTGATGTTCGTGAATCCCGAAAACGACGATTTGACTGTCGCTATCGGCACCACCGAACCGGGATATTATATCCAGGTCTCGATCAAACCGATCAGCAATGAGGAAATCAACAGCCTCTCCGGTTTCATTTTCGGCTCCATCATGCCGTATACGGAAGAGTAAACATCACCGGTACCGGCAGTCAGGAAATCTTCCTTGAGATTATCACGGGAAACTGCCGAAAGCCGCTATTGAAATCGAAAACACCGGAACGAAACTCCGGTGTTTTTCTATTCATAACATAAAACGCAATTTCTGCATTTTATTTCATTTTCATTCATTATCATGAAATAATAAGGTATAATCATAATAGTTATTTCAATTTCACAGGTGACATATGGAAAACAGGGCAGGAAAATACAGGACAAATTTGAGCGGGGAAGCCGCGTATCAATCCTATATTCCAAATCCGCTGCCGCCTGTTCCTCCGATTGAAATTGACAATGAAATGATCAGATTGCTGGTTATAGCGAACCAAAAAACTGCTGTACTCGAGAAAATTTCAGAAAAAATCCCCAACATCGATTTGTTTATATCCATGTATGTACGGAAAGAAGCACTGATGTCGTCGCAAATAGAAGGCACCCAGGCGACACTTGAGGATATTCTTGATCCGAATATTTCCGACAACATAAATCGCAGCGCGGCAGAGGTCATAAACTATATAAAAGCTGCTGAGTATGCCGTTCACAGGATGAAGACTCTGCCATTAAGCAATCGTCTGCTGCGGGAAACACATGCAGTGCTAATGGAAAATGTAAGAGGACAGGAAAAGAATCCGGGAGAATTCCGCAGGTCACAAAACTGGATTGGAAGTCAGGGAAGTACGCTGAAAAATGCCCGTTACATTCCGCCTAACCCGGATGATATGGTTCAGGCTTTATCTGATTTGGAAAGGTACATCCATACAGAAGACAGCATTGATGTTCTCATCCAGGCAGCGTTGGTTCACTATCAATTTGAAACGATTCACCCCTTTCTGGATGGAAACGGAAGGATCGGCCGTTTATTAATATTGCTCTTTCTGATCGATAAAAATGTTCTTACCACACCGGCACTGTATATATCTTACTTTTTAAAGAAAAACCGTATCGAGTATTATGACCGAATGAGCGAAGTCCGGCGAAAAGGAAATTATGAACAGTGGATAAAATTCTTTTTGGAGGCAGTTTATGAATGCGCAGCTGATGCGATTCAAACGATTGAACGTTTAGCGGAGATGCATAACAGAAATACTGTAAAAATAAAGAGTCTGGGCAGATCAGCGAAAAACGCGGAACGTCTCTTTACATACCTTGAATCTCATCCTATCATTGAGATAAATAAAACAGCCGCCGCGCTTGATCTTTCATTCAACGCAGCCGCATCTGCTGTCAATAAACTAATCGGTTTGAATATACTTATGCAGCAGAGTGATATACAAAGGAACAGAACCTTTCAATACAAAGAATATCTTGACGTACTCAAAACAGGAACGGAATAAACAATTTTCTATCTTCCGGAACTGTTTATTTATGGAACTATTCCAAATGCTGAAAAACAGCATTGATTTCTGGAGTTCATTATGGAAACGCTAATCATCAAAGGAAACATCATCTCCGCGGCAGAGTTCGGAGAGTTGGAAATCACGGAAAACGGCTATCTGATCGCCGAAAACGGGAAAATAAAAGGCATATATCAGGAACTTCCGCGGGAATATGAAGAATCGAAAGTCGAAGATTACGGAGACGCCCTGGTGATGCAGTCCTTCGCGGATATGCATCTCCACGCGCCTCAGTATCCCATGCTGGGAATGGGGATGGATATGCCGCTTCTGGAATGGCTGAACACCTACACATTTCCCACGGAAGCCTGTTTCAAAGATCAGGATTTTGCAAGAAGAGCCTACCACCGGCTGGCACGGGAACTGGCGGCAAAAGGCACCACACGGGTCTGCATGTTCTCCTCGATCCATCGGGAAGCCACGCTGATCCTGATGGAAGAGCTGGAAAACGCGGGCATCACCGGTTATGTCGGTAAGGTCAACATGGACAGGAACGGCGGCGTAAATTATCAGGAAACGACGGAAGAATCGATTTCCGAAACCGTCAAATGGCTGGAACGATGCAATTTTGAACACATCAAACCGATGATCACTCCCCGCTTTACCCCAAGCTGCTCCAATGAGCTGATGCAGGAACTCGGCAGGATCGCGAAAGAGAAAAACCTGCCGATCCAGTCACATCTTTCGGAAAACACCGGAGAACTGGATATGGTGAAAAAACTTCATCCGGACTGCGCACAGTATTGGGAGACCTATCAAAAATACGGCTTATGGAATGACCGTACCCTGATGGCACACTGCGTCTGGTCTGATGATCGGGAACGTAAAGCGATAAAGGATGCAGGCGTCTGGGCAGTTCACTGCGCCGCATCTAATGAAAATCTGGTATCCGGTTACGCTCCTGTCAGGGTAATGGTAAACGAAGGTGTCAATGTTGTCCTGGGCAGCGATATCGCAGGCGGCGACCATCTTTCCATGTTCAAGAATATTACAGCCGCCATTCGTGCATCCAAAGCCCGGCGCATATTAGATGACTGGAAAACCGAATTTCTGAGCGTTGAGGAAGCCTTCTATCTGGGCACTTCCGCGGCAGCGCCTTTCTTCGGAGAAAAGCCAGGCTTCGCTCCGGGCAACGCCCTGCATGCCCTCGTTCTGGAAGATTTTTCGCTTCCTTCCGTCCGTCCGCTCTCGGTCCGGGAGCGCTTCGGACGCGCCATCTACCGCCGCGAACACGGCGGCATCCGGGCTGTCTACAGTGAAGGAAAGAAGATTTTCAGCAAATAAACGAGCTTTTTTCATCAAATCCTCCTCTTGAAAAAACAGCAGGAGAATTGTATAATTTAATTGTCTCTATTCAGGACAAGGCACATGAGATCAGCTCTGATGCTGCAATGCATCCGGCACATAAGATTTAAACGCTCGATGCGTTCACGTTCTGAACCGATACATATAATCGTAAATCACAATTCAGACCTTTTGAAAGCGCGGTAATAATGGGAACATATTTGAATCCGGGAAATGAAGGATATACACAAATCGTTCGAAGGGACTATGTCGACAAGACAGGTCTGATACGTTTGCTGAACGATGCCATTGGCACAACCGGAAATCTGATATGCACCAGCAGACCTCGTCGTTTCGGAAAATCCTATGCTGCACAGATGCTTTGCGCCTATTATGACAAATCCTGTGATTCGCGAGAGCTTTTCTGGAATTATACGATTGCAGAGGATCCTACTTTTGAAACGCATCTCAACAAATATGATGTTATATACCTGGATATGACAAATCTTCTCGGAAAAACCAAATCAGAAGATTTGATTTCATTTATCACTCACAATGTAACACAGGAAATTCACGGACAGTATCCCGATGTAAGGATCGGGAACAGTATCGACCAGACTCTCATCAACGCCATTAATTTCACCGGCAACAAATTTGTCATGATCATAGACGAATGGGATGCACCCATCCGGGAGACACCTGAAATCGAAAAAGAATACCTGATGTTTCTGCGCATGCTGTTCAAAAGCAGCGGTACCACTTCAAGGATATTTGCCGCTGTTTATATGACCGGCATTCTTCCCATCAAAAAGGACGGTTCCCAATCAGCCATATCCGACTTTCGCGAATACACCATTCTGGACCCGATGCAGTATGCTGAATACGTAGGATTCACCGAAGAGGAAGTCAGCCAACTTTGCAAAGAAAAAAACAGAAATTTTGACTTGATGAAAAGCTGGTATGACGGGTATACCGTTGGAGACAGGCACTCGATTTATAATCCGTATTCCGTCATGTGCGCGATAGAGAGCGGGAAATACCGTTCCTACTGGAAAAAGACCTCTGCCGCTGAGACACTGCTCACCTATATCGATATGGACCGGGACGGACTGCAGAACGATATTGCCAGACTGATTGCCGGAGAAAAGATCGAAGTGAATACAGATATGTTCCAGAATGATGTGAAAACCTTCAGAAGCAAAGACGATGTTTTGACGCTGCTGATCCATCTGGGATATCTGACCTATGAGGAAATACCGGATGGTTACGGCAGCGAAGAAGACCAATATCTGGTTGGTTACGCCTGGATCCCCAACGAAGAAGTCAGAAACGAATTTGATATGATTTTGCGTAAAGCAAGACACACGATGCTCATCGATTTGGTCAAAAGATCCGATCAACTGCTCACTGACACGTTAAACGGAAATGAATCCGCGGTTGCTGAAGCAATCGAGAATGTCAGAGATACTTCCTATGCTCCGACGTTTTATAATGACGAACAAAGCCTCAGATACGCGATAAAGATGGCGTATATCTCCTGTGTTGATCAATATGCCAGGGTTGAGGAACTCCCCTCAGGTCACGGGATAGCAGATGTAGTCTTTGTTCCCAAAAGGAACTCAACATTGCCTGCCATACTCGTAGAACTGAAATGGGACAAACCCGCAGAAGGTGCCCTCGCCCAAATCAAAAATAAAAATTATCCCTCGTTCCTGAAAGGATATGGCGGCGATATTGTGCTTGTCGGAATCACTTACGATGAAAAGACCAAAAAGCATTCCTGCAAAATTGAAAGGGTTCAAACTGAAATCATTTGAGGAGCAGTATTATGGCGGATTATTTCGGTAAAGATGTTTTCAAGCTTGGCTTTGGGCTGATGCGGCTGCCCAAAAACCCTGACGGGACGATAGACGTTCCCCAGGTATGCGAGATGGCGGACCGCTTCCTTTCCGCGGGAGGGACATATTTTGATACCGCGTATGTTTACGGCAGCGGGAGTTCCGAGGCAGCTTTCAAAGCCGCCGTAGCAGACCGTTATCCGCGGGAGGCATACACGATCGCCACCAAGCTGAACGCCTGGATGCAGTGCAGCGATGAGGAAAGCGCAAAACAGCAGTTTTACACCAGTCTCGAACGCACCGGCGCCGGTTATTTTGACTTTTATCTGCTCCATGGGCTGATGCGGGCAAATTACACCAGATATGATGAGTACCATCTCTGGGATTTCCTTCGGGAACAGAAGGAGAAGGGACTGATCAGGCATTACGGGTTCTCCTTCCATGCTGACCCGGCCCTGCTGGATCAAATCATCACAGCACATCCGGAGATCGATTTTGTACAGCTGCAGATCAATTATTCCGATTGGGAAAATCCCGGCATCTCTTCCCGTGAATGCTGGGAGATCGCGCGGAAACACGGAAAATCCATCACCATCATGGAGCCGCTCAAAGGCGGCGCACTGGCGGACCCGATACCGGCGGTAAAACAGATCTTCCGGGATGCCGATCCGAACGCGCCGGTGGTCTCCTGGGGCATCCGCTATTCAGCCAGCCTGGACGGGGTCATCACGGTGCTTTCCGGCATGTCGAGCCTTGCTCAGATGGAACAGAACCTGAGCTTTATGAAAGATTTCAAGCCTCTGAATGAAGACGAGCAGGCGGTCATCCGCAAAGCACAGGACGCGCTGAACGCGGATAAATCCATCCCCTGCACCGGCTGCCATTATTGTACGGAAGGCTGCCCGATGAATATTCCGATACCGGAAATCATCGCCGTGGCAAACCGCCAGCACAACAACGAGGGTTTCCGCCAGGTCCGGGAATATAACATCGCGACCATCGGACACGGAAAAGCTTCCGACTGTATCCAATGCGGCCAGTGTGAGCGTGCCTGCCCGCAGCATTTGGGAATCATCGAATATCTGAAACAATGCGCCCAGCGGTTTGAGAAATAAAATCAAGAACGGGGACGGTTTCGCGTCAGCGGAACTGTCCCCATTATGCATTCATCAATCAAACAGCCAACGGTTTTCCTCCGTTGGCTGTTGCTTTATTTCAGAATCAGACAGCCAATCAATAAATTCCTTTAGCTGCCAGATTACAGCAGATTTTTTCTACTGTTCGGCGGGTTCCATGTCATCGCGGCCATGCTTGCAGATCGGGCACTGGTAGTCCGCGGGGAGTTCCGGACCGTCGAAGGGTTCGAAGTAACCGCAGATCTTGCAGATAAAGCCTTTCTTCTTTTCGACCTTCACCGCCGGGACGTATTCGAAGGCATCCTTGCCATGCTTGCAGAGCGGGCAGATGTAATCATCCGGCAATTCGGCACCCTCATAGAAGTAACCGCAGACCGTGCAGCGCCAGCCTTCCTTCTGTTCGGTCACAGGAGCCTTCTTCGGCTTGATGTGGGCGTGATAGTAGGCATAGGTCGCGCTCGGCGCGTTGGAAAGCACCTTCGCTTCCGTGACATTTGCGATAAACAGCGTGGATTTGCCCAGGTCAACGGACTGGATCACTTCACAGCCAAAAACGGCATTGGTATAAACGGGGATATAACGGATCCCGTTCTCAAGCCGGTCATCATAGGGTACATCGGCGAATTTGTCTACATCCCGTCCGGACTGGAAGCCGAAATGCTGGAACAGGGAGAAAGGCGCGTCCTCGGTCAGCACAGAAATGTTGAACTTCCCCGCCGCCTTGATCATATCAGCGGTATGGTTCTTGTTGATGACAGAGATGGTGACGGTCTTCGGGTCGCCATCCGCTGCCTGTCCGGCGGAGTTGATAATGCAGCCGTAATCTTTCCCGTCTACCTGTGTGGTGGCGATCTCCAGCCCATAAGTGAACTTGAAGAAAGCGGTCGGGTCAACAGAAGCAACTGCTTTGGTGACAAAAGCGGCTTCCGCGGCTGCGGCCGGAGCGGCGACTGTCTCTTTCACGTCATACAGATGCGGGTTGATATCCAGCGCGATGGCGTCTGCCATGGCATCCAGCTGGTCCAGTGTGGCAGCCTTCGGAGAAGACTTGATGGTGATGGTATCGGCAATGAATTCCGTACCCGGCAGCTTGGAGAGCATATCCTTCATGATCTTGCCGCTCATCGGACCCCAGGAGCCGTTTTCAAGCAGGGCGACCTTGCGGTTCTTCAGACTGTGGGCAACGATATCGTTGAGCAGGTTTTCCATGGTAACGAACACACCCGCGTTATAGGTGGTCGCAGCGAAAACCAGGTGGCTGTTGCGGAAAGCGCTTGAAACAATATAGGATGCCGGGATCACAGAGGTATCAAACATCTCCACCGGGATCCCGCGGTCGACCAGCTTCGCGGCCAGGATGTTCGCCATATTTTCCGTATGTCCGTAAACAGACGCGTAAGCCAGACAGACACCCTTAACTTCCGGAGTATAGGTAGACCAGAGGTTATATTTTTCGAGAAAATCACCAAAATGCTTCCGCCAGACAAAACCATGCAGCGGGCAGACATAGTTGATTTCCAGTGCCGAGGCTTTTTTCAGGACAGCCTGGACCTGGGGGCCGTATTTACCGACAATATTGGTGTAATAGCGGCGGGCCTCATCGATCCAGTCATGCATGAAATCGACCTCATCAGCGAAGATGTGCCCGTTCAGGGCACCGAAAGCGCCAAAGGCGTCCGCGGAGAACAGGACTTTATCCGTCAGGTCATAGGACATCATGACTTCCGGCCAGTGAACCATCGGCGCCATGACAAAGGTCAGGGTATGTTTGCCGGTACTGAGTGTATCGCCTTCCTTGACGATGTGGAGCTTGCCGCTCATGTCATAGTCAAAGTAATTCGCCAGCATGTCCTTAATCTTGGCGTTGCAGACGATCGTGGTATCAGGATAGCGGTAGATCAGATCTTCGATCGTAGCGGCATGATCCGGTTCCATGTGATGGATGACGAGATAATCCAGCTTTCTGCCGTTCAGGCCGTAGGCGACATTGTCAAAGAATTTGTTCGCAACAGCCTTGTCAACGGTATCAAAAAGGACAGTCTTTTCATCAAGCAAAAGATAAGAATTATAGGAGACGCCTTCCGGTACTCCGTAAACACCTTCAAAGCAAGTGAGCCTTCGGTCATCAGCTCCGACCCAAAGCATATCACTCAAAACCTGTTTTGTACAATGCATAAAAAACCTCCACTATAGAATGACCTCAGAAAGCGCTGATCACAGCTATCTTTGAAAGGGCCGAATTTCCGTCATTAGAAACAATACAGAGAGTCTTCCCTGCATGCTGAATCAGTCTTTTCCCTAATTGTATCTTATAAATGGTTTCCTGTGGTTAACAATTTCAGACTGATTTTACCTTTGTATGGTTCGTTCAGAACAGATACGTCTGACTTAAGAATCATCGAAGAGTCGTATTGATGAACTTCACCCGGGAATCTGCCTGCATGCTCAGCACACATTAAGACCTGCTCATATACTGTCGATATAGACCGCAGATAATTTCTATTGCAAAAAACAGAGAGCGCCGAATACATAAAAAAACAGTTTATTTCTGTCGCTGCAGAAATAAACTGTTTTTCCGTTGTCAGAGTGGTCATCAGCAGGGATACAGACGGTTTTGTCAGTGTATTCCTGCAAAATATTATTTAGTTCAAGGATTTATCTTACTGCATCACGGAAAGATTTTCCGGATCGATCCGGCATCCTTTAACCGGATTCTGTCAGAGGTCAGTTTCAGCCGGAATGCAGGGGAAACTCGCCGCTTATTTTTCCCTCTGCAGGCGAAAAGCAACAGACCGGCGCAGGTATTCCAGATATTCCGCGTCACGGCACATTGCCTTGCCCGGTGTATCTGAGAGTTTCGCCACAGCTTTTCCGTTGACTGTCTGCAGCTTGATGACAATATTCAGGGCTTTTTCACAGGTATCATTGGAACAGAACGTCCCGATCCCGAAGGAAACTTTGGCACGATCTTTGAAATGGTCCCAAAGCGCCTGAGCTTTGTCGAAATCAAGACTGTCGCTGAAGAGCAGCAGCTTTGTCCGGGGATCCGCGCCGTAACTTTCGTAATGACGGATCATCTTTTCACCCCATTCATAAGGGTCGCCGCTGTCATGCCGAACACCGGTAAAGTTGTTCACCATGGCACGGTTGAAATCCAGCAGGAACAGATCTGTGGTGATAGTATCAGTCAGAGCTGTACCGTTATCGCCGCGATATTCATCATACCAGTCTTCCAGCGCATAATGGTTGGTATAGGCAAGGGGGATGGAATCAATACCCTGATACATCTGCACATACTCGTGGGCATAGGTACCGATGGGAGTCATGCCGTATTTCATCGCCAGATAAACATTGGATGTGCCTGCGCAGTTTTTTATTTCCTGACCAAAACGGCGGACCACTTCATCCTCCCATTCGCGGGAGAGCCGGCGTCTGCAGCCGAATTCGGCGAAGGTAAAGGTATATTTCCCGCTATGGAAATCACTGATCTTCCGGTCCAGTTTCTCCCGCGCGGAAGCCACAAGCTTCGCGTAATCATATTTCATGCGGAAATAAACTTCGTTCACTATCTCCAGAAGGAAGATCTCGAACTGCATGGCTGAAAACAGGGGCCCCTTCACCCTGATATTCAATTCACCATCCTCTGAAAGTGAAGTCTCCACATAATCCCGGATGGGCCTCCACAGCCGCAGGAACTCAACATAATCGTTCTTGATAAACCGGATGGAGCGAAGGTAATCAAGCTCCTCTTTCCGGAAAGTCAAAGAGCACAAATGGTCGATCTGTGCGTTGATTTCCTCAAGCATTTCAGGGGTAAAAACAACTCCTTCGGTGCGGCAGCGGAAATAATATTCGCCGCTCAGATCAGTATGTTTGTGAAAGATCACCTGATCCATGTTAAATTTATACAGATCTGTATCAAGCAATGAATTTACTACCGGTTCAAGTTTCATTTTTTCCTCCCTTATTCTTTATCCCGGATATGCTGCCATTCCTCCTGCAGCATTGCGTAAGCATATTGATCAAACAAAATAACGTTTCTTAGCTTCCGTTATTGATTTTTCGCGTTTTACCATACAGCCTTCGCTGCCCATATGTTTTCCAGCTTCATAGTCTGATGAGCAGACATAGACATCATCAAAATCCGAAGGTACAAACATCATGAGCGTTAAAGCGTTCCGGTACCTGGAAAAACATCACGGACCTAATACACCGGCTTATTGCGATACAGGAGTTTCCGCAAAATACAGACAACGAGAACTCCGGCCGCGATGCCGATATAATCTCTGCAAAGGTCAAAAATATCGAAATGCCGGACCGGGAGAAAAATTTTGATCGTTTCATCGATCGTCCCGATGATCGGCCCTATCACCAGGGATTTTTTCCATCCGAGCCACAGGCAAAGCGCAAAACCAAGGACAAAGTACATCGGCAGATGCGCATCGCTGCGGATCGTCGACTTGTCCCAATTAATACCATGATCCACCAGCCACTGCCAAAAACCTTTACTCAATTCTGTCGTTTCTGAAGGCGACTGAAATGTCAGGTAAAATATACCTGCGATAATTATAAAGACCAGTAATCCTCTGAGTTTATTTTTCATATATATTCCGAAGCTCTTTGACGTTTGATACGATCATTGAGCTGTTTTTCTCCATTATAAAGCTTTCTGCATTCAGAAACGACAGACAGGTAAAGAAAGTGCCCGGCTGACATAATTGAAAAAACCGGTGATCCTGCTGCCGTAAAATTCAGCTTTGCCTTTAGCAGCAGCTTTCAAATTCAGCAGGAAATATTGGTTCGGTCATTTGATCGTATAGTGATCAAAAGAAAATCGCGGCAGGGTGGTTATTACACAGTTCATACCCGAAAGACAAAATAAGCGCACCGGGCAGCATAGCCTCAGATATTTTTCTTCGTGTAAAAACTATATAACATGTTCCGTGTGAACGATTCGGATGATCCTTTCAATGTCTGCCGCTTACGCGCTTCAGGAAAGAAATAAACTTCGGCAGAGCGTGAATAAAAAGATCATATCCGGTTTTATTCAGCGGCAGGTCCCATGCGCCCGGTGTGACCACAACATTTCCGCCGAGTCCTCGCTTGAACTGGTAAACGCCCCACATCCGGTCGGATTCAGTGAACTCATCCGGAGCGCCCCACAAATCATAAGTCTTACAGCCTTTTTCCTTCGCGAGCTTTATCGCTTCCCATTGCAGCAGATAATTCGGCATTTTTTCACGATGATCCGGACCGGACATGCCATAAACATAACGTGCGGTATCCCCGGTGACAAAAATCATCACAGCCGCAACCATCGCGCCTTCTACCTCCGCGATCAGAGGTGTCAGCATATCCGCGGCATAAAACCGCTTCCAGACATCCAGATAATAATCCTTATCGCGGATCAGGAATCCGTCGCGCGCTGAGGTTTCCGCATAAAGATCAGCGATACTTTCAAAATCTGCCGGCCCGCCTCTGCGGACAGAAACACCTTTCTTTTCGGCCAGACGGACCTTGTACCTTGTGCGCTGTTTCATGTTGGCGAGAAGATCATCCAGAGACGGTTCCGTATTGATCCAGACCGAATTCGCGAACTGTATCTGCTGAGGAGACAGACGCCATCCATGACTCTCATAATACCGCAGCAGGGAAGCTCCCACAGGATTTTCAGTGAATTCCTCCGTACCGGGTTCACCGAAGGAGACGGGCACGTCCGGGTCAACCTTAACAAAAAGTGCGTGCTGCTGCCGCCCGAAATCCGCAAGATCCGCCATAACCCGGTCACGAAGCGTCTCATCAGACCAGTCCATCAGCGGTCCGCGCGGGACATAAAGGAAACAGGAACCGGAAGGAATCGGCCCGGCTTTGATCGGACGTTTGAGGATCAGCGCCGCCGCTTCCACTGTTCCGTCAGCTTTTTTCCAGAGCTTCGGGAAAGCCTCCCAGCCCACACGTGCCTTGACCTCCGCCCATTGTGATGTTTGCAGCAGAGACGCGCCGGGAAGTTTCGAAATAATTTCGTTCCAGTTTTCCGGAATCATGCAGCGCTTCGCTTTCTTCTTTCGGAATCCGCGAATTTTATTCCTTTATAAAGCAGCGGTGAATACACATAATCGAAGGACCCCATCGTCCGCAGCACCTGACCGCCGAAACCGCGCTTAAAGCGGTAAACCTGCCACAAACCTTCATGCCGGTCCAAAAACTGCGTCTCAAGAGTCTCCTCTTCCTCATCAGGTATTCCCCAGAGGTCATATTCCGTACAGCCGGCTTCTTTACAGATGTTCATCGCTGTCCATTGCGTCAGGTAATTCGGCATACGGTTCCGCTCTTCGTTGGAAGAAGCGCCATACAGGTAATAACCGCGCTTTCCTTCAATGAAAAGCATCAGGGCACTGAGAGGCTTGTCCTGATAACTCACCAGTATGATCCGTCCCTTTTTATCTTTTCCGAAACATTCCAGACATTTCCGGTAATAAGCCTCTGTATGAACACCGAAAGCGTCCCGGCTGCCGGTCGTTTCCATAAGCCGGTGGAACGCAGCCACATCACTGCTCTCTCCGACGGTCAGATCCTTTTTTTGAGAAAGACGAATGTTATAACGGGTTTTCTGATTCATCCGGGCGAGCCAGTCATCCGGTGTGCCGTCCAGTGAAACCAAGATCGTCCTGGGCGGCTGAACCGTAGCGAACGAGGGAATAAAACCTTCCATCGAATATTCCAGTGCGTCAGCTTCCGGAGTACCCTGCCAAAAGTCCGGCTCCACCCGCAGGAAGACCGCGTGACGTTTGCGGCAGAGAGAATGGACCTCAGGCCATAGCTTTTCGAATCCGCAGCCCACCGGTCCGCGGGGAATATAGGCGATTTTCAGACCCGCAGGCAAAGAGCGGAAAAGCACCATCGCGCCTGCATCCCCGGACTGCACATATGCGGGTGTCCATCCGAAGCCTGATTTGAGGTCACCCCATTCCGCATTCTGCAGGAGCGAATGTTCAGGATGTTCAAGGCAAAACGCCTGCCATTGTTCTTTCGTGAGAATTGCCATAATTTCCAGCCAATCAATCCAGCAGTTTCGCGTCCGGGATGATCCCGTTGAGCAATTTGCGGATCTCGTCTTCTTTTTCTTCCCGGGCCAGCTCATACAGCCTTTCGACCAGCGGTTCCAGTTTGTCAGCCGGGATCAGGTCATGCCGCTCAAGTTTATAAATATCCGGATGCATGGTCGGTTCCAGCACCTGTCCCTTATTCCACAGGTCCTCACTGAGTTTTTCACCCGGACGAACTCCGGTGAACTGGATCTCGATATCCCTTCCCGGTTCAAGACCAGAAAGGCGGATCAGGTCTTCCGCGAGGTCAAGGATCCGGACCTGCTTTCCCATATCCAGCACAAATGTTTCCCGGTTATTACTGAGACCCGCGGATTCAAGCACCAGATATACCGCTTCCGGGATCGTCATAAAGTAACGTTCCATCTGGGGATCGGTGACGGTAACCGGACCGCCTCTGCGGATCTGCTCCTGGAAAATCGGCACCACGCTGCCGCGGCTGCCAAGCACATTTCCGAAACGGACCACGGTATACTTCGCGTCGGTACCGATGGATTCATTCAGTACAATGTTTTCCGCCACACGTTTGGAGGCGCCCATGATGTTGATCGGCCGGACAGCCTTGTCCGTTGAGATCATCACAAAACGCTCAACATTAAATTCTTTTGCCGTACGGACCACATTCTGCGTCCCGATGATGTTATTTGTCACAGCTTCGGAAATGTTGGTTTCCATCAGGTGGACATGTTTATGCGCTGCCGCGTGGAAAACGATCTGCGGGTGCCAGGTTTCAAACACCCAGCGGATACGCTGCAGGTCCCGTACATCCACGATGACCGGCTGGACGTCAAGATCCGGGAATTCAGAATTCATACGCAGCAGTGTTCCGAAAATGCTGTTTTCCCCATGACCCAGCAGAAGGACCTTTTTCGGGTTCCAGCGGGCTGTCTGTCTCGCAATTTCCTGCCCGATCGAACCGCCTGCTCCGGTAATGAGCACGACTTTATCCCTCAGGATCGGGCCGACATTATCCTGGTCCAGCTTGACCGGATCGCGGCGCAGCAGGTCTGTAATTTCCACTTCACGCAGCCGGTTGATATTGACCGATCCGTCGATCAGTTCATAGATCCCCGGCATAGTCTGGAAAGGAACATCCTTTTTCCGGCAGACGTCAGAAACCAGACGCAGGACCCGTCCGGGAGCGCTCGGGATCGCGAACATGACCATATCCACATAATAACGGTCGATCATGATATCGATACTGGAGATCAGTCCAAGCACACGGACGTTCTGGACCTCCTGGTTTAATTTGTTCTTATCATCATCAAGGAATCCAATCGGCCGCAAAAGCAGCTGCGGGTTTTTGATCATCTCCTTGCAGACCATCACACCCGCTTCACCGGCGCCGATGATGAGAACACGCTTCATATTCTTCTGTCCGGAACGGGCTGTCCGTTTCTTTTTATTCGCGGCAAACAGCCTGATGCCAAAACGGATCCCGCCCACAACGAGCAGGGAAAGAATAAAGTCGATGATCAGGACAGAACGCGGGAACCCGCTGAAAACCTTCAGCTGATACAGCAGCATCATCAGCAGCGTTACACTTGCCGAACCGGAAGCGACCGCCATCACGATCAGGCGGACTTCATCGATACTGGCATATGCCCAAAGATGACGGTACATACCAAAACGAATATAAATGATAGGCTTCAGCACCAGGCTGAGTCCAAGCATCCAATAAGCAGAAGGAAGGTAAAGCGCTGCCTGTTCCGGTTCAAATTCAAAACGAAGCAGGTAACTGAAGGCAACACAAACAACAATCATCACCATATCAAAGATGAAGATGTACCGGTTTCTTATGCCCTGTTTAATGTGAAGTGACAAGGTTTATCGTCCTTTCAGCCCGAAGATTGTTTTAAATGTGTGAAACAGGATCGACAGGTCCATCAGCAGGCTGCGGTGTTTGATATAATAAAGGTCATATTCCAATTTTATTGTATTTTCTTCTGTCCCTGCAGCATAATTCTGATTGACCTGTGCCCAGCCGGTGATTCCCGGACGGACCAGCAGACGCGCCCGATAAAACGGCACATCCCGCTGTAAATCTTTAACAATTTCAGGACGCTCCGCGCGGGGACCGACGAGGCTCAATTCTCCGCGCAAAACATTAATAAACTGAGGCATCTCATCCAGATGCGAACGGCGCAGGATGGAGCCGACTTTCGTGATCCTGTCATCATGTTCCGACGCGGGGCGGGCAACACCGTCCATTTCCGCGTTCTGGACCATGGTACGGAATTTGATGATATTAAATGTACTTCCGCGCAGACCGAGGCGTTCCTGTACATAAAAGACCGGCCGTCCGGTATCGATCAGCGTTGCCAGTGCGGCGAAAGGCGTCACCAGCCCGAGCGCGATCAATCCAAGCACTCCGCCGATAACGTCAAAAAACCGCTTGGCGATCTCAAAAAACAAACTGGTATGGGACATGTCATAAAAAGACCGCAGCAGCCAGTCCGTATTCAGCAGATGGACCGGGACCCTGCCCAGCAGCTCCTCATAGATCATCGGCATTGTCGTTACGGTTATACCCCGCTCTTCAGACTGCGTCAGTTCATCGAGGAGAAGATCATTCAGGTGATTGCTGATAGCCATGATCACCTGGGTGACCTGATTTTCGGTGAGGATATCAAAATATTTGCCCGAACCGCCAAGGACCGGATACCCTTCTATAACAGCATCAGCCTTTGAAGGATCATCATCAATATAACCGATCACTCTGTACGGGACACCTTCTGTGGTATTGATGATTTCCGCGATCTTTCGCCCGGCTTTTCCGGCTCCGACAATGACCGTATTGATAAAGGCATTCTTGACAAAGAAAAAGCGGGCATAGATCCGTCTCCATAACAGGGAGAAAACCGCTGCCGCGATGAAAAAGATGATCACCCCTCTGCGCGGCAATGTTTTTGCCGGAGCAAGGAAAAAGATCAACAGATAAATCGCGATACAGGAAAAGGCGGAAATCAGAACAACGCGCAGCGCTTTTTGAAATTGATGAACCTGCCGGACATTATACAACGGCACCATCAAAATCAGCCACAAAACAGGCAGCAGGTAAAACCAGGGCTCAGGACGTTCCAGAAGGAATGAGACGGAAAAACCAAGCCAGTCATCCTCATTTGCCCAGGCAAGAAGCGAAACCGCCAACGCAAGGAGAACCGCGATAATATGCCCGCAAATCAGGATAAACCGCCTTTCACGAGGTGTCAGCCGCTGCTTAAGTGTTGTTCGAAATGAGTTATTAGACGCTTCCATTTTTCACCATTAACCCACCCCTTTGCCGGGGATGAATTTAACAAATGATAATCATAACACAATTGCGCACAATCCGTCAAATGACTGTTATTAAGGATGAGCGATCCCTAAACTATCTCTGTTTCTGCAATTATACCAGTAAAAACGAGACCGGTATTTTATGGCTTTATCCTGTGGACATGGTACAGACATCCGGAATATCACTTTCACGGGGCAGGTTTGATATTCCGTGAAAGAAGGTATAATCTTATAACAATAATGCAGATTCTATGGAATTCGGAGTTGTCGGCAGGGATTAAAATGGGCATGATAATCACGGAAATACCGGTCTTTTTACTGATTGCGGGGAAAGGAAAAATTCAGTTACTCATCAGCCTCGCGGTGTTTTCCGCAATTCTGCTGACCATGATCGCTGTCAGAAAAAAATATAACATGCCGTTTCGTCCTGATATCCGATACCCGATAGCGGATGCTGTTATCTGCGGCGGACTCGCGCTGCTGTTCTTCCGCCGCTGGGGATTTTCTCTCCGAATGCAGCCTGTTGCTGATCTTCTGAACCTTCCCATCAAACAATGCACTATAGCCTTTGCATTTTTGCTTGCGCTGCTTTCACTGCCGGGCATTGATCTGGTCATCACAACGGTTCGGAGACTGCTGCCGTCATCCGTGAACGAAAAGCCGCGATCCGATAAAAGGCTTCTGATCTTCTGCCTGCTGGTGCTTTCATTTCTGCTCATGTTCATTAATTCCAAATGTTCCCCGTTATACTCCTTTCAGGACGGGAATGACCAAAACACGATGTTTACAGTCGGGAAAGGAGTGCTGAAAGGATACGTTCCGTACCGCGACCTGTACGAGCAGAAGGGGCCGCTGCTGATTTTTATACATACATTCGGGGCAGCCTGCTCCTATTACGGATTCTGGGGCATATGGCTCCTTGAAATTCTGGCCTGTTTCTGCTTTTTATATCTCAGCTGTAAAATCGCCGGATTATTCGTCGGCAGCAAAGCCATTCCCTTCATTCCCCTGTTAGCCGCCGCTGTTTATGCCGCACCGGCTTTCGGCATGGGTGATTCCGCGGAAGAATTTTCGCTGCCCATGATCGCTTACGCTTTGTATGCGGGGATCAAAGCTCTAAAAAATGATGATTTTCTGAGCCGCAAGGAGTTTTTCCTCATTGGGCTGACCTCCGGTACGGTTTTCTGGATCAAGTATTCCATGGTCGGTTTTTATTTCGGCTGGATCGCGGTCTTTCTGATCTACGCCGCCTTCAAGCGAAAAATAACAGACCTCTTGAGAGGTATCCTTTTGATCGCTGCGGGAATTACCGTCATCACGATCCCGATTTTGCTGTATTTTCTGCTGAATTCAGCGCTGACGGACCTGTTCCGGGCTTATTTTTACAACAACCTGGTTTATTACCCTGCTTACCGGAACTGGTCATATCTCAAAAAGCTCAGTTTTTCACTGAGATCATACCGGAACAACGCATTCATACCGATGATCCTTTCGATTCTCGGCTGGCTGTATACGCTCATCAAAAAGCAATGGAAAACAGCGGTTTTTCTTGTGATAACGTTCCTGCCCGCATACCATTTTGTTTACGTCAGCGGGAATTACCATTTCTATTACTGTTTTATTTTCTGCATTTATTCGACGATCGGAATCTGTTTTCTCCCGGATCTGGTTTCTCTGCTTCCGGGTGCCGCGGAAGCATTGCAGCACAACATTTATAAAGTTCTGATCCCGTTCATGTTCATCGGCATTACCGTTTTGTGCTTTATGTCAAAAATTCTGCCGTCCATGGAAATTCCCAGGGAAGAACTTTTCCCCTTCCGGATGAAAGAAGTCATCGAAAAATCCGGGATCGACAGCCCCAACATCCTTCATTTCAGAATTCTTGACATGGGTGTGAACACAGCTGCCGGTCTGATCCCGAAAATGAAGTATTTTTGTTATTACAACAATGACCATTTAGAAGAGACTTTGGAACAGCAGCTGCAATGTCTCGAAGAAAAATGCGTAGATTTTGTCATCGAGCAATCCACTTCACCATACACCTACCGCACTATTGATACATATGAGCATCAAGGGGTGATCCCGGGATGGCAGGGTGAAGAATTGTGCTTTTTCCACTACTTTACCCCGAAATAATCATTTTCCGGCACCCTCTCTGCAAAACATGGAGATTCCCCGCACATGATCTGGTCCTCTTCACCCCGAAAAACCGCCATGCTGCTGATAATGTGCATTCTGCTGACCGGCTGCGGAATCAACAAACTGCCTGATCCCCAGGTGGTTCCCGGTCCCGTCACGGCACTTCCGACGGCTGCGGACACAGATCCGACAGAGACCGCCACACCGGGACCATTCCCGTCACCGCTGCCTGTACTCCCGACAATGGAACCTACAAAAACACCTGTCACCCTTGGATATGAAGTCCCGGTCCTCTCACAGGAAGGGCTTTTGCTTGATGGTGCCCCAACCGGCGTCGGCTGTGTTCCGGTATGTATTGAGATGATAACATCGTACTGGAATGGCACGGACAGCCGTTACCCGGTGCTCAGCGCACAGGAGGTCATCGACCGCAACGCGGAGCAGGGACTGTATGTCGCCGGCAGAGGGATGACATCAGCAAGCGCGGCTGATGAACTGGCTGAGATCGAGTATGTGCACCGGATGGAATTGAACAGTTCAAAAGAAGAACTGCTCGCAGCTTTCAAAGCTCACGGGCCTGTGGGCGTCCTGGTAAAGACCAACTGGGTCCCCACCACCATGAACCATGCTGCGGTTCTGACAACTTATGATGAAGCCACGGATACAGTAACGCTCAATGATCCTTTTTACGGCAGCACCGTTACCTGGAGTTGGGATTCCTTTGACGGGATCTGGGGACTGAACTATGCGGGAGACAAAGATTACAGCGGAAATGTCGTCAGACGGGTTTATTTTTCCATCTATCCGAAAGACCGGTCTTAGGGTATAATTGAAGATATATAGCTTTTGGGATGGCAGCAGGCAATATCATGCCCGGATTTATCCCAGACTGAAAACAAAAGCAGCTGTGTGCATCGTGAAATCCGCAGCGAAGCAAAATAAGGGGGATAATGGAATTCAGAATCGAACATGACTCTATGGGGGAAATGCAGGTTCCCGCCGATAAATATTGGGGTGCTCAAACCCAGCGCAGTTATCAGAATTTCCGCATCGGCAATGAAAAAATGCCGAAAGAAATCATCAGCGCGTTTGCCTTTCTCAAAAAAGCTGCCGCACTGGCAAATTTCCGTCTCGGCAAACTGGATGAAGAAAAATTAAATGCCATCAGCGCCGCTGCCGATGAAATACTGGCAGGCAAACTGGATGACAACTTCCCGCTGGTCGTCTGGCAGACCGGTTCCGGAACGCAATCCAACATGAACGTCAATGAAGTGATCGCCAACCGCGGCAACGCCATCGCCGGGAAGAAGCTGCTTCATCCCAATGATGACGTGAACAAATCCCAGAGTTCCAACGACACTTTCCCGACCGCAATGCACATCGCTGCGGTGTTTGAGATCCGTCAAAAACTGATCCCCGCCGCGGAATCCCTGATCGCCGTATTCAAAAGACTTGAGGACGAAAACGCCGGGATCGTCAAATCCGGACGCACCCATCTGCAGGATGCCACACCGATCGCCTTTTCGCAGGAGATCAGCGGATGGCGCGCCATGCTGGAAACCAGTCTGGAACAGATCAATATCGCGCTCCCGGGAATTTCCCGTCTGGCGTTGGGCGGCACCGCGGTCGGCACCGGATTGAACGCCCCGAAAGGTTTCGCGGAAGAAGCAGCCAAAGCTGTTTCCGAACTCACCGGATATGATTTCCAAACCGCCCCGAACAAATTTCACGCGCTCACTTCCAAAGACGAACTCGTGTTCATGCACGGCGCTTTGAAAGGCCTTGCCGCCAACCTGATGAAAATCGCCAATGATATCAGATGGCTGGCCAGCGGTCCGCGCGACGGTCTGGGTGAGATCAACATTCCCGCCAATGAACCCGGCAGCTCTATCATGCCCGGCAAAGTGAACCCGACCCAGTGCGAATCGATGACCATGGTCGCCGTTCAGGTGATCGCGAATGATACCGCGGTCGCTTTTGCCGCTTCCCAGGGCAATTTTGAGCTCAATGTCTTCATGCCGGTACTCATTTACAATTTCCTGCAGTCCGTGCGTCTGCTGGCTGACGGAATGGAATCCTTCAACATACACTGTGTTTCCGGCATAACCGCCAATAAAGATAAGATGCGCCATAATCTGTATAATTCCCTGATGCTGGTCACCGCGCTCAATCCTTATATCGGCTATGAAAACGCGGCAAAAACTGCCAAGCTGGCCTTCAGCGAAAACATTTCGCTCAAAGAAGCCTGTGTGAAACTGGGCTTCCTGACAGCGGAAAAGTTCGATGAAGTATTCCATCCGGAAGAAATGATTTAAATAACACAGCGGCAGCCGGTCACAGCTGCCGCTGGTATTAACAAATAAATAAACAGAAAAAAAAATAGGGGGTAACATGTCAGAAATCAAAACAAGAGTTGAACAGGATTCGATCGGGGAAATGAACATTCCGATCGATGCATATTACGGTGTCCAGTCTTTGCGGGCACATGAGAACTTTATGATCACCGGCTACACCATACGGCCGGAAATGATCAACAGCCTTGCTCAGGTCAAAAAGGCTTGCGCTATCGCCAATCTGAAAGCCGGCCAGCTGCCGGAAAATATCGCAGTTGCCATTGAACAGGCCTGTGACGAGATCCTTGAAGGAAAGCTTCATAAGGAATTCATCGTCGACCCCGTTCAGGGCAGTGCCGGTACTTCCATGAACATGAACGCGAATGAAGTGATCGCCAACCGTGCCATTGAAATCCTGGGCGGGAAAAAAGGTGATTATTCCATCGTTCATCCGAACGACCACGTCAATTATGGTCAGTCAACAAATGACGTGATCCCTACCGCAGGAAAAATCACGATCATCAAATTCGCAGACAACCTGATCAGAGCCCTGGATGAGCTGTATGACGCTTTGATCCGGAAATCAAAAGAATTCAATGATGTGATCAAGATGGGTCGCACCCAGCTCCAGGACGCTGTTCCGATCCTTCTCGGTCAGGAATTCCGTGCTTACGCGACCGCGGTAAAACGCACTGCCGTGAATCTCGGGCACACACTGGATGACCTGCATTACATCAACATGGGCGGTACTGCCATCGGTACCGGCATCAACGCCGACACCTATTTTTACCAGATCATTGCGCGCGAACTGAGCAAAGTCACCGGAATGGATCTGTTCCAGGCAGAAGACGTGATTGACGGAACACAGCATATTGACTGCTTCCCGGCAGTCTCCGGCGCGGTCCGCACCTGCGCAGTCGCTCTTTCCAAAATGTGCAATGACCTGCGTCTCCTTTCCTCCGGTCCCCGCTGCGGTTTTGGCGAAATCAACCTGCCCGCGAAACAGAACGGCTCCTCCATCATGCCGGGCAAGGTCAACCCGGTTATTCCGGAAGTTGTCAACCAGGCTGCTTTCCTCTGCATCGGCAACGATGTGACCGTTTCCATGGCAGCTGAAGCCGGACAGATGGAACTGAACGCTTTCGAACCGATCACCTTCTATTGCCTGTTCTCCTCAATGGAAGTACTGACGAACTCCATCCATACCCTGATCGTCAACTGCATCAACGGCATCACCGCCAACAAGGAACACTGCTATGACATGGTCCACAACAGTGTCGGCATCATCACCACTCTTGTTCCTCACATCGGTTATCAGCATGCCGCCAACATCGCCAAGAAAGCCATCAAGACAGGGCAGCCGGTCCGGGATTTGATCCTGCAGGAAAAGCTGCTCACGGAAGATGAGATCAACATCATTCTTGACCCGTGGAATATGACCAAGCCCGGCATTTCCGGCGAACAGTTGATCAAAACCAAGAAATGATCCGTGGTCAGCGGCTGGTGACTGGTGATCAGTAGTCAGTTACCTGCCAAAAGCTTAGAATCATCAACAGAAATCAGCAGGCAATTTTCTGCTGATTTCTTTTTATCAGAAAATTGATCCTCCGCCGTCTGCCAAACCACCACCGATCAACAGCCGCCGGCAACCGATCACCTCCACAATGCCTACTTAACTTTTCTCCGAACAGATTGCATCTTTCCAAAAAGCTTTTATAATAGAGGCAATAATTAAAGAAAACCATACGGGAATCCTTCCGTAATCGAGAAAAAAACAGGATTTATTATGAGTGAACAATTTAATCTTAACAATCGATACCAATTCATGGGTTTGATCGGAAAAGGACGGCTCGGTGATGTATATCGCGCTTCAGACAATTTCTTCCGCCGTGAAGTAGCGCTGAAAATGATCAGAAAAGAAACAACCTCACCGGAATTTCTCCAGTACTTTTCCACTCGTTATGCGCAGCATGTCGCAATGCTGTCTAAAATGAACAATCCATCGATCATCAAAACCTACGATTTCACCATGCTGAACGGAGCGCCCGCATGGACGATGGATCTTTATTCAGGTGCCAGTTACGCACAATATACCGGCAAACCGATGCCCGTCGAACAGGCCGCCAACCTGCTGATCCCCGTTGCGGACGCTTTAACCTACGCGCATAATTACGGCATGATCCACGGGAACCTGAAACCGGGCAACATCCTCATCGACAACAATCAGAATCCGGTCCTGACCGACTTTGCCCTCACGCAGTGGCTGAGCGAAAACGGTCACGGGTACGGTCAGTTTGAGGCAAATGCAGGGATCGGTTCACCGGAATATCTGTCACCGGAACAGGCACAGGGCGGCATGATGGATGCCCGGTCCGATGTCTATTCACTCGGTATCATGTTCTATGAACTGGTCACAGGCCGCCGTCCGTTCTCCGCTATGTCTCCGCTGGAAACCATGGCGCACCAGGTCAACGACCAGATCCAGTCACCGCGTTATTACGTGCCGAACATCTCCCAGCAGGCTGAACAGTTTATCTATCAGGCAACTGCCAAGAATCCCGCACAGCGCATCAGCTCCATGAGCGAAGCCGCGATGATCCTGCGCAGCCTTTCAGCCCCCTCCGCGGCAGGGCAGTACTACCCGCCGGCATCCTATTACAACGCGAATGTTCCGAACGAAGATGAAGATGATGACGATGAAAGCTTCGGTGAAAAATTCAGCGCGGCGTTCGGCAATGTCCGTAAGAATAAAAACGCAAAATATATCGCGGTCGTGCTCGGTATATTGATCCTCGCCGGCATTGTGATCGCGATCGTCTCCGGAAACAACCGCAAAATCCAGACGATGAACGCGGCATCCACACAGCAGGCCATCAATATGCAGGAGACCCAGAACGCGGTTCTGGCAAATGTTGAGATGATGCATCAGCAAACCGCGGATGCAGAAAGGGAATTCGCACATCAAACCGAAATTGCCGCAGCAGATGCCACGGCAGCAGCCGCACTGGCTGCCACCCCGACACCGGAACAGATTTTGATCCCGACCATACCTGCCGCGTCTATTCCGACAGCTGTTGCCCAGTCCACGGGACGTTTCCAGAGCCAGACTCCGACCGACGGAACCAATTTTATCAAAGGCGAAGCCTTTAATGTCGTGTGGACCATTGAAAATACCGGCAGTACCGACTGGACTGATTCCTTCAAAATCAAATTTGACGGCGGTACCAACTTCACTGTCGGCAACATTACCGAAAAATACATCGGTACCTATATCTGGCCGAACGGCGCATCCGGGATCGCACTGCCCTGCATCGCTCCGATGATGAACGGTCAATACAGCATGGTGTGGCACGTGGAAGATGAAAACGGGAATCCGATCCCGAACATCAGCCTGTCCGTCACCATCAATGCCGTTGACGGTGTGCTGACACCGACGCCGCTGCCTGAAGGAGCAGCGACACCCACCACGCCGGCAATTGAAATTCCGTCAGATGACAGGATTTATGATCCTGAAACCGGGGAATATTTTTAGATAACAAGAGGTGAGATTATGGCAATGAAAGAAAGAACAGGACGCAATCGCGTCAGCAAAGCGGACGAGATCGTAAATAAAATCGATACTCCGGCACCTGCGCCGACATCTGCCCGTGTGAGACCAAACAGCAAGGCCGATGAGATTGCCAGAAAGATCGATACCCCGGCCTCCGCACCGACATCTGCCCGCGTAAGACCGAACAGCAAAGCCGATGAAATTTCACGGAAAATCGATACCCCGGCCGCCGCGCCGACATCTGCCCGGGTACGTCCCTCCAGCAAAGCTGACGATATCTCAAGAAAGATCCCCTCACAGTCTGCCGCTGCCCCGGAGAGGCCGCAAAGGCCTGCTCCTCAGCCGAGCGCAAGAGTGACCCCGCCGGAGCCTGCTCAGCAGCCGGTCCCGTCAAGACCGTCCAAGCCATATACGCAGCCAACGGCAAGAAAATCGAGCGGATGCTGTCTGCTTCCTTTTAGCCTGGGTGTTCTGGGAATCATCGGAGCCCTGGTCATAATCTTCTGAAACGCAGGAACTGTTCATGACAAAAATTGCGATCGTCGGCTGCGGGATCAGCGGGATGACACTTGCCAAACGACTGCGGGAGGCCGGTTTTGAAGTTGATATCTTTGAAAAGGAAAACGCTCCCGGAGGCATTGCACGCGGATTTAAGGCGAAGGGATGGAAAGATTCCGTTGAATTCTTTTACCATCACTGGTTTCAGAAAGACACGGATCTGCTGGAATTGATCAGTGAACTCGGTCTCAGGGATCGGGTAAAATACCGCACGCCCACCACGGTAATGTATCACAAAGGAAAGTTTTATCCCTTTGATTCCATTCCTGCCGCCATTGCCTATCCCGGGCTCGGTTTCGGGATCCACAAGATCCGCTTCGGTCTGGCAGGGGTTTACCTGAGGCTGACCAAAAACTGGCGGGAGCTCGAAAAAACGACCGCAAAAGAATGGATGACGAAATACGCGGGAGAATTCGCCTATAAAACAATGTGGGAACCAATGATGATCGGCAAATTCGGGGAAGAATATGCCGGTCAGGTGACAATGGCATGGTTATGGGCACGGATCTACTCCCGCACCACATCTCTCGGGACCTTTGACGGCGGGATGCAGGAGCTTTTTGACCTTTTTGCCGAACAGCTCCGGTCAGCCGGTGTTTCCGTCAGGCTGAAAGCCCATGTGGATCAGATCGAACGGGATGATGATAAAAATCAGTACCGGCTGGTCCTTGGCAGCGGCGAAGTACGGGAAGGGTATGACAATGTGATCGTCACCACCTCACCGCAGTCCATGCTCGGATTATGTCCTCAGCTTCCGCAAAGCTACCGCTCGCAGCTGGCCGCCCTGAAGCATCTCGGGGCAGTCGTGCTCTGTGTACGGCTGAAGCACCCGCTCTCCCCGCAGGGATATTACTGGTATAACCTGCCGAAAAATGAGGGTTATCCGTTTCTGGCACTGGTAGAGCATACCAACTTTATTCCCAAAGAAAGATATAACAACGAAACGATCATCTACGCGGGTGACTACCTGCCGCGCGGGCATGAATATTTCTCCTTAACTGCCGAAGAACTGCTTGAAAAGCTGAAACCCGGTTTTAAACGCATCAATCCGGAATTTTCGGAAAACTGGATCATCGGCGCCACAAAATTTGCCGCGGATTATGCCCAGCCGGTTCCTTTCGTGAACCATTCCAAAGCGATCCCGGCAATGAAAACCCCGCTTACCGGGCTGTATTTCATCTCCATGAGCCAGATCTACCCCTGGGACCGCGGGATGAACTTTGCTGTCCGCTGGGCTAATGAACTCGCGCGGGAAATCATCGGCAATGAACCTGCCGGCAAAGAATTCAGCTTCTGATGAAAATCGCGGTATTTTCCGACATTCACGGCAATATATCTTTCTTTGACGCTTTTCTGCGGGACGCACAGGCAGAAAATGTTGAAAAATATATTTTTCTCGGTGACGCGGTCTCTTATTACCCCTTTGGCCGTGACGTGATCCGGAGACTGCGCGGCATCGGAGCGTGCTGCGTCGAAGGCAACCATGATTCCATGCTCCGCGGAGAATTTCCCATACCGGAAAAACATGAACCCGTTTATCAGCTGCGGAAAACCATGGCGGAAATCTCAGCGGATGAGCTTGCCTATGTCAAAAGCTGGCCGGAAATCATCCGGGAAACCTACAACGGGAAACGGGTGACCTTCGTCCATGGTTCCCCACTGAACCACCTGAAGGGCTACACCTATATTGACAGCGAAATGGCTCTGTATGACAGCCCCGAAGATGATATCGTTTTCTGCGGCCATACCCACCGTCCCTGGATCAGACAAAATCCGCATACGCTGATGGTCAACGTCGGTTCGGTCGGACTCCCGCGTGATGAAGGCGGCGGCAGCAAACCTGCCTGGGCACTTTTTGACACTGCTGCCGGCAGCATTGAGATCCGCCGGGTAAACGCCGATATCAAACCTCTTTTATCTCTCAAAGGAATCGTTCACGAAAGCGTTCTGGCAGCATTGGACCGCTGACCGGCATAGCTTTTTTTTCGGAATAAAGCATCAGACTCTTCCCTACTGCCAATATTCATAATTCTCCCTGAAAAACAGTCACAGCCCTGCACCGATCAGCAAAGATTTCCGGCTTGTTACGTCATAAATTCGTTCATAAGTCCTCATGCATAACGTCGGTTTTGTGCATGTTCATGGTATAATTTATTGATTATTGAATTAAGAATTTACGACGAAAAAGGCGATTTTTTTATGGAAAATGACAATGTAAACCGAGTAGATCTTGACCAGCAGATGCGGGAGGCATATCTGGATTACGCGATGAGCGTTATCGTTTCACGCGCGCTTCCGGATGCCCGTGACGGGTTGAAACCTGTCCACAGACGCATCCTCTTCGCCATGCAGGATATGGGCGTGCGCTCCACCGGTCCGCACAAGAAATCAGCCCGTATCGTTGGTGAAGTTCTGGGTAAATACCACCCGCACGGGGACGCGTCCATTTATGACGCCATGGCCCGTATGGCGCAGGACTTTTCCATGCGCTACCCGCTGGTAGACGGTCAGGGTAACTTCGGTTCCATTGATGGCGACTCCCCCGCTGCCATGCGTTACACGGAAGCAAGACTCAAGAAAATCACGGATGAGCTGCTTGCCGATATTGATAAAGAGACCATCGACTTTCAGGACAATTTCGACGGAACACTCAAAGAACCGCTGGTACTGCCCTCCAAAGTGCCGAACCTGCTGCTGAACGGCTCCAACGGGATCGCGGTCGGTATGGCCACCAACATCCCATCCCACAACCTGAAGGAGATCAACGCCGCGTTAGCTTACATGATCGACAATTATGATCATGTTGAAGATATCACCGTTGAAGACCTGATGCAATTCGTCAAGGGTCCGGATTTCCCGACCGGCGGCGTCATCATCGGACGCGAAGGCATCAAACAGGCGTATACCACAGGCAAGGGACGCATCGTTGTCCGTGCCCGCTCACACGTGGAAGAAGGGAAAGGCCGCTTCCATATCGTCGTGACTGAGATCCCGTACCAGGTCAACAAAACGACCCTGCTGGAACGGATCGCGGAATTGGTCCGCAGCGGACAGATCAACACCATTCACGACATGCGCGATGAATCTGACCGTGACGGGATGCGCATTGTTATCGAACTGAAAAAAGATGCCCAGCCTCAGGCTGTGCTGAACCAGCTTTACAAGCACACCATGCTGCAGTCCACCTTCGGGGCACAAATGCTGGCGCTGGTCGACAACCGCCCGGTTTACCTTTCCCTGAAGAGCGCACTGGAAGTTTTCATCAAGCACCGTCTCGAAGTTATCGAACGCCGGGCTGATTATGACCTGCGCAAAGCACGGGCACGCTCTCACATTCTGGAAGGTTTGCTTATCGCCCTTTCCAACCTGGATGAAGTGATCCGCATCATCCGCAATGCTCCGGACAGTGACGCTGCCAAAACACAGTTGATGGAACGCTTCAGCCTTTCGGAAATTCAGGCTCAGGCAATTCTGGATATGCAGCTGCGCCGTCTGAGCGCGTTGGAACGCTGGAAGATAGAAGAAGAACAGAAACAGCTCATCGAAAAGATCGCTGACCTGGAAGACCTGCTGGCCTCCAAAGAACGTCAGCTCAAGGTTGTCGAAACCGAAACCGATGAAGTCACCAAAGCCTACGGCGATGAACGCCGCACTTCCATCGAAGCGGATGAACTGGAAGGCTTTTCCGAAGGCGATCTGGTCTCCGAACGCGGTGTGTTCGTCACTATGACCGAAAACGGTTACATCAAACGAGTGGACGCCACCACCTACCGCCAGTATAACCGCGGAGCACAGGGCGTCACAGGCCATACAATGAAAGAAGAAGACCGTGTCGCGAACATTCTGTTTGTCAACACGCATGACAAAATGCTCTTCTTCACTGACAAAGGCAAGGTTTACGCGGAGGATGTCTTCCGCATTCCTGACAGCAGCCGGACCGGCAAAGGACTGCCAGTGATCAACATCATCAACATCCAGGGAGACGAAAAAGTCACCGCCATGCTGCCGATCCGGGCAACAGACGCGGAAGGCTACCTGGTGATGGCCACCGCAAACGGAAAGATCAAGCGCAACCGGCTGAAAGATTACATGAATATCCGTTCAAACGGCCTCATCGCGATCACACTGGAAGACGACGACCGCCTTACCTGGGTATGCCAGACAGACGGCCATATGAACATCCTGATGGTCAGCCGCAACGGCAAATGCCTGCGCTTCAAGGAAAATACCGTCCGCACCATGGGCAGGACCGCCCGCGGCGTGAACTCCATGAAACTGATCGGTGATGATTACCTCGTTTTTGTCGGCGTTGCCCGTGACCAGGATGACCTGCTGATCGTACACGACAAAGGCATCGGCAAACGCACACCGGTCGCGCTGGTACCGATCCATGGCAGAACCACCGGCGGTCAGAAGATCACCAACACCAATGCCTTTGATAAGATCGGCAAAATCGCCGCGGCGCTGGTACTCCACGCCAATGATGACGTGACCTTCATGAGCTCCAAGGGCAATGTGGTCCGCCTGCGCGGGTCCGTGATCCCGAGTCTGGGAAGAACTGCCCGCGGTGTCCGGCTGGTCCGTATGGAAGGGGATACAGTCGTTGCCGGCGTCACGGCCAACGACCGCGATGCCATTCCGGAAGCACCGGATGAAGAAACCGTCACCGAACTTCCGAATGACCCGACTTTACCGCCGGAAGAGGATCTCCCGATGGATGATGAAGCGGATCCCGAAGAGGATGACGCGGAAGAAGAAGACAGCGAAGATGTGGAAGATAATGCGGAAGACGACCCGCAGAATAATGAAACATCTGATGATGACCCGGAGGAAGAGGAATAACACAACGATTCAGAACTGTTTGGGACCGGCGGATATAAAGGCAGGGATTTCAGGATATTTCACACAGAGCCCCTGATACCTGTCTCCGCCCCGACACCTGGATCCTGAATCCTGACTCAAGGAGGATAGAAATGCAGATTGTAACAGACAGTGCGGCTGATTTAGCACCTTCACAACTCGCAGGACTTCCTATACATTACACGACCCTGCGTTTAAGCCTGGGAGGGGAGCCATTCACAGGAACAAACGAAGAGTTTTACAAAAAACTCTCCGAAACCGATGAATATCCGGTCACCTCACAGGCGGCTGCCGGCGAATTCGCCGAGCTTTACCGCAAAGTAGCAAAAATCGACCCGGAGATACTCTCTATCCATATTTCCGGTGGACTGAGCGGAACCATCAACTCTGCCCGGGTAGGCGCTTCCATGGTCCCGGAAGCAAAAGTTACCTTCTGGGACTCCCGCACTCTTTCCGCCGCCCTCGGCTGGCAGGTGGAAGCCGCCGCCCGTATGGTCATGAAAGGTTTCAAACTGGATAAGATCCTGGAACGCCTCACCCAGATCCGTGATACAGTCGACGGAATGTTCAGCATCAAAGAGATGAAATACCTGATCCATGGCGGACGTGTCAGCCACCTGAAGGGTCTGCTGGCATCCGTACTGAACATCAAACCCATCATCGGTGTCGACCATATCACCGGTATGTACACCAATGCAGCACAGGACATGACCTTCAAACGGGCGCTTACCCGCATGATCAACCTGGATAAAACCCGCTATGCCGGGATGGGAGCGCTGCGTGCGCAGATCGTCCACGGGAACAACCCCGAAGGCGTGGAATTCATCCGCAAAAAGGCGGAAGAGGAGCTCCACTGCACCTTTGACGAAACCGTCCCTGTCGCTCCCGCTCTGGGGGCCCACACCGGTCCTTCTCTCGCCGGCATCATCGTCGGCCCGCAGTCGCTTTTCAGCGATCTTTACTGATCCATAATGAGTCACGGGGACAGGTTCCGTGACTCACTTTTTTACCCGTTTTTTACCTATGCTCGGATCCTGGATAAACACCACACTCAGAAACAAATGCCATGTAAACGAAGATGACAAGATCCTTGCGGGTGTTTCCGGAGGGATCGATTCGATTTTTCTGGTGACACAGCTGCATGAGATCGGACAGCCTGTAATGGCTGCCGTTTTTGATCACGGACTGCGTCCGGAAGCATCGGAAGAGTGCGATTTCGTCGAAAAATACTGCGCTGAACGCGGGATTCCCTGTATCCGCGGAGAGGGTGACGTACATTCCTATGCAGCGGAAAAGGGTATGGGAATTGAGGAAGCAGCGCGTGAGCTGCGCTACCGCTTTTTGTTCCAAACCGCGGCCGAAAACGGCTGTGCCGCGATCGCTACCGCCCACCATGCCAATGACCAGGCTGAAACGGTGCTGATGCACATCCTGCGGGGAAGCGGAATCGACGGACTTTGCGCGATGCAGCCTTATGGATTTTTGAAAGCCTGCAGCGAAACGATCCCGCTCATCCGCCCGCTGCTGGATATCACCCGCGAAGAGATCGAGACGTATGCCGCCGAAACCGGGATGCCTTTCCGGGAAGACAGATCCAATTCCGATACGGCTTACCTGCGGAACCGGATCCGGCATGACCTGATCCCGAAGCTGGCTGCTGATTATAACCCGCGTATCGTTGATTCCCTTTGCCGGCTGGCAAAATCCGCCTCCGCGGACAAGGAGCTCCTGGACAGTGATTGCGAAGAAGCGCTCCGGTACGCTGCCTTTTATCAGTTTGACACGTGCTGTGAATGGAGCCGCAGGACCTACCGATCCTATATGCCGGGACTGCGTCAGCGGATGCTGCGCAGGGTCCTTTCCCTGATGGGAGCCGATCTTTCCAAAGTCGGATTTCACCATCTGATCGTGGCGGACAATATTCTTATGACCGGCCGGTACAATCAGGTCATACCATTAATTGACGGCTATTGGCTGTGCTGCGAAGGGGAAAAAGCCCTGATCCTGACTGACCCTGACCGGCAGCAATGGAAATACCCGCAGATTTCACAAGGATGGAGCTTATACCGCGAAACACGCCATATTCAGGCAAAAGACCTGCCGGACTGGATCGAAAAAGCCCGCAAGCATCCGGAAATTGCGGTGCTCAACGCTGATCAGGTAGTTTCCATCCCGTTCCTGCGAAAAATCGAACCGGGAGACCGCTTTCAGCCTTATGGAATGAAAGGAAAAGTTCAAAAGATGTCGGACTTCCTTATCAACAACAAGGTCCCGCTGCAATACCGCAGCGACCTCGTCATCGCAGCGGACAGGGAAGGCATCATCTGGGTCCCCGGCCACCGTGTTTCCAACCGCTGCGCCCTTTCCGATGGTACGCGTGTGATCATGATCCTGAAGCTCAAAAAGCTTGAAAAAGGATTCGTGGATCAGGATCCGGAATCCGGCGAAACTGATTATCATGGCTTAATGTTGGGTCCGGATAAATAATCGATCTGCATTATACTCATGCGATTTTAATGCAGAAAGGAAATTTCATTTTGATTATTCGTTTCAGAATAACGGGATATTTCCGGCCGGACCGCTGAATATTTCTCAGGTACAGGGAGAAATATAAATAATTTCAATTTCTAAGGAGTAAAAGCGTGCAGTTATCTGTCCATAATCCGGATATGTCAGTCCCGTGCGGAGATGACGGGATCATCAATATGCGGGTCGGCGCGATCATCATGAAAGGCGGAAAATTTCTGATGGCCGGAAACCGGAGGGATGATTATCTGTATTCTGTCGGGGGACGGATAAAATTCGGGGAAACCGCTGAAGAAGCAATAATCCGGGAAGTTCGGGAAGAAACCGGCAGAAAACTGGAAATCGAACGGCTCGGCTTTATTCATGAAAATTATTTTATCGGTGAGGCTCCGGAACAGATGAAAGGGAAAACCGTATATGAGCTCTGTTTTTACTTCTATATGCGTGTTCCGGAAGATTTTGAACCGCTTTGCGAAAGCAGTACCTCAGACGGTCTGTCCGAATACCTGAAATGGACAGCACCGGATGAAGCACAGACGATATACCCGGATTTCTTCCGGACGGAGCTGCTGCATCCCGAAACCGGTGTAAAGCATTTCGTCACGGATGACAGGATCCAATGAGCCGCAAGTGACCTGTTTTCGCTGACTCATTCAGAGTCAATGTAATCGGGGTGCCGGGGCGCAAAGTATCGCTGATATCGCGTCCTTTCAAAGCACCCTATCCTGCCGGCTCTTTATGATTTGTCAAGTTTCGTTATTTTCCCGACATATTGGTTGTAGTTTTAACTGTCAGGTTCATGTGAAATTATCTGCATTAATCTTACGTATTATTAATGCGGAAAAACAGATGTTTCTGCATTAATAATAATATATTATAATTCAGTAAGAGTCATGGGGATAGTCCCCTGACTCAATCCTAAAGAAAGTGGGACGCCGGAACCTGTTTCGTTGTAACAAAGGAGGGAAAAAAGATGAGAAAAGCTTTGAAGGTTTTCCTAAATTATGTATCGATCGTTTTTGCTATGGTTTTGATATTTGTTTTCAACGGAAGCAATCAGCAAAATCTGCAGATGAAAGCGGCAAATTCATCTTATCGTGTCGGGGAAACAGTAACCTTTGGACATTATGAACAGGATAGTTCCAAAGCAGGAGCGGAACCCATTGAATGGATCGTGCTGGATGTTCAAAACGGGGGTGTTTTTTTACTCAGTAAATACGGTCTTGATGCGAAGCCATATAACCGGACAGATACCGATGTTACATGGGAAACATGCAGCTTGAGAAGCTGGCTGAACAATCAATTCTATAACAGTGCATTTTCAAGTTCTGAAAAGCAGCAAATCCATTGGACTTCACTTGAAAACCTGGATAATCCGCAATTTGGTACTTCGGGAGGCAGGGATACAAACGATTATGTATTTCTAATGGACATTAGAGAATATAATAAGTTAGTGTCGGGAAAATCCTACAGCAAATGTGCCGCAACCAAATATGCAAGGGCAAATGGAGGAGCTGTATGGTCTGATGGGTATTCTCCATGGTGGCTTCGGGATCCAACCTATTATCAGGGAGGGGCAACCACTGTTAATTCGGAGGGACATTTAGACTACAATGCCAATGTGGGAAACAACGTGATCATTGTCCGTCCTGCGATATTTATCAAGAACTAATCTTTTTGATTGGAACATATCATCCGTATTCTGAGGAAAGGATCGCAATATTGATCCTTTCCTCAGCAGCTTTTCTGCGATTATATGGCGGAAAACTGCAGCCGGATGGAAGAAAATATCATGAATATTTATGGTTCTTGAACCTGTTAGCATGATTTATTTTGTAAGGATCAACAGATGCAATTGCTGAACACAGAACCGGATATGTCCGTACCCTGCGGTAATGAGGGAATAATTAATCTCCGGGTGGGTGCCATCATCATGAAAAGCGGAAAATTTCTGATGGCAGGAAACCGGCGGGATAATTATCTTTATTCAGTCGGAGGACGAATAAAATTCGGGGAAACCGCTGAAGAGGCAATAATCCGGGAAGTACGGGAAGAAACCGGCAGAGAACTGAAAATCGAGCGTCTCGGCTTTATTCATGAGAATTATTTTATCGGTGAGGCTCCGGAACAGATGAAAGGGAAAACCGTATATGAGCTCTGTTTCTACTTCTATATGAGTGTTCCGGAAAATTTTGAACCGCTTTGTGAAAGCAGTACGTCGGATGGTCTGTCCGAATACCTGAAATGGACAGCACCGGATGAAACACAAACGATATACCCGGATTTCTTCCGGACGGAACTGCTTCATCCCGAAACCGGTGTAAAACATTTCGTCACGGACGCCAGGAATTAGACAGAAGGATGGGGACTGGACCGCAGGGCCTGTACCCCGTGGATTTGGAGTGAAGATGAACAGAAAAGAAGAAGATGTTGAATTTACCGGATGGGCAAACGGCGGGGCTGCGCTGGGGCGGCTCGCGGACGGTCGTGTGGTTTTTACGGCGGGTGTGCTGCCGGGGGAGAAGGCACGAGTCCGGTATCCGGATAAGGAAGCCCGGTTCGTCTCCGCGGAGTTGGTGAAGCTTCTGACAAAATCTCCAATGCGCATTGAGCCGCGCTGTCCGCTTTACGGTCAGTGTGCCGTCTGCTGTATGCAGAACCTGGAATATCCGGACCAGCTGCACGCCAAACGAGAAATCCTGATCGACCATCTTTCCCGCATCGCGGGACTGGAGGATGCGGAAAAGCTCACTGCACCGATGCTGGCATCTCCTTCTGCCTGGAATTACGCGCGTTACCTGAACCTCGGACTGGATGAAGAAGGAAATTTCAGCGTTCCGGACCGCGGCGGCAGGCTGATCAGGCTTGAGGCATATTGTCCGATCACGGCGGATTGTATCAATGACGCCCTGGCATCCTTCACCTTTGAACCGGACAGCGGAATCGATGAGGTGGAACTGCGCGCGGATGACGAAGATGGCATCCAGATGATTTTACGCGGGCAGAGTGAGAAGCCCGAAGAGGAGATGGAAAATGACACGGAGATCTCGGTGGTTTACCAGGGACCGGAATCTTCATGGGTGATGGCAGGCGTCAGCACACTGCAGCAAAGCACCGCGGGGATAAAGGTCTGCGCTTCGGACAGCAGCGCTTTTCTGAAAAATCCGGCAGCACTGGAGAGCCTGTGTAAAAAATTGTCAGAGCTGTTCCCGGATCTTTCCGGTGTTTCTTTGCTGGATATCAATTGCGGGACCGGTTTCTGGTCCCGCTGGTTCGGTGAGCGCTGCCGGGATGTACGCGCATTAATGACTGATGAGAAAGAATGCGAAGATTTTGTTTATAACCTGGATGAGCTTGAAAACGTCTCACTCTATATCGGGACCGTGGATGAAGTGCTCCCCGACCTGCCGATTTTGGAAAATGAGTGGGTGCTCATCGAAGGCGGAACGACCGGCCTGCACGAATCCGAAATAAACGAGATCAGCGGTCGTCTTTCCAAAAAGATCCTCTGCATTTATGAGGATCCGGCGATCCTTGCCCGCGACCTCAAACGTCTGGAAGGGTTCGGATGCCGGGTCATTTCTGTAATTCCTTTTGATACGGCTCCCCAGACCGCCTCTTTCGGCATTCTTGCCATATTGTAACGATGCTGACAGGCAGGGAAACTATTGCTTTTTTATTTTCGTTTTTGATATATATGATCAACATGGAGACGATCCCATAAAGGGACAGTCCCCTAAGCAGCTGTGAAAGGCAGAATATGCAGGACAATTATACAGAAATGACTTATATCGTGCGCGACCTTGACGGGAATTACCGCTGGACTTACGATGTCGACAGTTCATCAAATCGTTCTTTTCTGAACCTGTATCTGCTGATCTTCGCATTAATTATCCTCGTTCCCGGCGCCATCCTGTTCTTTATGCTTGCCGGGAAAGGCGCCGATATGGGAATGTTTTTACTGATCTGGCTTGGAATATTTGCCGGTGTTGAGCTGCTGACGATCCTCATATATAAAGCGGTCGAAAAAGCCAAAGGCGGCAGTACAGATATTCCCTACCTGATGAATGAAAACTTTATCGTTGTCCACCCGGGGGATATAAAGACTCCGGAATTTTACCTGAGAACGGATTTTTCCAGCGTGAAGGATATCAGAGTTGATAAGAAAAATGACCTTATTACCCTGCATGAACTTGCCCGTGTGACCCATGTTTACGTCCATTATGAGGATTTTCCGTTCGTACTGAATTTTATCTTTGAACATACGCCGCAGACAAAAAAGATCTCAGAGCGGAAAGCGCAATACCAAAAGTACATGACTGCTGTGAGCGAGTCATAACACACACGGGGACATTCCTCAATACCGGAATGTCCCCGTGTGTGTTATAAAATATTTTGGTTTCTTCCCCTTCTCAGCTTTGCGGAAATTATAGAGCTTCAGTGGGCTGAAGCGCTGATTCTTTCACTTTTTCGAGAGTTAATTTTGAATATTTCGCAATCTTTTCAAGCGGTAATTCACCTTCCTTGGTCATATCCATCGCGATTTCAAGTTTTGGTTGTTCGGCTGCTTCTTCGGCAGCTTAATTTCTCATATCTTCCATCAATTTGCACATAGCCGCTGCTCCTTTCTCATCTTGTTCCTTATACACCTCACCACATGATTAACTGCCAATCGTAACTGCCGACATGCTTACAGCGGATACTATGATGCTGTATGATATGACAAATGTCACTATTTTATAGAAATCTGTTTCAATACCCTTGACAAGCCGGATTTTTAATATAGAATTTATATCAATACTAAGAAAGGAGGAAGAACAGTTATGGAACAGACAGATGATAAGAAGCTTATTACTGAGATGGACGAGTTTCTGGCAGATGATGCTCCGACCTGCGCTGCTGAAGCCGCGGACCCGGATGACGGGCTTCCGTTTGAATCCATCGATTCGTACAGCACCGATCCCATCGGGTTTGAAGCCATGTCGCTGAAGATGCTCAACAAGGTCGAAGCGGTCTTTGATCTGGCTGTGCTGTATAACCGCCATTCCTCCAAATACCTGAAAAAGTGCGCCCAGCTGGAAAAGGGCATCAAATATCTCGGGACGCTTTGCTACACGAAGCACGCGTTGGAAAGAAAGAAACAGACATTCCCGAGCCTGGGACAGCTCACCACCGAAAAGCTATACTGCATGGCTTCCTTCCATTTTGAGAAGCTGGACAGGGCGCTGACGGAATATATAGAGCAAAAGCATGACATCGATGATGCCCTTCTGGATATGCAGTTCCGCTACTTCAGTCTTCTGGACCGCATTCGTTCCACTGAGGTAAAGCTCAAAAAATACGATAATTGCCTGTATTATGGGCAGGAAAATTATGACCCGGTGATCAACGGATTCGCTTTCTCCGAAAAATCATGGACAAAAAGCTGCCATGATACAGAACACGAGGCACCGGCCTTCAGACATTCTCCGGCGTTTCCCTTGCCCGCGGAGGTAAAGATCATGGGTGCGGCAGATAAGCCGCGCCTTCCGCAGGGAAATAAAGGGTTCAGTGGTCAGGACTCAGGGGGCAGAAATTCGGATCCGGACGATAAAAATACTGAAAACAAACCGGAACAGATAAACGAAGCTTGTAAAGAAAACGCGAAAGAAATGCATCGTGAACAGCTCAGCAAGGCTGAATCCCACCGCAGTATTTCAGAGCAGATGCGGCATGAGGGAAAACCTGAAGCCGATGATATTTCAGAGATATCTGCTCAGAACGATACACGTGAGGTCAGCCCTGATACAGCCAATGAACAGGCACAGCAGAACGAAACGCTCGCTGCACCGCTGGATACTGAACAGATACTTTCCGAGGTATATTCCCCGGAGCCGGGCTCCGCTCAATCCACAAGGATTACGGAACAGGAAAACAGAAATGCTGAGCTTTCCCGTGAAGTTATAAATCCGCTGATCCCGGGATCACTTCCGATGTATATCGAAGTGATGAGGAATGTGATAAAACGAAGTGAAACCAAAGAAGACGATGAACTGTGCTTTACATTCGGCGAATTGGAATTTCTCGCAGCAGACCCGGAGTTCAATTACTATGAACCTGCACTGGCAGCGGACGTCCGAAAGGCGCTGTCCAGAATTGACTCCGGATAACTTCGGGGACGGTTAGCCCGAGGAACGAGGGGAACCGTCCTCACGGTTCGCAGGATGAACGCTTATTCTTTATTGGTATTGGGTTAAGATTCCGCTTTGAATCAAAAATAAGCGTCATTACCTGCAGGCGGGAGTTCCTTCGTTCCCCAGATCCGTCCCCGAACTTAGTGACAGCTGAATATCATTATAACTTTGTCGCAGATGGAAACACATCCTTCGCTCCTGCACCGACCCTTTTCTGGTTCAATGACGATGAATAAACAATCCTCCCCTGATTAGGCGCGATACACCGGCACCTGATACAAGTGTCCCTGCTCCGCGACGGTACACTTTGTATCAGGTGCCGATGTACCTTCATGTTAAATTGTGATGACAGAGATTTAAGCGCTCTTCCTGCGAAACGGGAGGACGGTTCCCCTCGGCGCAGGCGCCTCGGACGAACCGTCCCCAAACCAAATGAGAGGTTAATACTACTATCAGCTGCGGAGTTTGGCTCCGAGGACCTGATCGAGGCGCTTGATGATCTTGCTGCGGATTGCAGTGGCGTCTTTGTCGGTCAGAGTCTTTTCCGGGCTCTGGTACATCAGGCTGTAGGCGAGGCTCTTCTTGCCGGCGCCCACAGAGGGCCCGCGGAAGATATCGAAGAGGTCGGCTTTCGCCAGCATCTTGCCGCCGCCCTGCTTGATGACAGCCAGAACTTCTTCCGCCGTGGTCTCTTCATCCACCACGATCGCCAGGTCTTCATAGATTCCCGGGTACGGTGAGATCGGATGGGACGGATAGTTTTGTTCGGAAAGCGGCAGCAGTTTCGCGAGATCGATATCCAGCAGAATGACCGGGGCAGAGAGCAGGTCGAAATTACCCTTGACTGCCGGGTGCAGTTCGCCCATCACACCGACAAGGGTATCACCGGCGTAGATCTCCGCGGTCTTGCCAGGATGCAGCCAGCTGCGCTGTCCGACCCTGAAGGTCACTGCAGGGATATGCATGCCATCCACCATGGCTTCGACGATCCCCTTCATGGAGAAGAAATCGAGATTGCCCTTGATGTGGGTGTCCCAGCTGTCGGAGAACTGTTTGCCGGTAATGGCGGCGGCCAGATGCTTCGGTTCGTTCGGTCGGAGTTCTCCTTCTACCGGTTCGAATACCGGACCGATCTCATAGAGCATCAGGCGGTCTGCGAGACGAACGTTCTTTTCGACGATTTCCATCACCTGAACGGGCAGATGGCGGCGCATCACATTGCGGTCCGGAGAGATTGGATTGGCAAGGGTCACATAGGATTCTTCCGGTGTGCCGATCAGACGGGCTTCGCGTTCCGGAGAAGTCAGACGATAGGTGACGATCTCCTGCATTCCGAGGGAGGAAAGGACGTCGCGCAGCTCATCTTCCAGCTTCATGGCAATATCGGTATAAGCCGGAGGCAGTTCATCCGCCATGCGGGAATTCGGGATATTATCGTAGCCGTAAAGGCGGGCGATCTCTTCCATAATGTCAGCGCGTCCGATCACACCTTCGCCGATATCCAGACGATGCGGAGGGCAGGTAACCTTCAGCGTTTCGCCTTCCTGCACGCAGGAGAATTCCAGACGTGTCAGCAGTGCGGAGATTTCCTCAAGGCTCAGCTGAATGCCGAGACAGCGGGAAACATCTTCAGAGGTGATGACAACGGTCGGATCAATGCGCGGCTGAGCGTAATTATCAACAAAATCAGCAGCGATGGTGCCGCCGGACCATTTTTGGATCAGCGCAAGCCCCATTTTGCAGGCTTCTTCCGCGATCGCGGGATGGATGCCGCGGGAATTGCGGTAACCGGCTTCAGAGTTCAGGTGCAGTTTTCCGGTGGCTTTGCGCACATTGATAAAGTTCCATGCCGCGGATTCCAGCAGGATGTTGGAGCTTTCCGGGACAACTTCGCTCTCCAGGCCGCCCATGACACCGGCGATGGAAAGCGCACCGGTCTGGTCAGTAACCAGGATCATGTTCTCATCCAGTTCACGATCCACGTTGTCGAGGGTGGTCAGGTGTTCGCCCTTATATGCACGGCGGGTGATGATGGTCGGGGTCTTGTCCCCGGCACGCTTCTTCAAAGTGTCAAAGTCAAAGGCATGCAGCGGCTGTCCGAGGTCAAGCATCACATAGTTGGTGGCATCGACCACGGAGTTGATCGGGCGCATACCGGCTTTGTAAAGGCGCATACGGACTTCAAACGGGCTAGGCTGGGCTTTGACACCCTCCACCAGACCGACCATGAAACGCGGGTTCAGTTCCGGCTCAGTGATCTCAATAGCGACCTGGCCCTGGACAGTCGGACCTTCAGCCTTAAAATCATATTTCGGCTGCTTGAGCGGCAGGTCCAGCTGTGCCGCGATTTCACGGGCAACGCCGCGGATGCAGGCATTGCGCGCCATATTCGGGAGGATATCGACCACATAGACCGCGTCGCCCATGTAGTCCGCCAAAGGCATTCCGGTGGGAGCGTCTTCCGGCAGAATGATAATGCCGTCATGTTCTTCACAGATGCCCAGTTCCTTCGCAGAGCAGACCATGGATTTGGTCTCAAAACCGCGGATCTTGGTCTTCTTGATCTTCGTGAGTTCCCAACCCGGTTTGTGGCCGTCATAGACCACCGCGCCTTCACGGACATAGGCCACCTTGAGCGGTTCCTCCAGACGTCCCTGTCCGATGTACTGGCGGATGTTCGGGGCGCCGCAGAGGATGGTATGCTCACCGGTGCCGTCATCCAGCTGGCAGAGCGTCAGCTTGTCCGCGTCCGCATGCTGGTTGACTTCACGGATCTCCGCGACAACGAATTTATCGGCAGGCCAGGAGAGGCCTTCGAATTTGAAGCCGTGTTTGTCATTGTCCGGACCGGGAAGACCGATCAGTTCCACCTCATCCACTTCCAGACCGCTCATGGTCAGTACCCGGGCGATCTCCTCGAGCGGGAGGTTCACATCAACATAATCTTTAAGCCATGAAAGAGGTATATTCATCAGAACTGCTCCAAAAATCGAATATCGTTGCCCCAGAAATTGCGGATATCATCCACATGGTGACGGAGGATGGTGATACGTTCCGGACCCATACCGGCAGCCCAGCCGGAGAATTCATTCGGGTCGTAGCCGCCGTTCATCAGGACGGTCGGATGGATCATGCCGCAGCCGAGGATCTCGAGCCAGCCGGAACCTTTGCACATATTGCAGCCCTTGCCGCCGCAGAGGAAGCATTCCACATCCATCTCCGCGCTCGGTTCGGTGAACGGGAAGTAAGACGGGCGGAAACGGGTACGGACATTTTCACCGAACATGCGCTTGGCAAAGTCATCCAGAGTGCCTTTTACGTCGCCGAAGGTAATGTTATGCCCGACGACCAGCAGCTCGATCTGGTTGAACTGGATCTCATGACGCGCGCTGATCTGCTCATAGCGGAAGCACATGCCCGGCAGCGCTACACGGATCGGATTCGGAGCAAACTTGCGCATGGAATGTATCTGCCCCGGGGAGGTATGGGTGCGCAGCACCACATTCGGGTCGGTGGTATAGAAGGTGTCCTGCATATCACGTGCGGGATGATAATGCGGGATGTTCAGAAGCTCGAAGTTGTATTCATCGGTCTCCACTTCCGGTGTGCGGAAGGTCTGGAATCCCATGTGGGCCAGAACATCGAGAATTTCCCGCATATTTTGCGTTGCCGGATGCATGCGGCCGGGGTTCGGACGGCGTCCGGGAAGCGTGATATCCAGTTTTTCCCGTTCCAAAGAGGCGTTCAAAGCTTTTTCATGCAATTCCGCATGACGGGCTTCCAGAGCTTCTTCCAGATGCTGACGGACTTTGTTCGCCGCCTGTCCCAGCTTCGGACGATCCTCTTTCGAGGCTTCCTTCATCTTACTGAAGACCTGCTGAACCACAGAGGTTTTTCCCAGCCTTTGGGTCTTCCATTGCTGCAGGCTGCCTTCATCCAGCGCATCATCCAAAGCAGCCAGTGATTCGATTTCGAACACTGCCAGCGCTTCAAATAAATTAAGATCTGCCATATATCTTTCCTTTATTTCGTGTTTCGTGCAAAGTGTTCCGTGTACAAGGGCAAATGATCTGAGCTGTCGATTTCAGTATTATCTTCACTCTTTACACTTCACATTTCACATTTAAAAAAAGAACCGTCCCAAACGAGGGACGGAATTTTCCGCGGTACCACCCTGTTTGACCCGGAGATTACCGGGCCCACTCATATTGTCATTAACGCTGACTCACGGCCCGAACTACTGTCTGATAAGAGTTCCCCCGGGCGGCTCGGGAGTGAACTTCGGCTGCTGCTGTCGTCGGGAGGGTCTCAGTCTCTGCCCTCACCGTCCCTGTCCGCGCGTCACAACGTACTTTTCTCCGTCATTGCCTTTCGAAGATTGATTATACAACGGAAACCCGGGTTCCCGTCAATTCCATGACGATAATCATTTTTCATTCAGGTTACCGGAACATCGTAAACAGAGTTGTTACAATACAGATGAAACGATCACCGGTAATATTTTATCATTTGAAGGGTTCTCTCATCCCATACGGTAATAAACTGGAAAACACCGCTGCAGGGTTCCAGGTCAGTAATCGGTTTTTCAGTAGCTGTGAAGATCCAGTCCTTTTCGTGAGGCTCCACGTGAAGCTCCCAGTCAATGAGATTCGGATTAACGCGATAGACCAGCTGCATATCAAACACACGCAGCGGAGCCATGGGATAAGTCATATAATGCATCTTATCGTACATGGAATAAGCTCTTTCAAGTCCGTAATCATAAGGAGACATCACTTCCGGAGTATACTCCACCGCACGTCCGCGCACGTATCCGACAAGCTTAAAGCTTTCAGGTTTGAATCCTCCCCAATATTCACTCGTCAGGTTTCTGATTTTTAGACGGATCGCAAACAGTATATCATATTTTCCGGCCTGGGCAAAAGTCGGTCTGTCCCAGGGAGCATGCCGAGTGATCATGGTCGTGAATATCGGCTCACTTTGTATGATGATTTCAAATGAATCTCCGCAAAGATAGGTTTCACCGTAAACCGCCTTAACTTCCGAAGATGCGCAGACAGAGGAATAAACACCGAAAAGCATCAATAATATAACGATCAAAAATAATCTTTTCATCAGAATATTCCCTCCGAATAATGTTTTACCTCCGGCAGCCGGAAAGAAATCAAATCCTGAGGCGCGTCCTCATAGAATAACCGCGGAGCAAACCGCATCACCCAGCCATCCACATCAGGATAAACACTGAAAACCAGGGTCGTAAGCAGGGTGTCACCGGGTTCTATTTTTTCAAGAAAAAGTTTCTGCCCATATCCCTGTACCGTCGCGGCAGAAGCTGTAATATCCAGATTGTAGGTGCTGTACATCCGTCCTTTGTATGTATCAATCACTTTGAAGGATTCAGGATTCATCCAGCCAAGGGCTGATCCGCTTAAGTTTGTAATTTCAACACGAACCATCAAATATTCCAAATCATTATCCGAGATCAGTTTGTTCGTATACTTTCCGATAACAGGCTGCTGTAAAAGGCGGATAGAATAATTTCCGCAAGCCACAGTCTTTCCGACCGGAAGCACTTCCGGCATATCCGGATCCGGAACAAAATGATATTCATAGATCGGCGTCACATCCGAAGCATAGGAAGGAAGTATTAACATCATTCCCAACAGATATACAGCAAAAAGAAAAATCAATGTCTTCCTGTTCATCCTCAGTGAATCCCCTTTCAGTGAACCTCGATCGGAATTTCGATCTCACAAACCGCGTTTCCGCCCCGTTCAGCCGGACGGAAAATAAGTGACCATCCATCTTTTTCCATTTTCGGTACGTCAAAAACCAGATTCAGCGGGAGCAGCCAGCCGAAGAACAAAGGATCTGACATCGTAGGCCATTCATTGATCAGGCTTTCTCTGGCCGTCATCATATAATTCAGAGCATATTGGGTCACCGAACCTTCAGAAGTGGTATGTTTCAGTAAGAAACTGCTTTTATCTATACCGTCCCAAATTCCTTCTTCCAGGTATAAAACCTCGGCCTTGAAATACAGAAAATATTTTTCCGCGGCCCTGTCGCCAAGGTTATAAGAGATATATGCAATTCCGGGAACTTCAATGAACATATCAGGACTGCATTCAAACACAGTCGGATAAGGTTTATCGACCAAAATCGGATCAATATCTGCCGCACAGGGTAAAAAACTGCACATCAAAATGAGGACAGCGAATAATAATTCTGATTTTTTGTTCATGAATTTATTATCCTCCCGTTCAGTAATGAAGATTGAAATCATCAAAATTACAGCGGATCCGATTTCCTGAGGCAAACAGCAAGGATCCTGCGTCAACTAAAACAGAGGTTGGAATATCATCCGCAAAGCTAAACAGATATTCCTGATCCGCATAGACATAAATTACACCATCGAGGCGAATTAAATCAAATTTAATCGACTCTTCCGGATTCAAAGCAGACAAATCAATTAATTCAGCCACTTCACCGGCATTTATGCGAAAAGCTTTGTATCCCGGTACAATGAGTAATCCATTTTCCCGTCCTTTGCCCGTCATCAAAATATCACTGCAGCGGATCCAACAAGCCCCACCGGAATCTTCAGGAACAGATTCGGCCTGATGAACGGTGAGAGAAACATGAAATTTTTTCAAACCAGTCCCGGTAACATTCAAATATTTGCTGCTGGACATAATCTCTTCCGATACCGGAAACAGAGACAAAAGAGCGTCAGTTCCTTTACCGTCATAAATGTAACGCTGATGAATGACATTATTCTCAAAGATCTCGTTCACATATCCCTGGCTTTCCGAAAAATCCTGTGCAGGACCTATACGCTTCATCAGCTGTTCATCAACGATCTCAAGCAATTCAGCCGGGTCGTATTCATTATCAGCAAAAACTGCACCCGTCATCAATAACAGCAAAAGAATAAAAATAATCCCGGAAAAAATCTTGTTAGATGTCATTCTGCACCAACCTTTCTTACTAACAGGTTGTCAAATGAACAGCAGGCTGTTTCCCCACCGGAAAAGGTTACAGCGCCATAAGACAAACGGAAATTTCCGGATTTTCCATCATGATATTGACCGACACATACATCATTCACCCAAAAGAAAATATGCCCGGTCAAATGCGTAACAGCTATTCTTACAGGTCCTTCCGAAACGGAAGCAACGGGAAATACTCTTCCGCTGCTGCTGCCAACCGTTTTATAATAGAGCATAACACTTTGTCCATCAATTACAAAGAAATATTCGGCTGCATCCGCATTTTTTGACATTCCCTTTTCAGAGAATCCTATGTAACACCCCCCTCGGGATTTTGGATAAACATCCCTGGCAATCACATCAGTGGATATTTCAAAGTTTTTTGGATATTCTTTATCGAAATTGATTCTTCCGATATGGTCATGGATCATATCAGAATTGACAAAGAAATCAATATCCTGACTGCCATATTCCGAAATGATCCGCATTACACTATCGTCATCCACATATTTCAAAACCGCATCGACCTGTTTTGAAAAAGAATCGTCCAAAATCCTGATGGGAAAAAAGCTCTCATGATCAAATTGCAATACATCAGAAACTTCCCGTATGACAACACCCTTTTCAGGATTTAAGGAAAATACAGCATCACTTTCAATATCTGCCGCAGTATCTGATTCCTGAACCAAATTGCTGCCTTCATTCTGATAAGCGTATACAGCATAAACAGAAATCAAAAGCAACAAGAGAACTACAGAGAACATTGCCCTTTTCATTTTTCCAAATCTCCTGTTTTTTCCTCAATCCAATGTCTCTGAACCGGTTCCCAGGTCCGTTCACTGATGATATAACGGGGACGATGCTTGGTTTCCAGATAAGTTTTCCCGACATACTGGCCAATTACCCCCACACTGATCAATTGAATACCGCCAAGCAGACAGATAATACAAATTGTAGACGTCCAGCCTGCAACTGTGTGTTTAAGAATAGCCTGTACGATCGCCCAGACAGCGATCAGGACACCGACACAACTGAATCCCACACCGATTCCTGTTATCAGGGAGACCGGTTTAATCGACAGGCTGGTAATGCCATCAAAAGCCAGCCCCAACATCTTTTTCAGAGGATAGTGGCTTTCACCGGCAAGACGTTCAGCCCGTTCATAATATACACTGGTGCTCTTGAACCCCACCAGCGGAAACATGCCGCGCAGAAAAATGTTCACCTCTTCAAAATCTGCAAAATGCTGCAGCACCAAAGAACTGACCAGACGATAATCCGCATGATTGAAAATGACTTCAGCACCAAGAGAGTTCATGAGTTTGTAAAAGCCCTCTGCTGTCGTGCGCTTAAACCAGGTATCTGTTACACGCTTTGAACGGACACCATAAACGATCTCGCATCCATTCAGGTACTCATCAACCATGGCATCCATTGCATTTATATCGTCCTGACCATCACAGTCTATGGAAATCGTGATATCACACTTGTCTTTCGCTTCCATCAATCCGGCCAGAACTGCGTTCTGATGTCCTCTGTTCCGGCTCTGTGAAATACCAATATAATGTTCATTTTCTTTAGACAGATCTGTAATAATCTCCCAGGTCTTGTCTTTTGATCCATCGTTGACGAACAAAATGCGGCTGTTCGGGCTTATTTTTCCCGCTTCAGCGAGATCATTAATTTTCTTCAGGAAAAGAGGAGCTGTCATCGGCAGCACCTGTTCTTCGTTATAACAGGGTATAACGATCCATAAAATCGGTCTTGCTTCCATACTTTTTCCTCGTTATATTCCGACTAAAAGTCTCTTAAATCCAATAAGTGCGAACCGAAAAAATCACCTTTCCGGTCCGTAAACGAACAAATCTCCGATTGAGCAGGTTGTTGTAATACCACCTTTATATAGAATCGGGCCATAACTCCAGGCAACTTTATCAGGAGTCTCGTTGCCCTCTTCATCCACTTCCGTGATGAAATCGAGCATGTGGGCAGCTCTTTTTCCATTGATATAAATATCAGAATAAAAACCTTTCCGCACGATTTCGATACGGTATGCTTTTACCTCGGGACTTCCTGCCATCCGAAAAGACTGATTCATCGTGTTCAAATCGGAAAGAAACTGGTCGTCCGCTGAGCCATCAAATTCAGATACTGCATGCGACGAAAGCCAAATATCCTCTGAAAGAGGGTAATCTTCCGGAGAAAGAGACTTCAGCAATTTGAGGGTATGGGAACTTTGAGATGGTTCATAAACATTGCTGTATTTGTTATCTACCCGATAAATACCGGACGCAGGATCTATCAAAATGCCATGACTTGGGTACAGACCCTGTTTCAGTGAATTTGAGAAATAGACATAACAGGAACCTGTCTCTGCGGGGTAATTATCAGCAGCGAACAAGGTCGCATAAAGATAAAAATCTCCCAGAACGCCATAAGCATTGCCCGCATCTTTGCCATGCATAACCATTGATTCAGCAGGTTTGCTCAGCAAAACCATCTGTTCAAACAAACCGGAGGAAGCTTTACGCCGCAGCAGAGACCAATCCCATTCATACATGTAATCATGAGGAAAATAGGAAAGATCAAATGGATCAAACATCGGCCTGATCGTCGGAAAGCGATAATATTCCTGTTTCATTTCCTTATCAAAGCGATCCCGGATCAGTTTTAAAGGGAATTGCTGCGCAAGACCTGGCTCTTCCTCCTGCGCGGTACAAACAGAAATTGTACTAAGCATTATAAAAATTATTAATAAAGACAAAACTGTTTTTTTCATCTGCGATTTTCCCTTCATTCCGTTTTTAGTGCCGAAAGGATTTGTTCAATCTCTTCATTTTCCATTGCCTCGTTGTATACCAGACAACGCTGAATTTTACCTGTGTAATAATCGAAACCTTCCATTGTTCCATCCCATATAGGATTGATTCTGGCACCCAGGACCAGATTTGTCTGGATATCCGTAGAGACCGGGCTGTTGATATGCCGTGTATCGTTGATATTGTTTCCGAAAAATGTATAATCATTGCCTTTTTTCCGGATCGTCACATAAGCAAAACCATCGGCATCCAGAGGGTATAATGCTTCATAGATATTATCTCCGGCAAAGAAAGCAGTATATTCATCCGTACCGTTTCCGGCAGTTTGAATAATTAACCCATGCCTGTTATTATTTGAATCAGAAAGGATCACCATAGAACGCGGTTCCTGCTGCCCGGTTTTAAACTTCAGGAAAATCGTGTAATCCATATCTTCCGCATAAAGATTTACCCCGGTATCCAGCCAGGTTCCATTCTTTCCCTTGAAAGGAAGCTCCAGCTCAAAAAGCAGACGCGGATCTACAACGCGTTCAGGCTCAGGCATTATTTGTGTAAAGAAATCATCCAAATATGCTTCCCTGCCCTGTATATGTTCCCGAACGCTTTCAATATCATATTCCACACCCGGGACATCAGGCCATGTTTCACGTTCATGTTCCCAAGCTTCTTCAGGAATGCTGTCATTGAAAGCGCTGAACAACCCCATAATGAAACTCTCTTTCAAAAAGCTTTGCCGCATTTTCCAATAGCGCTGAGCAAGTTCCTGTGAAAAATTATCGACGAGGCGTTTCCAAAACAGACTGTTCCCGCCCTGAAAAGCTTCAACCGGATTTGAAACACTGTAAATTCCTTCACCGTTATAAAACAGACCAAATGACGTGTCAAGGTTGTAAAGGCAGGGAAACCAGATATTTCCGTCAAAAGTTGCAAGGAGCATATTTCTTCCCATGTTGCCGGTCGCATTAAAATAGGCAGCTAGACAATAGTAATTCAGGCTGGCATCAAGATCGAAATATTCAGCAAAATGGCTGCGAAAATCCTCATCTGAGCTTTCCATCACAAAACGGATCGCCCGGTTCAGCTTTTCATAAGCCGCGGCTGCCGCTTCTGTAGAATATTCAGGTCCGACAACAATATTCCAGTCAGCGTCTTTTACGCCATTAGCCGGAGCCATAAACACCACAGAATCAGACCAGCCATTTACAGCTTTCATGACGATATTGTTTTCATTACCGGCATCCATACCAAACATCCAGGGATCCAGCGTAATATTCAGCGTATAGATTCCACGGTATTCCCGATCAACATAAAGCTCCACCGGAACTCCATCAGTCATACCGCCGTTCGGCGAATCGGGAAATAACCCATAGGTACTGTTTATTGTACCGGCAGCTTCCGCGGAGACCACATTCCGTCCATGGGTACTGTCGAGATAATCTGCCTGCAGCCTGTATTTACTGTAAGCCCCCCAATCCTCCACAACCGGAACGTTCTGAAATTCCGTAAAACTGTCATCACGGTAAATCTCAATTTCATAATCTTTTTTCTCATAACCCAGCGTATCATCATCTGCAAGGCTGACAGTCACCGGCCAGATAAACCCGTTTTCCTCTGACTGATACATGATATAGGCCGTGGCTTTATCCGATGCAGCTGCCAGATCAAGAATTCCCGGTTCTTCCAGACTGAGCAAGTCTACTCGCGGGATATCAATAGCCGCATATCCCACCGACGGTATAGAGCTAATCGCTGCCGCCATTATGCATAACAATAGAATAACCCAGTATTTTTTCATTAAAAGCACCCTTTCAGCCATAATTCAAGCATTTTCTCCGGAAGCAGATTCTTTTTCTCTGAAGCTAACAGCTGCGTTTACAGTTTCCGGTTTTTCATTGGGATTTGATTCTTCCGGATTTAATTGTAATTCTTTTTTTCCCTTTGAACGAGATCTTTTCCAAAAAGCCAATAACTTCATATCAGACAGCTTATTCATAATTCCCGATGTATGTATTTGACCGGTATAGTAATAAAGATATCGTGCGCAAAGGACAAAAACTCCCGTCATGAGAAGATCGTGACATAATGCGAAACCAAACATCTGCTTCTGATTATCAACAAAGCCATTACCAATCACCGAAAGAGGGAACTGAATCACACCGGTGACTATCAGGAATAAAGGGATACAACAATAAATTTTTACCTTTTCGGGAATGTTTTTATCCAACAACTGCCGAAGCAGAAAATATAAGAGTATACCGTAAAAAACAACATACCCCAAAAAAGTACCCGGTGTCCAGTAAGATCGCCAGCCAGGCCATAAATTCAAGCCATCTACTTCATCATGAACATGGCTGTAATTCTGTCCATTGTATATACGGAAACCGGTATAAAGAGACTTTGCCTCTTTTGAAGCATGATCCATCATATACCATAACTTAGTCGGATGAGTCAGATACCATTTTATGATCGTAAGCATACTTACGTGATCATAAAATGCAACTTCAGCCTCTTTTGAAAGAGGCGCATAAACATACCAGGAATCATCCGCAAACTGAACATACTTTCCAATATCAGGTGCCATTGCCGTATCAACGCCAAGCTCTTCCATATCTCTTATCGGATCATCCGAAATCATAAAAATTCCATAAAAATAGGCCTGCCACATCGTATGCTTTTGTGAAACAGATTCCTCAGTACGTTCTGATTGATATACAACAAATCCTGAATAAATCAAAAAGCCGCTGATCAACAGACTGATGATCAATTGCAGAGCCAAATAATCATATCGATATTGACGATGATATATATTCAGTGCCAAAAACACTAAAACTGCTCCGGGAAGTGTCAGCAACATCTGAGACTTTGAGGTAACCATGATGTTCAATGAAAGAATCAGCGCCATCATCCAGAGCGTCTTTTTCCAGTTTTTCTCTTTCTTCGGCATGACACAGAGATGAATAATACTCATAAGTGAAAGCAGTAATCCCAACATAATGCATCCTTCACCATAAAGAGCGTTATACCATGTCAAATATGTTTCAGAACATAGTATTATGCACAGCAGAAAAGAAACAATCAAAGTCCATTTTTTCAGTAATGGGTAAAGATCATAAACCATCATAGTAATGCATAAAACAGATATTATTCCCATTACCCAGGCTAATAATAAAGTCGAAAACGGTTTTCCAAATGGTTCAGTCAAAAGGCGTACGATAGAAACAAACCAATATAAACTGAAAGTAGGCTTTATCGGCGTTAATTTTAAAATATCCCATGAATGTGTATAACCAAATTCCTCGATTGCGTATTGTCCCGCTTGTGCATCCGTATCAAAATAAACATTCCCTGCCCAGGTCAAGTTCATCTGTTCCATCATACGGCCATAGTCACCATTATTGATACTGACCGGATGATCTATGGGAATAAAAGTTAAGGCCAGCATCAGGAAAGCAGCCAATGCTGTAAGCACAACCAGACGAATTCTGCTTTTTGCACAGAAGCCAATAATTTTTTTCAAAGTCTTTACAAGATACACATGGAAAATAATGGATTGGACCGGTAACGCTACTTCAGTCTGAATAACATAAGGATCATTGGAGAACCTCGTCAGCCATTGAGTAATAATCGGTAAAATTAAAATGAAACCAATTATCAGTTCAGCCCACAAAATCAGGGTCAGAAACACCTGATAAAGCATATACTGCTGTGCCTGGCTAAATCCATTTAATATTACAGAAAGCGGAAGGAATGCCACACTGCTGACAAAGAATAATACTAAACAAAAGCTGCTGTATTTTTTCCTGAAAACAGCCCAACATAAAATAAATACACTAACCGTAACCTGAGCTATAAGGAATAATATATACGAATGTGGCAGCAATTGCCATAACGTGAAAATCAAACCGCTTTCTGTTCTTGATGCTGCAAAGTCATCTGTCGAGTGAATCAATTCATGGTTTCTGCTATTTTCAAAGCCATTATTCAACGAAACAGGAATTTGTCTAATTACATTTCTTAATATATCCGGATGCAGCAAATAAATTAATAAAACATCATCCGCTTTTATTTTCGTAAAAATAAACTCCGCTTCCTCAGGATCCCGCGGATCATGGACGTAATTACTTTCCTCTTGATAATAGGATTTTCCGATATCATCTGCATAAGTCTCATCCAATCCAAATTCCATTAATAATAATTCCGGATCATCCGCAGCAGGAAGCATCGTATTGAAGACTGATTCATAAATAGAAGCATTGGAAAACAAATCAGGATCAGAAAGTAAAAGGCGAACAGAGCTCGTGATTCCTGAAAGAAAAATTATCAAAGAGATAATCAAAATACCGGGATTTTTTAAAAATAAACGTTTAGAAGTAAAAAACAAACATATATTGACAGCAATGACCGGTATCAAGAATACCACCATCTGTGAATAAGACTTTAGCAAAAGAATAGAAACAATATTCACAGGAATTATCCATTGCATGCGTAATTCCTTAGGTATGCTCCAGGTATATAATACAACGGCAATAAAAAGGAGTGTAAATACAATTGCAGGGCCTTCAGAATACAAGCTTCGAAATAACGCACAAAAATTCCCATTCACAGCCATAATACTAAACGCAGCCGCAGGCACAGCCCATCCGCGAGGCAATAGTTTTCGCAAAGAACAGGTAATTAATGTTACAGAGAAAGCCATAATAACAGCAGAAATAAATGCCACCCCGTCAACCGAGAAATAATTGCCAAAGGGTTCCGTAAAAAGACGCACAACTGCAATCAAATAAACAAGGCTTCCCGCGCGCAATGGTGTCAACAGGTTGGACCACGAAAAATGTGTATAAGCAAATTCAGTGATTGGCCTCGAATACTGCAAATTACCAAGTACAATATCTTCTTCTGTCCAGGTCAATCCATATTGTTTCAACAAATGTTCATATTGTCCATAATCAATCGGATAAACACACGGCTTTTGTGAAAAACCAACAGCCAAACATAAAGAAACCATCAGGAAAATCAATGCAGCAGAAAACCAGGGAGAACATATTATACTCCTCAAGTCTGAAGACAAAGATTTTTCTCTTTTCTTTTTTATATCTGTGTTTACCATTTTTCCCTGTATTTCAGCTTTTTCAAGCATGACGGTTCCATTGCAGAAGCTATAAAACCCACTGTACTATTTTCAGCAAGATTTATATCAGCAGATACAGAACAAGATTCTGCAGGACAACCTGCGCTGCACCTCTTCTCACATTTTCAAAAAATGTTACTTTATAAAGTAATCAGTTATATACTCCTCTGAACATTTTTGTAATATTTCCGCTTCATCCGGAATCGAGGCAGTAACCTCGAGTTTCCGAACTTTTTGATTGGAGTAACGGAAAAACGAACCATTTAACAATCTTTCGGACCCTATAATCAAATTACCATCCCAGGATTTGGTTGCAGCATCTGTTTCAAACTTTTTCTCTCCATTCATATAGACTGTGTAATGATATTCTTCCTTGAGAATGTCGATAATGATAACAGGATCCCAGCCTACAGTTAAATTCGTAATAGCAGATCCCAGCGTAAGATTATAGTTTGTTTCATCAATCTGACGAACCAGCAATCCACGATAATTAGCCGGATCTTCAGCAAAACATGAAAGAGCAGTACCTCGTCCGGTTTTATCATAATTAATCACCAAATGCAGACTCCAGTTTTTATCAGCGACATCATAAAGCTGAATTCCGGTATCAATACAGAAATTTTTCCCATTCCCGGCGAAGCTGTTTTCAAGATGATACTCTACATCTGAAGGAATCGGTTTCGGCGCTTCAGGCTGCGGATCAGGCTTCCAGGCTGCAATATCTTCCGGGCTCATGATGCCCTTTATGATTTCCAGATTATATATTTTTGTTCCGGAAAATCTGAACAAATTGTCTTCCATGGTAACCTGACAACCAATAAGCAAATTCAAATCATGAACGTCGCAGGGAGATATTTCGCCATCTACGATTACCTCTCCATTCAAATAAATCGTATAATAAAAAGTTTCCTTGACTATGGCAAGAACAGAAGGTGTTTCAACAGGAATATCCACAACGATCTGTTTGTTCTGACCATAGGAAATATTAAGCTTTCCCTCATCCAGCCTCCGCACCAGAAGTCCGCGGTAATTATTCATATCTTCAACAAAAGCAGAAAAGTAAACCGTATCCCCTGCATCGATTCTGGGATCAATTTGAGATAACAATGTCCAGGATGCATCTTGTTCCTCATACAGTTTCACACCGGTATCAATATACCGTTCCTGACCATCCCCTGAAAAGCTGTAATCCATAGTATAAAGCTGGCCTGATGCGATCTCTTCATCAGACAGATATTCTTTTTCCGGCGGTTCAGGCAGATTTCGCGGTTCCCATGATTTGATATCTGTTTCAGTTAAAACCGTATCAAATACCTGCAGATCATAAACAATAGGTTCGCTGAAACGGAAGAAATATCCATTTTCATTCTGTTGACAGCCTACGAGAAGCGGACCAGAGTATTGAGCAAGGTTATCTGCTCGATGAGTTCCAAGAAATTCCCCATTGAAATACACATCAATTCTTCGATCATTCTTGACAATCGCGAGCTGAACCCTGCTGTTTTCTTCCAATATATCCGTCTTTATATCTTCAAAAGAAGAAAACATAACAGCCAGCTTTCCATATTCATCGATGTTAACCATTACCCCCTGATAATGATCCGGAGTTTCATCATAACAGGAAAGAATAACACGATCTTCAGCATCAAAAGGAGGAACTGTGAAATCAGCCAGGATCGTCCATGAATCCATGATATTATCTAACAATTTCATACCGGTATCGACATAATTCCGTTTGCCATCGCCATAAAATTTATAGTCCATCTCATAAACCGGAGAAGCTTTTGTTTTCTTAACCTTATTCCACACATGATTTTCATCCAACCGGTGATCCGGAAGATCATATTTAGCCGTCAATACCTGTTCAATAGCGGCTGTATATTTTGGTACACCCCACTTATTAAAATGTCCGGGATCAAGATAATCTGTATGAGTATCAATATCATAATCCATGTAAACTTCATTGAAATCGGTAAAACCAATTCCCTCATATTCTTCAGAAACTATCTGTTTGATTCTTCTATATCGTTTTTGTTCAAATTCTCCAATCTGATAAGGACATGCAACCAATTCAAGAGGAATGTTCTCTTCCTGGCAAAGATCAAGGATAGCACGAAAATATTTTTCTTCCTTTTCATGCAACGGTTCAACTCCACTGCTCTGATCTTTATCAATAATATCAAAGGGAAATACCTGCTCTGAATTTTGATTTACCAATACCGTAATATTCTGATGTCGATTCCAGGGAAAATACTCGAAATCTGTCTCATTCAGTTCATTATAGCGAGAATGAAAAACAGGCAAACCAATCAAAAGATTTCCCCACTGTTCCTTAGGAGAGCTTGCCATTATCGCATCAATTTTATTTTGGGAAAGACGCATGCCAATCGTGTTCTTGATCTGAATAACAAAATCAGGATAAACATAACCAAAAGTAGCACTATGTACATCCAAAACAATAACTTTAGGTCTTTGATATTTCAGACACTCTTTCAAATAGTAATACGTATTCCATATAGGCTGTACAGACCCCCAGCATTTATACCCAGCGATACCATATTTATTCCAGAGAATATCTGTACTGAGATTCATTCCCATGTGGCTGGTTCCTAAGAACAATACATCCACAGAGCCCTCCGGAAGATCATAAAAATGCCGCATAGGGAGTGTACCATCCTCCTGTTTGAACAACAGAATACACCAAATCATATAAAACAAGATTACAAAAATCAGGAGGAACATCACTACCTTGAATAATGCTTTTAGTACTTTTCCCATTGATCTCACCTTTTCAGAACTGGAAATAAATAAAGCTGGCCGCGTCATATCCCGGTCCATAAATACCAAATATTAAAATCATAAACAAAGCTGCATAAACAATTGCCCATCTTACCGGCAAAGGCTGCCCCATAATACTCTCGCGGATCTGTATCTTATTTTCATGCAGAATATCCACAGCTAAAAGAACAAGAAGAGAGATGACCATAGCCCAGAAATCCATCTGATTCAAGCCAAGATTATAGATCGTGCCATCAAACAGCACCCATGGATTTAAGGTTTTGACAGAACCCACAATGATATCTACTGCAGATTTTACAGAAGTTGCCCGGAAGAAAACCCACGCAATCGTGACATAGACATAGGTCAGGAAAGTCTGTACCAGACGATGCCCAAAGGAATTCTCGTTGACATGCAGCTTTGCCAGTAGCTTTTTTCTTGCCGGATTGATGATATCTCCAATAACCTGCATAAGTCCATTCATACCACCCCAAATCACATAAGTCCAGTCAGCACCGTGCCAGAGACCGGAAATCAAAAAGACGATCATGATGTTGCGGTATTTTTTCCATTTAGCGACGCGGCTGCCGCCCAGCGGGAAATAGATATAATCCCGGAACCAGTTGGTCAGGGACATATGCCAGCGCCGCCAGAAATCCGCCACCGTCCGGGCCAGATAAGGCTGTTCAAAGTTCTGGATCAGGTCAAAACCAAGCACCTGTGCCGACCCGATGGCAATCAGAGAGTAACCATTGAAGTCACAGTAGATCTGGAAAGAGAAAAGTCCGGCTCCAAGCATCAGGATCGTCCCCTGATAAGATGTATAGTAATTGAAGACCTGGTCCACAATAATGGCGATCCGGTCCGCAAGTACCATCTTAATGAAAAATCCCCAGACCATCAGCATCAGGCCTTTGAGAACCCTGCGGGAATCAAATGTATGCTTATCCTTGAATTGCTGGAGCAAGTGTCCGGAACGTTCGATCGGGCCTGCAACCAGCTGAGGAAAAAAGGACACAAACAAAGCAAAACGGAAGAAGTTTTTCTCCACCTCTGTCGTACCCCGGTAAACATCGATTACATACCCCATTGCCTGAAAGGTGAAGAAGGAAATACCTACCGGAAGGGCAACATTAAGCTTCGGGATCGCAAGCTCCACACCTATGAGCCGCATCAGGGAGACAAGATTGCCTGTAAGAAAATTAGCGTATTTAAACCAGCCTAATACCAGAAGCATGGCAACAATTGTCACTGTGGTATAGATTTTCGCGTTGCCCGTCCTGCGGAGATCTTTTTCTACGTGTTCAGCCTCTTCCTTCTGGGAAATGCTCACGAGTAAGCCGCAAAAATAACTGACCAGCGTAACACCGATCATCAACACGATGAAACGCGGATCCCAGCGCATATAAAAATAATAGCTTGCGACCAACAGCATCCCGTTGCGGACCCGGTGCCAGGGAATCAGAAAATAAACCAGTACTATGACCGGGAAAAAAATCAAATAGGCAAGTGAATTAAAAAGCATATTTCTGTCTTATCCTTCACACTCATTATTTGGTTTTTCAGAAGAATCTTCCGAAGAGCCATCGGGCACCTTATCATCAGCAGGTGATTCTTCAGATTCAGGTACCTTTTCATCAGCTGGTGATCCTTCAGATTCAGGTACCTTATCATCAACAGATGATTCTTCTGATTCGGGCACCTTATCTTCAGCAAGTAAATCATCTGATTCGGGCACCTTATCTTCAGCAGGTAATTCTTCTGATTCGGGCACCTTATCTTCAGCAGGTGATTCTTCAGGTTCGGTTACCTTATCATCTGCAAATGATTCTTCAGGTTCGGTTACCTTATCATCTGCAAATGATTCTTCAGATTCGGTCACCTTATCATCTGCAGATGATTCTTCAAATTCGGTTATCTTATCATCTGCAAATGATTCTTCAGGTTCGGTTACCTTATCATCTGCAGATGATTCTTCAGGTTCGGTTACCTTATCATCTGCAAATGATTCTTCAGGTTCGGTTACCTTATCATCTGCAAATGATTCTTCAAATTCGGTTATCTTATCATCTGCAAATGATTCTTCAGGTTCGGTTACCTTATCATCTGCAAATGATTCTTCAGATTCGGTCACCTTATCATCTGCAAATGATTCTACAGATTCGGTTACCTTATCATCTGCAAATGATTCTACAGATTCGGTTACCTTATCATCTGCAGGTGCTCCTTCAGATGCCGCACGTTTTTCAAGCTCACTGACTGTCAAAACTTCGGCTTCCTGTAGCTCAGTTGAACCTGATTTTTCTGATATTTCATGTTCATTCTTTTTATCATCAGACGGCTGAGCCACCGGCTTCGGTGCATAAGCGCCTTCGATCGCTTTACTTGCCACAATGCGGATATGCCCTTCCTCTATAGCTTTAGCCATATCAAACTGAGCATGAAGTGCTTCCGAACGGAGACGGACACGTTCATCTTCTTCTTCCTGAAGTTTACGTACATGAGCAATACGTTCTTCCTCAGCTGCTTTCTCTTTCTTTTTCTCTTCGATCCGTGCCATCACAGCTACTCCCACTCGCTCACTCATTGCAGCGCCTGCAGCCCCTGCAAGAATTGCCAAAAACGGAAGCGTATGATAATGATAACGGTTCTGGTTTTCCACGAATAAATGAAGCGCAGCCGTTCCCAGAACCAGGAGAACACAGGAATAAAGGGCATCAGGACGAAGCCTGAACATAACAAAGCCAAAAATACCTGCTTCCAACAGCATCAGCAGATAAACAAGATCACTGATATCCATCATCCGATACAGAAAACTTTCCCGTTCCGGAGTAAGGTTATCCTGTTGATCCATAAACAAAATATTCCAGGAAGCGCCGTAATCATCATTACCCCACAGCACATCAAATTTATGGACAAATAAATTGATCAAAGCGTGGAGATCGGCTTTCAAGCGTTCAAAAGCCATATCACGGCAGACCATCTGCGCTTCCTGAGCAGATCCGGTTGCTTCAAAAGCATCATAAAGATAATCCGCGTCCTCCTGATTCCACCCCCCATAACTTTCCAGGTTTAAACCAACCAGCAGATTGTACCCAAAAGAAGCGGAACTGCCTGCCAATTCACGGTCTACCGCATAAGAAGTTGCCATTGTGAACAGTTTGGAACAGCCAAAATAAACAATCAGGACTATCAGGCACCGTTTCCAACCTGCATCCACAGCACGGACGCCGAGAGGAACATCATTGGTTGGGATATCATATTTCTTCCGTTCCATCGGCAGCATGCAAATCATAGCTGCCACAAGGAAAATCATAGCCATCGGACGGATAAAGGCACAAAATGCGAGAACCACCCCCATCAGGACCAATTCAATCGTACATATCCATGGATGTTTTTCCTTCTTTTGGTTTTTCCTCATTGACATGACAAAAAACAGTACTGCCACTAAAAGGGCAAAGGTAAATAATGGCTCACTCGCGACAAAATCTGAGTATAGAATTACCGAAGGGAGGAAACTCCACATAACGAGAGCAACAAGTGCCGCAAATCGCCCGCGAAGCAGACGGGCAATCCCCCAAACAAGAAAAAGTGAGCCGATCGAAATAATCAAATTAAAAAATTCTGCTACATAGACACTTACGCCAAATATTCTAAAAAAAGTGGCTAAAACTGCCGGATATCCATAAACATGAGGAAACATTGCGACATAATCACAATATCCCACACCTTCTTCCAAAAGTGTTCCATCATGGATCATAACAGCCATTTCATAATATGTCTTATAATCCGATGCCGGTGCCATCGGCAATTCCTCTATGACTCGATAGCGCAAATAAGAGCCGATAATCACAATAACGGCAACTATCATCAGTTCCAAAGCCAAAAACAACTTCGGATGCCGGTTCATTTTTTCAGTAATGCCAAGTCTTGCCCACAAAGCCCAAACCGCCATCAACAAAAGCAAAAACGTAAAAGAGCCTATCAGCCATGTGCCTTTGATCAGGTAAGGGTATTCCTGTCCTTCACCAATGCGATTAAATACACACACAATGGCGAACAACATGCAGAAGATGTACACCAGAACAGCGAAATAATAGAAGAAATCCTTCCTTATTTTCACTTCTTTCTCTCCTCATTGACATTACGGCGGTATCGCAGCAGGATCAACAAAGCACCGATGAACAGAATAAGCATAGCGGATGTGGATATCAATGTGAACAACACAGCGTCCCTGTTTTGTTCCATACGCTCCCGAAGTGTCAGTTCCTTTTCCGGCAAAGCTTCAAGGAACCGAAAACTCTTTGTCTCGAGGTCACTGTCAATTATATATGCATCTCCCCCTAAATCCCAGATATTTGCCTGCACGGCACAGAATCTGTCAACAAGCGAAAGTGCTTTATCATCCGCACCGCTGACTACAAGGATGGCGCGCCCATCCTGATAAGGGTGACGAATGATTTGCAGAATACTGATTTCACCTGCATAACGGGGGCTCAGAAGCAGTTGTTCGTTGCTTTCGAACCGCGTTCCATCCTCATTGAATTTAAAACTCATGTATTCATTCAGCTTCTGGATGATGGTATTATCCTTCCATGTTCCCAACAGAATCACATTGGCATTCTCAGTCTCCATCGGATAATGGGAAGCAAACCAGACCTGCATCGTACCGTAAGGAGAGATGTTTGTCCCCATCAGCGCGGCGAGCCTTCCAAACAGAGTATATTCTGTATCACTCATCTCATCCGGAATAACCACAGCCAGATTATTGAACAAGCCAAGCACCTGGAAGGGATAAGGACGCAAAGCAAGATCATAGGTACTGCTCATACCGGCAGGCAGATAAAATGTAGAATCCCCGCTCACATAAGCCCAAGGCATCTGATCTGCCCGTTTGGTACAATAAAGTTCCTGAATTTCCAAATCAAAGGCAATTCGGATGGTATCGGCATGAGTTCCCACCACATCCGAAGGCATCAGGAAAGAGAAGCTGTCATTATCAGCATTTTCCTGTGTCAGCTTTTTAGAGGCGACAGGTGTATTTCCCCAATAAACCGTCATCAGGGAGCGGTCGAAATCCAGATTGTCACTGTATCTCATCTTGATTTCAACTTTACCACCCTCACCGAGCACGAATCCACCGCTGAAGGGCAGATAAATGGATGTTTCCTGATGGAACGGGCCGATAAAATCGATTCCGTCCTGGTTGGTTATACCTTTAATCGTTTCACCGTTTTCAATCAAAGCGGAAAGCGTAGAATTTCTGACGACAGTTTGAGCGCTTCCGGAAGGAACAAATGCCCAGTTATATTTTTCCTGAGATACACGGTTCTCATCCATCAGCATACAGGCACCTTCAATCAGGTCAGTTTCTTTTGCCGCGGTAATAACAACCACATACCCGCCATCTTTTTCATATTCAAAAACAACAGCCCCCTCTTCGAATTTTTCACCAAGGGCGTTATACTGTTCTTTTGCGTCCTGCGGCAGACGGTCAAGCTGCGCGATAATCAGCGCATTTCCTGTTCTTTGACCATAATGAGCCAGGGTCTGCAGCGCGATCCGGTCCTCTGTGGTCGTTTCATTTCCGAGATCAGCACGCATCATAAACGCGGAGCGCAGTTCTTCTTCCGTTGCTCCGGACGGCACAAAAATCGTCAGATCCGCGCCGGTCTGGTTGACAGAGGAAATCAATGGATATGGATAATAACTCAGTTTTGAGCCAAAATCCGTTAAATCATAGCCTGCTTCAATAAACGAGGAAGCCGATATACTGATCCAGTTCGCGCCGGAAAAATCATCCAGACATTCGTCGTCATCATAAAGCCGGACATACCCGGTGATAGCAAATTCATTGAAACCTTCACGCAGATATTCTGTCGGGATCTCTACATATACGATCTGCGGTGCACCATTTTCATACCGAACCGCACAGGAATAAATCGGATGATCATTAATGAAAAATGTCAGAGAAGCAGGAACATCATCGGTAATCAGCGGGCTGACTGTATATTCGATCTGAGCAAGCGCATAAACAGTATCCCAGTATTTCTGAACCTTGAAAAAATACCCGGATTTTTCAAAAATACCCTGTATGACGATGTTTTGTGAAAACTTAAATATCTGATGATATTGCGCATCCGGTGTTTCAGGACGTTCATGCTGCGGTTCTGGCGCTGATTCCGGATCACTGGATAGCACATAATCTATGACAGACACCGGTTCTTCGGTTACTGTAATCTCCGGTGAAGCTGTTACTACTGCAGTGTTCGTTGGTTCAGGTTCCTGCGTCGCCCGTTTTTCAGGTGAAGCTGTTACTGCTGCTGTGTTCGTCGGTTCAGGTTCCTTCGTCGCCTGTTTTTCCGGTGAAGCCGTTACTGCAGCGGTATTCGTTGGTACAGGTTCCTTCGTTGCCCGTTTTTCCGATGAAGCTGTTACAGCTGCAGTGTTCGTTGGTTCAGGTTCCTTTGTCGCCCGTTTCTCCGGCGAAGCTGTTACAACTGCAGTGTTCGTTGGTTCAGGTTCCTGCGTTGCCCGTTTTTCCGGCGAAGCTGTTACTGTTGCTGTGTTTATTGGTTCAGGTTCCTGCGTTGCACGTTTTTCAGGCGAAGTTGTTACCGCTGCAGTATTCGTTGGTTCAGGTTCCTTCGTCGCCTGTTTTTCCGGCAAAGCTGTTACTGCTGCGGTATTCGTTGGTGCAGGTTCCTGCGTCGCCTGTTTTTCCGGTGAAGCCACCACTGTTTCTGTGCCGGTTGCCACCGGTTCTGCTGTTTTCCGATTTTTCAGTGGAACCGTACCTGTTTTAGTGCTGGTTGGCACAGATACTTCTGTCGCCTGATTTTCCTGTGTAACTGTCTGAAATGCATAAACCGGCCCGGAAACCAGAAAAATAGTTACGGTCACAAGACAAATTATTAATTCATAAACGATCTTTTTCAAAATGCACCTCTTTAATCAGGACGCTGAATTTTTGACACATGATATCAGAAAACTGCAGAGAATAAATCGAATTAAGCAGAATGACGTTATGACAGTGATGGAATCCGTCTCACATATGCAGTTAAAGAAATTCACCGCCCGACATCCCAACTCTCACTCATTACTCTACTTTATTCCCTACGAATCCGACTCAACATACCTCACAGTCTTATCCCATTTCACTTCACGTTTGAACAAAGCATCCATGAGCATATCCCACATAGCTTTGACAACAACAAAAACCCACAATTTCGCGTACGAAAACAGCATCATCGCCACCAGGCCCATCGACTCTAAATTGAACTCGTTTCGCTCCAGCGAAAGTGTAAGCATCACATCCGCAATAAAAACCAGAATAGCCATTCCCCACAACGCCGTGGAAAAACCACCCAGCCTTACCTGGATTTTTCCCAGCACACCGCCGAGGAAAATCATATCCGAAGCAACCAGGGAAGACAACATAATGCTGTAGGTGAGCGCATAATAAAGCGCGTCCATCCGCATGGGACCGGCATTCCTGTCAAAAGTATATTTGAAGTTTTTCATCATAACATAGATGTTGCCTTTTGCCCAGCGGACACGCTGACGGAACCAGACCGGCAGGAGATGAGGTTCCTGTTCCCAGGTAACAGCCTGGGGGAGAAGCTTGATATAATATCCCATGCGGTAAATGCGGAAACTGATTTCCGTATCTTCGCTGAGCGCCTTCACATCCCAGCCTCCAACCGATTCAATAATGCTGCGGCGGATCACGTAATTCGTTCCGGGAATCGTGCAGAGTTTAAAGAAGAAGAATCGTCCGGCCTGGTTCATACATTGATGGGAAAGCGTTTCGATATTCACAAAGCGGGAAAGAATCGACGCATTCCGGTTGCGGGTGCGGAACTTTCCGATCACCGCGCCGGCTTTAGGATCAGCCACCAGGTTTTCAACCAGAAGCCGGAGAGCCTTCGGTTCCGGTGTGTTATCAGCATCATAAATAGCAATTACCGAACCCTCTGCCACGGAAAAGCCAATGTTCAGCGCGTTAGACTTTCCCGTTCCGCCAACTACCTTATCCGTACTCACACACATCAGGCGGTTTTCCGGAAATTCAGCAGCCAGGTCGGAAAGAATATCTTCCGTGTCATCCGATGAATTGTCATTAATAACGATGATTTCATATTTATCCTTAGGATAATCAAAATTCAGCAGCGACCGCACCGTGCGCTGAACAACCAATGCCTCATTATGAGCCGGAACCAGAACCGATACCATAGGATACTCATCATGATCCATAGGTATATGGCCGTCACTCTGGTTGCAGCGGTAAATATAAATATATCCACCTATGCTCAACATAACATTAAGCATCATCATGAACCAGATTGCCGCAATCGCATAAATGGAAATGATTTCTGAAGCTGACATCAGGAACCCTCCCCATCTGTGGTTTTTATGGATTTTTTCAAAAACCGCTTATGCATCTGCTGTCGTGACTGAAAAACCAGAAAAACGAATAAAACCAAAACCACACCGCTGAGCCCAATCAGAAACTGATTCTGATTGGCCAGATTCGTTACAAAACGATAATAGACATTCCTCTTGTAATCAAATTTATTCTCAATCTCAGCAGGTTCATAATTATTGAACCGCTGCACACCATTCACGATCAATGTATTCCGGTCCCATGTGAGATATCGGAAATCATCCGCATACAAACCCTGCTCCATACTCCACAAACTCTGCATAGGGATCGGTGCGTCTTTCACCGCATCAATTGCCGCGTAGATCACATCATCAGTTGTCATATCAACATTGACATAAACCGCGGTTGAACAGCGGGCTGTATGGCTGGCTCCGGTTTCATTCAACTTATAAGCGGGAACGACCTGCTGATTCCCCAGCTTCAGATACTCATGGATATCATACTCATTGACAAAGCGGCTGTCGAATGCGTCAGCATCAGAGAAAAACAGCGTTCGGGAACGTCTCAGAATACCGAGAGTTTCCTCGTGGAATATCCATTCCGACGGAACTTCCATGCCCAGCAGCCAGACACCGTTGTCGAAATAATTCCTCATCGCTGTCGTCACATGGGCAGCCAGTGAATCAAAATCAAATTCAGTCTGGATCAAAGGGGCGTGAAGGATCACAGCACCGCCATTCGCCTGTGCATACCGAAGCACTTCACAAAACCGCTGCATGGCGGGATAATCCGCGTGGTCATAGATAGGCATCACTGAAATTACGAAATTCATTTTCAGCTCTACCATATGAGATACGATCTGCTGCAGGCGGTAAGGATCCGTAAATGGATAAATCTCATCCAAAACGATATGCTGCGAATACATATGCATATGAGAATCCCAGACCCAAAGCCATTGTCCGATCTCCTGCATCAAAAGAGCTTTCGCGAACTCTGTGGTGTAATCGATCAGAGGAATATAATGAACATTACCTGATCCGCTCACCAGAGGGAGGTCTGCCCCCAATACATTCAGCGTCCCGTTGATATATGCAGGTCCATCATATGAGCCAACGTTCAGCACTTCGACGGAATTTCTCGTTTGATAATTATCCTCAAACATATAATCACAGGTCCCGATCAGTTTTCCTTCCAGTCCGGAGACAGGTTTTATCCCAAAATGTTCTAATCCCCCCGGCTGACCCAAAACCAGCAAAAGTCCCTCAAAGCCATCCAAAATAAGCGGATCCAACCGGTCTGATTCTGCCGTAGCACACCAGATCACCTTGTCATAAAATTTGATCTCATCAGCGGCATATTCCGCTTCAGCCCAATCGACGTGATAACTCATGGAAAACAAAATCTGCGCGATCGCGGACAGATTATCCGGCCGGCTGCGTTTGACTGCCTCCTCCGGATAAACCACCAGGATCTCGCCCCGTTCCACTTGCTCATCCTCCTCTGCCCTGAGTTCTCGAAAAGACAAACTCAATATTCCGAGAACAAGGAGGCAGAGAAGCGTCCGATCAAACTTCATAAGCAAATTCTTTCTCCACATCTGAGATAAAACGCATCGCGTCTTTTCCCAATTCCTTGTCATATTGTTTATAGACAATGCTCAAATCAACTGTCAGCAGCTGCTCGTTCAGATCCGGAAGCAAATTTTTATTATTGACAGCGGTCAAAATACGTCCCTTCAGGAAAGAAGCACCTGTACTGAAATAAATAATACCCAAAGAACCGCTGTCGTCCGTAGAAAAGACCCTGTCTTCCATCCGGATCACATCCTGGACCGTTACGGCAAGGTTATGGCGAAGTTCATTGAATTGAGATCCGGTCAGGACCTTCTTCAGCTCCTCAGCGTAACGGAGCCGGACCAACATCAGCCCCATTTCAGTCCCTTTTCGTTCGCTCAGCGCCATGTACCGGGCAAGGGAAGAAACCATCGACCGGTTATTTTCGAGGCCGGTCAGCGGATCCATCACCGTCAGCTGGTCAAGCCTTACGTTTAACAGGCTGTTAACACCTTCAATTTGCGTGAAGTATGAAACAAACGCTGTCATACCCAGCAAAGCTGTTATGATCAGGAAAGGCCACAAATAAGCAGTCCACTCAATCGGGGTATTGTGAGCGAAGCGGGAATACAGCTTGTATACTGCAAAAACGATAATGGTTATACCGCAGACAACAATGCCTCCGACCCGGGCACGCAGTCCCAAAAGAAGGGAAGCGACGGCTATGCCCATGATCAAAGCCACATGCTGGTAAAGCAGGGTGTTTCCCGACAGCGCCGTGATCAGAGCCGCTGCTATCAAAGCTACAACAAACAGGAATATACCCAGATCCTGATAAAGAAATATTCGGCTCGAACTCGTATCCTGATCCATCATTCCTCCATAGCCAAAACGTTCGTCCGGTGCAAAATTTCTGAAATAAACAGCAGTATTACGCCGTCAATGCAAATTCCATATAACATCTCATACCGTTCCAATTCAGCGGTACCGCTCATAAGGAGCACCGCCGTTATATCCGCAATGCCGACAAAAAGCAGGCATATAAAAGTATCCCGTATTACCTGACGTTCCCGCTCTGTCCAGCGCATGGTTTTATGCTGCAGACCCTTTACTTTACGGAACAGCACAAAATAAACGACCGCCAAAATCACCAGAAATCCCATTGTCTGAGGCAGAGAATTGGACTTGAAGTTGCTGTAAAAAGTCAAAAGCTCATTTCTGGTCCGTTCGGGCAGCCCCCATGACTGTTCATAATTTCCGACATATGACCGGGCAGGGTTGAAAGCAGCTTTTGTTCCATATTCCAAAAGGCCGATATAATCAAAAGGATTTTTCAGATAATGCAGCAGCATCCTTCCATAAGAAAAATGGCTGAGAAAATCCCGCTGGATCTCCGGGTTTCCGACCAGCGTGTACGGATAATTCGCAAAGGCAGACATATCAGCCAATGTTTCAAACCGCGGGTCTATATCAAAGTCATTCAGTACTTCTTCAGGGTTATTTGCCTGCAGCATCACTCCGTTTGTGATCGCGTGAAGCCGGGATGATTCGGTAAATCGGGACGAACTGCCGAGAATGCCAAGCAGAGACGCGAACAAAAGGACAAACGTCCCGATAATCGAAAGTGTGATTGTCTGTTTGTTTCTGTCTTCCATAAATATTTGCCGGACGAAAAACACCGCCAAAACCAGACCCGCTGCTGCGCAGTGTTTTTCGGACAGCGCAAGCAGACTGCCCGAAAGACTCAGCCCGATCAGGCCAATCTGTGTCCATGCCTCTCTGCCATGCTGCAATGACAGGCAAAATCCCAGACAGTAAGTCATAAAGACCTGCCAGAACGCTTCCGGATAAAGGCTGTTAAAATAGGTGATGATCGCGGCGTCGCCAAGCACAAGCGCTCCCAAAATCATGAGGGCTGTTGCTTCAGCCGCGACATCCACCCGGGCTACAATGCCGCGCAGCACCAGATAAACCGCCGGCAGATACAAAATGAGATAAAGTCCCGCCAGATATCGGATATCAAACAGGTTATCGTGCGTAAACTGACTATCGATCCACTTCGCGAATTGTATCAGCAGACGGTGCGTGGAAATGCCGTTTACCTGCTGTGTGGAATGAAGATAAAGCCTGGTAAAATATGCTCCGACAGGATACTGCAGGTCGCTCCCGCGATAACCCAGACCGGTTCCGAGCATAATATCAGTAAGAGAGCCATCATCCGCGACACCCATTACCGGGGGAAAGAACAGAATAATGACCACAAGAATAAGAACAATGACCGTACCTGTGATTGCCGCGATGTTGGGCGAATAGATTTTGCCAAGTCTCCTGTTAAACCAGTTAACACTCCGTCTGAATACAGAAAGACCATCATTAACTATTTCTTTGACGTTTCTTGCTTTATTTGCGTCCATCGGCCATTCTCTCATACAGCACAGCGTTGACCAACAGCGGAATCAACTGATCAAAAGAATATATCGTTGCCCCTTTCTGTGTATAAGCACCGTATAATTCATCATCTGCGTCCATGATCAGTTTCCGTTCCATCCGGCGCAAAGCCGTTTCATACATTTCATCATCCCCCGCCTCCTGCGCTGTCAGCGCGGCAAGACCGTAAACAGCGGTAGAATGAAAATCATACCCAAAAACAACATCACCATTCGTACGATACCGTGCGCCGAGCGTACCCGTCATGACTTTCTCCTTCAGCCATGCCAGTGTATCCTCCGGAAGCAGACCGGCCCGGCTCAGATTCCAGAGCGTGTAAAGCGCTTCCGCGGTATTCAGGTTCCCGGTATCATACGATCGGGTCGTGTAATTATAGTTTTTATAATACAGCGGAAATTCATCCGATATTCTGCCTTCCAGCAGGACCTTTTCCGCGTCCTGATAAACAGGCTCAAAATCCGAATCCGTTTCCGCCATGGCTTTCAGCGCAGTAAGGTCCAAGTACTGCAGTGAAATCGTATCCGCCCGGTCTCCCTTGTTCAGATCAGTAAAATCAACAAGGCGTCCTTTTTTATCCAGACATAATTTTTTGACAGCGACCAGCATATCGGATGCCTCACCCATATAGAGGGCATCCCATTTCAGTCCGGCCTGATACAGCGCGAACCAGATGCGGAGATCGTCCAGAAGTGCGTTGACATTTGCGGAAACGCCATCCGCGCTGACATACCAGGCAGCGATCCCGTTTTTGAGCAAATTCGTTTTTGTGAACTGCCAGGTCTTGTCAAACAAAACGCGGTCATCCACAGATAAAGCGTACATCAGCATCAGTCCCTGGCTTTCGCTCAGTACATCTTTACCAAAAGGCGAATTTCCCCTTGTATCCGTATTTGTATAAAAGCCTCCTTCACCGTCGGACATCTGTCCTTCGATAAAAGCAAAACCAACCTTATATCTGCCAAGGCTTGCCCGTTTAAGCATACCTTCAGCTTCACCCTTTTTCAGTGCACCGGCGTGGTATTCCAATACCATCCCGCTGCTGTCCAGCACGATATCCGATGGCAGAGTCTGGAGCCCCCACAGCTCATAACAGGCCTGATCCGGATCGGAGAACACTGCATCGGAAGGCTCTCCCCCGGTTTGTTCACCGACCATAACAAGCGTCATACCATACGCGGCTGCAAGTGCATCATAGTCCCGGTCAAAAGATCCGTCTCCAAACGAGAACCAAACATCGCTGTCCGAGCTTTGGATGATCTCTTCCAGAGAAACCGGAGAACCGTCGGAAGACTGAAAAACAGCCTGAGGCGCGGACTTCCCGATTTTCAAATTTTTCGGGAGCTGATCTTCCGGTGCGGGCCCGGGAACATGGCTTTTGCTGCCTGTCCCTTCGTTTTCAGAGGTGACGTCAGGTTTTCCTGAAAAAATCGATTCACGCAGGAAATAGAAAGCCACCGCGATGAGCACCAGGCTTACCACGATTGCGGCAATAATAATAATTTTCCCGAACCGATCCATAGCCGATACAATCCTTCAGCTTGTAAAAACAAACAACAAAACCCTGTCAATAAATACCCGTTTTTTTCAACCAAAGAGCAATTTTGTCCAGCAACAAAGATTTAAACCATTATAAAATAGGTTGACACACGATCCTTTTCAACAGTGATAAAAATCATTTTTCTGGGATAAAAGACCGTTTTTGTAACCTTCGCATACCTTATTTTTCAACAGTGACCACACCCCGCAATATGTAACGGAATGTCGGTTTGGACGATTCGCTGTTTTCCGCAAATCCCTCCTTCAAATCAATTGTGATGCGCTGATTATCCGGATTCACGCCGGTATAATCACCCCGAAAGATATCGATTTTTCCATTCTTGATATCCTCGATCAGGCTTTCGATTCTCTCCGATGTTCCCGGAGCAGCCAGGTCCTCATTCAATTCCAGCATTTCGACCCAGCCCTGTTCAAAACCTGCACAGATATCATTCCCGTGGACCTCACCGGCGACGACCTTTTCGATCGGCTGGCGGTTCATCACCGCACGCACCGCGGAAACCATATACGGATCCCAGTTTTTCCGCGAACTCACCAAAGAAACCGTAGAAGCGGCATCGATCATGCTCTCGTTATATCCCACATGGATCACCGTCCGGGTCAGGGAAGCATCCTGAATGGCGGACACGGGACCGGTGGTTCCGGAGTTTTGAGCGATGATCACACAGCCTTCATTAATTAATTGACTGGCAGCGGCCTTTTCCCGGCTGAAACTGCTCAGCGCCTCGGTATAGCGGACCCGCATTACCGCATCCGGGACCACAGACCGTACGCCAAGGATAAATGCCGTATAACCGGAAATAACTTCCGCGATCGGATAAGTTCCCACATACCCGATCAGAGCTTCGTCTTCCCCGATCTCACCCGATTCGATCAACTCCTGCAGCTTCATCCCCGCGGCTACACCGGCAACGTAATGGCCCTGATAAATCTTCGCATTAAACGTATGATAGTTTCCATCCGTATCGACAGCAGCGGGAACATCATTGGAAATCTGGCAAAACTGGACTTCTGGATAAAGAGCCGCCGTCTTTTTGACATCCGTACTCCGGGTATTGGCAAAGATAACAGAGCAGCCCTTCAGAACAAGTTCGGTCAGGGCAGATGAAGTCTCTTCTCTCTGAACATTGGTAAGCGAAATGATCTCGATCCGGTCGTCAAATTCCTTCATAAGAATATTCTGGGATTGCTCAAAATTGTAGGTATTCGCGGTCATTTCATCATTTTCAGAAAGGAAACCGACTTTGATAAGATTGATATCGGATATCCCATCCCATACATGATAGATGAAGCTGAATGCCACCAGCACCAGAACGCAGATAATAAATGCAGTCAGGTTATATCGTTTCATGCGGCACCTCCTTCGTCTTTATGAGGCTCCTCTTCCAGTTTCGGAACTGAGTAAAGCTTATTCAGGTCGATCGTCCCGTCATCGATCAGTTTCAAAAGGATATCGGTAAACTGCGGGTCAAACTGAGATCCCCGTCCCTTCTTCATTTCATTGAGTACGTAACCGAAGTCCATCTGTTTGCGGTAAACACGGTTGGCTGTCATTGCGTCAAAGGCATCGGCAACGCCGATGATGCGGGCAAAGACCGGAATATCCTCTTTTGCCAGCCCGTTGGGATATCCGCGTCCGTCGACTCGCTCGTGATGATACAAAGCCCCGTCCAAAACATGCGGAATAAAGCTCAGACCCTTGAGAATTTCCGCACCGCGGGTGGTATGCGATTTCATGATGGCGTATTCTTCATCCGTCAGACGGGAATCCTTATTCAGGATAGCGTCAGGGATCCCGATCTTCCCGATATCGTGGACCAGAGCGGCACGGCGCAGGTTTTCAATATCGTCTTCCTTCATTCCCATTTCACGGGCGATAAGGACCGAATATTCGGAAACACGCCAGGAATGCTGGCTGGTCCGTTCATCTTTGGCGTCAACAGCTTTGGCAATGGCAAAGATCGTATCATTACTCATTTTGACCTGTTGCTTGCTGAGTTCGATCTGGCTTCGCTGTAATGCCATAACACGTTCATTGCGGCGCCGGACAATGTACCCGGTGAACCAGATCGCGGCAATAAGCGGAACAACAACGAGGTAGATCGAGAACCAGCTGTTATCATAGATCTCTTTTACCTTGATGAGCTCATATGTCCGCTGGCTGAGCACATTCTGCTTATTCGCGTCAAAAACACCGATGTGAAACTGGTAATCGCCGACTTTGAGGTTTTGGTAATGAACAGTCTGAAGCTGGTCAAGCGGCATAATGCGCCAGCCGGCATCGACCCCTTGCAGATAATACCCGACATATGGGATCTGGACGGAATAATTAATGATTTCAGGCGTGATCGTAATATTGTTAGTGTTTCTGGGAACATAGATGACTTTATTCCTCTCGATCGTCGTTTTCTCTCCGTCAAGAGTTACAGAACTGATCGACATCCGGTATACATGCGCGGCAGATTTGTAAGAATATGAGTTCAGCATATATACACCGGAATCGGTAGGAAAGAACATATCACCATTGTCATTGATGCAGCTCCACGCGTTTACGGTCAGGGAACTGTCCAGACCGGTACGCGCATCGAGAAGCTCATACTGCAGATTTTCCTGATCACGAATAACATCCTCCCGGTCAACAACAAAAATACCGGCACTGGAAGTGATAAAAAGGGTATCCCCATTTTCACTGATGATTACGTCATAGTTGTTGTAATAGGGGAAATTCCGCAGGATCCGCACATTATCGTTTTTGTCCATATAACACAGCCCGTTGCTGGTAACGACAAATACGCCTTTCCCCTTTTCATCATAAACCGTACGCAGGATAACCTCTGAACTCAGCCCGTCCTCACGGGTCAGGACCCTGGTTACCTTCTCATTTTCAATAATCGCGAGGCCGTTCCCGTCAGTCCCGATCAGGATACGTTCATCGGGAAGCTCGGTCGCGGTTAGGATCATGGTATTGGTAAGAGTCTCTACGATATGATGATCACGGATAAAGCTGAGGCCGACATCGCTCCCGGCAAGGATCGTCCCGTCAGAGAGTTCCATAACCATCCGGACACGGTTGCCGAACACGACGTCTCTGGAATTGTAGACATGCTCCGTACCGTCGGCTTCGAATTCAAACAACCCGTTCCCATAGGTGCAGATCCACAGACTGCCGCGGGAATCGACATAGATACAGCGGATCCTCACCTTATCAAACCGGCGTGTCAGATCATTTTGGATCTGATCCTCAAGATCCGCGCTGACGATATCCAGTCCCCGGTCGGTCCCGAAATAATATTGATCCTTATAGAAAGCAGTCGTATTGACAACGCGGTGATCCATCCCGATCGTGGAATAAATGTTGAGAAAAGAAGAAGGAGCAAGACGGAGCAGACCGAGACGGGAGGAGGAAAACCATAAATTTCCCTGATAGTCGACAAGCATATTGTCCACTGAGTTGCTGAATTCATTGGTATTCAGTTCACGGAAATTACCGCTGAAGTCAAAATAACCGACTCCGTTATCCGCAGAGACAAAAAGGTCACCGTTATCAAGATAGCGCAGGTCCTTAATGCTGTTCAGATTCCCGGTAGTGAGAACTGCCTGTTCAACAAAATGGCCTTCGGAAATATCGAATATATAAATGTGATTTTGGGACGTACCGGCAAGCAGTTTTCCGGTGGGAGAAAACGCGCAGGAACGGAAAATCTCTTTTTCGGAAACCAACTGGCGGGAGCTGAGAATATTCCCTTTATTTAAGAGGAAGAGCCGGCCGTTATTGGTAACAGCCGCGACATTCCCGACAGTATCGGCAGAGCTGTCATCCGCATAGTTGACCTCACTCAGGATTTTGACATTTTTGAACCCGTTATTCAGAGAAAGGATCTGCATGCTGCCGCTGGTTCCGATGTAATAATAACCGTCGGCACTTTGGATGATGGAACGGACAGAATTCGTGGGCAGACCGGTATTTCTGTCTATAATATTGGTGATCGTCTCATTGATAGAGATAGAAAGGCCATTGTCATTGGTGCCGATCCACAAACGGCCTTCCTCATCAACAAAAAGGCAGTTCACGTTGCGCACGGAATCATACTGATCCATCCAGCGGAATTCGCTGCCGTTGTACCGGTAAAGCCCCGCATAGGTTCCGACCCAGAGGATACCGTCATTTGTCTGCACGATATCATTGGCTTCACCGCAGGGCAGACCGTTCTCGGAGCTGTAAACCGTCTGGACATAGTTGTTATAGTCCACATGGGAAAGCTGTGTTTCGGCCGCGCGTGCGGTAAGCGTTCCGTGACACATCAAAACACCGAGAACCAGCGCCGTGATCACTTTTTCCGCCTGATCCGAGGTCTCCGCAGATTCCACACTCTCATCTTTTTTCGTCAGGAAACGGAGCAGACGGATGATCAGCACAAGCAGTGCTATCGTCACAAGCTTATCGACAAATTCAATATAAAACTGTCCCGCGATTTCTGCCAAAATTGTCGGTGTCCCGATATCCGTCAGGCGGTCGATCACGCCGTCCCCCCAGATGTTGCCGGTTCTGCCGTTATAAAAAAACACATTCAAAGGGAACGAAACAGCCAGCGACGCGAGGGAGATCATCACACTCACAGTCATCGCGCCAAACCAGGTGTCCAGCAGTTTTTTACGCGCGGATAAGCCCAGAATGATCGCCAGTACAATTGAAGTAAGCGCGTAAACAGGGTAATCCCCATATGTCATGGTGTACATCAGATTCCCCGTTATACCGACCATGCTGCCGACAAGCGGACCGGCCAGATAAGCGCTCAGCATCGTCCCCAATGTATCCAGCCACATGGGAAGCTGCCATTTTACAGAATATACATTACCATAATAGTTCAGCGCGATACACAACAGGATCAGAATACTGAACTGGTATAATTTCATTTTTTTCATAAGCAGAACCCTTTCATTCGGCTGAGCCCTTTTTCATTACAGATATTTTTATACACTAAAGACCGAGCCTGTCTGCTAATTCTTCCGCTTCCCGGTACCATTCCAAATACTGCCCGGAAGCAAGAACTTCATCGATCACACCATTGACAAAATACATCAGCTGGAGCTGTCCCTTTTTCGCGGCGATCCTGTCACCCTGATAATATTCTTCCAGTTCAAAACTGATATCAGGCATCAGCATCAATCCCTTTCCGGGATTTTTTTCGATATAAGACTGCGCAACTTCCGTATTAACCATCACCGCGTCTGCCATACCCGATTCCACCGCGTCAAACACCTTCTGGAGTGAATTGAAGCGGATAAATTCCTTGTATGCGGGGAAGTTTTCAGCCATCAATGATTCCTGCAGAGAGCTTCCCTCCGCCGCGATCACTTTGCCGGAGAAATCTTCGATATCGTGATAAATATCCTGATCTTTACTGCGGATCACGATGCTGCTGCCGACGTTATCTTCTGAATAATAATACCCTTTTGAAAGCTCGTAGGCAGCTGCGCGCGAGGGGACATAAGCCAGTGCCGAAATAACAAGGTCGGCCGCGTTGTCGTCTAAGGAAAGAAGCACTTCGGAAAAATCCATCGGAATGATTTCCAGCGTTACACCCATCCGGTCCGCGATCACACGGGCAAGCTCTATATCCGCCCCTTCAAAACGATTCTGTCCGATTTTTGAGGGATCTATAAATTCCTGCGGAGCAAAATACGGATCAGTAGCAACACGCAGTCTCCGGCTTCTCTTGATCGTACCCAGGACCCCGGTCGCGTTCTCGGGGATCCCCTGGCTGATATCCATAGACCCGTCTACAAAATTCCACTCATTTTCAACATATTGCTCTTCTGTTTCATCCGCGAAGGCAGCGGAAGCAATGACGGCTGCCAAAAGCATTGCCGCCATCCACAAAAGTATGAACCTCTTTTGTTTCATCAGCGCTCCGATCTGTTTTTCCTTTACACCGGTACGATCCGATGTGCGCTGCAGCCGTTCAGCAGCCACGGGGAACGTTTCGAATATCACATAAACAGGCGTCCGTTCCGCGTCAGTTTCATTCCCCATACCACCGATTTATTCACTCCCTGAACAACTGCAAAAAAACAATCCTATTTCTACATCTATTATTATACCAATATTTCTGTTTAACAGATGATATATCATAGTGGTCAGTGTTTGGTGGCTGGTGACTGGTGGCTGGTGACTGGTGATCGGTGACCGGCGGTCGGTGGTCAGTGGTCAGTGATCAGTGGCTGGTGACTGGTGGCTGGTGACTGGTGATCGGTGACCGGCGGTCGGTGGTCAGTGATCAGTGGCTGGTGGTCGGTTGCGGGTGGTCAGTTTCCGGTGGCCGGTGGTCGGTGACCGGACGTCGGTGGCCGGTGGTCGGTGGTCAGTGATCAGTGGTCGGTTGCCGGTGGTCGGTGGTCAGTGATCAGTGGCCGGTAATCAGCAGCTGGTGACTGGTCTCTGGTTTATGGCGGCTGGTTCCTAGTGCATGCCCCCTTTTCACCTTTCACCTTTCACTTTTCACTTTGTTCCACGCCTTTCACTTTTCACCTTATTCCACACCTTTCACCACCGACCACCGGCCACCGATCACCATATTTCTCCATTTTCACCTTTCACCTTTCACTTTTCACCTTATTCCCCACCTTTCACCACCAACCACCGGCCACCGATCACCGACCACCGATCACCAAACTCCGCTGCCTCCGTACAGCAGTTCCCTTTCCCGCTGCCTGGCGATCCGGGCGAGCATTTCATAATGTTCGTCGTCATCCTCGTCGAGCACGCGCAGCGGCAGGTTGCCGTTCTCGAACACCGCCAGCGCGGCGGACATCACCAGGTCATCGTGCAGGATCCGTCCTGTGGCGTGGTCGCGCGTTCCGTCCTTCACACCCCAGCGGACGTTGGAGGGATTCCCCGTCGGCTCCATGCGGCACCCGCGCAGCTCGCGGAAGAACATCTGCTGCAGCAGCTCCGGCTCCTTCAGGATCTCATACGGCTCTC
>CADACE010000009.1 GCA_902786265.1 uncultured Chloroflexota bacterium | reverse complement strand
CCACGGTTCGGGGTTGCAACCTTTTCTTTCTGTCCTTTTTTTAGGGACGTATTGCTTACCCTTGCTTTTATCCGTGTCCATTCTCTGGGATACAGTTTAATCCCTTGTCCCTAGTCCCTAATCCCTAATCCCTGATCCCCGCCACTGAAACTTATCTTCTGATAAAATCGTATTCATCATAGAATAACGGAGGCTGATCATGAAGAAATTCCTGTTTATTTTTACAGTGCTGCTCATTTGCATATCAGTACATACACCCCTTTTCGCGCAATCGGAAGATGCCCGGCCGGCCTGGATCGGGTCCTGGATGCTTGACCGCGTTTATGAAAACGCCTCAGGTGAAAATCCCTTCATATTGCAGCCGGAAAGCGCAGCCGCGGTTTATGGAGAAGCGACGAATATTTACAGTTTTTATCCGGACGGTACAGCCGAGATGGCGATAAATGAAGGCGGAGAGATCCTCGTTCAGCGTGGAAAATGGACACAAAACGCGGGCATCATTACCATGACCATGGATGATCCTGCCTTTGAAATGGACTTGTTCCCCGCACCGGACGGGAAAACGCTGCACCGCTATTATAAAGAACTAAGGACCGATTCGGATTACCATGATCTGGACTTTGTTTATACCAAAGCCCCGGCCGGTATCTGGAAAATGACACAGGTTTTTTCTGCGGAATCAGGGCAGGAACCGGCAGCATTGGATCCGGAATCCGCGGGCTCCCTCTATTCGGAAAACCGGAACGTCTATTACCTCTTCACTGACGGAAAAGCCTCCGTTTTGATAACGGAAGGCGGGGAAACCGCTGCCACCGAAGAAGGAACCTGGCGGAAAGAAGGGGACCATTACATCCTGAACGACGGCATGCTTGATATGGAGCTTGTTTACGACACAGAGGAAAACAAACTCCATCGTTACTGGACCATAGACATGCCGGAAGCGGCATATCAGGATCTGGATTTTGTGTACTTTCCGGCACCTGTCGGCAGCTGGCGGCTGGTCAAAGTCTTCAATGAAGTTCCCGGAGAGGATCGTGATGAATTAACACCGGAAAATGCAGGATCCCTTTATTCTGAAAGCGCTGACGTATATTACTTTTTCGCTGACGGGACAGCGTCTGTTTCCCTGCCGGAAGGAGCCGGGGAATCCGGATACTGGACGCAATACGCGGACCATATTCTTCTGACGCTGGGAGATGATTATGAGATGCGGTTCGAATACGACGCCGCGGATGAAGCACTGCACCGCCGGTGGGAAGATGATGATCCCGAAGCGGCATACAAGAAGCTTGATTTTGTCTACAAGCCTGAACAAAACTAAGAGCCCAATAGTGAGTCAGGGGGACAGGCTCCCTGACTCACTTTTTATTTAAGAATTTAATATCTGTTACTAAGGAAGCTTTTGATCATCCGGAATGGACCTGCGGCGCGGGAAGTCACTGATAAGCTGTAGCTGTTCCTTATCCCGGGAGATATCTTTCCGCTTCTGCTGCCGTGTTGGCCAGATAGCGGATCGTTTCCGCAGGATATTTTCCCACCGCGGTTTCTCCGGTAACCATAACGGATGCGGCGCCGTCAAGAACCGCATTGAATATGTCACTGACCTCCGCGCGGGTCGGAACGGATCTCTGCTCCATAGAACTGAGCATCTGTGTAACGACCATAAAGGGCTTGCCCGCTTTTCGGCAGGCTGCTGAAATCTGTTTCTGAACAGCCGGAAGCTCCCAGAGAGGCATGGCATTGCCGAGATCACCTCTCGCGATGACGATTTCATCCGCGGCATTCATCAATGAAGGCAGACATGCCACGCCGTTCAGATCCTCGATTTTCGCGAAAAGCCTTATCTTTTGTCCGCCTGCCGCGTTCAATGCAGTACGCACAGCTGTCAAATCTTCTGCGGATCTGACGAAAGGCTGCATGATTCCCGTGACACCGTGATCCGCCGCGCAGGCGATATTCCCAAGATCCGCCTCAGTGAGCGGGGGCAGACGGATCTCAGATCCCGGAAGCGAGATGCTCTTCCGGGACTTGAGCATTCCTCCGCGTTTGACAAAGGCTCTTCCGCTCGCTTCAGCCTCAAGGAGCAGCTTCCCGTCATCCAGCAAGATCTCCTGCCCGGGCAAAACAGAATCCCGCACCATATCAGGAATACAAAGCGAGGAGAGATCAATTCGTGTTCCCTCCGTGAGGGTCAAAGGCTCCTTCAGAGCGCCGATCCTCAGCTCCGGTCCCTGCATATCGATCAAAAGGTTACAGGATCTGCCGCATTCAGTCTCAGCCCGGCGGAGAGCTGTCAGCATCGGTTCCGCTTCCGCAAGGCTCATGTGAGACAGATTCAGCCGGATCCCCGTCATACCCAGAAGAAGCATTTCCCTGAGAATTTCCGTCTTCGCGCAGGATGGTCCGAGCGTCCCGTAGATTTCAGTTTTCATTGAGCCTTTTCATCCCTCTTTCCCTAATAATTTCTTTCGTTTACCATAGGATCACAGGCTATTGTAATAACCACATACCCATTTTATTTATTATATTCGTTTTGTATATTCACTACACGATACGTTTTCTTTTCTCTACGTTCCGGGCATAATTATTCCTTTTCAACCTGAACCGGGAGTCAGGAACTTCCCTCTGCAAATAGCTTTCTGCGAAAAAATCTGCGTAAAACTTGTCACACTTTTTTTGGTCAAACTATTGACAAAGAAATATTATTGCTTTATACTAATGGAAGTTAGTTGATTCTAACTCTCCTGATTTCAAATCTCCACGATTGAACGGTGAATCGCGGAGCAAGGAACCTAACCGAAAAGCGGAGGCATATTCAAAAATATTCACATCTTTTCAATAACAAAGTACATTTCTTCTCGCAGAAAGTCCGGGATCCCGGACTTTTCTGTTTCATCCGGTCCTTTTTGGGGCAGAGGCCTTCGGACCAAATTTTTCTGGATATTATGCATAAAAAAACCCGCAGTCTGGATTTACTGCGGGATTTTGGAGTCGATTTCAAAAAATTTATTTCTGACTGCTGATGGCGTTGCGGATATACGGGATCGCGAGGATCATCACGATCACGGTCATGATCAGCGCACCGGCTGAACCGAACCCAAAGTTCAGGTTCTTGATCCCGAAGGTATACAGATACTGCGTAATGGTCGTCGTTGAATTCGCCGGGCCGCCGCCGGTGAGGATGTTCACCTTATCGAACAGGCGGAAGGAATCGATCGTACGGAGCAGCAGGCAGAGGAAGATACCGCTTTTGATGTTCGGCACGGTAACATACCAGAATTTCTGGAAAATATTCGCCCCGTCCAGCTCCGCCGCCTCATATTGCTGCTGCGGTACACCCTGCAGAGAAGCATAGCACAGCAGAAAAACGAACGGCGAACTCTGCCAGACATCGATTGCCAGCACTGCCCAGAACGCGGTTTCAATATGGAAAAAGACATTGTAATTCTGAAGGTTCGTAAATCCCATATTCACGAGCCACTGCATCACCGGACCGTAGTTGCTGGAAAGGAGCATTCTCCATGCAAGAGCGACGGTTACTGTCGGCAGCAGGTAGGGCAGCAGAAGCAGGGTACGCATCACTTTTTGTCCGTGATGCAGGCTGTTGACGTACAGAGCGATCAAGAGCCCGATGATCGTTTCCAGAAGCACCGCGCAGATCGTGAACTTTACGGTATTCAAAATCGCCGTCCGGAAAATCGGATTCTGGAACAGCTTGGTGTAATTCTGAAAGTCGATAAAATGCACACCATTCTTTCGGCTTTTCAACAGGTTATAGTCTGTAAAACTGTAATAAACCGTAAACAGCAGCGGATATACCGTCAGCGCCAGCATAACGATAATCGTCGGAGACATCAAAATATGAGGAAATGCTTTATCCTGATCAAAGCTGTGTTTTTTATTTTTTGAAATACTCGCGTTCATATCATTCTCCGATTTTGGTTTATTTTTTATTACGATCTTACAAATTCAGGAGAGAAGGTTCGAATGAACCTTCTCTCCTCATTATCATAAAACTTACGGAAGCAGAACTTCGCAGGCAGCCTGACCCTGAGCCAGTGCGTCATCAACGCTCATGGTACCCATGACAGCGCTGTCGAGGTACGGGCCGAAGGTGTTGACCAGGTCAGTGTAGAAACCGACTGCCGGGCGATAGGTACCGGTGGAAAGAGCACCGTAAACAACAGCCAGGTTCGGTTTGACTTCAAGAGAGGAATCAGCCAGCAGGCAGGATTCACGGCACGGTACGCCGCCATTCGGAACAGTCGCGAGCTGGACTTCCGGATCCATTGCGTATTCCAGGAACTTCAGAGCGAGATCCTTGTGGGCGGAATTTTCAGCCATACCAAGGAACCAGCAGCCATAAATGGAGGTGTACTGTTCTTCGGAATCATCGGAGACCTTTGTCGGGATGACAGTGTAGTTGGAAGCACCCCAGCCCGGCCAGCCGACAGCCATGGCAGCGGAACCGTTGTTGACGGCAGCGACCATGTTATCTTTGTCCAGGAGATTACCGGCTTTGTAGAGGTCGATGTAGAATTCCAGAGCAGCTTTGGCTTCAGGAGTGTTCAGGGTAACTTCAGTGAAGTCTTCGTTCAGGACCCAGCCGCCGAAAGCTTTCAGGACAGGGAGGAAGTCGGTGACGTTCGGGTCGCCGGCACCCTGGCGGAGAATGTAACCATCAACGCCGTCAGCCTTCATCTTCTGGGAGAGCTCCAGAACGCCATTCCATGTAGCAGGAACAACACCGTCATTGTATTTGTCAATGAGGTCTTTGTTGTACATGAAGATGGTAACGTTGCCGTAGTAAGGCAGCATGTAGATGTTGCCATCAGCGTCAACACCGGCAGCGGTGGTGGCGGGGATGATATCTTCATCGAAGCTGTAGCCCATGTCGCTCAGGTTGGCCAGAACACCGTTTTCGGTGAATTCGGTCATCCAGGTACCGTCCAGCATCAGGACATCATAAGCGCCTTCAGCGTTGACTGCGTCAAGGGCGATCTTTGTGTGCAGATCGTCGAAGGTTTCTTCGGAGAATTCGATCTTGCAGTTGTTGGCTTCTTCGAAGGCCGGGATGGCTTCTTTCAGAACTTCGGCATAGGTACCGGCACGCAGGATGAGCGTGAGGGTTTCCGGGTCATCAGCAAGGACTGCACTGCAAAGGCACAGAGCCAGCAGCAATGACATAACGACAGCAATTTTCTTCATATTAATCCTTTCTTTTATGCGGATCTTCCGCACTTTCAATCCCTGAATCAACAGGGTTGTTCACATTATTTAGATAGTTTCCGCGGAAACTATTCCTTCACGGCACCGGCAGACAGACCGGCGATCAGGTAATTCTGGGCGAAAATAACGAAGAGTGTGATCGGGATCACAGAAATCACCCCGCCCGCGGCGACCAGACCGAATTGTGTCAGGTTATCTTCCGTATTCAACAGGGCAAGAGAAATCGGGATCGTATAGGAAGACGATTTCTGGATAAAGATCACGGAATAGGTATATTCGTTCCAGGCATACATAAAGGAAAGCATGGAAATCGCCGCGATACCGGGGGCCACCAGAGGAAGAACAATGGTCCAGAACAGCTGGAATTCCGTCGCGCCGTCGATTTTCGCACTCTGCTCAACTTCCTCAGGCAGGTCACGGAAGAACGTCATCATGAACCAGATGATCAGCGGCAGGTTGATCAGGATACAGGCCATGATGATCGGGACCCGTGATCCCAGCAAACCGGCGTTGCTGAAGGTCGTATACAGCGGGATAATGAAAGCAACAGGAGGCAGGATACGGATCAGCAGGACCCAAACCGTCAAAGGTGCTTTCACCCAGAGATGAAAACGGCTGCGTACCATTACATACGCAGCAGCAAGACCGAAAGCAAGGGAAAAGATCGTGGAGATGACCGTCGCGATCAAACTGTTTTTGATGATGTTGACATATCCTCTTTCTGTGAAGAGCTTTATGAAATGTTCAAATGTAAATGTCTTTGGAAGGATCGAGATGTTCCCGGAGAGTTCAGCGGTATCACGAAAAGCGAGCGATATGAGCCAGTAAATCGGGAACAGGGCTATGATCAGCAATATGGCACCCACAACAATATTAAATACTTTTCTTCCGGTTGAAACTCTCATTATGCTCCTCCCAAATCGGCAAACGTCCTCAAATCATAATACCTCACAATTATTACAGAAATTACTAAATCTTGCAATAATGAATGTCATGTTTTAATAAATGACAAATTGCACTTTTGTAATCGTTTACAATATATAGTGCTTACCATTCAAAACAAGTCAGTCCGGAGCAGTTTTATGTGGAAATTGCCTCCGGCTGTACACTGAATTGTTGACAGGAAATGGAAAAAAGGGAGGTTTTTTTATGGAAATAACTTTCATCAATGTAGGCTACGGGGAATCGATCCTCATCACTGCTGACGATCCGGAACGGGAAGAAGGTCAGTTTGTGATGGTCATCGACGGCGGCAGCATGATGGATTCCGAATACACCGGAGAAAGCGGCCGGATCCGCTCTTATGACTTTCTGAAAAAAGCAGGCATCAGCCACATTGATCTGCTCGTCTTTTCCCATGTTCATGAAGATCATACCAGCGGGCTGACTCCGATCATAGAGAATATTCCCGTCCGGAAATTCTGGACCTCCATCCGGCTGTCTCCCGAAAATGTCGGGAAGCGGATCGAACACACAGATTCGCTGACAGAAACCAACCGCAAAGCGCTGTCTTCGATAAATGACTACAGCAGACTGATGAAGGAACTCGATAACCGCGATATCACGATCCTGGACGGGATCAAACCGGACTATTTCCGCGCCGGAGACCTTGTCATCGATGTTCTGGGACCTGATCCGGATCATAAAAAAACAGTCGAAGCGTCACTGGATCGTATCTTCACTGAGGGTTCCGCTGAAGCGCTGAACAACGCAATAAGCGAAATGACCGAAAGCATGAACAACGCGAGCCTCATCCTGCGGCTGAAGTATAAAGGCCAGACGGTTCTGCTGTGCGGTGATACGAACGCGAAAGGATTCCGGCATATTATCCAAAAGAACGCGAACCTGCTGCGCGCGGATGTCTACAAGATCGGGCACCATGGCCAGCCGGATTCCGTCAGCAAAGAACTGGTCCGGGCCGTCGATCCTTCCGTGATCGTCTGCTGCGCGTCCAATGACCACCGCAGCAATTCAAGCAGTGAAACGACTTTTGAGACGATCCGGGAAGCCATGAAGGATCAACCGGTGACTTATTTATTCCACGACGGACTGTATATGGATGAATGGAACCCGGACACCTCCCCGCGTAACGGGATCCGGCTGTATATCGAAGAGAACAAAATCGATTGGGAAATCATCATGCCATAAACCCCGGATTTGATTCACCAGGAAAAAACAGCACAGTTCAAAAAAAGGCCGCCAAAATTGGCGGTCGAATTTTTTTCATATTAAACAAAAAAGTGGCGGGGGAGGGAGTCGAACCCTCGACAAAGGGCTTATGAGTCCCCTGCTCTGGCCACTGAGCTACCCCGCCGTTCAACAGTGCATATAATACTTGAATCTTTTTGTTTTGTCAATAAAGTTCATGAAAATTCGTGATTAATCCAGATAACTCTTTATGGAAATATAGGTTCCGGCTCCAATGATGAGGTGATCAAGCATCGGAAGGTCCAATGTTTTTCCGGCTGCGATCACGTTCCGCGTCGTGACGATGTCTGCGGCACTGGGAGTCGGATCACCGCTGGGATGGTTATGGACCAGAACAAAACTGGCGGCATTCAGCAGCAGCGGTTTTTTGAAGATTTCCGCCACCCGGATGTTGGAGGAATTGATCGTTCCTTTATAAACATTCTCTTCTCCGATCACATAATGCTTGGTGTCCAGGCTCAGCACCAGAAGCTCCTCATGGTCCAGGTGTTCCATCTGATAGTGAACGTACTGATAGATATCATCCGGACAGTTGAGCCTCGGGCGTTCATCGTTCCCGCGGATCGCCTTGGAGAACCGGCGCCCCAGCTCGATCGTCGCCAGGATCGAGGCTGTCTTTGCAGGACCGATCCCGTTTGTTTTGGAAAGTTCCTCCTTGCTGATTTTCCGCAGACCTGCCAGGCCTCCGTTCTCCCGAAGGATCTCATGAGCAAGCTCCAGGACATTCCTTTCTTTTGTCCCGCTGCCCATCAGGATCGCCAGCAGTTCCGCGTCAGAAAGCGCTTCAGCCCCAAAATTCAAAAGTTTTTCCCGTGGTTTACCGTCATCCGTGAAATCACGTATTCGAAAATGTTCCATCGTTTCGTTTCCTCAAACACAATTATACCCTATCAAAGGAATGATGCCTGATATCGGCACCCGGCAGGGCAGATAACCGTGAATCTGATATATGAAAATAACACAATCTCATGAGAAAGCCGGTACATGTGATATAATGGTTGCGGATAATTTTGAAAAGATTACCTTATTTAATTATGTACATTTTTTTGCGGAGGCAAATATGACAAAAACACTTGCAATTCTGACCGGCGGAGGCGATGTCCCCGGGCTGAACGTAGCGATGAAAGCCACAATCGTAAATGCTCTGGAAGCCGGTTACCGCGTTTTGGGTATCCGCCGCGGCTGGGGCGGTCTGCTGAACTATAACCCGGAAGATCCGGAAACAAAAGCGACCTACATTCGTGAACTGGCCTACAACGACGTTCGTAAGATCGACCGCACCGGCGGTACCTTCCTTCACTCTTCCCGCACTAACCCGCAGAACGTGAAGAAAGACGTCATCCCCGATTTTCTGAAGGATTCCCCTCTCGGCGTTCAGAAGGATGAAACCACCTGGGATTACACCCCGCACATCATGCGCAACCTGGAAAACCTGGGCATCGACTACCTCGTCACCGTCGGCGGCGATGATACCCTGAGCTATACCGTCCGCATGCACAATGAAGGCGTCCCGGTTGTCGCCATCCCGAAGACCATGGACAATGACGTATTCGGCACCGACTACTGCATCGGCTTTTCCACCGCTATGACCCGCTCTGTCGAAGTCATCACCAACATGCGCACCTCCCTGGGTTCCCATGAAAGAATCGGTATCATCGAACTGTTCGGCCGCAACTCCGGCGAAACCAGTTTGATCGCATCCTATCTTGCCTCCACAGATCGTGCTGTCATCCCTGAAGTTCACTTCAACATTGACAAACTTTCCGAATTCCTGCTCGCTGACAAGAAGAACAATCCGTCCCACTACTCCGTGCTGACCGTCTCCGAAGGCGCCATCATGGAAGGCGGCGACGTGATCGAAACCGGTGAAATGGATGCTTACGGCCACCGCAAACTCGGCGGCATCGGCATGATCGTTGCGGAAGCTGTCAAGAAGCGCACCGGCTCCAACGTGATGTACCAGCAGGTCGGCTACATGATGCGCTCCGGCGCTCCGGACTCACTGGACCGCATGGTTGCCTCTTCCTTCGGTAACCTGGCCTGGCAGTGTGTTGAACGCGGCGACACCGGCCGTATGGTCGCGCTGCACGGCGGTAAATACACCACCGTCCCGGTAACCATGATCCTTTCCGGCAAGAAGATCGTCGATATCGCTGCCTACTACGATATCGAAAAGTATCGCCCGAAGATCAAGGACTTCCTCGGCGTCCCGATGTTCCTCAGCTAATGTTAAGATTGGAGGCGGTTTCACGTGATGATCCATCACACGGAACTGTCCTCTCGTTTTTTCAAACCTTATAAAGGAGTTACTCAATGATCGTCACTACAAAAGATTTGTTCAAAGCTGCTTACGGCAAATACGCTATCGGCGCTTATAACATCAACAACGCCGAACAGATCATCGGTCTGTTCGAAGGCAACATGCAGTCCAAAGCCCCGTTCATCATCCAGATCTCCAAGGGTGCCCGCAAATACACAAGCACTATTATGCTCGAAGGTCTGATCCGCAGCGCTGACCAGATGTACCCGGATGCCATTTTCGCGGTCCATCTTGATCACGGTGATGAAGATACCTGCTATGACTGCATCAACAGCGGTTTCTATTCCTCTGTCATGATCGATGCCTCCTCCAAGCCGTTCGATGAGAACGTCGCCACCACCAAGCGTGTTGTCGATGCAGCTCATGCCAAGGGTCTGGTTGTGGAAGCTGAACTCGGCCAGCTGGGTGGCGTGGAAGAACACGTTACCGTTTCCGAAGCTGACGCGAAACTGACCGATCCGGATTCCGTAAAAGAATTCGTTGAAAAGACCGGCGTCGATTCCCTCGCTGTCGCGATCGGTACCTCTCACGGTGCTTTCAAATTCTCCGGTTCCCAGAGCCTGCACTTCGACGTTCTGGCCGAGATCCAGAAGCGCGTCCCGGGCTTCCCGCTCGTCATGCATGGTTCCTCCTCCGTTCCGCAGGAAGAAGTTGCCCGCATCAATGCCGCCGGCGGTAACCTTGCCGGTGCGAAGGGTGTCGATGACAACCAGTTCCTGCAGGCTGCGAAACTCGGCGTGACCAAGATCAACATCGACACCGATGGCCGTCTGGTCTGGACCCGCGTACACCGCGAATACTTCCGCGATCATCCGGAAGCCTTCGACTTCCGCCCGATTGGCAAGATCTTCATGTCCGAATACGCCAACTTCATCGCCGCGAAGAACGTCAAACTCGGTTCTGCCGGCCAGCTTGAAGAAGTCCGCAAGCTCATCAACGCCTAAGCGATTTTCTCAATGCCAAACCAAAACTGCCGCGAAATCGCGGCAGTTTTTTTTAATTAAATTTTCAAAAATATCCTGATCAAACCGTGCTGTCACCTGATCCGGTACACCCGAACGGTCATTTGAAATATGATTTTTTCCATCATTATATCGCTTTCTTCCGAAGGCAATTTCAAATTTGTAAAGTCAACAGACAGCAGCAAATTTCTGATTTAGGGTATAATGACAGCCGAAGAATTATGTACCGGATGAACAAGAACTACACCACCCGAAGAATTGTCGGTATGACCGCGGGAATTTTTATCCTGTCCCTGGGATTGATATTGTTCAAGCTGTCCCTGATGGGAACCGGACCCTCCACATCCATGGTCATCGCCATTGCTGACCGGATCGGGATCGATTTCGCGATCGTGATGGTTGTTACCAACTGTCTCTTTTTTGTCGTAGAATGGATCTGGAATAAAAAACTGATCGGTGTCGGCACCTTTGTCAACTGGTTTCTGGTGGGTCCTCTGGCATCGCTGTATGAACGCGGGATCCGGAAAATCTGGGATGTACCCACGGATTTTGGATCCAGACTGCTGCTGATGGCCGCGGGAATCCTTGTCCTGAGCCTTGCGAGCGCTTTTTACCAAACTGCCAACGTAGGAATCGCGCCTTATGACGCCCTTTCGATCACTATTTCCGAAAAAAGCGGACGACAGTATTTCTGGTGCAGGATCCTCACCGACGGCACATGTGTGCTGATCGCTTATCTATCAGGAGGGATCGTAGGTATCGGCACACTCGTCTGCGCACTGGGACTCGGGCCCTTCGTACAGTTTTTCTCAAAGCATATCGCAAAGCCTTTAATTTATTGAGAAAATCATCAGTATATTACGGCCTTAGAAACCGGAAGTTTTTTTAATACAACTGAACAATCAGTCACTGAAAAATAAATATTATGCCATTTTTCCCGATTCGGAATTATAATAATTAGTCCATGTGATTTTACCAGTTATTCGGCGGGTCGTACATGTGCGCTGATTTGTGGTAGGAAGACACTGTCAAAGATTTTTAATGGAGGCCAATTTGACTACTACACAGCATACGAAATCCTATGCACGTATTCCGAATGTCTACCCACTTCCGGGCTTTATTGACATTCAGCTCGATTCCTTCAACCGATTGAAGCAATACGGCATCGCGGAACTTCTTGATGAAATTTCTCCGATCGAATCCTTCAATCATGGAATGAAACTCTACTTCCCGAGCAATTCCGATATTTCAAAAGAATGGGATCTGAAATTCTGGTTTGGCGAACCGAAACAAACCGTTGACGAATGTGTTGAGCGGGATCTGACCTATTCCTCTCCTTTATACGTCTCTGTTCTGCTTGCCGGACCTTCCATTGCCTCGCCGCAAAAGCAGGATGTTTTCCTTGGTGAATTTCCGGAAATGACGGAAAGCGGTACCTTTATCATTAATGGTTCCGAACGTGTCGTCGTTTCACAGTTGATCCGTTCCCCAGGCGTCTATTTTGAAGCACCGGTAGACCACTCCACCGGGCACCGTCAGGCAATGGCAAAATTGATCCCGGACCGCGGTGCATGGATGGAATTTGAAACCCGCAAGAATGACTACATCATTCTGAAATTCAACCGCAAGCGCACTGTGCCGATCACGATTTTCCTGCGTGCACTGGCTGCAGTCGATGACGGCATCGAAGATTCCCCAATCAAGGAAGGAACCGATGAAGAATTGCTGGCTTTGTTCGGCGATGTCGATAACAACAAAGACCGCCAGTATATCCAGGCCACCTTCAAACAGGAACCGGTTTGGGACACTTCAACCGGCATGACCATCGGCGAACTGGCGCTTATCGAATTCTTCAAGAAAATGCGCCCGGGTGACCCGTTCAACCTCGAAAATGCCCGCGAATTCCTCGAAGAGCAGCTTTTCGACCAGCGTCATTATGACCTGGAACGTGTCGGCCGTTATAAGCTGAACCAGAAGCTGGATCTCACCGAACGGATTCCGATCGCACACCGCAACGTCACCAAATGGGATGTTGTCAACCTCGTGCGCCACATGATCGAAATCAATAACGGGACTAAAGAAAAAGACGATATCGACCATCTCGGCAACCGCCGTGTCAAGACCGTCGGCGAACTGATCGGCAACAAACTCCGCATCGGTCTGCGCCGCATGGAACGTGTCATCAAGGAACGTATGTCCATCCATGATCAGGAACACGTCTCCCCGATCAGCCTGGTCAATATCCGCCCCGTGACATCAGCTTTGCGCGAATTCTATGGTTCATCCCAGCTTTCCCAGTTCATGGACCAGAACAACCCGCTGGCAGAACTGCGTCATAAGCGTACACTCTCTGCGTTGGGTCCGGGCGGTCTGCGCCGTGAACGTGCAGGGTTTGACGTCCGCGACGTTCACCACACACACTATGGCCGTATCTGCCCGATCGAAACACCGGAAGGTCCGAACATTGGTTTGATCGGCCGTCTCGCCAACTACGCGAAAGTCAATGAATACGGCTTTATCGAAACTCCGTACCGCCGTGTATACAACAATCTCTATAAAGATGACGATCGCCTGATCGGCCGTGAACTGCGTGAAACACTCAGTGATAAAGACGGGAATGTCATCGCTGAAGCAGGCACACGCATCGACGAAGATCTTTTCAAGAAGATCCAGGAAATTGAATCCGATAAGGTGCTCATCACGCCGTTCGTTTCCGACGAAGTGGATTACCTCTCTGCTGATGCGGAAGATAAATTCCGTATTGCTCAGTCCAATACACGCATGAAACCGAACATGGAATTCGATCAAAAACGGGTATCAATCCGTCATTATTCCGAATTCACAACTGCCACACCGGAAAACATTGAATATATGGACGTTTCTCCGCAGCAGGTAGTCGGTGTCAGTGCTGCATTGATTCCGTTCCTCGAACACGATGACGCGAACCGCGCTTTGATGGGTTCCAACATGCAGGCCCAGGCCGTTCCGTTGATCAACCCGGATATTCCGCTGGTTTCCACCGGTATGGAACAGTATGCGGCCATCGATTCCGGACAGGTTTTAACAGCTACGGAAGACGGGGAAGTTATCTCCGTTAACGCGGAACAGATCATTGTCCAGACTGACGAAGGAACCATTCATCCGTATCAGCTGCGCAAATACCAGCGCTCCAACCAGAGCACTTGTATTGATCAGCGTCCTGCCGTTGTCAAGGGACAGAAGATCAAGAAGCATCAGGTTCTTGCCGATTCTTCCTCAACCGTTGACGGTCAGCTGGCCCTGGGGCAGAACGTTGTTGTAGCGTTCGTATCCTGGGAAGGCGGTAACTTCGAAGACGCTATCCTGATTTCCGAACGTGTTGTCATGGCAGATAAATTCTCCTCTGTCCATATTGAAAAATATGAACATGACGCACTGGAGACGAAACTCGGTTCAGAAGAAATCACCCGTGATATTCCGAATGTCGGTGATGACGCCATCAAAGATCTGGATGATGAAGGTATCATTCGCATCGGTGCGGAAGTCGGCCCCGGCGATATCATTGTCGGTAAGATCACCCCGAAGGGCGAAAAAGAACTCACCCCGGAAGAGCGTCTGCTCCGTGCCATTTTCGGTGAAAAATCCCGTGATGTCAAAGATAATTCACTGCGTATGCCTCATGGTGAACGCGGTAAAGTGGTTGATGTCAAGGTCTTCAACCGTGATGATAATTCAGACCTGCCTGCCGGTGTCAACAAGCGTGTCCGCATCTCCGTCGCTCAGCGCCGTAAACTGACAGCCGGTGACAAGATGGCAGGCCGCCATGGTAACAAAGGTGTTGTTTCCCGTGTAGTTCCTGTGGAAGATATGCCCTATCTTGAAGACGGTACACCGGTCGATATCATTCTGAACCCGTTGGGTGTCCCCGGTCGTATGAACATCGGCCAGGTGCTCGAAGTCCATCTCGGATGGGCAGCACTGCGTCTGGGATTCCGCGCCATCACACCGGTATTTGACGGTGCTACAGAATACGAAATCGAATCCGAACTGGCTCGTGCCTGGATGCTTGATACTGCCTGGAAAGAATGGGGTGACAAGGCCTGGGATTGGGCTCATGAACATGAAATCGATACTTCTGCCTTTGAAGATGATGATGAGGTCCGCCGGGCTTATGTGACGGAAGTCTTCAATGAACGCAGCATCCCCATGGATGATCTGAATGAAGATGTTCAGCTGAAACATGCTGTACTCACTGAATGGCTCCGTGATAATGGCTTTGACCCGGATACGATCATCGACTGGAGTAATGTTGAACCGAATTCGCCGAACATCTTACCAAAAGATCAGGCCGCGATCCATGCCTGCCTGAAATTGTGGATCATCAGCGAAGGTGAGACTCCGGAATCCGATGATGAAGCTGAACTGCGCAATCAGGCAGCTCACATCAGCCTGAAGACCGGTCACCCGGTTCCGATCGTCGGTAAACAGATTCTGATGAATGGGAAATCCGGCGAACCTTTCGACCAGCCGGTTACCGTCGGTGTCATGACCATGCTTAAGCTGCATCACCTTGTGGAAGACAAAGTCCACGCCCGTTCTACCGGTCCATACAGCCTTGTTACGCAGCAGCCTCTCGGTGGTAAAGCCCAGTTCGGCGGTCAGCGTTTCGGTGAAATGGAAGTGTGGGCTCTTGAAGCTTACGGTGCGGCTTACACACTGCAGGAAATGCTCACTGTCAAATCCGATGATATTCAGGGTCGTGTTTCCACTTACGAAGCTATCGTTAAGGGTAATGAGATCCAGGATCCCGGTCTGCCCGCATCCTTCCGTGTTCTCGTGAAGGAATTGCAGTCACTCGGTTTGGCTGTGGAAGCAGTTCTTGATACAGGCGAAACGATCAAGTTCGGTAAGGATGAAGAAAAAGTCAAGGCTCCGCGCATCGAAAGCGCACTGCTTTCAGCCAACGATAAATCTATCGATGACGAACTGAAAAACGTGGATAAGCTGCTCAATGTCAACGACATGCCTTCCAATCCGTTTGCAGGGCTTAGCAAGGTTGATCTCTCCTGGAATACTGTATCACCGAAGATCAACGACGAAGAATCAGCATCCGACACAGATATCGATGACGATGATGAAATCAATGATGACAACGATGATAATCCGTCACTTGATGATCTCGATAAATTGATGAATTAGATTCGCCCGGTATTCTGTAATTCAGTGAACGAAAAAGCCGATGGAAAAATCCACCGGCTTTTTTCTGCATATATTGTTTATCAATATCAGAAAATGTACAGCAAATGTTTATCGGTAATCCAACCTCAATTCGCTGACCCCTGCAGGTATTTCAATCCCCAGAAACATATCCCAAATTTCTTTTGTTTTCAGCCCTTCACCACCGGATGAAGCTTTCCACCGCGAATCATAAGGAAGTGTTACAAGCAGCATTCCTGATTTCTCTGTGGGAGTAAGGCTGATCTGTAAAACAGAACTGCTCAGTTTTTTCACAGTAAGATCTTTCATCAATGGTGAAAACAACTGTGCAACATTTTCCTGATCTTCGGTGTAAAAATGAATTACAGGATTGTCCGCTAAAGCAGATTCCGCTAAAATCTTAAACTCTGTTTTTTCCGGCTCGTCCGCTTTTTTAAGCGGGATCAACCCGTCTGGAGAAGTGATTGATACAAGTTCATCATTTATCAGAAAAGACAGTTTTCCGACAAGGAAAGAATCATCGACATAAGCATATAACGCTTGTCCTTCCGGAATGACAGCTTCATAAATAAAGAATCCATCCGCTTCCGGATCTGTTTTCCAGCAGAATTGTTCGTCGCACTCAATATTTTCTGTGCTTGCAACGGTCTCTACAGGTGATAAGATTTCGGAAGAATATCCCAATGCACAGGCTGCGGCGTTTTGATAATCCGCAGGATTCTCTTCATCCGTAACAGTAAGTTTGTTAGCAATATTTTCCGGCAAAAGATATGCGAATGAAGAAGGAATCTCACGACGCCTGATTTCATTTCCATCAATAACATAACGAACACCAAGCAAAGAATTTGCAAATTCCGTATTTCCAAGGCCGTATTGTAAGGTACCGCGGTCCTGGGGAAAACCGAGTGAACTTAGAAATTTGAAGCCGGATCCGTTTGCAAATGAATCAAAATGGGTAATTCCAGCATAAGAAAAGAACATCGCGTCATTATCGTTTCGTGGATGAAGATCTTCAATACGGAATAATTCATCTTTATTATCTATCGAGTTGAGCAAGATCTTTTTGTTTTGTACGAATTCAGAGTATTCGCTCAACGGTTCGGCATAGTATAACTTCACATCAAATGTAATAAACATATTATAGATTATGCCGGGAATTCCAATCAGCAAAATAAACCAGGGAATTTTTTCTTTACTGGAGGCTGCACAAAGAACGAGCAAATATATCAACATGAATGAAAATCTGTAAGGCCACCAATGCGCCTTGCTGAATCCCTGCCATACCATCGTTAACGGCTGAAAAATAAGGGATACGAAGAGGATGATCAAAAGTATTGCTCTTTGTCGTTTTACAGTCAAATCATCATCGGTTATAAAATAAACGATTGCGGACAGGACAGTGATCAGACTGCAGTAAACCGATGGCAATCCATCGTCCATATATTGCTGGTAATCAAATTGTCCCGGCAAAAATTTTTTTAAAAATGGCAGCATGGGGAAATTAATATTCGGCGAGTACCAATCAGCTTCCGTACTTTTCCAGGTAGCTCCAAACTGACGTAATACAGGAAACCAAACCGGCATACTGATCAATGCAGCAAATACGAAAACTCCTAAATACTTAACCGTAAATTTTTTCCCATTCGAAATAATGAGCCAAAGAAACGTAAAGATAAAAATCATATATCCGATATAAAAGTTCAGGATCACCGATACAGCAAGCCATAATACGGTACTCAGCATCTTTCCGGTTTCTTTCATCTTTTGGCAGGAAACGATCACCATCGGTAATACAGCTGCTTCCGGAATAAACTGAAAATTTTCAGCATTAAGCAGCATCCATCCGGACAAACTATATGCGGACGAGAAAAACAGCAGCATCAATTTATGATTGCTTTTTGTAAGATACTCCAGAGAATAATAACATGCTGCACCGGATAATCCAAAAAGAAACATCATTTCCAGACTTATACCTATAGGCATCAATTCATCCGGAAAAAGCATCGTGATGATATTAAAAGGAGAAGTCAAATAATAAGCAAAAAATGAAGGAAAATCCCCGCCCAATCCACGGCTGAAACTATATACAAAATTATTTTTTCCCGCAATACAACTCTTCAAATACGCATAAAAATTGATATATTGCGCATTCATATCATGAATCAGAAAAGTATTATTGCCAAACGGTGTTAATCCTTTCCAGATAAAATATATGCATAGAATCAATATTGGAATAACAAAAGAAAAAAGCCGGAAAACCCGGCATACTTTTTTTTCACTCATTTTTTAAGAAAATCCCAGAATCCTTTTTTAGGTTTTGATGGAATATATGCATTCGGCATCTTACCGGCAAGCAATGACTGTCCGATTTCATTTATATAAGCTACTGTATCTTCACCCTGATTTTTTGCAATAACATGCTCCGCTTCCTTCATGTAGGGCGGACGTTTTTCCATATTATGTGTATCAGTTCCCAGACAGTGAATCAGACCGCAATCCATCATTTTCCTGATAAAGGAATATGTTTGTTTCGATTTGCAAACAGACTCTGCATTTACCTGTGCATAAGCACCGCCGCAGACAAGATCATACAATATTTCCGGTTTTTCCCGCAGCCATGGAAAACGTTCCACATGAGCCATTAAAATTGTATATCCTTTTGCCTGAAGACGGTAAAAAATATCCTGAACGAACTCAGGATAGTGCTGTGTAGAGAATTCTATCAACAGCACTTTCGTACCGGCAATACACAAATCATCCAAATCTTCCATTTCGAGAAGAGAGGCATTATACCGGATTTCAGCAGCAGGACGCAAATCAAAAAGCCCTTTTAAATCACTGTTTTCAATCACTTTATTCAATTGTCTGAAAGAAACAGCCCGACGGATCCGAAATTCACTGACTTTTTCATCAATAGGATTGAAATGTGATGTCAACGCAATTTGCCGGATTCCATCTGACGCTTCCTTATGGAGCAGCGTCATAGAAACATCTGAATCAGATGCTCCATCATCCATCCAGGGCAGAATATGGCTGTGCAGATCGACCGTTATCATTTATATTCATACTTATAACTATAAGAATAGTTATAGTAATAACCACCCTTTTTCGAAGTTCCGCTGACGTCATAGTCATTGAGGATCGCCCCGATAATATCTGCGTTTACAGAATCAAGATTTGCTTTAGCAAGTTTGATCTGATCCATTGCAGCTAATCTTTGACGAATAACAAAAATCACTCCATCTGTGACTAAACTCAGCACTGCAGCATCTGTTACGATCCCAACAGGGGGAGTATCAAAAATCATATAGTCATACTGCGATGATAAATATTCAACCGTATCTTTGATCAAAGTGGAACCTAACAATTCAACAGGATTCGGAGGTGTAACTCCCGCATCAATGAAATGAATATTCGCGTTAGGAACTTCCTGTATCAGGTTTTCAATCCTATCTCCGGTAGCCAAATTTGTTAACCCATTATGATGAGGAATGCCAAGATACTTATGAAGCATCGGTTTTCGAAGATCACAATCAAGCAGGATCACTTTGTGTTTAGCCTCAGCCAGGGAAATAGCAAGGTTCAAAGCCAGACCGGATTTACCCTCTTTCGGGATGGAACTTGTAACCAACAACTTCCGATATTGCTTATCAAGAGAAACGAAACTGAGGTTCGTCCGCAATGACTTATACGCCTCTACATAATTCCATGGAGCAGCCGGATTATTTACTGCAATATATCCTCTGTTTCTTGAATCATTTTTAGCCATTTGCCATACCTCCCATTTCAGGTCCGTTATTCATACCGGGACCGCTGATTTTTTCTTTACGTGCTTTTTCGTCAGGTTTTGTATTCAAATCACTTTCACGCACTTTTGGAATCACACCAAGCACGGCCAAACCAAGCTTTTTACGAACATCCTCATCTGTCTTTACTGTACTATCCAAAAGATCACGAATGATAAAGAATGCTGCAGCAGCTACCGCGCCGCCGCCAACACATAACACAAAATTACGTAATTTCTTAGGAGAAACCGGTTTTTCCTGCAATTTCGGGAAAGAAACAACCTCTACAGAACCGGCTTTTACCGTTCGGATGATGATGCTGGGCGCCACGGTCAGCAATTCATCAACCATCGCCATTGCTAACTCCGGATTCTCATCCTGAGCAGAGACACGCATGACCTGCGTGTTATTCACAGGAGTAACCGTAATTTTGCTCTTCAACTTATTTACAGCAAAACCATTTGCCGGGATTAATTCTCTTGTAATAAGAGCATTTCTTACCTGTTCAAGTACAGTATCCGATTTCAGAATAACTTCATACGTATTAACAAGCTGACGAGCTGAATTGATTTGATCGTTTGTAATTAAAACATTTTGCTCATCACGTGTATTAACAATAAGCATCGAATCTGCCTGGTATACCGGTTTCAGAACATACCAATTCACTACGTATCCGGCTATGCCGCAAATAGCAGCACAAAGTATTATCCAGCCGATTTTTTTAAGCAGAAGATTAAAAATCTCCTGTAAATCGATCGTTACATATTCTTCTTCCATCTCACCAACTCCTATTAAACAAATTATTTTTTAGCCGTATAAAAGGCACGCGGATGAATATTTACACCGGGCAATTCAGGAACATTATCAGAAATTCCGCAGCTATTAAAAGCATCAGCCTGAATCCATTTCAAATTAGCAGGAAACTCTACATCATATAAGTTTTCATCATATGAAAAAGCCCAGCTATTAATTTCAACCAGATATTTTGGCAATACAAGCTTTTTAATATCATCCCGGTTCTGACATGCGCCTATACCAATAGAAACGACAGGGTCATCATCAATATAATCAGGAATTATAAGTTCTCCGTCATCATTTACAGCATCAGCCTGGCAGTGCAGTATAGTGATTCCATTCAGTTCATTATTATATTCATAAACAAATTGTAAATCTGTACTTTCATTATTGTCTGATTCTTGATATGATACATTTTCTGTTCCATACAAACTTTTCGGACAATTTATGAATTTTTGACCGGTCATACCGATATTATCGAATGTAACTTTTTCCAAATTCGGTAAATTCCGAAAAGCGCCATCTTCAACAAAAGTTATGGAAGCGCCTCCGGTTACTGAATTCAGGGAATCCATATCACTGATTGAACCTTCCTGCAGAACAGTAACATAATTCGGAATCACAAGATCTGTTATTGTGTTGTTACCTGCTAATGCATCTTCAGCTATATAAACAATATACCAGGGTAATACAGGGCTGCTTTCGCTCGTACGATATTTCAGCAGCATATAACCCTGTCCTAATAATATTTCATTTTCGTTTTTTCCCTTAAACCAGGCAGTATCATCAAAAGCACCGCTGCCTACCTTTTTTAGGTTTATACCGGTCAGATCACTGATATAAGAAAGGCTCGTACAGCCTCCAAAAGCTCTTCTTCCGATAAACTCCAGTGAAAACGGAAGTATTACACTTGAAACCTTGCTGCAATTCAGAAACGCTTCATTTCCGATTTCTTTCGTGCCTACGGAAAGCACCAGTGTTTCCAGATTAGTGCAATCAGCAAAAGCACGATCTCCGATGATCTCAATAGATCCGGGCATTGTCACAGATACGATATTATCGTTTCCCTCAAAAGCACCTGCCGCGATCTCTGTAACATTAAAATAACCAAAGCTATACGGTATGGAAACCGCCTGCTCATTCCCGTTATATGATAAAATAACGCTTCCATTGTTCTTTATAACGTATTCATAGTCACCGTAATTATCCGCCTGAACAGGAAGAATGATAACGATGAAAATCACAAGACATACTGTCAGAATATTAAGTAATTTTTTCAATTACAGCTCCCATTCAAATATTACAAGGAATTTAATTTTATGATTTCGTGCATATTCTTCCGCATATGAGCCATTATACCCATGAATTGTAACCTCTGTCCCATCAAAACAATGATCATCAATATAGGATACAGATCGTGGTAAAGTAATTTCCAAAGCAGAAGAAATATCGGAGAAACTGTATGCCCCAATAATTTCATATCCTTCAGGAATATTAACAGACGTAATTTGATTACCTTTAAATGCTTCATCTGCGATACCGGAAACAGGTTCGTTATATTCACTGAACATGGGCAATTCCGGATTTTCATCAAACCCGTTATATCCGGCGACCAGAACCCTGCCATTCAGATTTACAAAATTGTAAAGAGAAGAATCCGATTGTGAATTATCTTTAACACGGACACCTGCGCGTAATGCCCAATCATAAGCATAGGAATCCTGAGCAGCATAAATAACCAGGCTGGTACATCCGGTAAACGCATCATCAGCGATATAGCTCACAGATTCAGGTATTTCAAGATTACCCAATAAGGCATCATTCATAAAGGCGCCGGAACCGATTTCTGTCAATGTATCAGGTAACGTAACACTCCGAAGTTCACTCATATTTGAAAAGCTGTAATTGGAAATCCGTGTGATCGTATCCGGTAAAGAAACGGACCTTACAAAACTATTGTGCTGAAACAGAATATCGCTGAATAATACAACCTTTTCGCCGGAAAGTTCTTCCGGGATTACGACATCATAAACATTCCCTGTATACATAATAATTTGAATTCCATCTTCCATCTGTTGGTAAATGAAATCATCATTTGCACGCTGCTCATATGAATAGGGAATATTATTTTCGATAGCAAAAGTCTCACCGGCAGACCCTTTGATTACTTTCAGTTCAGAGATACCGGAATAGATAATTACATCAGAAGCAATAGACGTAACAGATTCCGGAATTTGGAGTATACGCATATTTTCACAATTCGCGAATGCTAATTTCGGAAGTGTTTTCACCCCTTCAGGAACAACAATACGCTCAACGGAAGAACAACTCTGGAATGCGGAAGCTCCGATTGAAGTTAACCGGGAAGGTAAAGTAACCGGTGATAAATGACTGCAGCCACGGAACGCAGATTCGCCGATACTGCGAACTGTTTCCGGAATATTTACTGTTTCCAATGAGCGGCATCCGGAGAACGCATGCGCACCAATAGAAGTCAAACTGGATGGCAAATCAATTTCCAATGGGAAAATGTTATCTTCAAACGCGCCGGTAATCTGAGTCACACCCAACGGAACCTGGATATATTCATCAATTCCATTATATTTTATCAATATTTTATTACCGACCGTAACAAAAGTATCAGTTTGGCTTGCCAGCCAGGGTGTGCCTTTAAAAGCATGGGAGCCGAGATTTGTCAGATTTTTCGATATAGAAAAATCCGAAATACCAGTACAATTTAAAAAGGCATCTCCGCCAATCGATGTCACCGTATCAGGAATATCAACACGGGTTAATGCAGAACATCCGGTGAATGCACTTGCTCCGATTGTTTTCAACCCGGAAGGCAATTGAACAGATGATAACTTCTTACAGTTATAAAAGGCCCGGTTTGGAATTCTCTGCAGCCCATCGGAAAGACGGACAGTTGTCAACTCAGAACAATTCTCAAAAATTCCTGTTCCGATTGAAGTAATCGTATCCGGGATCGTAATTTCTTTGAGCCGAGTATTATCCAGAAAAAGGCTGTCACCTAAAGCAGTAACAGGAATCCCATTCATCTCAGCCGGGATTTCAGGAATTGCGTCCCTGCCTGTATAACCGGTCAGGATAATATTCCCTTCACTGACATCATAAACCCAATTATCATATCGAACACCTGAACTGCTGCCCGAGTTGCTGGATATCTGAAGGCTGTTATTACCGGGAATGATTCCTTTATTAATCAGGAATACAACACCAACAGCCAGCAACAATACACATAAAAGGATTATTGTAATTTTCTTTATCATTTATATAAATCTCCGCTGAATCTTTCCGCACCTTTTTTCCTGAAATGCAGTATCAGGTTATTCTTCCTCATACCATAAATCAATCAGGAATTTCAAATCCCATTTTCTTGCAAAACGTTCAGCTTCTGTACTTGGAGAAGAAACAATTGTCAATTCATGACCGGAGACAATTGCATCATCTATAAAAGTAACGCTATCCGGTATAATCAATGTCAATACATCAGCTGTATTTTCCAACATTTCAACTGTTACTTCTGTTGCCCCGTCCGGCACTTTCACAGTAGTTTTCAATTCTGCCGGATTTGACTCTGTGGGTTCAATATCATTGATCTCCGCAATCGCGGGAACATCCGTTTCCGCGGGGACACTTGCTGCGGTCGGTTCCGGTGTATTTACAACAGGTACACTTGTCGCAGTCGGTTCCGGTGTATCTGCAGCAGGCACAGATGTCGGAACAGATGTAGATGTCGCATTTTCAGAAGCAATTTCTGTAGGATTTTCTTCTGTATTTTCAGGTGCATTAACTGTATGAGCAATCACAACAGAAGAAACGTCCTCTGTCTCATCAGATATCGTTTCCGAAATATTATCCTCCGCAGTTGGTTCTGTATAATCATCTTCAGGGCCATTCTCAACTGCATCAATCATATCCGTTTTAACGGAAGAAGAGTCTTTCTTTTCGAGATCAAGCCCAAGGTCATAACCCATTCCTAACAGTAATTCCGCAGCTTTGGAATTACCATCCACAATAATTTCCAGGTCATCAAGTCCGGCAAAAGGCTCTACTCCGATTTCTTCAAGACTCTTTGGCAGTGTAATGCTTTTCAAACCATTGGAACCTGTAAAAGCATCTGCTCCAAGGCTTTTCAATTTTGATGACAGAGTAACAGACTCCAGTGAATCCATATAGGAAAAAGCCCAATCGCCGATAGTTGTAACACTGCTCGGGATCGTGATCCGTTTAGCGATTGAATTATCCTGAAATGCAGCTGTGTTGATCCGATTCACTGAATATCCGTCTATTTCTGACGGGATATCAACTTCATACAAATTACCGATATACTTAAGAATCTGAATTCCCTCATCATTTTTGCTATAGATGAAATCTTTTGTTTGCTGGAGATAATAAGTATAGGGAATGTTGTGACTCAAAGCGTACCGTTCACCTTCAGAATCATATGTAACAAGCAAGCGAACATAAGGAGAATTATTAAACACATAATCTTCAATCAAAGTTACATTTGAAGGAATCACGACTTCAGTCAAAACAGAACAATCCGCGAGGAGATAGCTGTTTAGAAGAGAAACTTTCGAAGGAATTGTCAAAATTTTTAACTTTTCACACCCGCGAAAAACCTGACTGCCCAAATAGGTAATTGTTTCCGGCAAATTAATTTCCCGCAAGCTTCTGCATTCTCGAAAAGCTTGTGTATCAATTCTTGTGACAGAATCAGGGATCTCAATCGTACGCAGGTTTACAGCTCCGCGAAATGAAGCGGGACCGATCCGTTGCACTGAACTCGGAATGGTGATCGTTTCTACATAAGGATTATCTTTAAAGGCATCAACGGTAAATGTAATACCGTAAGGAATATCAACTCTGGAATCGTTTCCGTTCCATTTAATCAGCAGATTATTTCCGACAATAACGAATTCATCCGTTTGAGCATCAAGCCACGGAGTATTTCGAAAGGCGTTTGTACCCATATAGTTAAGATTCTTGGAAATAATGACCTTCTCAAGAGACGTGCATTCATCAAACCCGCTTTCATGTATTTCCGTAACAGAATCCGGAATGATCAGAGAGGTCAAACCAATACAGCCGGAAAAAGAATAGGATGCAATTACTGACAAATTGGAAGGCAAATCAATTTTTTCCAGTGAGGCACAATATCGAAATGTATAAGACTCAATCCTCATCAATCCTGACGGAAGGCGGACGTCTTTAAGCGAAGTACACCCATGAAAAGCATAGGTTCCGATTGAAGTTACACTGTCGGGAATATATACAGACTGAAGCATTGTATTGCTTTTAAAAAGGTTATCCGCCAATGCAGTTACGCGAATTCCATAGATTTCTTCCGGGATTTCAATATTTTTTTCATTACCGTGATAAGCTGTGACTGTCAACCCGGTAGAGTTGGTAATATACTCCCAAAATCCAAATTCATGGATTTCTTTTGTAGGTTCCGGAGTCGGTATATCCATCTGAGCGGATACCGGAGCGAAAGCCAACAAAAGCAATACAAAAACGAAGATCATTAACCTTTTCATAACATGAAAATTATAACCTATTAAAAGCATCTTTTATCATCAAATCCTATAATTTCATTATAAAGAACCATTCAATTTTTAATATGCAAAAACCATACCATGCAGACATTATCATAAACCCGCTGCTGCTCTTACCACGGATATCACAGAAGCCGGGAATACCGAATTACATTCATGAAAACATATAATTTATGATTTTATAAAAAAATCTACTATAATGAGCATAGGTTCGTTGTCTTTAAAACCATCACTTTATTACACGGAGCATTTATGAGCAGATTAGAAGCTATTACACAATATGATAACGCACTGAAAGCAGGAAAAAAATACTATAACAATGCGATCAACAACGGAGAAGATCCCTATCTCAAAGTGCTGGATGAAATTATCAATCCCGGTGAGGTCAGTAATATCAACATCGGGCTGATTGATGTTCCCATTGAACGTATCATCGGCACCTACAATTCGGGCCGCAAAAATGCTTTCGCGGGAAACTTCATGCCGCTTATGGAAGCCAAAACCGAATTCGGCGGCAAATGGATCAACCTCTGCAACGCTCAAATGAATGAAGGAATCACAGACCCGATCATATGTTATGAATATCTGGGATATTTTTATGTACAGGAAGGCAACAAACGCGTAAGTGTTCTGAAGAGCTTCGGTGCCACTGATATAACCGGAAATGTGACCCGCATCGTACCAAAACGTTCGGATGACGCAAAAATCCGCCTTTACTACGAGTTCATGGACTTTTATAAATTAAGCAAACTCTACACAGTCTGGTTTACGGAACTCGGCAGTTACGCAAAACTCCAGGCTGCACTGGGCTTGGAACCGAATCAGGAATGGTCCGAAGAACTGCGCCGATCTTTCAACACACGCTTCGCGGCTTTCACCGATGCTTATGAAATGCTCAACAGTGAAAAATTGTCCCTGACCGCAGGAGACGCGCTGCTGGTTTATCTGAAAGTACATCCGTTCAGCGAAATGCTGAAACAGACAGACGAGGAGATAAAATCCAATCTCAACAAACTTTGGCCGGATGTCAGGCTGGTCGCTGAAGGAGAACCGATTTCCGTCAGTACACAGCCGGAAGAAAAATCGAAAAGCCTGCTGAACATTATTCTCGGCACTCCGCGGCTGGATATTGCTTTCATCTATGACTTTGATCCGAAAACCAGCGTCTGGGCAGCCGCACATGCGCAGGGACAAAAACTTTTGGAAGAAAAATTCGGAAATTCCATCAGTGTTTCAACAGTCCTCTGCGGAGAAAATGCCGATGAAGACATGGAAAACGCAGTCCGGAAAGGCGCTAATGTTTTGTTTGCCACTACACCGACGCTGATCGATTCATGCCGAAGGATCGCTGCAAAATACAAGGATATCGCAGTCTTTAATTGCGCTCTTTCCATGCCCTATACCGGAGTACGCAGTTACTACTGCCGTATTTATGAAGCCAAATTCATCGCTGGAGCGATTGCGGGTGCTATGGCAAAGGAAAGCACCATCGGATATATTGCCAATTATCCGATCATGGGCAGCACTTCCGCCATTAACGCCTTTGCTCTTGGTGCCCAGCTCACCAATCCCCGGACAAAAATCAGTCTGAAATGGACCTGCCTGCCGGGCGACCCGATCATTGACCTCAGAAAAGAAGGGGTAACCGTCTTTTCCAACCGTGATTCAGATGAGGCAAATGATCTGCTACCCTGGGGATCCGGAATATATATCGAAATTCCCGGCGGAAAATTCCAGCCTCTCGCCGCACCGCGTTGGAATTGGGGTACTTACTATGAAAAAACCGTGCAAGCTCTGATTAACAGCGGCATTGACGCTTTGCGGGAAAAAGACAAAGCTGTCAATGACTGGTGGGGAATGAGCACCGGTGTTGTAGACCTTGTACTCGATAAAGACCTGCCGGAAGGTTTGAAACGTCTTGCCGGATTTTTGAAAAACGGGATCATCAGCGGAGATATAGACCCCTTCCTTACCCGTATCAAAGATCAGAAAGGGAACGAAGTCTGCGACGGGATACAAACGCCCTCGCTTGAAGATCTGATGCAAATGGACTGGCTGTGTGATAACATCGAAGGGAAGATTCCTGATTTTGAGGAACTGGTTCCCCGCTCCAGAAAACTTGTACGGCTCCTCGGCATCTACCGCGAAAGCATCCCGCCGGAAAAGGAAGAAATTGTCAAATGAAAATCCTTTTAGTTGCTGATGAGGAAAGTCCCTATCTCTGGGATTATTACCAGCCGGGAAGGCTGAAGGGGATCGATATGATCATCTCCTGCGGTGACCTCGATCGGCACTATCTGGAATTTCTCGTCACCATGTCAAATGTTCCTCTCCTCTATGTTCCGGGGAACCATGACAAAACGTATATAGAGCGTCCCCCTGAAGGCTGTGACTGCATCGATGACAGACTGGTTAAATGTAAAGGTCTGCGCATCCTCGGCCTTGGGGGATGCATTCGTTATAATTACGGCGCTTATCAATATACAGACAATGAAATGAAAAAGCGCATTCAGAGGCTGATGCCCAGAATCATGCTGGCCGGAGGAGTCGATATCATCGTCACCCATGCACCGCCCCGTGGTTATGGAGATCAGGACGACTACGCGCATATTGGGTTTAAATCCTTTCTCCCTCTCATTAATCGTTCTCATCCGCAATTTCTCTTTCATGGGCATGTTCATCCCCGCTATGGATTTCAGGTGCCGCGCTTTGTAATGTGCGGTAATACGACCGTATATAATTCCGTAGGCTGGCATATTGTGGATGTCACCCCACCCGCTAAACAAGGGCTGGCTTTCAAACTGATGAAAGATATCAGCATGCAATAGGAGTTCAGGAAGATTTTATGAAAACAAAAAGGGTGTTTCCAAGTGAACTTGCTTACCTGATCGGTATCGTTGTTCTGGCTTTCGGTTCTGCATTTATGGAGAAGGCAGATTTCGGTATGTCCATGGTCGTCGCCCCTGCCTATCTCATCCATCTGAAAGTCTCAGAGTACCTGCCGTTTTACTCCTTTGGAATGTCGGAATACGTCCTGCAGGCATTTGTATTAGTTGCCCTGGGGCTCGTTATGAGGAAATTCAAAAAAGGCTACCTTTTCTCCTTCGTGACCGCGGTTTTTTACGGCATTATACTGGACCTTTCCATGAAGCTCGTAAGCTTCCTGCCGCTTTCCGGACTTCCGGGCCGTTTTTTTTATTATCTTCTCGGAATATTTTGCTGCGCGGTCGGAATTTCGCTGTTGTTCCACACTTATATTGCCCCGGAAGCCTATGACCTGTTCGTCAAAGAGCTTGCTGCCAAAACCGGTAAAGATATCAATAAAATCAAGACCATTTACGATATTTGCTCCTGTACTGTCGGTTTGATGCTCTCTTTCGCCTTTTATGGATTCGGGAAATTCGTCGGTGTCAAAGCCGGCACCATCTTCTGCGCGCTCATTAACGGATGGCTCATCAGCCTGTGTTCAAAATTCTTTGAATCCCGCTATAGTTTTGAAGATAAACTGCCATTCCGTCCCTTTTTCACGGAATAAGCAGCTGTCCTGTTGTTCCTCAAACCTGAACAGAAAAACAAAATCGCCTGCATGGTATTGAATCGTTACAATTTCGTTTCCTGACAAAATTTGTCTTATAATAATTCCTATGTTAGCGAAAAGAGTATTGAAGGTTTGGAAAAACTACATCACCAGCCAGTTTATAGCGACGATGTTTGTGTTTGTACTCATGTGGGCAGCAGGAGGGCTGACAGGTCTTCGTTTTGCTCTGCTCAACGCGATTTTTGCCGGTATCTGTGAGGTGATCCCGAATTACGGACCAATCGTTTCCGGCATTGTTTCCACTGCTCTGGCATTTGCTTTCGGATCCTCAAAATTTGAGCTTGCGAACTGGCAGTTTGCCCTCATTATTGCCGCTGTATGCGTTGTGATCCAATTGCTGCAGAACTGGCTCATCAGTCCGCTGATCATCGGAAAAAAAATGGATCTGAATCCCATTCTCGTTTTTGTCGGGATGCTGGTATTCTCAGTCTTTTTCGGTTTCTGGGGCATGATCCTGGCTGTTCCGATTATGGCAACGCTCAAAGAGGTAAGAAAGTATACAGAAGAAAAGAATGCTTTAGCTTCAGATAACGATAAAATTCAGCCGGCAGAAAAAGCAAACCGGCAGAAATGACAGGGATTCTTGCCTGCTGACTGCAGAATTTCAACCGGGGGACATAAAGACGAACCGGCACCTGTGCAAGCTGCGACAGGTGCCGGTTCGATATTTAACAATACACTTACATCAAAAAGTCGGAAACGACCTTTTCCATCTGTTCTTTTTCCACGGAAGCGGAAAAGCGGACTTTAGCGCCGCGTAAAGCAGAGAGAGGCTTCGGAGCAGGTACGCCGGTATACGCTTCCAGTTCAGCGATTTCCGTAAGGCCGTCGCCGGAAACCTTCTGTCCAAGACCTTCCAGCACCGCACCGCAGAATTTATAAGGGCTGGCAGTAGAAACTACGACCACCTGTTCAGAAGCGTTTTCAGCTTCGCGGTATTGTCCGAGTACCTGATGTGCGACAGCGGTATGGGTATCCATCAGATAATGGCGCTCACTCCAGACCTTACCGATCTGCGCTTTGGTACCATCTTCATCACAGCAGCCCGCATAAAACAGGCTGTCCAGCTTTTCACGAATTTCCGGTGTGACCGTATAACAACCGGTTTTCTTCAGCTGATCCATGATCGATGTAATATAAGCAGCATCCTTTCCGGAAGCGTCAAAAAGCAGACGTTCCAGGTTAGAAGAGATCAGAATATCCATGGAAGGAGAAACCGTAGTGAAAAACGGGCGGTTGCGGTTGTACATTCCGGTATGGAAGAACTCTGTCAAGACGTCATTGGAATTGGAAGCACAGATGAGCCGTTTGACCGGCAGTCCCATCTGTTTCGCATAATAGCCAGCGAGAATATCGCCGAAATTCCCGGTCGGGACGCAGAAACTGATCTTTTCTCCCATCGTGATTTTTCCTTCTTTCAGCAAATCACAATAGGCGGAAATGTAATAAACGACCTGCGGCAGCAAACGACCCCAGTTGATCGAATTCGCGGAAGAAAGGAACCATCCCTTCCCGGCCAGTTTTTCAGCGTATACAGGATCGGAAAAGATTTGTTTGACCCCGGTCTGCGCGTCATCAAAATTGCCTTCCACACCGCATACACTCACGTTGTTTCCCTGCTGGGACTGCATCTGCAGCTTCTGAACATCGGAAACACCGTCCCGAGGATAAAACACCAGGATCGCTGTACCTTCCACATCCCGGAAACCTTCCAGAGCAGCCTTGCCGGTATCACCGGAAGTGGCTACCAGGATGCAAACCTTTTTCGATTCATTGGTTTTTCGCAGTGAGGCGGTCAGCAAATAGGGAAGGATCTGCAGCGCGATATCCTTGAACGCGCAGGTCGGCCCATGCCAGAGTTCCATAAAGGAAGTGTTTTCGTCCAGACGATGCAACGGAGCAGCGCTTTCCGTATCAAAGTTTTTATATGCGGCTTTGGTATATTGAGCCAGTTCATCTTCCGTGAAATCAGAAAGGAACAACTTCATAACGGCCGCAGAACGTTCCGCGTACGGTAAATCAACCAGACTGCTCAGAAATTCCGAACTGATCTGAGGAATAGATTCCGGGACAAACAATCCGCCTTCACGGGACAATCCCCGCGCGATAACTTCAGCAGCGGTTAAAGACAATTTTGTATCACGTGTACTTCGATAATTCATAGCATTCTCCTGCGTATAAAACCCTATTATATCCAAAATCTGTTTTATTTCACGGCTTTCAGGAATTTATATTAGATATTGGGTATTCAAACAAAAAAGAGGCCGTTAGATCAGGCCTCTTTCATTGTGTTTCAAAAACGAATTATCTTACCGTGACAGGACGTTGGAGATTTCCATGTACTGCAGGTTCAGTTCGCGATGCTTGCCGATGACATCCTTGAGCGGGATCGGGGTCATCTTGTCGGACTTCAGAGCGGTCATGACACCAAACTGGTTGTTGATAGCCCAATCCACAGCCGTAAATGCCATGCGGGACGCCAGGATCCGGTCAAACGCAGAGGGTGAACCGCCGCGCTGGACATAGCTCAGGTTGATGCCGCGGGCAGTAAAGCCGAGATCCATCGCGTCAAGCTGATGAACCACTTCATCCAGCTTCAGCGGATAGCCTTCTGCCATCAGAACGATGCAGTGTTTCTTTCCGCGTTTATAAGCGTTTTCAATGGTATCTGCCACTTCTTCAATAGAAATCGGATTTTCCGGGATCAGAACACATTCACCGCCGGAAACGATTGCCGACTGAATCGCCAGATAACCGCAGTCACGTCCCATAGTTTCAATGATATAAGCGCGTTTGTGTGAAGCAGCTGTATCACGGATCTTGTCAATAGCTTCCGCGATCGTGTTCAAAGCGGTATCGACACCGACACAGGTTGAGGTGCCCCAGACATCGTTATCAATGGTACCGGGAATACCGATCACAGGGAATCCCTGTTCATACAGCGCATTGCCGCCTGTCATCGTTCCGTCACCGCCGCAGACGATCAGACAATCGATACCGATGTTATTCATCATGCGGATCGCTTCGCGCTGTCCTTTCTGCGTCTTCATTTCCGGAGAGCGGTCCGACCCAAGTACCGTGCCGCCGCGGTGAAGAATGTTTGAAACATCACGCTTGCCAAGCAATTCAAATTCACCATTGATCAAACCCGTATAACCGTTCTTGACGCCGTAAACTTTCAGTCCTTTTGCGGAACCTGCGCGGACCACACCACGAATGACAGCATTCATTCCGGGAGCATCACCGCCGGAGGTCAAAACACCGATTGATCGGACAATAATGTTATTATTCTGCTCTTCCATTTCCGTTACTCCTTAATCAGCATTGAGAAATCTGATTTAAAGAATTATATCATGTAATTAAAAACACGGCAGACCAATTTTAATCGTTCTGCCGTGTATTTTACAGACAAATATAAAACTGTACTCAGCGGGCTGCCCGTTCGGACTCAATTGCCTTGAGAAGGTCCGGGACGACCTTGAAGAGGTCACCCACGATGCCGTAATCCGCAGCGCCGAAAATCGGAGCTGATTCGTTTTTGTTCACCGCGATGATCAGTTCGGAATCCTGCATTCCGGCGACATGCTGGATCGCACCGGAGATACCGAGAGCAACATAGACCTTCGGGTGGACGGTCTTACCGGTCTGCCCGACCTGATGATCGGAGCTGATCCAGCCGGCATCAACCACCGCGCGGGATGCACCTACAACACCGCCCATGGCATCAGCCAGTTTTTCGGCAAGCGCAAGTCCTTCTTTCACGTTTTTGCTGATTCCGCGGCCAACAGAAACCACCACATTAGCGCCGATCAGGTCAACCATCTTCTTTGCGGCTTTCTCCACACTCAGAACTTCCACATGGATATCTTCTTTGGTTATGGAGAACGCGGGTTTGATGACCTGGCAGGCATCAGCTTTAGCCTGGTCAAAGGCAGCACGCTTCATGACACCCGGGCGTACCGTAGACATCTGCGGACGGAAGCGCGGGCAGATGATGGTCGCCATCATATGACCGCCAAACGCGGGACGGGTCATCTTTAGGTTGCGGTCAGCTTCATCCAGTTTCACCGTTTCGACATCGATGGTGCTGGCATTGCGCAGGAATTCGATATATTCCTTCGTATCCACATCCAGATGCGTGGCATCCGCGGTCAGGCCGGTATGCAGACGGGCAGCGCAGCGGGGACCGAGATCACGGCCGATATTGGTAGCACCCATCAGGAGAACTTCCGGCTTATACTCATTGACCAGGTCGCAGAGCACCTTTGTATAGGCATCCGTCGTATAGACCTCAAGCAGAGGATCATCGCAAACCATGACTTCATCAGCGCCATAGCCGCCCAATTCTTTTGAAGCAGCTTCCATGCCGTTACCCAGCACCACACCAGTCACTTTGCAGCCGATTTCCTTTGCCAGGCGGCTTGCCTCGCTGACCAGCTCAAAATCTGTCGGCATCAATTCGCCGCTGCGCTGCTCGCAAAATACCCAGATACCCTTGTAATCTGAAAAGTCAGTCATCTTCCGTTCCTCCTTAGATCAAATGCTTTTCAGCAAGAATAGACGCGAGCTTTGCTGCCGCATCATCACCGTTCAGCATCGCACCGGCACCTTTTAGCGGGGGCGTAAACGCTTTAAAGACGTTCGTCGGAGATCCCTTAAGACCAATCGTATCGGTTTCGATCAGCGGATCATCCTTCAGTGCCTCATAATCAAATCTTTCGATCCGCTTATCATAGCATTCGAAAATCCCTTTGATATTCATGTAACGCGGCTGGTTCAGTTCCTTGATACAGGTGATCAGACAGGGAGTTTCAACACTCAGCATCATGAAACCATCTTCAAGCATCCGTTTCACAGTCAGTTTGTTGCCGTCTTTTTTGATCTCCGCAGCATAGGAAACCTGGGGCAGATGGAGCTTTTCAGCGATCTGCGGACCAACCTGGGCAGTATCGCCATCAATAGCCTGGCGGCCGCAGAAGACGATATCATCAGGGCCGAGACCGACACGGTTCACCGCGGCGGCCAGGATCTGGCTGGTAGCGAATGTATCGGAACCGCCGAATTCGCGTCCGCTGACAAGGATCGCACGATCCGCACCGCGGGCCAGCAGTTCACGGAGCATACCCTCCGCGGGATCCGGTCCCATGCTGATGACGACAACTTCACAGCCGGTTTCATCCTTCAATGTCAAAGCAGCTTCCAGCGCATTGAGGTCATCAGGATTCGTAACAACATCCATGGAGGCACGGTCGAGAGTGCCATCCGGTTTATAGGCAACTTTTCCGGAAGTATCCGGTACCTGTTTTACACAAACAATAGCTTTCATCGAACCTGTTCCCTTATCTCAAAATCGCACCGGAAATGACCATCATCTGGACTTCGCTGGTTCCTTCATAAATTTCCGTGATCTTCGCATCGCGCATCATGCGTTCGATCGGATAGTCACGGGTATAACCGTACCCGCCGAAAAGCTGCAGGCAGCGGCGGGTCACATCGCTGGCTGTACGGGAAGCGATCAGTTTTGCTTCCGCGGCTTCTACGCTGTAGCGGATCTTTTCCCCGTTCATCGCCCGCTGTTTCGTCTCAGCAGCGTTATAGACCAGGAATTTTGCCGCATCGATGCGGGCTTTCATTTCAGCCAGCTCGAACTGCGTATTCTGAAAATCCGCAATGGATTTTCCAAACTGTTTTCGTTCTTTGGTGTAAGTGATCGTTTCAGCCAAAGCGCCTTCAGCGATACCCAGAGCCTGGGAAGCGATCCCGATACGGCCGCCATCCAGTGAACTCATGGCGAGCTGGAAGCCGCGACCCTTCGCACCGAGCATATTTTCCTTCGGAACAATGCAGTCCTCAAAAATCAGCTCGCAGGTGGAAGATCCGCGGATACCCATCTTATCTTCCGGTTTCCCGACAGAAAAGCCCGGGAAAGTCCGTTCCACGATGAATGCGGAAATTTCTTTGGTCATGCGGCCGCGTTTGTCCGGAACCTGCCCGGTGATGGCGATCACGATGAACACATCCGCGTATCCGGCATTGGTGATAAAGATCTTGGAACCGTTGAGGACCCAGTGATCTCCGGCATCCACCGCGACGGTCTGCTGCCCCTGGGCATCCGTACCGGCACCCGGTTCGGTCAAACCGAAAGCGCCGAGCCATTCACCGCTCAGGAGTTTCGGCAGATACTTCATTTTCTGTTCTTCCGTACCGTTTTCATAGATCGGGGCGGCACAGAGGCTTGTATGAGCAGAGAGGATCACACCGGTGGTTGCGCAGACTTTGCTCATTTCTTCCACAGCCATCACATAAGACAGCACATCGCCGCCGGCTCCGCCGTATTTCTTCGGGAAATAAATTCCCATCATTCCCAATTTCGCCATTTTTTTCACGGTTTCGATCGGGAAATATTCTTCGGCATCAACTTTTTTGGCCAACGGCTTGACTTCATTTTCAGCAAATTCGCGGTACATTTTCTGCGCCATCTGCTGTTGTTTGGTAAAGCTGAAATCCATTCTTAATTTCTCCGTAAGTTTAACAGCAATGGGAACGGTCCTTCACGGCTCGCAATTGAGTCTGCAGAACCATCCCCTATGCCTGTTGATAATCACTAATTATTACAGCTCGTCAACCGGAGTCTTCGTGCCGTCAGCATTGTAGACATAAAAACCGCGTCCGGTCTTGCGGCCGAGATTGCCGCCGCGGACCATCTTGCGCAGGGTCGGGCAGGCGCGGTATTTGCTGTCGCCGGTCTCATTATAAAGGACATCCATGATAGCCAGGCAGATATCCAGGCCGACAAAGTCACCGAGTTCCAGCGGTCCCATCGGATGATTGGCACCGAGCTTCATAGCGGTATCGATACCGGCGATGTTGGAAACGCCTTCCATCTTGATAAAGGCAGCTTCGTTGATCATCGGGATCAGGATGCGGTTGACGACAAAACCGGCAGCTTCATTCACCTGAACAGGATCCTTGCCCAGTTCCACCGCGATTTCTTTGATTCTCGCGACCATTTCCGGGGTCGTATTTTCACCGGCGATCACTTCGATCAGCTTCATGCGGTCGGCAGGATTGAAGAAATGCATACCGATCAGCGGGCGGCTGAGTCCCTTGCCGATTTCCGTAATGGAAAGGCTGGAGGTGTTGGAAGCGAAAATGCATTCCGGTTTGCAGAGCTTGTCAAGTTCACCAAAGGTGATCTGCTTTACGGACATATTTTCAAAAGCCGCTTCAACGATCAGGTCGCAATCCGCGCAGAGATCTTCCTTCAAACCGGCTTTGATCCTTGCAAGGATGGCATCGACCTTTTCCTGGTCCATTTTTCCTTTAGCGACCAGTTTTGCGTATCCGGCAGCGATTTTCTTCAGCCCGTTATCCGCGAAGGTCTGGTCAATATCGCAGAGCGCGACTTCATATCCGTCAACCTGAGCAAAAGCCTTGGCAATGCCCTGTCCCATGGTACCGGCACCAATAATTCCAACTTTCATGAATTTACCTCCTAATTGTTTGTGAAGACCGGTTTCGGCTTCGGTTTTTCCCGGCTCAGGAAGCAGGCCATACCTTCCACCTGATCGTGTGTTTCAAAACAGGAACCGAAAAGTTTTTCTTCGATTTCGATTCCCTTTTCAATAGAGACCTCGAGACCTTCATTGATCGCCTTTTTACAGGCACGCACCGCGATAGGAGCGTTTCTTGAGATCTTCGTTGCCAGCTTCACCGCGTTCGGCATCAGCTCGCCCTGCGGATAAACCGCGTTGACTAAACCTACGCGCAAAGCTTCCGCCGCGTCAATATTCAGCGCCGCATAGGTGATCTGCTTCGCCATGCCCGGACCGATCAGACGTGCGAGACGCTGTGTCCCGCCAAAGCCAGGGGTAATTCCGAGCCCGACTTCCGGCTGGCCGAACAAAGCGTTATCAGAGCAGATCCGAATGTCACAGCTCATGGCAAGCTCGTTGCCTCCGCCGAGGGCAAAACCGTTGACAGCGGCAATGACGGGGATGGGGAATTTTTCGATCATCAGGAAAATATCATTTCCCATTTTACCAAAGGCTTCCCCTTCAGCCTTTGTCATCTTGCTCATGGAAGCAATATCCGCGCCGGCGACAAAGCTTTTGTCCCCTGCTCCGGTCAAAACGATGCAGCGGATGGCATTCTGATCAACAGCTTCAAACGCAGCCTTCAGCTCTTCAAGAACTTCCGGGTTCAGGGCATTCAGCGCGTTTTGGCGGTCGATCGTAATGATCTCGACAGCATCCTGAATTTCAGTAGTAACGTACATCTTTACTCCATTCCTGTTATTCCATCTCAACGATCGTGGCACAACCCATACCGCCGCCGATGCAGAGTGTCGCGAGGCCCTTCTTAGCGCCGCGGTGCTTCATCGCGTAGAGCAGGGTGACGAGAATGCGGCAGCCGGAAGCACCGACCGGATGGCCGAGAGCGATCGCGCCGCCATTCACATTGACCTTTTCCATGTTGAATTTCAATTCACGGGCAACAGCCACAGACTGCGCGGCAAAAGCTTCATTGGCTTCGATCAGATCAAAATCATCGATCGTCATTCCGGTTTTCGCCATAACTTTCTTAGAAGCTTCAACGGGGCCGATACCCATGATAGCAGGATCCACACCGCCCAGTGCGCCGCAAACCCAGGTCGCCATCGGGGTAACACCCAATTCTTTAGCCTTCTTTTCGCTCATCAGCACAACTGCAGCCGCGCCGTCGTTGATTGCGGAGGAGTTGCCGGCAGTGACCATTCCGTCCGGTTTGAAGGCGGGCTTTAATTTCGCGAGACCTTCCATTGTCGTGCCGGGGCGGTTGCCTTCGTCTTTGTTGAAGATGATGTCACCTTTCTTATTTTTGATAACAACAGGAACGATTTCCTCATCGAACGCGCCGGTTTCCTGAGCTTTTTCGGTTTTTGCCTGGGATGCCACAGAGAAAGCGTCCAGATCTTCGCGGGTCAGTCCCCATCTTTCGCAGATATTTTCAGCAGTGATGCCCATATGGACATTGTTGAAAACATCCCACAAAGCATCATTGACCATGGTATCGACCAGTTCGCTCTTCCCCATCGGGTAGCCCATGCGATATCCGTAGCGGCCTTTCATCATGGCAAACGGAGCCATATTCATGTTTTCCGTACCGCCGCAGACAACCACATCAGCTTCACCCAGCTGGATCATCCGGGCACCGGTGTTGACAGCTTCCAGCCCGGAACCGCACACAACATTGAGTGTTACAGCCGGAGTGGAGACCGGGATACCGGCATTAATAGAAGCCTGACGGGCAACATTCTGACCGAGACCGGCCTGAATTACGCAGCCCATATAGACCTGGTCAACTGCATCAGGGGTGATCCCGGCACGGGCGACCGCTTCTTTGATGACAATTGAACCCAATTCTGCCGCAGACACATTCTGAAGCGTCCCGCCGAATTTGCCAATAGCTGTTCTGCATGCTGATGCAATAATAACCTTTTCCATATTGTTTACTCCTTATATATAACCGCATACCCCAGGTCGCTGTGGATTTGGTATTTTTAATAATTTTATTTGCAAACGTTTACAATGTCAAGTCGGTTGTGACATTTTTAACAAACACTGATGAATGTCATTACATTTTCATATTATAAATCACTTTATTGTTCATTTACCGATTGTATACAATAAAAAGGACGGCTGCGCAAAGCGGAACCGTCCCCACATACCCATTCCTGAAAAATTACCGTGAAAAACTGACTTTCTGAATTCGTCCGTCATCCCGGACCGTGACACGGATCACAGACCTGTCCAGAGCGTTTCCGACCCGGGTATCCTTGATGTAGGTGATCACAAAATTGGAATGTTCCGGAAGCGCGTGCTGGGTATAGCGGCCGGTCAGATTGTAATTCATTTCCTTCTTCACCATGCACTGGGAATACTCATCGGCAGCGGAACTGATGTTGTAAGCCCGTTTGACTTCCTTATAGATATCACTGGACATCTCCGGAGCCAGAACATTTTCATAGCTTGCTTCCTCACCGAGCAATTCATAATCACGCGGCGTCTTGGAACGCTGCATAATGTTATTGATATCGGCATTTTCATCCACGGAATAAAGCGGATCACCGTAAAAGACGAACGAGATCAGCGTCTTTTGAATTTCGGAATCCAAACCGCCGTTTTTCTGTTCCATTTCCGTCGCCAGATTCTTCTTGGCACGCCGGAAGGCCTCACCACAGGTAATGCCGGTGAGCAGGTGTTTCCAGAAAAGGTAGCCAAGCAGATCTGCCGCGACCAGTGTTGCGTTCAGGGCACCGTAGGCGATCGTAGTGGAACCGACAAACACCCGTGTAGCTTTGCCCAGAAAATGCAGGCTCATACAATCCCGTTCAAAACGTTTCGGTGTTTCAGCGCCATAACAGCATTCTGCAAATACGACCTTCGGTGTATTGCTGATATTTGTCACATTGTTGATTTCCAGAGCAACCGGGATCCTCGGACCGTTGGATGTGTCATCATTGCGCTTTTGACCGTACCAGTTCGGCTGGCCTTTGATGCCGTGCAGGTTGAAATAAGCATAATCGCAGGAATCAAAGGATGACAGCGGGAAATTCGCTGACGTTGTTGCCGGGCAGACGGAAAGGCTGGAAGAATCAGCAATCGTCTTATATACGATCGTCGAAGGTGTGATCCATGCCGCGCAGGTGTAACCAAAGCATTTTCCGGTCTTTTTCGCGTTTTTCCGTTCCTTTTTCTTCTGTGCATCACCGGTTTTCTGGCTGCTGTAACGCAGGATATGATAATCCTGAATGTTGCGCAGCTGCTCCATCAGCAGTCCTGTATCAGAGGAACCGTCCCCGGGGATTCTGCCCACCGGCCACTGCATCTCATAACAGCGGTCGCTGTCAAGAGCACCGTAAGGAGCATCTGAAGGAACATCAACATCACTGTCGCCCGTCGGATTCTTCAGGCTGAAAAACGGTACAACATCATCGCCGCCGACAATCAGGAGCGCGCCGATCATCTGTCCTTTTTCCTTCAGAGAGCCGTCAAGCTTGACCAGCTCCTGATGCAGCATTTTCGCGGAGGGACCGGCTGTACCGACTGATGCATATTCATCCGGATAAAACACCTGTGCACTCCATCCTTTGCGGTTGGAAACCGCGTCCGCCACAGCATGCATCTCATTATTGATAAAATCCTTATTATTGGAACCGTATTTGCGGTTCAGGCCGGCAATGGAAGACATAATGACGTAAACCGGTTTGCGGTTATCAACTTCGGAGTCTTTCGGTTTATAGACGTATTCACCAATCGGGATCTGATCTTCTTTAAAGCGTTTGCCCAATCCTGTCCCGGCGAAGATTCCGCCCTTCCCGGTAAGAATGGAAGAACCGCCGATTTGATATTTTTCTTCTCCGAAAATCTGGGATTCATTCTTTTTTCCCTGGGAAGCAGGTTTTGAAGCAGGAGCGGGTGTGCCGGAAGTCCCGGACGCCGGAACATCCTGCTTTTTTGATGGTTCTTTCACAGGATTGGCGGACTCACCAGGATCATTATCCTCTTCATAATTCGCGGGACGGGAGCCGCCGGTATCGACCAGCGCGTTATCAGTGATCTCCACTTTCGCGGCAGCAGGATCATACAGGAAGGTAAGATTCTCCAGACCGGCCAGACGTACGATCTCAGGAGAAAGCTTCATGTTGCTGTCAACTTCCATGGCAAGCAGTGACGGGTCCACCCACAAGTTTTTATAAGGATTCTTGTCCGTCCAGATCCGCTGTCCTACCTGACCGGTGATATCCGCGTTGACAGCGCTTTGAATGATCGCCATTCCTTCATCGTCCCGCTGCATCTGGTTTAAGATATGGCCAAGGATCAGTTTAAACTGGATCGTCTGCGGCCAGCGCCGGTAATAGATATTCAAAATACGGCTGGATGATACCCGGTCGTCATCATTCACAAGAAGTTTGGCATTATTCACCGCGGTCAGAATATCGAATTCATCGTTTTCAACCGCCAATTCTTCCTGGTTAACCTGTTTTCCCCGTTTGAAAAGCGCTTTGAGACCCTTTTCTTTTTTTTCTTCATTAAATTGCAGCTTCTTCGCCCGGTATTCAGCCAGTTTCCGGTCGGTACTGAGCTCCGGATAAAGTACAGCCAGCAGCCCCCAAACCTCATAAAATTCGGGGTCCTCCGTAACAATTAATTCACAGAGACGGATCGCTTTCTCAAACTCACCCAGTCTGTAGAGAATGATCGCCAAACGATAACGGATCCACAAATCATTCGGATATTTATGCAGCCAGGACACCAGGATCTTCCTGGATTCACTAAACTGCTCCAACTGATAAGCCGCATTTGATAAGGTAATGATTTGTGCTCTGTTGATTTGACCCATATTCTCTCTCCGGAATCAAATAATTGTTTTGTATAATGCCAGACCGCCCGCAAGCAGCATGATGCCGATAATGATCAGCGTCAGACCGATCCCGCGAGTAGTTTTCATCAATTCGGTCATCTCCTTGACCAGAAAAGACGCGGACTGCAGGGAACTGCCGACATCCGTCAAAAGGCCTTTTTTCGCCAGTTTGGAGGCTTCGGCAGTAACTTCCTCAAGATCTTTGGAAAGTGCTTTTTTTGTCAGCACCACCAGCCCGAAGATCAGGCTGACAAACCCGATGATGACCAGCAGCGCGGCACTTAATGTAATAATGTTCATCACACGCTCCCCGGACCTTATTTATTAATAACTGTTTTCCGCGATTTCGCGGTCAATATCGCAAAGTTCGATCGTATCTCCCAGGCACAGAATGCAGGCACGCTCAATGACGTTCCGAAGCTCACGGATATTGCCGGGCCAGTTATACTTCTGGAATGCCTTCAGGACCTGGGGTGAGATACCGTTGATATTCAGACCGCGTTCGCGGTTGATATATTTGATAAAAAACGCCGCAAGCTCCGGAATATCTTCCGTGCGCTCCCGCAGTGGAGGAATATTCACGTCAACGACACGCAGCCTGTAATAAAGATCATCCCGGAAGGTCTTTTCTTCCATCATCTTTTTCAGGTCACGGTTTGACGCGGCTACGATCTGAACATCGACCGGGATCTCTTTGATCCCGCCCACACGGCGGATCTTTTTATCTTCGATGGCGCGCAGGATCTTCGCCTGCATTTCAAGGCTCATTGAGGATATCTCATCCAGGAAAAGGATACCGCCATCAGCCTGCTCAAAAAGGCCCTGTGTTTTTGTAGTCGCTCCGGTAAAGGAACCGGCTTCATGACCGAACAGCTCAGATTCAAGGACACTCGGGGTGATTGCCGCGCAGTTGATAGCGACCATCGGTTTTGAAGAACGGGATCCGTTTTTATGGATGTATTTCGCGATAATTTCCTTACCGCTGCCCGTTTCCCCGTTGATCAAGACGGAAACACCCGCCTTTGCGGCACGGGAAGCGTCCTGGAAAACCCGCAGCATCCTGGGATTCTGACCCTCGACAAAATCAAACTTCTTTTCCGCGTTGGTCCAATATCGTTCCATCTCCCGTCGGAACTGCATCATTTCCTCAGCTTCCTTCAGGCGTTTTTCGAGTTCCGGCAGGTTGAGCGGCTTGGGCATAAAGTCAAACGCCCCGTTTTTCATTGCTGCCACAGCCATATCCACCTCACCATAGGCAGTCAGCAAAATGGTGATCGGCGTCGGCCGCGTAAGGTTGATATCATCCAACAGGTCCGGTCCGTATTCTTTCCCGATCTGCACATCAAGGAGTACGATATCGATCTGGTTTTCACGCAGCAGCTTACGCGCATCGGTCAGATTTGCAGCCCCGAATACATTAAAGCCCTTATTGGTCAGATATTGCTTAAATCCGTCACGGAAATTATCTTCATCGTCTACGATCAGAATCGTTGTATTCATTGTCTATCCCATTTCATCACTCAATGGCAGCAGTATTTCAAAAACTGTTCCGCCGCCCGCGAAAGATTTCACCTGTATTGTCCCTTTATGCGAGGTAATGATCCGTTTTGTCAGGGCCAGCCCCCAGCCGTTCCCATTCTTTTTTGTTGTCATGAAGGGCTCAAATATTGTATCTATTTTATCATCAGGAATTCCGGGTCCGTTATCAGATTCTGAAATAACGATCTGCCGGCGGCCGGATTCATTTTCCCTCAGACTCAATTTTAATGTGATTATGCCATCTTGTCCATCAAAAGCATCAACAGAATTTCCGATCAGGTTATTAAAGACCTGCTCCAGCGACCGCGGATCCCCGTAAAACTTCGGGAAATTCTCAGGCGGGGAAAAATAACAGCTGATATTTTTCCGGGCAAAATTCAGGCGCCACTTTTCAATAATTTCCGATATCAGCAGAGAAAGGTCGATCTCTTCCTTGTTGAGCGCCATCGGTTTTGAAAAGGCAAGAATGTTGTTCACCAGCTGTGTGATGCGCTGGAAGTCATTTTCAACCCGTTTTGCTCCTGATAAAAATTCCTCATTTCCCTCAGCCATGGTATACAGGTTCGCGATCCACATCTGGATGTTGTTGATCGGATTCCTGATCTCATGGGCAAGCATGGAAGCAAAATCGCCCAGGAAGGCTTTTTGTGTGAGCTGTTCTGTTTTCAGGCGGCTTTCCTCTGTTTCGGTCTGGTCAGACAGGACAAAAATATTGTAGGTGTCAAGCCCGGATTCCATTTTACAGACCTTGATCTGGCAGGGAAAAATCTTTCCGCTGCGCCGATGAAGATATTTTATCGAAGAAACCTGTCCATCCCTGTCGTCGCGGTCCACAAGCCCCTGAATGCCGTCGCTTGTCACCAGCAGATCTTCCAGTTTATGGCCTACCACCTGCGAACTGTTGAACCCGAACATCGTCGCGGCGACGGGATTGATGTACATCACGGAAAACCGGGCGTCTGTAATGATCACACCTTCAATAATATTCGCATTTACGATATCGTTGATTTCATTTTCAAATTTAGTGATATAGTTTTCACGCCTCAGCGAAAGCAGCGAATAAAGGCCGCGGTATTTTTCCGTCAGGATCTCACAGATAAGCTGGGCTTCCGGTTCAAATTTCGGGTTCAGGCCTTCCAGGCAGAAAAATCCCGCGAAGATTTCTCCCTCCGTATCAAATCCCCAGGCCGCCATGTTTTTCTGCGGAATATCGGCACTCACCAGCTGGTTTTTCCGGTCAGCAGCCGCGAAGCGCAGTTTTTTGACGGAATCATTATTAAACCCATATTTTTCCTGACCGGGCTCTTTCAGCGCGTCGTAAAGGTCAAACTCTTCAAAGACCTCTGACGGGAAAAAGGTAAACGCGGTCAGTTCCAGTTCATTCATGACCAGTGTGGAAAATTCGGATTGTTTGGCACGAAAAGCGGAGCTGCTTTCGATCATTTCATTCCACATTATCTCAACCGAACGAAAAAACAGGCTGGAACCGGTCTTTTTCTCATTATCACGGGAAATATTGCTGATCAACGTGGTTGCCCAGATATTTCTGTCCGGATCCAGCAGCGTGTTGCGCACCTGCAGATTTTTCACATTATGGTCAAGGTCATGGAAATCAAGCCAAACGGAATTGTTTTTTCTGTTGGGAATCGTATGCCACCCCGGGATGGCTCTGTCGATATCGATTTCAGTACTTCCCGGGATCGTCGGATATTGTAAAAAAAAACGGTCAGCGTTTTCATTGGTCTTGAGCATTCGCGGACCAATTGCCGACCAGATAAAAACCGGCGCGTCGCACAAATATAAAATACTGTCATAAACGCCGCTTATTTCCGGCGGTATATTAACAGAATACCGCTCCATAGACTACTGAACGGTGCTGATCCCGCGCTGGTGGGCAGAACCGATCCCTTCCATCAAACGATATTTCGCGACCGTCCGGCGCGCGACATTGAAGCCCCGTTCGTTGAGAAGGGTCACCAGTTTCGCGTCGGAAAGCGGTTTGGTTTCATTCTGGATCAGTTCCTTGAGAACTGTCCGGACGTTCAGGCTGCGGTCAAAGAAGGATGAAAGAGCCACAACTTTCCGGTTCGGAAGCATAACTGTCTTGTTGGAAACAGCCCGGCTGATCGTGGATTCATGAACACCCATTTCGGCAGCGATCTGCGCGCGTGTCAGCGGCTGGATATACTCTTCCCCGTTCCGGATATACGCTTCCTGCTTTCCGATCAGAAGGGACATCATATCCGAAATCGTGTTGTTGCGCTGGTACAGGCTCTTGACAAGCAGGTTTGCCTTATCAAGGTCATTCTTCCACTCCTCCATGCGGTCTTCCGGAGCGTTTTTCAATTCTTTCTTATAAAACTGGTTGACACGCAGGTAACCGGAGATCGGCATCACGATTTCCACCACCAGCTGGTTGCGGGGGTCTTCATTCAGGTAATAGATCAGAATATCCGGTTCATGGTAAACGGCTGAATAGTCCTGGTTGGATTTTCCCGCGAGCGTATCGCCCCAATGAGCGCGGGCAGGGAAAGGATTCAGATTATCACCGATAAATTTTTCGATTTTCTGGACCTGCCGGACCGTCAGTCCGTGTTTTTTCGCTATCTCACGGTATTTCCCGTGTTTCAGGTCATCAAAAGAACTGCGGATAATGTTTTCCGTTCCGGAAGGGACACTGACTGTTTCGGAAATATGCTTCAGCTGTACCAAAAGCGCTTCCTGCAGGTTCCGGGAGCCCACGCCCAGCGGATCAGCGTGCTGGATGAGGTCGATCACTTCCTCCACCGAAGAAGGAAGCACATGATAATACTGCGCGACTTCAAACACATCGGTTGTGATAAAGCCGTCTTCATCCAGACTGTTCAGCAGGTAGGCAGCCACCAGTTTTTGGTTATCTTCCAGATCAGGACCGATTTGCTTTAAAACATACGCGGCCAGATCCTCTGTCTGAGCGGAATCATAATCCGGCTCATCATGATAAGGTTCTACCGCGGAGCTGTAATTATAGGAGGAAAAATCATCCTTGGGAGAAACAAAAATAATGTTTTCTTTGGATTGGTCCAGCTGTGGCTGGGAGCAAATCGGGCATTTCCCGTTTTCGGGCAGTTTTCTCTTACAAGTCGGACAGATGCGTTCTTCAACCAGTTCAAGAAAAGGATTTTTAGCCAGCTCACTTTCAATTTTCTCCCTGATCTCTTCCGATGACATGCCTAACATAGTCATCGTTTGAGCCAGATGAGCCGAAGCCTGAATCCGGGTTTCTAATTTTTGACTTTGGTTTTGATACATATACGCACTGTCCTCTTTCTAAGTTATGCCACATAATAGAGTTGCAAGAATTGTACCACTTTTTTCTTTAACTCGAAATTCTTTGGGAAATTCCATCCTTTCTATCTCATTCCGGTACAAAGGGGACAGGTCAAAGTGTACCGGTACACTTTGACCTGTCCCCTTTGTACCGCTTTAATTAAAATGTGCGCTTGTCCCGGCTGCTGTCAGATTCCCAAAGAGGCGAAGACCTCACCGATGGGTTCGCGGATCACCAGGTCCGCGCGGAAATCAAACGGTGTTACGGATTTGTTTATCAGCACAAGATAATACCCGTGGAACGACTGCAGCAGACCCGCCGCCGGATAAACGGCAAGCGATGTCCCGCCGACGATCAGCAATTCGGCCTTCGATATTTCATTTTCTGCTTCATAAAAGACATCCTCCGGCAGGCCTTCCTCATACAGCACAACGTCAGGGCGGATGATCCCGCCGCACTCACAGCGCGGAACTCCCGTTGTTTCCTGAATTTTCTCAACGTCGTACCTTTTCCCGCATTTCATACAATAATTGCGGTAAATCGATCCGTGAAGTTCCAGCACATGTTTGCTGCCGGCCTTTTGATGCAGCCCGTCAACATTCTGTGTGATCACTGCGCTGAGCCTGCCCATCGCTTCCAGTCTTGCAAGCGCAAGATGCGCCGGATTCGGCTGTACATCCGTCACAAGCAGATTTTCCCGGTAATATTCAAAAAACACCTCCGGCCGCATATCGAAATAGCTGCGTGACAACAGGATTTCCGGAGCCCTGCCGTATTTTTCCAGGGCTTTGAAGGTACCGTTTTCGCTGCGGAAATCAGGGATGCCGCTTTCCGTTGAAACACCGGCACCGCCGAAGAACACGGTATGAGACGATTCCTCGATCCACTTTTTCAATTTCGGATATTCCATAATCATTATCTCCTTTGCGGCAGAAATATTCCTGAATTATTTGTTTTTCTCATATTAAAAACACACTGAATAATTTCTTCGATGACTTGAGAAGTTCCATGTCACGGCAGGCATGGCGCGAAACCGTTCCGGGAATTAACTAATCAGTATTTTCTTAAATTGTATCGTGAATACCGCGTTTTTTTCTAATCAATTTCTAACCTTTCCGTTATCCCACATTTAACTTGATGATGTACGATATTATCAGTTATGATTAAGGGAGGAAAATAAAGATGGATCGATTTGAACTTGTAGAAAAACTGGTAAAGAGCACAGGCGTCAGCTATGAAGATGCCAAAACCGCGCTGGAGAACTCCGGATGGGATCTGCTGGATGCCGCGGTCTGGCTTGAAAAGAACGGAAAAGTCGAAGGGAAAGCCAGCCATTTCAGCACAAATCCTGAACAGCAGGAAGAACAGCGGAAACAGCAGGAAGAAGAACGCCGCAAAGAAGAACGGGCTAAGGATAGCGTGAGAAATTCATCCTCATACCAAAGCAGCGGAGGAGGTGTGGTCCACACCATTTTGCGCAAAGCTAAGGAAATCATCATGGACAACGAGCTCGTGGTATGCAAACGCAGCGGGGAAGTTTTCCTTGAAATTCCCATCTGGCTCTTCATTATCCTGCTGGTCGTTTCTTTCTGGACTGTGATCATCGCAATGTGCGTCCTCTTCTTCATCGGGTTCCGCTATCGCCTGGGCGGTCCGGATCTCGGGTCGGACCGGGTCAACAACATCCTGAACCGTGCTGAAGACGCTGCCGGTGATTTTATTGACAGGATGAAAAATCAAAACAACAGCCCGAAGCACAAAGCATATGACGCCACCCGGAGCGGAACACAGACCGGTGATGACGTTTATGATTATACAGAACCCACACATCGAGAGGAGTAAAGTAAACAATGCCCTGCAAAATTCTTATCATAGAAGACGAAGAAAAAATTGCCCGGTTTATCGAGCTGGAACTTGTTCACGAGGGTTATGAAGTAGATAAATGTACGGATGGCCGGGAAGGACTGGAAAAAGCTGAAAGCGGAATTTATGATTTGATTTTGCTGGACATTATGCTGCCCGGTTTAAACGGATTGGAAGTCCTGCGCAGACTGCGCAAGACTTCTTCCGTTCCTGTCATCATGCTGACAGCCCGTGATGCGGTTATGGATAAAGTCTCCGGTTTGGATCTCGGAGCCGACGATTATATAACCAAGCCCTTTGCCATTGAAGAGCTTCTTGCCCGCATCCGTCTTGGATTAAGACACAATGGCGGCAATGCCGCGCAGCAATCGGAAGACCTGACCCACGGTGCTCTCTCCCTTTCTGTCAGCCGTCACGAAGTCCATTACGGAGAAGATCTGATAGAACTCACCGCAAGAGAATTTACCCTGCTGCAGACACTGCTTGAGAATAAAAATATCGTCCTTTCCCGCAACACCCTGCTCGAAAGAGTATGGGGTTATGACTATATGGGCGAAACCAATGTTGTGGATGTGTACATCCGCTACCTCCGGTCCAAACTGGATGATGTTTACGGGATCCATATCATCCATACTGTCCGCGGCGTCGGTTATGTGATCAAGGATTGAACTTTTTATGGCGAAAAAGAAAAAACCGGCTGTACGAACCGGAGAAATTGCCTGGCGGATCAACGTAACGGGGACGCTCAAACTCTTTTTGCTCTTCCTTGCGCTGGATATTTTTCTGATCGTTTTTGATATCACCACAGGCATTATTGCTCCGGCAGAGGCATCCGGTTTTGACCTGGTTATCCAAACGGTAAAAATCATTCTCGCCACCCAAAAATACAGCCTGCTGCTGAGGGGGGAAGGGCTGATCCTCCTGGGCAAATTATCACTCGGGACCATTTCCATCCGCCGGACTTTAAAACCCATTGAAGAATTAACAAATGTCGCGCTGCAGCTTGGTTCTCAAAGCAATGATTTTGATGAAGAGAAATTTCTTCGTCTGGAAGCAGCTATCGACGATATCAGCCCGATGGCGGAAAACGCCCGTCTGCGTACCGGCGATCAGCAGCTGGCAGGACTTGAATTGGCGGTCAACAACCTGATCGAGCGCATGCGGGATTCCTACCGGCAGCAGACCCGTTTCGTTTCCGACGCCTCCCATGAGCTCCGCACTCCGATCGCCGTTATCAAAGGCTATGCGGATATGCTGGACCGTTGGGGGAAAACCGACGAAAAAGTGCTGACGGAATCCATTGAAGCCATCAAAACCGAATCCGAACACATGAATTACCTGGTTGAACAGCTGCTGTTCCTCGCACGGGGAGACAACGGCAAAACCAAAATGTCCTTTGTTGAATTCGATCTGGCTGAGATGATCCGTGAGGTTTATGAAGAATATGTCATGATTGACGGAAACCATACATACAAATGCCGGGCGGAAAGCAGTGTGCCGGTATTCGGTGACATATCCATGCTCAAACAGACCGCAAGAATTTTACTGGACAACGCTAAAAAATACACACCGGACGGCGGGGAAATCACCATCGGCGCTGGATTGGACGGCGGGGTTCCCTGTTTCGCGGTTCAGGATACCGGGATCGGGATCGATGAGGAGTCACTCCCCCATATCTTTGACCGCTTCTACAGGGCAGACAGCTCCCGCTCACGTGATACCGGCGGTACCGGGCTCGGACTCGCGATTGCGCGCTGGATCATCGGGAAACATGACGGCCGGTTTGACGTACTGACGCGGGAAGGCGTCGGTACCCGCATCACTGTATATCTTCCCAAACGGCAGATGACCCCAAAATCTATCGAAAAGGCATAAACGCCCGAATTCCGCAGCTGTCAAATGTCATGAGGTTATTAGAAATTAGTCAGGCAAACAATGTGACATTTGACATTTGCCTTTTTCTTTCCCATAACTATAATATATAAAAGCAGACGAAACAGAGCCATATCCTACCGAGTCTCTTTCGTCAACTGAGAAAAGTGTAGTCTTTTCCAATCAATGGCATGATCTGTCAAACCGACATGATCCAAAGTTTTTTTCATAATATATCAGCCTTGATAAGCAAAGCTTATCGGCAGTTTGGTAAGCAATCCCGCACCAGAACCACACGGGATTTAGCTGATGTGTTTCAATCACTCTTTATAAGGGGGAAGAATATGTACCTTTTCTTCCCCTGATTTTTTTAATATCCCAGTTCGTAGACGCGGTCGACATACAGGTTTGCGAGCTCGCATTTCCCGGTTAAATATCTGCGGACATTTTCCCAGGTTGCAGGCATTTTATAAGCAGTCACCTGGTTCAGGGCATTCAGCAGACATCCGGAACCGGAATAGTAATTCGCAACCGTGAGTTTCCACATATCTTCATAAGTTGAAACCGCAGAAGGAGTATTTCCTGTCGCATTCGCGACGACCTGATTTACCTGATATACACAGGCACGGATAGCAGCCGCGAGCATCTCTATTTCCTCATCAGTACCGACCTTTGAAATAACCACTCCGCGCAGAACGATTTGTTTGTCCTCGCTGAGGTTGGAGAAACCGCCCATGCACTGTCCCTGGTCATACGGGAAGGTTTCCATGCAAAGGTTGAGAAAATATGAATTATTCCAGCGCAGCAGCATATCAGCACCGCTTTCCGTGATCATGCCCAGCCCATACTCAAAAGCGACATCCGAATCAGGCCAGAATTGTGATTCCTGCGCGATTAAGCCCTTGACGATCCTCGGCGGTACTCTTTGCTTTTTTGAAGCGTCAAAAATCAATCCGTCATATTGATTCTGCTTATCAAAAACAAGTTTTGCAGTTACCTGTTCACCGCATCCGTTTGGTGTTCCGTCAAGGTTTAAACCGTAATTATCGCAGAAAGATGTGTCAACCTTTCCGGATTTGATCAATTTCGCGCCAAGCAGCTGCAACTTGTGTTTTGTTACCAGGTATTCTTTTGTATAAACTTTTTCCAGGGCGGGCGGAAGTTCCTGTCCGACCGCAGGAAAAGCATACCAGACCTCCGAACCATACGCGGCTGTATCCGGGAAGGCGTCACCGATCACATCATAGTAATAGTAACCGGAAGTATTCGCTGCCGGAACAGCTCTGAATTTCAGCCAGAAATGCTCGCTTTGATTCGCATTGGAATCCATCGCCCAATATTCAAACCAGATCCCGGCTTCGTCCGTTGCCGGCAGCCGCATCTGACAGGCATTCCCATTGCAGGCTGCTTCATAGGTCCCGACCCGGATATTTACAGACGTAATGATGCTGTCATTATTGTCCGGTCCGTGCGCGATCAGCAGCAATTCCGGCTTTTCATCACACAGAGTGCCCGGTGTACAATTCACATTGGAAACATCAAAGCGGATCTTCTGCAGGTTCTGAGCCTGCAGGTCAACGGTGATCGTATTGATATCGCTCTTTTGCCGCTGTCCGACACGTCGCAGGAAAAGCCCCGTACAGGAAATCGTAGACGGATCCTGTCCGTAATGGCGTTCGCAAAGCGGTGTCGTCAGCCAGTTATAGTACAAAACGTCGCCGCAGGCTTTTTGTATTTCTTCGTTTGTCGGGGTGCGGTCTTCATCAATAATTATCGTGCAGGCTGTATCAAAGCTTTCCCAATAGGCAAGCTGCCAGATCGTCTCCATATTCTCCTGGCCGAAAGCGGGTATGCAGATTAAAAGCAAACAGAGTATACTCCAAATAATTATCCGAAGTATACTTTCAGGAGAATTAAGAAGATTTTTTGTCTTCCTATTTAATTGTAAGACTGGTTCAGCACATCTACCTGGCACAATAAGTTACAAGGTTTGCTCCCCATTCCAAATTTGTTCGTATCTCTTCACGATGGAGCAGGTCATCATTCAATTCCCCGCACCAGGGTAAGGTCAGCGAAGCATTACAAAATACAAGTTTTTCCGCACAGAACAGCTTATCTGCCGTAATTTGTTCCGGAGGAATTCTGAAAAAGAACGGCTGATGGAAAAGTTCGTCTCTTTCCGGATCAGCCTGTACGGCTTTGAGACTTTCCGCGATTTTACGCAGCGCCTTTCCGCCTTCAGAATCAAGACCTTCCAGCAGCAGTCCTTTGCCGTTGTTATAATAATTTTTCAGCATAGCGGTTTGCGAGGCATCCAGGTTAAAGCTGCCCGCGGCACCGATATAAACCATATCATATGAGTTGATCCGGTCATCAATTTCCGGAAGCACATCCACGATCAGTCTGGTTTTCAGCATGGTTTCCATCTCCTTGATCAGGATACTCCAGCTCTTATAAACCCAGTCATTATCAGAAGGATAGGTAACAACACCTACCGTGATCCGGTCGCGGATATCAGTTCTGTCTTCCCGATAGCGCAGATCAAGTTCATCCCTTCTCGGCTGCAAGGGATCTTTTGCGTCGCGGATCGAAGCACCCTTACCGGAAATCAGTACACGCCCAAGTTCAACAACCGACTGTTTCGGTAATGTCTGTCGGGCTGCGATGATATACTCATGCTGCATGACTTTAACCTTGGTTTCAGAGATTTCTTTCTCATGTTCTGCGTAACCAAGCAGCAATTTGTAAGCGCCTGATCCTTCATCACCAAAATCATATGCTATCGTTTGATCAACGATGATCACATGCCCATTATCATCCACAGCGGCGCCGGGCGAGATAAAGACATAGTGGTCAGCCGGGGAATTTGCCCGTATTTCAAGTCCGCAGATGATCCCGGGTTTGTGCATCGAAAGAATGTGGGCACGCATGTCATCACGATGTTCATCATGAGCCATTTCCCAAATATCCGCAGTAACAGACATCCCGTCATAGGCTTTTAAGCTGCGTTTCGGATAATATTTGATTTTAGCTGAATCGTTCATTTTACACTCCTTATCCTCTGAACAGGATGCTATTCATATTTACAAGAAAGAAGAAAAACCGTATGAGCCGGTACAATATTCCGGATAAACTGTTTGATTTTCTTCGAATACTTATCTTTTGTAAAACCGGTCCGTTCCAATTCCGAGAAAGGAACTATCATCGAAACCGAAACCGTATTCGGTTTATTTTCCGTACCAAGAGCAAGCCCGTCACCGAGTCCCATTGGTCCGCCAATAATCATATTATGGGCTTTCCGCTCACTGATCTCTACCTTTCCGCCGGAATACATTTCAAGGAAATAACGCAGAGATTCGGCCGTGCCCCGGCTGTGATAGAAGGGAACGGCATTTTTGATCAGTTCACGGATCCGTTCTTTCGGAAACGTCTCGTCAATTTCCATCCCGACCCAGGACGCGAGCCAATTCAGAAAATTATCCGGCGTCAGATATGGATCATAGTAATTTTCTCCCTGAGAAATCTGCTGATTGATCGGTTTCCAAAAGCTTTCAAACATCATCAAAAAGCGGTTAATGAAATCGTCATAGCTGTAAATTTCCGGCAGAAAACGCATATATTCGGCATTGGCTTTTACAGCAAGTTCAATCGAGCGGGATTCTTTCGGTTCTGTAAAGAATTGAGAGGTGTTATCAGGAACATCAGAAGCCATCCAGGCACAAAAGCTCAGGTAATGGTTCATCGTAATGGTGTTCAGACGAGCCCTGATATGAAGCTGAGTGCTCTGACCCGGGTCCAGATATTTCGATAACTGCACCGCTAACAGCTTCCCGTCAAAATTGCGCGAATATACCGTGAGCATGTTGTCATCGAAGTTATCCATGCTTATCGATTCAACTTCAACTTTTTGAGGAAGGTGGAGACACAGGATCGTACGTGATGGTGTCTCCAAACGGACACGGATCGTCAGTGTTACCGCTTCCATCGAATAACACACATAACGATCCAGCGCCATTTCAAAGGAATAACGGTCCTTCCCGCCGGCAGCCATCGGACTCATTTGGATCCTCCGCTTACATATTCATCCATTGTTGTCACAACAATTTCATGACGCAGGGAACAGACCAGTCCGTCCGCAGGAATTGACAGCATCTTATTTACAGGCTGCAATCCCATAACATCTCCGCCGAACTCATCATTAACTTCATTCATCGGACTGACCCGACGCCATTCGACCTCTGTATCCAGAACGTATTTCACACTCGGGATCTTCTGGATCAGGGAAACGATCTCAGCATTGAATACATTCCGTCCGAATTCCCATCCGCGGGATGTTTCATCTTCGACAGTTTCGCTTTTCAAAGGACACAGGTAACGGTTCAAAACCTCCGTCACTTCGGTTGCCGTGTCTGAATCATTGGCAAATTCCTGCGGGACAACTGTTGATTTTACTCTGATGCCATAATACTTCGGTTCTTCGATGTTTATGGCTGTTGTCAGCAAACGATACTTATCCAGATACCCTCTGACTTTTGTCCTCAGGTCATCGGAAACATGCAAAGCATGGAGGTCGCCGTTTTCCAGATTATCCACAACATCGGGGACGACCAGAATTGTCACGGTACCTGAACCTGTATCTTCCGGAGTTATGCATTTTGTCCGGGCGATCGCTTTGCTGCTCTTCAGTGTGAATTGCTCAAAATCCTGAGCAGTCACCGCGCGCCGCTGTGTCTGGATTTCTCTTTGTGCGCGCTGGATCAGTTCCTCCAGTGTTTCCTGGTCCCGTCCGCCCAAAGTGCGCTGCAGATTGGAAGCTCTGGATATATAAGCCAGCGAGGTATTCATGATATCGACCGCGTTTTCCGGCAGATTTCCGCGAATCCCGCCGCCATATCGGTAATCGGTTACACGAATGCGTTTTCCGCTTTCCGGAATGCGTCCATACTGGATCGCTGAACCATCACTCTGACGGACAGAAGGACCAAAGCTGATTTCACCCTTGGCGGTATCCAGAATATAATGTCTGGAGAATTTATCCGAAGAAGCGAAATCATCCACACGTGTCCAGGGAACAAAAACCTGGACGCCGTCCACCGTTTCTTCGACTTCAATCGTTTCATCTTCCGAAAAATCAAGTACCGGGGAATGCTGCAGGGAGAAATGCTGTCCGGGTTCACCGTTGGATTCGCCGAGGATCTCTCCATCCACTACCTGGGCATTCGCTGCGGGAACCTGCGCACCGGCTGAATAAACATGCAGGTTTGTCACCCGCGGTGATTCCGTATACATCCCCTGCGAAGAATCACGCTGCTCAAATCTGCAGCGTATCCAGAACGCCTGAAGCCCATGCAGCATTTCTGATGAAAAGTCAAGCGGAGTATACAGCGTTAAGCTGCCGCGTTCGTTGTTCAAACCGCCTGTTGTATCCCGTTCTCCCGCAAATTTGCTGAGTTCCAATTCCTTCCAGCCATCGTGCGTCAGGCACTCCCAGACCCACGGCGGATTTTCACGGCGGATACCGACCGCTTCCGTAGGCTCGCATTCAAAATCAAGACGAAGAATGTGACCGGAAATATTATTGCGGTCATTAAAGCCAAGATAAAAAGTATCCCCGATTTGCGGTACTTTATTAAACGGACGGAAAATATCCAGACCAAGACGCGAAATATAATTCTGGTTGAAATTTTCTTCCGTGCGTAAATGAGCCAGAAGGGGAGCATTGATCCGCAGCTCACGGGATGTAGTAAACACTACCGGGTCCGGCTGATCTTCAGACTGGATCTCAGTTCCGGCAGGTACAACCACAGATGTGGTATCTTCTTCACCCAGCGGCAGCAATGCAGACAGCCAAAACGTGATATTGGTTTCCGCGGTTTTGGCGGGAATCTGCTGAAAACCAAGCATTTCCAAAAATTTCAGATAATTTTTTTCCGGAACACGATTTAATCGATAAACCATCAGCTCAGTCATCCAGGCGAACAGTTCTATCAGGGTGATCCCCGGATCACTGATGTTATATTCTGTCCATTCCGGACAATAATGAATGATACGCTTACGTGCTTCATCCACTAAATCACTTTGAAAACGCAAATCATCTAAATTCGGGACAGGTAATGTCATGGGCGTACTCCTTCACTATGCCGGTCAAATGATTTCCGGTTCTTTATCAATATAAAACGGATGCACGATGTTGCGGCTGTCATGCGTCGCGTTGATTTCATATTCAATATTACACACAAGGGCGGTTTCAACCTTTGCGTCACGTTCAACAGTAACATTCTTTACAAGAATGCGCGGTTCCCACATGGTCAGAGCCTGCTGTACCGCATCTGCCATGAGCGTCATGGTCTCCTGATGGATCGAGTCAAAGACCATTTCCTTCGCACGGCAGCCGAAAAGGGGTCGCATCACCCGCTCACCGGGAGACGTTTCCAAAATGATGTGGATCGCCTGCTCTATATCCTCATTCCCGGTAACCAGTTTAATTTTCCCCGCGGAATCTGTTCCGACAGGGAAGCTCCACCCGGTTCCTATATATTTTTTATCTTCATTTAACATCTTTACCCAGACTTTCTCAGGCGATCAAGGTTTTTATCGCGCCTTTCATGATCGCGGTCGTAACCGGTACACCGGTTGCCGGATTCACACCAACCACAGTACTGGTTACCCGGGCTGCAGGCCGTCCCATAATGAAGACGGTTGGACTGCCCACTGTGATTGTACCGGTACATGCGGCACCGGTTACCATATCCCCCATACAGGCTGCGGGAACATTTTCAATCAAAACCGTTGCAGCACCCGGTCCGGTAATCGCGTCACCGGTTGCCGTCAAATCACCAAGTCTTGCAGCAGGAAAAGGCATAAACCCTCCGGTCTAATTCAGAAAAGTAATTTCTGAACCTCAGAAATTCTTCATTCCTAATTGATTTTTACAATCCCGCCCTGGATCTGCACCATAGCGGTACCGCCTAATGACAGCATGGAATTGGCTTTCACATCCACTTTCACGCCTTTCAATTCCGCACCGGCAGCCTGCAATGACAACGCGGAAGCACCGGCTTTCACATCCACCTTTTGGTTACCGGAAACTTCAACTGATTGGTTCGCTTTGATGCTGGCGCTCTGTGAAGCATTGATACTGACAGATTTTTGAGCTTTCAGGTCCATAGCCGCGTCGGTGGAAGCAGCAAGATCCTGTTTCGCTTTCAAAGTCATTTTTCCTTCAGTGGTTAAAGTAAGATCACCCTTTGACTGCAGATCCAGTTTACCTTCGGAAATAATTTTAAACTCATTTTTCGTTGAGTCAATCTCAATCATGTTTTTCCCGGTTTTATCCTGGATCGTGATCTTTTCTTTTCCCTCTGTATCATCCATGATGATCTTATGACCGGATCTTGAAACAATGATGCGTTCATTGACTTTTTTGGCGCCGGAATCCACAAGCTCACCAATACCCTTCGGCGGTTTGTCCTTTCCGTTATACAAAACGCCAAGCACAAAGGGAGAACTCATATCCCCGTTTTCAAAAGCCAGCAGTACTTCATCATCAATTTCCGGCAGGAATACGATGCCCCGGTTATTACCGCCGCCGACAAAAGCAAGACGTGCCCAGCAGGAAGAGAGCTCCGCGCTGTTCATCTTCGGAAGCCACGGGTATTTCACCTGGACGCGTCCCAGTTTTTCCGGATCGTTGTTGGAGGTCACGACACCGGTAACCACACCCTGCATACGGTTCAGGGCATGATCGGCTTCCGAACCTAAGATCAGACTGCGGAAAGTATTGGGAGAGCCTCCGCTGACTGAAAAAGTCGTGCGGAACGCGCCATGCCGGTAGGTATGATGCGCTTCCGTCACAAAATAATCTCCGGAGAAACGGGCTCCCAGCCCTTTGATCGTAACCGTCGACCCTACCACCAGGAAAGGATCACCTTCATCCAGTTCGCCATACGCCTGGACAAAGGATGAAGACGCACGGGAAAAGGCTGCGTCGGCATAAGCCTTTGCCTCCGGCGTGGTGACAGCATTCGGCCGGATCACGGTATCTACGGCTTTGCTGCTGTAAGCGGATTTAAATTGACTGTTGGCAGGGATCAAAGTCTCTGTAATACTGGTACCGCCGGAAGACAATGAAACCTGTGTTGAGGAATTCACATTTTTCTTCTGAGACGGGTCCCAGCCATATGCTTCCGTCTTTGTGACTTGTCCCATCGCGACAATACGGGGTTCAAAGCGGAAAAAGTTGCCGCCAAATTCCAGTTTATCCGGATTTTTCTTCGCGCGTGCTTTTCCGGCAGGACAAAAATGCAGTTCTTTTCCTTCTACATAGACCTGATAACCAAGCATGTTGGCGCGTGCCCACAGAAAATCCCAGTCATTCTGGTTGTACTGCATCACATATTTATACTTGACGGTAGCAAGGGATGTGGCATCTACTTTGGCAGACAATCCCGCATCTTTCGCGATCTTGCTGACAATATCAGAATCACCGATCCCGGCTCCGGTCGGGTTGCCGTCGCCGTATGTTCGTGTCGCTTTGCCATGGGTCAGCCGATGTCCGCGGTCATACCCCCGGATACGCAGAAAAACATCCGCACCGTCATAAATCGGCTCAATCGAAGTGATCTCACCATCCACGACCTCATTTGATGACACAGTGTTGAGCACCCCGGAAGTATGCCCGAAAGAAATTTTAACAGACTGTCCCAATTTAATGGAAAGAATATTGTCCGTATATTCAAAGAGTGTCGGAACCAATTGGCGCCTATCATGCAGCAGGATCGTGAACTCAGTCGGAAGATAATAATTCTGGTCAACTACAACTTCTTCCAAAACCTCAAAAAGGGTTTTCATCTGAATTGAACCGAGCTTGATATCAACAGTCGTCTTCATTCGTTTTTACCATCCTCACTCTTCCGGCGGCATGACCAGAAGCTGTCCGGGGCGGAGATTAAACGGATCATCAAGATCATTCGCGTTTGCAACCTTCCGCCACATGCGGCTGTCACCATAATAATTATTCGCGATCAGGTCGATCCGGTCGCCCTGTGTGACACGAACCGTCTGGCGTGATTCAGTACGTGTTGTCGGGTTTTGCGGCGGCAGCGAATCCAAAGGATGACTTTGCTCCATAAATGTGCAGTTGGCAGTTGCCCGGATAGGGATCCCCTTATCATCAAACATGGTGTACGTGACTGAAATGCTTGTCATTACAGCACGGAACAGTTTGACACCGCCCCAAACAAAAATAATCGAAGGAGGCTCGCCTAAATATGGATAAGAAAGAGGCACACTGTAACCATAGGTACGCAGTCCCATAGCCATCAGATTGTTGATATCTTTCCGAATATTCCGCGGTGACGGTTTTGTAGTTTTATAATCGTCCGTAGCATAAGCATCAAAGAAGAGATTGAGCGTATATGTGGCCGCGTTGCCTCCTTTAAATTCCGTCCGGGGAAAATCACGTTCAGGAACAGGTTTTCCTTCCCAGTTCGTGGAGCGGGTAACAGTCAATTCGGAAGGATTAAACTGGCATTCTACCGAAAAACCAGCTAAAGCACCCACATATAAGTAGTCAATATACAGTTTTGCTTTTTCCATCAGTCTCCTTTCCCTCTAACGGAACATGCTGCGTTCCATCTCCTCTCTAATAATGCGCTTGATTCGCGGTATCAGTCTGTCTGCCAGGGTATCCAGCTGCCTTGCAGTCACTTCAGGCAGGATTTTTTCAACGATTTCTTTTTGAACGGAAGCGACCTCGTCCGGTGTTGTCGGTCCGGCCGGGCTTATCGACGGTTCCGACATACCCTCGTCATCCATCTCCCGCTGTATCGTGTTATATGCCGGGGGCGTCAAAGCACTTGCCGAAAGTCCGGGAAAATGGGACTGGCTGCCCGTATTTCTGCTGTTTCCGAAGCTGCCCTGCGGAGGCCTTATAAACCCAATGCTGTCGGCAGAGGAAGATGTTCCTATTGGCGAAGCCTTTTCCGGCTGGCTTTCCCGTTGAATCGTGTTCTTTATTGTATCATTCTTAGCAGTAGATTTCGGTAATACAAAGTCCGGTTCACGCTGGACCTCAGCATGATGCGGTGCCGCTTCACTGATTTTATCATGTGAAACTGATTGTCCTGTTCTTTGTGAACCGGAAATCTTACTCCTGTTTTGTGATGGCAGATCGAACGAAACAGACTCTCTCTGAACCGTAGAACTTTGAGGTGAATAAGGAGTCCCGGAACGAATCGCATCGATCTGCTCACGCGGCATTTCATAATGTGTCGGGAGCGAACTCAACAACGCATGAATATCATCCGGTTCACGCTGGATCACCGCACCCTGTTCGGCTTTCTGTAATACCGGTTTTTCTGTTTTTCCGCCGGCAGCTTGTACAGGTTCAGCTGTTTTCATCGGTTCACGCTGAACGGTCCCGTGTTGTGCAGCGACCGGCATCTCCGGTTTGGTTTCGGCTTTCTGTACCGGTTCGGCAGCCTTCAGCGGTTCTCGCTGAATGGTCTCAGGTTGTGCAGCGACCGGCATTTCCGGTTTTGTTTCGGCTTTCTGCGCCGGTTCGGCGGCCTTCAACGGTTCGCGCTGAACGGTCTCGGGGTGAGCAGCGACCGGCGTTACCGGTTTTGATTCAGCTTTCTGCACTGGTTCTGCTGTCTTCAGCGGCTCACGCTGAACGGTTTCGGGTTGAGCGACGGCCGGCATCTCCGGTTTTGTTTCGGCTTCCTGTACCGGTTCGGCGACCTTCAGCGGTTCTCGCTGAACGGTCTCAGGTTGGACGGCGACCGGCATCTCCGGTTTGGTTTCGGCTTTCTGCACCGGTTCGGCGGCCTTCAGCGGCTCACGCTGAACGGTCTCAGGTTGTGAAACGACCGGCATTTCCGGTTTTGATTCGGCTTTCTGCACCGGTTCTGCTGCCTTCAGCGGTTCACGCTGAACGGTCTCAGGTTGGACGGCGACCGGCATCTCCGGTTTCGATTCGGCTTTCTGCACCGGTTCGGCTGCCTTCAGCGGTTCTCGCTGAACGGTCTCAGGTTGTGCAGCGACCGGCATTTCCGGTTTTGTTTCGGCTTTCTGCACCGGTTCGGCGACCTTCAGCGGTTCTCGCTGAACGGTCTCAGGTTGTAAAACGACCGGCAGCTCCGGTTTTGATTCGGCTTCCTGTACCGGTTCGGCAGCTTTCAGCGGCTCGCGCTGAACGGTCTCAGGTTGTGAAATGACCGGCATCTCCGGTTTTTCTTCAGCTTTCTGCGCCGGTTCGGCGGCCTTCAGCGGCTCACGCTGAACGGTTTCGGGTTGAGCAGTGACCGGCATCTCCGGTTCGGTTTTAACCTTCTGCACCGGTTCGGCGGCTTTCAGCGATTCACGCTGAACGGTCTCGGGTTGTGAAACGACCGGCATTTCCGGTTTAATTTCAGCTTTCTGCACCGGTTCGGCGGCCTTCAACGGTTCGCGCTGAACGGTCTCAGGCTGTGAAACGACCGACATCTCCGGTTTTGTTTCGGCTTCCTGTACCGGTTCGGCAGCTTTTAGCGGCTCGCGCTGAACGGTCTCGGGCTGTGAAACGACCGGCATCTCCGGTTTTGTTTCGGCTTTCTGCACCGGTTCGGCTGCCTTCAGCGGTTCACGCTGAACGGTTTCGGGTTGAGCAGTGACCGGCATCTCCGGTTTGGTTTCGGCTTTCTGCACCGGTTGGGCGGCCTTCAGCGGTTCACGCTGAACGGTCTCGGGTTGTGAAACGACCGGCATTTCCGGTTTTGTTTCAGCTTTCTGCGCCGGTTCGGCTGCCTTCAGCGGCTCACGCTGAACGGTTTCGGGGTGAGCAGTGACCGGCATCTCCGGTTCGGTTTTACCCTTCTGCACCGGTTCAGCTACCTTCAACGGTTCACGCTGAACGGTTTCGGGTTGAGCAGTGACCGGCATTTCCGGTTTTGTTTCAGTTTTCTGTACAGGCTCGGCTGCCTTCAGCGGTTCTCGCTGAACGGTCTCGGGTTGTGAAACGACCGGCATCTCCGGTTTAATATCGGTTTTCTGCACCAGTTCGGCTGCCTTCAGCGGCTCGCGCTGAACGATCTCAAGTTGGGCGGCGACCGGCATCTCAGGTTTTGATTCGGCTTTCTGCACCTGTTCGGCTGCCTTCAGCGGCTCGCGCTGAACAGTTTCAGGGTGTGAAACGACCGGCATTTCAGGTTTTGTTTCGGCTTTTTGTACCGATTCGGCGGCCTTCAGCGGTTCACGCTGAACGGTCTCGCCGGCATCTGATTGTGAAACGACCGGCATGCCCGGTTTTGTTTCGGCTTTCTGTACAGGCTCGGCTGCCTTCAGCGATTCGCGCTGAACCGTCTCGCCGGTATCTGATTGTGAAACAACCGGCATTCCCTGTTTGGCTTCAGCTTTCTGCACCGGTTCCGCTACCTTCAGCGGCTCGCGTTGAACAGTCTTACTGCTATACGATTGTACAGCTACCGGCATTTCCGGTTTTGTTTCGGCTTTCTGTACCGATTCGGCTGCCTTCAGCGGTTCGCGCTGAACCGTCTCGCCGGCATCCGATTTTGAAACGATTGGCATTTCCGATTTTGTTTCGGCTTTCTGCACCGGCTCAGCTGCCTTCAGCGGCTCGCGCTGAACAGTCTCGGGCTGTGCAGCAACCGATATTTCCGGTTTAGATTCGGATTTTTGCGCCGGTTCGGCGACCTTCATTGGCTCTCGCTGAATTGTCTTGCCACTATCCGATTGTGCAACGACCGGCATTTCCGATTTTGTTTCGGCTTTCTGCACCGGTTCAACGGCCTTCAGTGGTTCTCGCTGAACAGTCTCGGGCTGTGCAGCAACCGGTATTTCCGGTTTTGATTCGGATTTTTGCGCCGATTCGGCGACCTTCATTGGCTCTCGCTGAATTGTCTCGCCACTATCCGATTGTGAAGCGACCGGCATTTCCGGTTTTGTCTCGGCTTTCTGCACCGGCTCGGCAGCCTTCAGCGGCTCGCGCTGAACAGTCTCGGGCTGTGCAGCGACCGGCATTTCCGGTTTTGATTCGGATTTTTGCGCCGGTTCGGCGACCTTCAATGGCTCTCGCTGAATTGTCTCGCCACTATCCGATTGGGCAACGACCGGCATTTCCGATTTTGTTTCGGCTTTCAGCACCGGCTCAGCTGCCTTCAGCGGCTCGCGCTGAACAGTCTCGGGCTGTGCAGCGACCGGCATTTCCGGTTTTGATTCGGATTTTTTCGCCGATTCGGCGACCTTCATTGGCTCTCGCTGAATTGTCTCGCCACTATCCGATTGTGAAGCGACCGGCATTTCCGATTTTGTTTCGGCTTTCAGCACAGGCTCAGCTGCCTTCAGCGGCTCGCGCTGAACAGTCTCGGGCTGTGCAGCAACCGGCATTTCCGGTTTAGATTCGGATTTTTGCGCCGGTTCGGCGACCTTCAATGGCTCTCGCTGAATTGTCTCGCCACTATCCGATTGTGAAACGACCGGCATTTCCGGTTTTGTTTCGGCTTTCAGCACCGGTTCGGCAGCCTTCAGTGTCTCACGCTGAACAGTCTCGACACTATCCGATTGTGAAACGACCGACATTTCCGGTTTTGATCCGGATTTCTGCACCGGTTCAACGGCCTTCAGTGGTTCTCGCTGAACAGTTGCATTCGATACTGTTTTTTGAGCCACGGACTTTGGTGCTTCACTTATACTGTTTTGCTGCGGTTCGACGGTTTCCGGGATTTCACGCTGAATCTCTGCCTCTTCTGCGGTAGCTCTCTGAACCACAGGCAAAGTCACTTCTTCCGAAGAATTCCGGATCGGCTCAGCTGCCTTCAGAGATTCACGCTGAACGGTTGCAGCCTCTTCCGCAGCCTGCGCCGCGGGAGCAGACGGCTTTTCCCCGACAGTCTTCGTAATTTCGGCGGCTTTCAGCGGTTCTCGCTGAACAGCCGCATCTTTCTTCGCTGTTTGAATTTCCGGTTCAGACGCTTTTTTTTCGGCAGCGGGCACAGACTCCGGTGCATCATTCAACGGCTCACGCTGAATCATATCAGAGCTGTCCGTCTGAGGAGCCGACGGCCGGGGCCGCCTTGCGACATGTGTCCGTACAGGGACAACCGACGTTATCGGTTCCCGCCGAACCGTCTCTGCAGCAGTATTCCCGCTCTCGAATTGGGCCTCTTCCGACTCGAATTCACGCTGTATAATTTCTGATTTATCTGAAGATTTGGGATGATCCGGAACACGATCACTGCCGGATTTGTTTTGTGATTTAACAGCAGGAACCGAACTCTTTGAATCCAGGAATTCCCGCTGAATTGTCGCAGAATTAATATTGGAGGATTTAGATGGAATATCCCGAACTGCCCGGACTTCCTTAACAGGAGGTGCGGGCGGTTCCGGCATCTCAAAAGGGGCAAAATCGCGGTTCACCTCTTTCGAATCAGACGAAGAAATCTCGACCCGTTCAGTCCGGACCTTTCTGCGGTCAGGACCGCGCTGTTTGGCTTCCTGTTCCTGCTTTTGTTTTTTATTAGCCATCAGGCGTTTTTCAAAGTCGCTCGGACCATCAGATCGGTCAAAAACGACCGGACGGCGTTCGCTCTTCGGCGGAAAAGAAGGCATTGAACTCATCGGTCTGGACGGCATTGAAACAGGTGCGGGATCCGCAGAGGCAGGAGCCGCTGTCCCGCCACCTGTCGGCAGAGGCATGGAAGCAGGAGCCCGCTGTACTGTCGGAGTACTCGGGGAAGTAGCCGGTTTCAGATGAAGGAGCTTCATCCCGTCATTATATTTTGCTTCAGCTTTTCGGGAAAAAGAAGACAAAGCTTTTTCCCGCATCACCGTAACAGAAGGGCGATTGACTGAAAAAGAAGCTTTAGTCTGTCGGAACACTGTCTGAGGCTGGAGCGAAGAAGAATTAGACAACAAACCATTGCCGAGCCCGGCAGATTTGCCCGGATTCAGCATGGCAGCTGTTCTTGCCTTTCGTGCTTTTAAAGACTCAATAATCGGTTCCATATTTTTCCCGTCAGCCATTCATCATAAATCGTCAGTTGTCAGAAAAATTCGCGTCTGCTGAAATGATCACCTGACAACTGAAATCTGCCTGTTGATAACTAACTTCCGTTGCCTTTTTCTGTACTGTAATCCAATCTTCCGTAGGCAACGGTAACTTGTTCCAGCGGTATTTCGCCATCTTTTGTCTGATTGGATTTAAATTTATTTATCTCATCAATTGCAATGATCTTGATATTACCCATCCGCCATCTTACCGGAAAGGCATCACGAAGGGTATACACTACCCAGCCGTTTTTAGAATCTCCAACCTTGATCTCAATATCCGCAAACAAAGCACCGCCATTAGAAGCCCCATTGATGAGCCAGTCAAGGAATGTCGTGCTGTTTGTATAAAGATGGTCAAATGTCACTTCACTATAGCTGATCTTACCGGGAAGCTTGACCTCATAAAGTGCATTTCCACCGGTTGACTTTTTTTCAGCGGCACGGGAAACCGATAATCCGTAAACCTTTTGGCAATAAATCGTATCAGTTGTTTTCCCGTTTGATGTGAGTCTGATCTGATAATTATTGAACTGAACCGAAGGAGTTTTCGATGTCCCGGTCTTATATTTCTCGAGATCACTGACAATTGTCGTGTCAGTGATTTTACTCGGAGAACCACTGGTAGGCATAAGGATGTTAGTCGTCAGAATATCTGTAATACTTGACATCGTACCTCAATTTCAAATCATTAATTATCTGGTTGCTTCTGCAACTTAAAATCTACTTTTGAATAGGTTATTGTCACATTTTCCATCAAAACATCCACCGCGTTGGCAGCACCAATCTCAGTCGCCAGCCATTTTGAAAGCTCCCATTTAACCGGAAAGGCATCGTAAAGGGTAAAGACCATTTTCTCATTGTTTTTATTTTCAATATTGACAACGATCTCAATATCAGCCTTTGAAACACCACATTGATTGATACCGGTCTTCAGCCAGTCAAGAAAAAATTTATCCCGGGTAAAAACGTGAGTGATCACCACATCCGAATAAGTGATACTTCCGGGAAGATTGACGACATAATCGCCATACAATTTCTGTTCATTTTGCCTGTCCATACCAAATTCTGATATTGACTGGACTCCGATAATCTTCTGAGAAGTTCCACCGTTTACCTTGATATAAGTACTTTCGGTATCCTTCAGATCCGCTATTATATCTGTGCTCATCGCATTTTCAAGTTTTTCGGCGACAACATTTTTCGGAAGTGTTGAAGGACTCCCGCTGGTAGGCATCAGAATATTAGTGGTCAGAATATCAGTTACACTCGGCATGAATTTAATACCTTCCGGAACGATCCCGTTCCTGGCGCATGGATTCCCGCAGCTTGCGGACTACCAGACGTGAAAGCTCTTCCAGATTTTCATCTGAAAGATTTTCAATATCAATTCTCAATTCATCGTTACCGGCAGTCTGAGTATCATCCATAACTTACCTGTCATCAAAGACCCTTGTTTACGCACTCATTCGCTGATTGATATCCGCGATCTCCTTCACCCACTCCAACCTTGATCTGTGATCCATGGAAAGGATCTCATCAGGCTGCCAGTGAAAGAAATAGGCAATATAGGCTACCTCCTTACGCAGCTGCTCCAGGGGATAGCCGATTACTCCCCCCCCGGCGCGGCAAGATCCACTTCAAAAGGCTCACCGCAATGCGGGCATGTATACTTCCGCTTGGTGGTTCCGCTTTCATTGATGGTGCGGTAAAACTCCTGCAAATAGGTTAGATCCGCAGCAAACAGGTTCTCGATCGTGCTCGCGGTAATATTCGTTTCCGGCCCAATCTGGTTGATCACACGGCTCAGCAGCAGGATCACCACATAAGCATCATTATTTCGCGTCCGCATATCACTCAGAACCTGGATCTCGTCCATGGCCGTTGCCAGACGCATCGTCCCGTTTTTATACAACTGCCCGTCAGAGCCAATATAGCCCATCGGCAGAGTAAAACTAAATTCCGTTTGAAAAGCCATAAAACCTCTTTCAGAATTGAGGAATCAGAAATAAGGAGTCAGAAGTGAGAAAAAATATTATGCACAAAACCATAACAATTTTTCGATACATCCGAAACGGAATCATCACTCCTGACTTCTCATTCCTCACGATCCCTATCCCATGATCTCCTGCATTTCGCTGCTGGCATCTCTCACGACCATACTTTCAAACTGCAGCGTCATATCAACTTTCATCGGCGAAGGTGAATCATCAACACCCATGGAACCGATTTGCCATGAGACAGGAAAACAATTCAGCAGATCCCAACAGAGCCAGATTTGATTTTCATCCTGATCTTTCGCTACATTTCCGTAACTGCGCAGACTGATCGTCACATTCCTGGGCAGAGCCCCATTCCCGCTTTGAATGCTGGCAAACCATTTCAACCAGGGCCGTGCACCCTGTCCCAAAAGAATGGAAATATTGATCGGATCGGTATAGGTCCCGCCATAAACATATTTCCGGACCGGTCCGCCTTTGACCGAATTGATAACGTAAGAGGATGAACCATGCTTAATGGCGTTCGAGCTGATAGACATCACACTGCACACGCCTTCATGTTTTATATCCGAATTATCCGAAAACTCGATCGTATATTGGAAATTAAGCCAGGGATCTTTCATATTATTCAGTTTCCAGTTAACAGCCAAAAGTTGTCCGTAAAACAGACAGACTCTTGCTTCATAAAAACCGCCTTTTGCCGGCCGCAGGTCTGCCTCAAAAACAGGCAGCCGGCAGCCGGCAGCCGGCAGTTAAAAATTACTTCTTACGTACCATACCCTCATGGACGATGGTAATTTCTTCAACCATGTAGTCCGTGGAGTCGGAAGCCATTTCAGGACCGCTGATCTGGCTCGGCCAAGCGTTGGTCAGGTCCCACTGAGCGACCGGTTCCATGCTCTGGCTGTAGGCGATAATAGAAGCGTTTGTACGGGCATCATCGATCTTACCATCGACGACCATCTGCCGCCAATCCCAAACATCCTTCAAATCGGTCACGCCGCGGCGCAGAGTGATCGGGTTCCAGGTCAAACGGCCCGGGATCTGTTTGATGATCGGTTCGCCTTTTTCGGAGACGATTTTCTGGGTAATAACTTCGGTTTCGGACCCGATACCGCTGACGCTGGTGAAATAACCACTCAGTTTCCCGGAGACCTCTAGTCCATACTTAAACCCAACAACTGGATCTTTTACATCTGCCATTAGTATACCTTCCTTATTTTTCAACTATCTTAACGATCGTTATGGCGTTACCCGATGCTTTCGGGAAAAGCTCTCACCGAAACCTTCCGGGTTTCTGCAAGAACCATCCCTGCAGCATCTTGACGAATCGTTAGGTTAATTCATTACTCAGCGTTCGGGCCTGCCCACTGGCTGATGCGGAAGATCACGAATTCAGCAGGCTTGACAGGGCACATACCGACTTCAATGATCAGGCGGCCAAGATCACGGCTTTCCGGCGGATTCAGTTCATCATCGACCTTCACATAGAAGGCTTCGGCTGTGGTGTTGCCGAACAGAGCGCCGTCACGCCATACACCACGCAGGAACGCGGTAATGTCGCGGTCAACACGGGACCACAGGGCACGATCATTCGGTTCGAAGACGACCCACTGGGTACCATTTTCGATGGACTTTTCAACATAATTGTAAAGACGGCGGACATTGATATAACGCCAGGCCGGATCAGAAGACAGGGTGCGGGCACCCCAGACGCGGATACCGCGGCCCGGGAACGAGCGGATGCAGTTCACGCCATTCGGGTTCAGAGTATCCTGTTCACCCTTGGTGGTCTGATAATCCAGGCCGACAGCCAGGGAAACGACTTCATTGGCCGGGGCTTTGTGGACACCGCGGGTCGTATCATTGCGGGCCCAGACGCCGGCAATATGGCCGCTCGGCGGGATGGAGATGATCTTATCAGTGGCAGGATCGGAGACCTTGATCCACGGATAGTACATCGCGGCATAGCTGGAATCGAAACCGGTGGTTTCCATGCGCCATGTCTTGACTTCCTGCGGGTTCATGTTCGGCGGGGTGTCGAGAATGGCAACACGATCGCCGCAGCGTTCGCAGTGGGCAATCATCTGGGTCTGGACGGCCTTGACCATATCCAGGTTGAGCTTTTCACCCGGCATGGTGGTCATCAGGTCAGGAACCACAACCATGGTAACGTCATCAAGGACTTCGAGGCCTTCAACGCCGGTGCGGGCAGCGACGTCACCGCTGAATTCAGCAGCCTTCGGAGCTTCGAGCAGGTTCTTGTCCATAACAAGCATCTGTTCCTGTTCACGCGGAGCAGCTGCGGTGATGGAAGTTTCCAGAGCTTCAACAGTCACGAATTTCGGGGCTTTATTATTCGGCCAGGCAACAGCGACCTTTGTACCGACATTTTCGAGCTTGGCGCCATCGAAGGATTCGAGGACAGTCCAACCGCCGTTAGGGGCCTTCTTTTCAACAAAGAAGTTGAAAGTCACATCGCCGGAAGCAGCAGGAGCTTCAGGGGCTTTTGTATCGCCGCCCTTGTCATCCTTCTTTGCATCGGCTTTGACCGGAGTGGATGCAGCAGCCGGAGCAGCAAGACCCTTGACACCGGCAACTCGCAGACGGAGCTGCATGGCATCAAAGCCAGCCTGCATTGCTTCAGCACGCAGTGCCGGTTTTCCCTGAGCATTTACAAGTGTTGCCGAAGCTTTCGGGAAGGTCCGGACAGAGCAGACATAGCAGCGGGTCCCACCGTTAGAGAAGTAGCCATACACAGCGTGAGGCAGCTTCAGTCCCGGAACAAATCCGCCGAATTTGTCAACGAACTGCGTCCAGTTGGTGACGAGCTGCGGTTTGTTGAGCAGATCCTCAACATACGGACCGTCACCGTTGTCACGAACGATTTCAGCCTTTTCGGTGAAACCAACAAAAGCAGCCATAGCAGTTCCAACACCCTCGATCGGTTTTGGCCCGCGGTCTACTTCTTCAACATATACGCCCGGTGATAAATATTCTGGCATTTTTCCTCCTGAAAAATATAACCTTTATAAATGATTTCAAGATGTATGCACCAATTGAGTCAACGGTGACGATTTTCTCTGACCGGTAACAGGGTCAGATAAAAACCGTCCCCTTTGACCTGCCTCAGCGACTCCATCCCAAAATCATAATACAACCGTTTTATCATCCATGGGTACAGATATGACCTGACGCTTCAGGATCTTCCCACGGTACAACACATTCAAATGATACTTTCCTTCCGGCAGAGTAGGAAGCTTGACCCGATATTCCTCATCCACACTCAGAACTTCACTTCTTTCCTCAAGGACAACTGTCAATGTGGAAGGATCATATTTCATCGTATCAATAACAAGACCTTCATTATAACGTTTCACTTCGTTTTCAACAATAGCCGGACCGCCTTTCGGATTCGTCTGACCAACCGTACGTTCAAAGGTGCTGACCTGACGTTCGATCCGCGGTTCAAACGGATCAACGGTAATCGTTACCGTTACGATGAAACCGGCATGGATATCATTGCCGATCACGCCCCAGATCTCGGTCACTTTTTCCGTCGGACCATGTTCCGGCTGATAAACTGCCGCATCCAGTATAACATTGAACTGCTGTCTTTTCATCTCTTCGGAACAATATTTTTCCGGGATGAACGGATTCCGAAGAAGTGTCATTAACGTATCCGAAAGCAGAAGATGTTCGTCCTCCGGATCCTTTGTCCAGGCAGAAAGCAGATAGCGCAGGTCAATGCGCACCGGGTTGCGGTGGATCTCCACTCTGCCGTCTTCCAGCGGAACCTGCCGATATTGTTCCGCACCTCGGAGGCGCAGGTTTTCCCTGATATCGAACAGGAACAGATCGATCGTCGGCCGGTTCAGACGGCTTGCCCAGTCCCGGGAAGGCAGATCATACTTAATATCCACATTCTGCCGGGAGACCGTCAGTGAATCCAGAATCAAATTTCTCAGAGCCTCATCTACATCCGATATCATTGAATTACTCCATCCGCTTTCACCGCTGATCCGAAATCAGACAACAACCAATTAACCCTGCTGCGGCTGTTCTGCATTTGAACTCTGTGCATTATTCCGCAATGATACTATAACAGATGACTTGATATCTTCATCTGATTCATTGTCTTTGATAGATTCCTGAATCATTGTCATATGATTTTTCGCAATCTCACGTTTGAAAAGCAGCTTCGTATATTTGCGGGACAACACCTGATCTCGCTCAACATCATTCCAAATCGAATCAACCAGAGATTTTTGCCGCTGCTCTATCGCCTCAGCTTTTGCTGCCTTTTGTTCTTCTGTTTCGCCTTCCAGACTTGTTTTGTTCGCAGAAGCGAACCAATTATTGATGGAATTTCGTCCTTTTGCTCTTGCAGCAGCCTTTTTCTCCGGATCGTTCTCGAAAGAGCCAAGAATATTACCGCCAATCGAAGCGAAGACGGATGAGAAAAAGGTCTTTGCTTTTCCACTCCGATAGCGGTTTACATCCTCAGTTGTAATTGTAGCATCGACCGCCTGCAGCATCGCAAGCTGCGCTTTGAGTTCATTGTCAAGATCTTGCTTTCTGCCATCCAATGCCATCTGCGCGCCTTCTAACTCCTCTTGTATGCGATCACATTCATCAACCATATTTGGATCGCCTTCCAATTTACTAAGCCTCTTTTGATAACCCTTTATTTCTTTTTCCAAATTTGGAATATTATTTTCTTCATCCCTTTTGATATTTTCCTCAATACCGTTGTATTCCAACCGTTTTCCTGCAGCCATTTTCTCAATGGCAGCTTTTACTTTTTTGTCTCCTGACAAAAAATCACCCATGGCATCCCCGATACCGAGTGCGTTCAACGCAGTGCTGGCAAACGCGCTGCCAAGATCGCTCCAGAAACCACGCTGGATGGTGTTTTCTGCACCCTTTTGTCCAGGAACAAATTCCCGCCGGATAGTGTTTTTTGCATCATCTAATTCAGAAGCATTTTCCCGCTGGATGGTATCATCTTCATTTTTCAGATCTGGTGCGTATTCCCGCTGGGCAGTAGATTCCGCCTCATGTTCCTGCGCGGTATCCGCGGCACCAAGCTTCAGCGGTCCGGAAGATGCGTGCCCGCCCTGCTGCACCACATGGGTCAGTTCATGGGTCATGGTCTGCGCGTCACGGCCGCCGCCATCCGGATTGATGCCCTTGGTGAGAAAGACGTCAGAACCGATCGTAAATGCGCGGGCATTCAGGGAGCGGCTGATCGTGTCGGATTGTGTGTCGGTATGGATATGAACATCGCTCATATCCCTGCCGAATTTTTGGGAGTAAAACTGGTTTTGCCGGTCAGACAGACGCTGACCTCCTCCGCGCATGGATTGAATTTTCGAGGATACATTGTCCGGCAGCATACCGCCTTCCGGACCATTGACTTCCGAAAGATCCCGTTGTACAGTCTGCTGCTCGACTGTCTGAGGTTCGACAATCTGCCGCTGTACAGGAGGTGCAGGTTTTGCGGTTTTAACCTTCTTTTTCTCTTCTTCTGCAAATTCACCCATTTTTCAGCCTTTCCCTAAAGCTGTTTTTTCCGACAAAAAACCATTTATTCGGCACACGATTAATTTTATTATACACAATTTTTTATCCCTATACGTTATTTATATTTTTTATTCTCCAAATTAACCAAATTCTTATATTTTCCATCTGTATAAGGAACAGTAAATCACTTAATAAATTTTATATCATAAATTTCAAGAAATACAAATTAAAACAATATTTTTTTTGAAATACAGTCAAAATTTGACCGTTCAGAACAACGGACAAATCATGACTACCGGATATTCGGGATCACCTTCCCCATCTTTTGATATTCCCTTTCCACGCCGTGGAGCAAGTCTTCACGGGATAGCGGATGTTTTACCCGGGCAGCCTCATAAATCGCCCATACAACCGCGTTGCGGATACCGCCGCCCGCGATCTTGAACGCGGAAGCAAACGGTTTCAGATCAATATCCGGCTCTTTATCGATATTTTCCGGCAGCAGCAGCTTCCACAGCCGCAAACGGGTAGCTTCATCCGGGAAGGGAAAGTCAATAATAAAGTGAATACGGCGGGCAAAAGCCTCATCCAGATTTGCCCCAAGGTTGGTCGCCATCAGTACAATGCCGTCATAAACCTCAATGCGCTGCAGCAGGTAACCCACCTCGATGTTGGCATAACGATCGTGAGAATCACCTACATCCGAACGGCGACCGAACAGAGAATCCGCTTCATCAAAGAACAAAATCACATTGGAATTCTGTGCCTCAGTAAAGATATGTTCCAGGTTCTTTTCCGTTTCTCCGATATATTTGGAAACCACTGTGGAAAGGTCCACACGGTACAATTCCAATCCCAATTCGCCCGCGATCGCCTGTGCACAGAGCGTTTTCCCGGTTCCGGGAACACCTGTAAACAAAGCGGAAATTCCGCGTCCGGAAACCAGTTTTTTCCCGACCTCCCAATCCTCCAAAACAAGAGAGCGGTTGCGGGCCATCGCGATCAACGCTTCAATTTCCTGGGTTTGCTTTTCCGGAAGAACAACATCCGAAAGATTATATCGGGCTTCCATTTTCTTTGCCAGATCGGAAAGATGATGCATAGAGCTTAACCGGGCACCTTCATAAAGGTCCGCCATCAATAAGTCTCTGTCCTCGAACAATGCCTTGCCGATACCGGCATTCACCGCGGACCGGATCTGAGCAGTATTCAAACTAAATTGTCCGGCAAGCGTACGCAGCGCATCGTCATTGACATCCCCGCCCAAAGAAAAGCCCGACAGATTATTTTTCCAGACCGAAAAACGCCGTGATCCGGTCAGACCTTCCACCGGAACCCGCAGGATGATCCTTTTTTCCTGAACCTCATTTGGGGCAAACATAAACTGCCGTCTGGTGAGGATCACGACAGGAGCCTGCCAATTCTGCAGCACTTTACCGATCGGGCCGGGGAAAATCCCACCGGAATCGATCCACTCATTACATCCTGTCAGAACAAGCACGCCCTTGTTCATCACACAATCCCGCAGAGCATATTTCATCAGCTGCAAAACATCCGGGATCTCCAGACCATGCAGATCCAGCACCAGGAACGGACGCTTCAAATCAGCCGCCAGTGCTTCCGTCCGATGAATCAGGCGGTCAGAATCTGCGCCGTAAAATGAAACGATCGGTACCGGTGTGTCTTCAAACTCAGCGACTTCGATCGCAGCCCCGACAATATCCCCGGAACGAAACACAAACTCATCAATGACAGAAAATTTATCATGCCATTCTGCCCTGCCAAGATACACATCAACAGACCGGGCACCATTCAGCCAGATCAGCAGCCCCGGAGAGGGACGGTAAGTCGTCATCGGTCCGGGAATTTCCTTTCTGACTGTCTCTACCAGACCGCGGGAAATCAATTTTCCTTCCAAACCCAGCAGGCCCGCGTTTTCATAACGATTTCCATCCCCGTTTTCAAGCATGCTCAGAAGCAGATCCATCCGCGGTTCCTCGCTGTTCTGAAACAGCTTATAATGCTCACGGAAACGGACATCAAGATCAGGTGCCAAAATCGCTGTCAGCAGCAGCATTTCATTCGCGGTCAAACCAAAACAATCCCGCAGCTGTTCGATCCGCGGCAGATTTTCCGAGGATTCCGCTTCCGACTGCAGTTTTTCCTGTTCACCCAGCAGAGATTCCAGCTTATTCGCGCAAACCACCAGCTCGTCTGCATCCAAACCAACATCAAAGTTTTCCGTTTGATCAAGTGCATCAGCCAGACTGTCTTTTAATGTTCCCCGAAGCTCCTGCGGGCAGATTTTCAATAATGTCATGAGCCGCAGTTCAAGAATTGATAAATAGTTATTCACAAGAGAGGTATTATTTCCGGATTTATTCATTATCTGTCAGTAATCCCATACTTTTCACGAACATCACTTATGATCCTGTTAAATATCACAGACGTGTCAACCCTGGTAAATTGATCGACATCGGTATAATGAACCAATTCAAGTTCAACCCAATTCCCTACATCTGAATTGAAATTCACAAACCCATAACAGGGTATTTCCTCTTCCATATCCAACAACGCTGTACGAATGTTCATACGATATGTTTTCAGATAATCCTGATGGACAGATTTTCGTTGATCCGCATTCATAAACAGTCTTGAGATCCCCAATAAAACTGAGCGGTTATTCGATAACATGGTATCACATGCTCTTTTCATCGCTTTTGTGAGGACGGTACCTGCTGCATAACCCATTGCTTCCGAACGGTTGACAATTTCAGAAGGACAATTATACAGATCCAAAGCCTGCTGGATGACAAAAACATTCGAAGCAGAAGCTAATTCCGGTTCTACTTGATTTGGAGCATAACCGATCAATATAAATACAGGATATAAACCCCGGTCAGCCCAGAGATGCCACACATCAACCAAAGACGGTAACGAGTCCAGATCTTCACCGACTATTAACACCGATTCAAGATCGCTCATTGCCTCCGGATTTTTACTCCATGCAGCCTGAACTCTTGGTAAGAGCATATCTTTCTCAAAAGGTTGATAAGCCTTGACTGTAAATCCGTTATCCATGATCTGCTGGGTCATTTTCACCGTAGATTCGTGCCCATTAAAATTATCCGCAAAAAAGACCGCAACATCAGCACTGATTCTCGGAACCGCTTTGTTTTCAAAAAGATACGTATTGATATAATCAAATATATTTTTCGAATAAATTTTGTTTATAAAATCAACATAATTCTGAGAAACCGGTGTCATACGGATAGAATAGTCCGTTTCCTCTTCCGTAGAAGACAAATCACCATCTCCAAACGGAATCAGGATCGGTATATCGAAAAAGTTCATATACGTTGAGGCATACATTGTCGCCTCATCAGTAGTAGCCCCGACCGTCATCAGAATGTCCGTATTATTGTAAATTTCCGCAATTGAAGTCGTAAACTTTCCGACATCAGGACCTTCAGAGATCAGGACTTCAAGCAGGTCCAGGTTATCGCCTGTTTGTTCAACCCCTTGTATAAATCCGGACCGCGCCTTTTGAACCCTTGGAGAAGCATCATTTATATCATATTTATCATCCCATATACTGGCAAAAATCATTTGATGAGGATCTTCTATCAAAGAACGGCCTGCAAAATACAATACCAGTATGATAATAACCAGAAGTAAGGGGATGATCACGAACCATAATTTTTTCTTCATGTTTTGGCTCCATTCTGAAAACCGGATTCATATCTTTTCATTATTGATCTCACAGACAAATAAACCTCTGTTAATTTTCTGTTCATTATAACAAAAGCAAACCTTTCGGAGCGGTGTCAAAAATCCGCTCCGACCAGGATCTGTCCATCATCACTCCAACCGATCAGGTAACACTGCGATGTAAACGCATTTTCATCGACAAAAACTTCATTCTTACCGGAATTCAGCTGAATATTTCCCCAGCATCCGGCCGGATCGGAAACCGACTGATAAGGATTTCCGTTTTCATCGAATAATACCTCCGGCAGTTCTTCAAAGCAATTTATCGGCTCATAGAGCTGTGAACAGTAAACGGTGAACGGCTGCATCAGTGCCTCTGCCCCGGCGGAACCTCCAAAATGAAGAATACCCGGCATGGAAAGGTCTGTTTCCAGATCCAGCAGCGTTATGATCTTCAGTGCGAAGGTCACATCTTCAGCTTCATAAGGCGCGGATGCGGGAGCGTAAAACTCACTGCCGTCATAGCGGACGGTCAAAGAAGTAATCACTGCCGCCTCTTCCAAAGCTTCCCGAACCGTTCTGCCGTCATCAAGCATTTCGTAACTGCCGAAATCAAGCGCAAAGATGAGCATATCATCTGTGATCACCTGCGGACGGATGGAAATCTTCTCCGAAACCGGAGATGTACCGGATCCGGTCTGGTAAGCGATCTCGAGATGTAGTTTGTTCTCATCCAGGTCCTCACTGCCGCTCTTTTCATAACGGAAGAGCACCGGATAAGATTTATACTCCGAACCATCTTTGTCACGTACTTCACGCGGGAGATAGGTATCCACGCCCCAGCCATTTACTTTCACGCTCACATCCTCAAAATTCAACAGGGCGTCATCGGCTTTTTCAAGCTTCATAAGATCATATTTGCTGAGCGTCCCTTCTGTCATTGAGCGGAAATGTATCTCACCCCGTTTGATATCAAAGACTTTCGGTTCTGCTTTTGCGGCCTGGTTATGAGAATCACCGTTATATTCCGCGAACAGGATGATATCCGTACCGCAGACCGACTGATATTCTCCGTAGTTGTAATCGGTGCACTGCGCAGTGAAAGAGCAGTTCAGAACACCGCTGTCATAATTCGGGGAACACTCGACCGGAGTCCTGACACCGCTGACTTCATAACCAACCAGCAGCTGGTTACTGTCAAAATAATCAAGCGATCCATCGAAAACCACATCAAAGCGGGCTGTTTCATTTACATAAACATCCTCTGTGGTTTCTTCAGAAAAATCGACTTTGAAATCAGAGATGGTCAGACTGACTTCCTTCTTTTCAACACGGGAAGGCAGCTGAACAGGCATCAGGTAATTGTCTCCGTAAATATCCCAGCCCTGGATCCAGCATTCCATAACCAGCTGGCTCAGGTTCCCTTCGAGGTTAATATCTCCGGTGCCGAAGTTGAAATCATAACGGGCAATAAATGAATCTCCGTCACGATAGAAATTCAGGGAAGTCTCTCCGCCCGGAAGCATGCCCCAGCGGATCAGCAGCGGCTGCCACCAGTCGATCACAAGACCCTCACCATCAACGGACACGGCATCCACAACGCTGCGATATTCCGAATCCGGTGTGAGATAGAACTGCAGCTGATAGTCATCACCCACACGGAACACGTCATCCGATGATGCCGGCAGCGGCATTTCCGTACCCATATGGAAGAGCTTCACGGAAAGGTTCGCTCTCGGTGTGGTAACCGGCTGTATTGTAAACTCCTGTGCCGGCGAATAAGCAACAGAGAACAGGCTGTCCAATACCGATGAGGTCAGTTCATAGCGGATATATGATTCACTATCCGTAGTCTGCGTGAAATACGCGGAGCAGGATGCCGTCCCGTCTGTATTGATGTTATAAACACCCTGGCACGTTGTCATATAATTGTAGGTCCAGTCACTGTACAGGGTCACGCCCGCGTCATTCAGCACCGCGCGGGTATAATCGGAAAAGCCGCCTGTACTGTCTGTCAGTGCCGCGTGGAATTCGGTCGGCTGGTTCAGCAGCATGTTCTGCGGAACAGTCAGATTGACCGAAAGCGGTTCCTGACGGAACGGGCTGCCGCTCATCAGGACCTGGGAAGAAGTATGATAAACACCGGACATCAGTTCCATACTCATGTTCCCGGAAGCTGTGTCCTCCGACATGGACATCGGGAAGCGGAAGGAGCATTCAGACTCCCAGGAGCCGTCTTCCATCTGCATCAGAGAACCCAGCATGTATCCGTTTCCGGTCGGGACCAGGCAGGAAGGCATATCACCACTCTGCGCCAGACTGTCGAGAATACTCCAATTCACCTGAACATAATCACCGTATTGCGGACTGCGGGAAGAAGAAACACCTTCCACCCGGGCTTTCAGCGTATAAAGCGCGGGTCTGCCGAAGCCATCGCTGCTATTGGGATAATTGGAGGTCGTGCGGTAAAGCGTCCCGATAGTGTTTCCGCGGATCTGCTCTTCCTGAGCGCTGTCTTCCGTCATCTGCAGGCTCAGTGAAGGACTGATCACCGCCTGCCGTTTGATGATGGCAGCGGGCATATAGACATTCAGGTCACTGACCGCCCAGGAATTATCATTCAAGTGCAGTTTCGCAGCTGCCTGGACAGGATTAGAGATCCCGCTGGGAACGAAGGTACAGGATGCTGCATAACGGCCTGCGGAAACCTCCTGCAAATCAAAATGGGTCGTCCCGTCATAATCCACGGTACATACATCACCGAACATCGAGGCCATCTCCGCGTCCGTACCCTGCTGCAGGGCTGCGGCCCAATCCGCAGGCCAGGTGAAATCTGCCGTGAAGCTCCGTCCGGAAGGAAGCGGCGCGCTCCAGTCGGCAGGGAATTTATAGGTCAGGATATAAACATCATCCGCGTTGAACATGGCACAGGGAACGGTATCGCTGCAGAGCAGGTTGCCGCGGCTGTCCATGATCTGCGCCTGATGTGTCGCCGCGTACTGAGTGATGTTCACCGGATAATAATTCCAGCTCAGCGGCGCCATTTCATAGGTTTCATCCGCCGCAGAGCCTGAAGCGTCAACAGAGAATATGACCGGTTCCGCGGTCAGCCACGCACGGTCGTTATAACGCAGTTCACAACGGAAAGTATTGCTGCTTTCAGCGCGGAAGAAACTGCCGGGAATCAGCAGCGCGGTTCCGTCCCCACTCAGGTAGCTCATACATTCACAGGCGGGATCCAGCGGAGCGGTCTGCAGGGAAACAGGCAGAGAAGCGCGGACTGTCACGCTGTCGTTCATCGCGTTATCGGAACGAAGACTGAAATAATAGGGTTCACCCACATAAAGGGTAGAGCCATAAATCAGGGCATTGCCGTTTTCATCCGTGATGGACGGGGCAAGCGTCACCGGCTTCACCGTCATGGGAATATCAAAGATGGGTTCCGGTGTCGCTGTAATTTCAGTCTCCATGATCTCAGCAGGTACCGATTCCGGTGTTTCTGTAACAGCCGGAGCTTCTTCCGTCGGTGTAATTTCAGTCTCTGTGATTTCAACAGATACCGGTTCCGGTGTCGGTGTGGGCTCTGCAGGCTGTTCACGGATGATCACAGGGGAAAGTCCCACATTCAGGTCCTGGACAGCCCAGGCGTTATCGTTAAAATGGATCAGGATCGAGGAAGTCACCGCGTCCCGGATCGCGCCGGGTGTGAAAGCACAGGAGGCCTGATAGCGTCCTGCGGAGACCTCGCTCAGTTCCAGATGGGTCACTCCGCTTTCATCAACAGTGCAGGTATTACCAAAGGCATCGGAAACTGACATATTTCCCGGTTGGCGCAGGGCTTGAGCCCATGCATCCGGCCAGGTGAGGTCCACACTAAGGTCTTTATCCGGGGAGAGATTTCCTCCCCAATCGGCCGGGAATTTATAGGTCAGGATGTAAACCTCATCCGAGCTGAACATGCCGCAATGGACGGTATCACTGCACAGCAGGTTCCCGCGGCTGTCAGAAATCTGAGCCTGATGGGTGGCGGAATACTGCGTGATGTTGGTCGGATAATTGGTCCAGCGCAGCGGAGCCATCTCATAGGTTTCTTCAGCGGTGATCCCGCTGGCATCCACAGAAATCACGATCGGGTCCGTCGTCAGCCATGCCCGGTTATTGTAACGGATCTCACAGCTGAAAGTACTGCCGTTTTCATCATTCCACAGGCTGCCGGGGAGCACCAGTGCGGACCCTTCTTCATTCAGGTATCGCAGACATTCGCTTTCCGGGTCCAGCGGTGCGGATTGAAAAGAGGCGGGCAGCTCGACCGAAACGGCCACACTGTCATTCATTGCGCTGTCCGAGCGAAGCCGTAAAACATACGGTTCATTCACATAAACAGGAGTGCTGTAGTTCAGAACAGCGCCGTTTTCATCCAGAAATTCAGGAACCAGGTTCACCGGTTTCACTGTCATCGGGATATCGATGACCGGCTCAGGTGTTTCGGTGGCTTCAGCATCCGTCGGTGTTTCGGTGACTTCAGCATCCGTCGGTGTTTCGGTGACTTCTGTATCCGTCGGTGTCACGGTGGCTTCTGCATCCGTCGGTGTTTCGGTGACTTCAGCATCTGTCGGTGTCACGGTGGCTTCCGAATCTGTCGGTGTTTCGGTGACTTCAGCATCTGTCGCTGTTTCGGTAACTTCAGCATCCACAGGTGTAATGGTAACTTCAGCCTCCACCGGAGTTTCAGTGACTTCAGGCCCGATCAGTAATTCACTTTCGGCCGGACGTACACCCTTCAGCAGGTAGGCTGAAGTCTGTTCCGCGAAAGTGCCGGTAGCATCGATAAAATTCACATCCAGGGTATAGTCCCCGGCAGCCGGCAAAGCATCCGCGTAAAATACTACACGCATAACAGTTTCATCCGCCCCGTCAACGTTCATGGAAAGCGTCTGGCATTCCTTCTCCTCCGCATCCGTCACCGGACAAAGGACCGCGGTCAGCAGGGTCTGTGCGTCGGCAAAGGAAAGGTTTTCATCAGAATTGACCGTGATCGTGAAAGTGAACCGGCCGCCGGCAGCCAGCGTGGAAGCGTCCAGCGCGATCCGCTCCGATAAAGATTCATCGGCAGCAGGCTCTTCCGTTATCTCAGCGGGATCTGCAGGATCGTCGGAAACAATCTCCTCCGCGTCCTGCGCGAAAGAGCACTCCGCTCCCATCAGGAAGAAAATCGATAATATCATCAATAAAATAAAAATCTTCTTCATTTTCATACCAGTTCTCTCATTCATAGATACGGTTTATCACCGGCCGCCGTTCATCATTCTTTTCTGTCATTTTATTACAAAATGATCAAATCACATCGTTATTTTCCAATAACCGCCTTTTTTCCCGCCCATGCGGGTCAAAATGTTTTTATCTTTCAATTTTCTGATATTTGAAGCCACAGTTCTGTCCGCGGCACCAATTTTTTTGGCAATTTCGGCAATCGTTATATCCGGAGAATCTGAAACCATCTTCAATATCATCATTTCCGTTTTACTTATGCCTTCAAAATTTTTTTTATGCCATTTCCCTTCTAACGACCCGGGGGAATACGGCATTTCATCTTCCCTTACCATATTTTCACCCGGACCGACCTTGATTTCAGAGCCGGTGGAAAGAGGAATGATTGTCTGAAACAAATCGCCTTCTATAAACTGCGGTTCAGCACCGCTGTAAAGCTTTGTATATTTATAAGTATTCCTCATTCCACTGCCGAGTTCATCTGCCCAGCCGATTTCGCGGAAAACATCCGCAATAGGAGGATTCTTCGGAAAAGGTTTGAAAGAATTCAGTTTCAAACTGCCGAAACCATTGGCGACATTCCCGTTTTTTATTACCAGCTGTTTCCGCTCAATAACCATGCTGGCTATAAAACCGGAACTGAAATCACGATGAGCCAGCAGGTTCCCGATCACTTCCCGCAGGATCCGGTCCCGGGAACTGACGCGCTGAATGCCATCCAGCGTAAAGGTATCATTCAGGTGTTTTTTACCAAAATCCATCAGGCGGTCATAGGAATCAAGCAGGTTGGTTTCAATGATATCACGGTCATCATATCGGTCCGTATTATAGACACGAACCAGCGCGTCCGTTTTATGCTGCGGCAGCACAGAGTAGATCAGCTGATCAGGGCCGAACAGCAGGATCGAAGCGAGCGTGATGCCTTCTTTTCCGGTCATCCTGTCGGAAAGAATCAGTTTCGCGCTTCGCAGCAGCGCTTCATCATCCATACTCCGCCATGGATGATCATTCCGTGTCCGGTGCCTTGCCCTTTCTATCAGATCATGGCGAAGGTCGGCCACCTTGAAAACAGGATAGACCTTATTCACAAAGAAACTCTCCTGTTTTCTCGCGTACAGGCGAAAAACCAGATCAGCATTGTTTGTGATATCAATATCAGATTCATTATTCCGGTCAAAGATCCTGCCCGCATTGCGGTAAACTGTCGTTCCAACAGGAACATAAGTATACAGAATGATCTTCCCGTCATATTCATATTCCGCAAGACTGAGATACAAGGGCGGATAAAACTTATTGGGATTGTTGATACTGGTGACAAAATTCTTTTTGATTTTTTCAACCGCATCGGGATTAACACCGAGAATCGTTCCGTTATCGCTGATGCCCAGAAAGATATAACCGCCTTCCCTGTTTGAAAAGGCGCAGACCGTATCATAGACATCAGAAGTGATGTCATTGGTTGATTTTTTAAACTCAACAGTCAATGACTCACCCTTTTGTATCTGATCAAACAATTCATCCGAAAGGTTCATATCTTATTTCCGGTTCCTGTTTTTTCATTTCCACGAAACGCTTCGCAGTTTTTATTATACACCTTATACGCAGTTTATATGCATTTTTTATGCACTTTTTATGTATTTTTATTCTGTAAAACGGTCTGTTTATGACAATTGCTGCCAAACAGCCCCCCTCACAATTCCGATTTATCTGCTTGCACCCAATCACAGATACCAACTGAGCATTGTTTCCTTTCACAGCATTCCCGGGGACAGTCCCATGAAGGGACAGTCCCCGTTTTGCCTTCTGTTTTTATTGTCCTCCGATCGGCTGGAGATCCCCGACCGAAATCGAGACCGACGCGCCTGAATTTGACGGTGCCGGAGATGTGAAACCGGAAGTCAGCGGTACCTCAGCGTATATCGATTCATCAGGCCAATACCATCTATTGCCACTTCCGGTATCATACGGGACACTATCAAGGTAAACCTTCATGGACCTATACCGACTGGACATATAAGGATGATTTGAAACATGGAACTGATCGCCGTTCCTGGTGATCATCATACCATCTAATCCGGGTATCGTTTGTCCGTCAGGTACCTGTGATGGAACAAAGTTTGTAGCAGATGAATATAATGTTCCAAGCGATCGCATTACGACCGCATCGATGATCGAATACTTGCTGAAGTAATCTGTGTAACGATCGATTCTGATATCGATTGTTTTGTTCGCAGCGTCTATGTTGTTGATCTCGACTGTCGGCAAACTTACCGTATCACAGGATTGCCGAGCCGAAGCATAATAAAAATAATCATCCTCCAAATACGTAACCTGATAAACATAGCTCAAATCGCTGCCCGTGCGTTCCCAGCCTTCAACACTCAGCTGGACCGAACCGCCGCTTTCTGTTTTTTCTATTCTGCAGCCGCAGGTATTTTCACCGGTCGACACATTATATTTGCAGGTCTCGCCCGATGCGATCCTCACATCAGATAACGCAAAGGAATATTCCGGATCCTCCGGAGTCAGGGTTATCTTCATAAACCGGTATTTACTATCCATTAACAATGCGTCTGAAATTCTAACCTCCAAACCGGTCTTTTCGTAATCCTTCTCATTTCTCGCGCCTGCGATATCCGAATATTTACTGACCAGGGCAACTTCTACAGAGAAATCGGAAGAAGAGGTAAGTCCACGCCAGTCTTTTATTGAGAAAGTATTTCCTTCCTTCGTGACCGTTCCGCTGCAGGTCATGGATGGATGTTCGGGATCCCAGGGAAGATTGATCTGACATACACCGCTGGTGTTGCCATTTTTTGAGCGTAATTCAATTGACTTATAGACTCCCCATTTATCAAGAAGATCATCATACCCGGTCAGCGTGAAGGAGATATCTGCAGCCGATACAATGGATCCGCCAACGGAAAGAGGATGCTTGAATGCCCTGGTAATGCTGATGCCCGGCGTCGCGACGGTTGGGATGACACTTCCTGTTGTACTCTCTTGGAAGACATCATCCACGGGATAACCGTTGCTTCCGTCATTGTAATAGACTGCAACCTGACTCGTATCTTCATGTACATTCACATCCACCATAGTGATTTGTAATGTATGCGTATCTCCATCCCTCTCAGGTGTAAATACAGCATTACCGAAGGAGTTCCGGGCATCAGTTCCCAACGCGCCGGTTTCAACATCAATATGTCCGAACCTGACTCCCCCGGGCCAATTTCCTCTGACGTTCATATAGTAGGCCGGCCAGAGGTCATAGATCTTCGCAAAATCTGCGAATCTGTAGACCATCTTTCCGAATGCATAATTTTTCTGATTCGCGTCGACAACAACAAGCAGATCCTGCAGGTCGATCGTTGAACTGATCTTCACGAATCCGCTTTCGTTTGACTGCACGGCACCTGCGGCATCACTGCAAAGATCTGCCCGCATCCTGGCGTCATTTGACCGGACCAGGTTTTCCAGATTCTTTATCACATAGGAATATGTATAGGTATCCGCATCATGCTGCATGTCTATGTTACCCGTTACCAACACATCATCAAAATAGGGAGTGCCGGGGAAATAGATCCCGACAACGGCATCAGTTCCGGAAGAGGGAATTGAATGCAGTTCGATCCGCGAATACGGCTGATAATATTCAGTCAACGGTCCGGATTTGATCGTGAATTCAACCCAGCCTTTGGTATATCCCCTGCTGTCGGTCCGCTTGACAGGCGCACTGACGGTAATCGTCGGAATTTCTTTCGTTACCGGGATATTCCCGTTGGAATCCGTATAGTAATCATCATCGGTGGTCGTTACATATATTGAACCGGCATTATAGATATGGAAAGACTTGAGCCTGATGGTGGCATTATGGTTGTCATCATCTTTTTCAATAACAGTCGCACTGCCGCTGCCGCCTCCCTCACAGACCAAATCACCGAGGTAATTCAGATCGTACGTGCAGGTTTTTATCCACTTATGCAGGGCACTGTCTTGTGCCATAAATGTCACCTTGCCGTACGGTTTTCTGAAAGCAGCCGCTGTATCGGGATCATAATCCAGGACCACATCCAGATAAGCATTATCATTTACAGCCCTCAGTCCATCATTCTTTTTCGTAATGGTTATGCTCCCCTTCTGATTAGAGAAGTCCTTCGGGTCGGATTTCGGACTGTGATCTATCGGCAGGACAGAGACATCCGAATTGCCAAGCCAGGCGGTACACTGCTTATCATCCGCAGTGATGTTTTCCTTCCAGCCTGTCACATTGAAGGTCACATTATAACCGTCTCTGGTCCAGTTCGCCGATTCGAAGCCGGAGGTTCCCGGTATTGTCCCGCTTGTTTCACTGCCGGCAAGGATCCCGCTGATATCGATCTCGGTGTAAGCGCCGTTATGGGCAGCCAGGCGGATCCGGTCATACAAAGGTCCGTAAATATCCGCGTACTCATTCCCGTTCACCGTGACCGTTACATTCGCTTTTGTATGAGCAGTTTTCGTCGCGGAATCAATGGTGACCGCCGGGATATTGTCCCGGAATGTCACATATTGCTGCTGCCAATGATCGAAGAACCGGTTCGGATGATATTCAGCTATGAGAAGCGAAGGACCCAGGTCTGTCGCCCGCAGGTTCCAGACTTTAATAGTCACCGGGGCGTTCCCGGTCACCTCGACTTCGCCCTCACAGCCCGTAAAGGTTTCTGTCGCAAGATCCACGGTACAGGTCGTCGAACCGGCTTTGAATTCCATTGTTCCGGCAGCCATTGCCGGTGACATACCCCAGAAATCGGCGGCTTGCTGTCCTGTTTCGCTTAAACTAAGTGTCGTTGTGACGGCGGCATGGTCTCTGCTGTATTTGATCACATCTGTCAGTTCACCGGAGATTGAGATCCTCCACCACCAGTAAACTTCGTTCACCGGATACGAGCTGGATGTTTCACCGGTCCACCCTTCGCCATAAGGGAAGAGCGCGACGCCAACGTAATTATCGTTTGACTGAATAAAATTGCTTCCGTCAACCATCCTTCCCCGCAGATTTTTGATAACATATTGGTTTCCGCTGAGGGTGATCTCATCCGCGAGGCAATCACTTGTAAAAGATAAGGTAGCCCGTTCAAGATAGCAGTAACGCCGGTTTGAACTGCTTCTGCTGATAAGACGGATCCGCGGATAAATATTATACATCTCCGGGTAGGATCCCTCTCCGATCCCGTTGATCGTGAATGCCACATAACCGTGAGCGGAATTATCGCTTTCACGGGTCATGATCGGATATTCGATGGTGATCTCAGGGTCGGCCGTGATCACAGGTCCGCTGTTTTCATCGGACGCGTTGAAATACACGTCTCCGTTATATTTCACACCGACAGTGTTAACGCTGCCGGAAACTTCATAATTGCGGAACACAAACGTCGCTTTGTGACCGGTACTGTCAAGCTCCACCGTACCGCAATCGAAGGTCGCCGGATCAGCTTTCAGATCAAAGGCGCAGGTCTTTACAGATCCACCATCAGCATTGATCGTCAGCGTCCCGGTGGGCACCTCGTTATAGCTGTCCGCGATATCCGGGTCATAATTCATCACCGCTGTCAGATAAATGTGTTTTACCTGCGCGGCATAAATATCGGAGACCGACATTGTGACCGGACCGGATGTCCTGTGTTCAAATTCACACTCATCATGCGGATATTCAGATTCTTCGAGATAGGAACTGACCAGCGCCGCGTAACAGTTCCAATCGGTCGCGGCGATCGGTCCGGTCCAGTTCTTGATTTCAAAGGTATAATATCCCGTACTTTCCTTCGTCCAGGTCACGGTACCATTGCCGTTGATGATCGACGCGGTTCCGCTTGTTCCGCCGCCGGTCATGATATTCCCGATATTGATATAGCTGAACCTGGTCCCGTTCGAACCGATGCGGATCTGCCTGAAGAAGCTTCCGTAAACATTCGCTAAAATTTCAGGATCGGTAACGACCAGCGTAACATCAGCCTTTGTGGATGTGGTCTTTATCGCGTCCGTGATATGGATGTTCGGATGCGCTTCATGATCAAAGCCTCGCGATTCGTCTTTTTCGGCGAAATAAGCATCATCGGCATAGCTCACATTGACGACTGTCGCATTCCCGGCGACGATGAGGTTCTTCACAAGCAGATGGAGGAGTCCGTCCGAGCTCGCGCTTTCGACTTTTTCCACCACACAGCCGGAAGCGGTCTTTGTCCGCAGATTATAGGTGCAGCTGCCGCCGGTCGCACTGAAGGTCAGCGTACCGGAAGGCTCAACACCGTACCTTCCTCCAACCTCCGCGTCATAACGGAAATCCACGGTAAGGAAAGCGTGGGTGTCATTCGCGCTGAACGGTTTGACCTTCAAGGTATCGGAGATCACAATACCCGTTTCAAGCTTGCCGTACGCCTTTTCCTTGTGAGCGAATTCCGCTTCTTCCAGATATTCACTGGTAACGGCTACGGATAACTCACTGTCATTTGCGGTGTAAAGCCCCGCCAGATTCTTGATCGTATAGGTAGTCCCGCTTACTGTTATCGTGCCCTGACAGGTATCTTCATTGAAGCCTCTGTTGATGAGGTCATAGGTACAGGTCTTCCCGCCCGCTTTCGAAGTAAGGCGGATCTCTTTGTTGACGAGATATTTTTCGGAAAGGGTCCCCATTCCGGTGATCGTAAAGTCAGTAAAGACTTCATTTGCCGCTCCTGTATGCCAGGCATTCCGGATCTCGATCTCAGGCGATTCCTTTGTAAAGCCTGCGTAATCCGTCCATGGGGATTCCTCATAATAATCATCCGCAAGCATCCTGAGCCTGATTCTTGAATATTCCGGCATACCCGGCAGCGATTCCACATCGACATTGACGATCCATTGGTCGCCAAGCGGCACGCTGTGGGTAAGACGCGCTCCTTCGCATACACGCTGCGGATCGGCATCTTCCTCATCCCAATAAATATAACATTGCTTCGGGACGTCAATGCCTTCATAACTATACTCTAATTCGATTGTCCCGCGCGGATATTTGTCAAAGGATTCCGGCTGGGATTCATCGTAATTGATATCCAGGGTCAGGAAAGCCTTTTTCTCCATGTATTTCAGCACATCCCGGACTTCCAGCGTGACCGGGACCTTCTTGTGCCAGTAAGGCGTTGAGTCGGTCGGGAATTCAGCATCCGTGATATCACCGAAATCATTCCGGAGCTTCAGGAAAGCCCTTGTATCAACAGCATCATTATCAGGATCATACGTGATAATTCCGGAGAAGTTCGTGATTTTGTATACATAGGTATACAGGCCGCCCGAGGAGCTTTCCGTGCGCGTGATCTCTCCGGAGCATTTATCATCCTTCCAGCTGTAAGTATCGCTTCCATGGAGCATGATACAGGTATCCCTGATCACCTTTTCATTGCTCGCATTATCGTATCCGGAACCGATCTCGATCTGGTTATAGACCCCGTACGCTCTCGTAAGGCTGCCCATATCCTTTACTCTGAATTCAAGATTGGCGGTCGTGTTGGTGATCTTTTCCGCGCCGTTCTCTGAGAATTGAATGGCCGGACGATCTTCGGTAGTGATATTTTCCTCAGCTGCAGCGGAAGATTCGAATAATAAATCTTCAGTTATGAACTGAACCTCTACCCGGCCGGCATTCTTCTGGACATCCAGGTCACGGATCTCAAAGTGGATATGATTTCCCTGTAAAGTCGCTGTGCCGCTGCTTTCGCTTTCGCCGCATTTAACAATACCGACAGTCTGCTCCTGACTGACCGTAAAGGTACACGTTCTCGGAGTGGATCCCAAACCATCTGCATCAGTTTTGATCTCCAGATGACCCACGGGCAATGCACCGTCGTGGGTTCTCGATTTATTCGTATCATAGTAAAGGTCAGCCTTGAGGAACATATGCCCGATGTTTTTATTTTCGGCAGGGTTATTGATTTTCAATACATCGGCCAGCTCGATCCTGGTAAAACCGCCGGGCTCCGTGACGATCGTACCGGAACTCTCTTTATCATAGAAATACCGGTTCCCATCATACTTGGCCGTAATCGGATCGCCTTCATTTCCCGCAGGGAACGGAACATTATCAAGGATATACACGTTGTCCGTTTTGGTTAAAACGATATCCAATGGGTTCGGAAGTCCGGTAGTAACATCATAGAGCTTAGAAGTCGCCAGATCAAATACATACTTGACATTTCTGAAATCAAACCTGACAAACACATGAGGTTCAGAAGCATCAGTTGTTTTATCCTGGCTCAGGATGACATCGCCATAACGGTCATACCGCTCAGGAATATCGGTATCAGGCGAAAGCTCAAATGTGATAGTGCCTTTACTCTGATCATCGTAGAAAGTATATGTGTGGAGCAATTCAAACTTTGGAGAGATCCGGTTATAAACATATGTCGGCTCTTCAACCTTTTTCGCCATATAATTGGCATCCCCTGTGAACTCAGCAACGAGCGTTACGGTTATCGGCTCATTAAGCTCCATATCATGCAGATAATTTTTATATACTTCAGTATTGAAGGTTCCGCATTGCTGCCCCGCTGTAAATTGGATCAGTGGATTTAAATTATCACGATTTTTATCCTTAATTTGAACCTTGGAATAATCAGGTAAAACAGCAGGATCAAAATCCTCAAATTTTATACAAACCTGAACATTCTGTCCGGTTCCTGTATCCGCACCGGTCCAGGTATAAACATAATATGACTGCCGGATATATGTGTCTTCACCGGCTCTGATACCATTTGAAATGGAATCGATTTTAAAGGTGATGTCAGACTTATCAACAATGATCTTCCATGGATCAGCCACTGCCTTTTCATAATAAGTATTTCCGCCATATTCAGCCGTCAAATCATATGTTCCGGGATCCGCCGGCATTGTCAGTTTACAGGTCGCTGTATCCGGCCAGTTTTCCTCACAGTCAACAGGAGTACCGGTGGTACCCATTTTCACCGTAATATCACCGGTCGGGATCTCCAGAGGATCATGACCGCTGATCCCGAGCGTGACCGTGACTTTTTGCCCGCGGCCATATACGTTGTCTTCCTTACCGTGTTCAACATCCTGGCTGTCAATGATATTGACGATCTGAAGCTGCAGCGGCTGCTTTTCCTTGATCGTAACAGAACTCTCAGCATTTGAACCGTTATAACTGTTATCACCGCCATAAACAGCCTTCACAGGAATATCACCGGTGAGTTTCGGAAGCGTTATATCACAGGTATTCTGCGGCAGGGTCATGGTACAGGTGGCAGTATCGATGCTAACCGTGATCGTCCCGGTCGGTGTGGGGCTTTCCTGCGCGCCGGCCAGATTGGTCACAACACGGACCTTTTGCTCAGGTATAAAGTAACCATGCTCCTTGCCGCTTTCATCGGTGATCTGCGTGATCTCAAGCGTCACATCATACTTCTTGAAAATAACCTTTGTACTCGTGGACGCTACAAAGTAACCGTCACCGCTGTATTCCGCGGAAACACGATCAGCGGTCTTGTCATCCAGCAGCATGGAGAGGATCTCCATATGCAGCTTACCGGCTTCCGATCCGGAAACCGTCACACCGCCCTTTTCACAGCTCAGCGCTTTTGTGGAAAGGGTCAGCGTGCAGCTGCCGCTGCCGGCAGTGAATTTGACCGTCCCGGTCGGAGTGCGGCCTTCGACGTTTGCGCTCTCCTCCCATGTCAGATCCGCATTAAGCGTCGCATGGTCGGCATCCGGTTTTTCAGCCAGTGTAATGGCAAGTGTCGTAGGAACGGTGGTAAACATTTCCGTATCGCTCTTGGTAGGATTAAATGTAGCATCACCGCTGTATTCCGCTTTCACACGATCCGCGTTGTTACCGGTGGAAAGCAGTACATCATAGAGATTCCAGACATAGTAGCCATATTGCAGCGAAGATTCCTCTGTGATGTATGTCGAGGATGTGGAGCAGTTTATGGTTTTATTCACTATATCCATGGTACAGGTATCGCTGCCGATCGTCAGTACAACGGTACCTGTCGGAGCTTCCTTCACACTTTCATCGGTATCCCAGATCAGAGAAACGGTAAAGTCTGCGGTAGTAACGGCAGGAGACTTATCGTAATCAATCATTTTAACGGCTTTTTCTATAAACAGGAATGTATCCAACTTGAGGAAATCCACAGTGGGTGACGTGGATTTATTGAAATAACTGTCGCCGGAATATTCCGCTTTAATGCCGGTTCCGATACCACTGCCCATGTTCAACCCGGTGATCTTATAGCTTTCGCCGGATTTTACAATACCCGCGGCCTGACAATTGTCAGGATCACTGATCTTTGGCGGATCAGAGGTGATATCCAAAGTACAGGTCTTTGAACCTGAAGTGATCTTGATCGTACCCATGGGATCGAGTCCGTCCGGGCGAACTTCTTCCGGATGGACAGTGATCGTCATATCGATAATACCGGCGGTTGTTTTTGCAAGATCCTTGATGTTAGTGTTTGTATCAACCTTGGTATAAACCAATTCTTCTTCCACAGAGCCTGAGGCTAAGAAACAGCCATCACCGGAATATTCGGCTTTGATAGTATTGCCAATACCTACCCCCATATTCAGATTGGTGACCTGAACTGTAGCGATTCCGTCATTGAAAGTGATTTCAACCGTACCTTCGCAATCAGTAAATTTCTTCGAAGCAAGGTTCAGTGTGCAGGAAGCGTTTCCGGAGGTATATTTTATTGTCCCGGCCGGCGTCTTGCCTTCCGGCGGCGTATCTTCCCAGGTAAGGTCTGTGGCCAGTTTGACCAGATCGGTTGGCAGTTTCTTCTGGTCATGGATATCAAGCTCTGTTTCGATCGTCTTGAACAGAACAGTAGAACTGGCTGAAGGATTGAAGATCGCGTCGCCGCTGTATTCAGCCTTGATACGGTCCGCGTTGTTGCCGGTGGAAAGCATGATCTCTTTAATGCTCAGGCTCTTTCCCGTTTCGGGATCAGCCGCTTCCGTGGGAATATCCTGAATTTTGATAATCGTTGCAGCACCGTAACAATTAAATTCCTCGGAAACAATATCCAGCGTGCAGACGTCAGGACCGATGGTGAATTTAACGGTTCCGGTCGGGGTCTTCCCGTCCGCATCCGCCTTGGTCCAGGTAAGCGAAGCCAGGACAGTCGCGGTCAGATCATTCGTCCGGAAGGTCTCATTCGCGTCGATCACCAGTTTGGTATCGACCTTGATAAAGGAATAGGGATCTGAGGAAGAAGGCTGGAAAGTACCGTCGCCGGAATATTCCAGTTTAATTTCATCCCCGACCTTATCGCCCATATTCATATCCGTCACCGTGTAGGTATATTTCTTGTTTTCCTCATCCTTGTTCACGGTAACAGTGCCCGGACAATCCGAGAATTTCAGCGGATCCGCGTTGATATCCAGGGTACAGACAGCCGTACCGGAAACGAATTTAATGGTCCCGCCCGGAATCTTCCCGGCAGGCGGTGTTTCGATCCAGCTGAATTCCCCTGTCATCGTGATCAGGCCAGCATTTGATTTTGTTGCGCTCGGGATCGCCAGGCTCGTATTGACTTTCGTGAAGAACACGATCGGACTGGTGGAAGGATTGTAACCATCGTTCCCGCTGTAATCAGCCTTGACGCGGTCCGCGTTATTGCCGGCAGAAAGCACGACATTGTCGAAGGTCCAGGTGATCTTCCTGTTTTCCGGATCCTTAACCGGTGTAATTTTTGTCGTCTCTCCGCTGCAGGTGAAGGTCTGTGCCGTGATGTCATAGGTACAGGTGTCACTGCCGATGGTGAATTTGATCGTCCCGGTCATTTCATCCACATCCGCCTGCATATCATCCGAGGAAAGGGTGACATTGAGGTTTGCCGTCTGTTCATCCGGTTTAGAGATGGCGGAGCCGTTGATCGTAAGCTTCGTATCTATTTTGTTAAACGCGATCTTGTTGGATTCCGAAGGCAGGAAGCATCCGTCACCGGAATACTGCGACTGAATGATTTCAACACCGGCTCCGAAATATGTGAAATTCTCGATACGGTATGAGACCTTCTGCGGATCATCCGGATCAGAGGGCAAAAGCGTAACGGAAGCGTTTGCATCGCAATCCAGCTTCAGCGGATCGGCGCCCATATCCATGGAACAGGATGAACTTCCGGCAATCAGTTTGATGGTACCGACAGGTTTTTTATCTTTCGGTGCCGCATCGACCCAGCTCAGCGCGACAGTCATATTCACACGGCTGAAAGCCTTGCTCTGGTCGTAGATATTCAGTGTGGTCTCAACAGTCTTAAAGAGGACCGTAATACTGGAAGAGGTATTGAAAGCTCCGTCACCGCTGTAAACCGCTTTGACACGGTCAGCGGTATTGTTGGAAAGCAGAATGTTCTTAAATGCCCATTCAAAGCTTCCGTCCGCGTCTGTCCTTTGAATATCCGTATCCGTACCGGAGCAGGTAAACGCTTTTGTCTCAATATCCAGCACGCAGCTGTCAGAACCGATGGTATAGGTGATCGTCCCGGTAGGCAGCTTTCCGCCGGCTTTTTCAGCATCCCAGGAAAGCTTTGAAATCATATTGAGAAGACCTTCACCGGACTTATATACCTCATTCGGGTCAATCGTCAGAGTTGTATTAATCTTGTTGAAGAACAGCGAATCGGAGGCGGAAGCAAGGAATATGCTGTTGCCGGAATATTCCGCCTTAACGCCATCTCCGGTTTTCTCCCCCATATTCAGGCCGGTCATACTGATCGTCAGCTTTTTCCTGTCCGCGGAAACAGTAACAACCGGAGAATTCCCCTGGCAGTCCGTCAGGCGTGCCGTATCTCCGCTGAGACTCACCGTACAGGTGCTGCTGCCCGACGTCAGCTTGATCGTTCCGTCGGGGAGAACATTCGCCGGCGGAGTATCCGTCCAGCTCAGATCCATCGTCAGGTCGATGAGTCCGGAGGATTTTTTATCACCGTTTGTAATCGTGAGGTCCGTCGGAATGGTTTTGAACAGGACTGTTACGCTGGAGGAATCATTAAAGAAGGTATCTCCGCTGTATTCAGCCTTAATGCGGTCAGCCTTTTCATCAGAAAGCAGGACGTTCTCGAATACCCAGCGGATATATCCGTAAGTTTTGGCATCCGACACGGTTTCACCCTCTGACCGGGTGATCTTTGTCGATTCACCGGAGCAGCTGAATGAATCGTCCGCCATGTTCAGCGTACAGGTGCTGCCGCCGATCGTCAGTTTTACCGTTCCGGAGGGTTTATTCCCGCCCGCGTCTTCTTCGAGCCAGGACAGCGTGACTGTCGAATTTGCCAGACTGACCTCCGGTTTATAAGCATCAGAGATCACCAGCGTGGTATCCAGCTTATTGAAGGCAAGCTTATCGGAAGCTGAAGAAAGGAACAGACCGTCGCCGGAATATTCCGCTTTGACATCCGTACCCGCTTTTCCGCCAAAGAACATATTGGTGATGGTATAGGTCTGCTTCTTTCCATCCTCAGAGACAGTGCTTACAACCCTCCCGTCGCAATCGGTGAATTTGACCGGTGAAGCGGAGATATCCAGGGTACAGGTTCCTGTTCCCGAAGTAAATTTGATCGTTCCGCCCGGGGTCTTCCCAACAGGCGGTGTATCGATCCAGCTCAGATCCGCAGTCAGGCTGATGAACCCCGGAGGAGTCAGCTTGGCGTTTGATATCATGAGGTCAGTCGGGATCGTCCGGAACAAAACCTTTGAACTGACAGAAGGCTCAAAGAAACCATCCCCACTGTATTCGACCGAGACACGGTCCGCGGTTTTGTCATCCAGCAGCATGCCGATGACCGAGTATGTTTTCCGGTCATCACTTACCGTTCCGGTCTTGGGTTCGCAGCTCAGCGCTTTTGTTTCGATATCCAGTGTGCAGCTGCCGCTCCCCGCGGTGAACTTAATGGTTCCGCTCGGGACTCTGCCTTCCGCCAAACCGTTATCCCAGGAAAGAGCCGCGGCGATATCGGCATGATCTGTCCCGGTCTTGAAAGCGCTGCTGACAGCGATTTCTGTCGGGACAGTCTTAAACAGGACCGTATCGCTTGAAGATGGATTAAAGATGGCATCGCCTTTATATTCCGCCTTGACACGGTCCGCGGTATTGTTCGTAAGCAGGATGTTCGCGATTGTCCAGGTATAGCTCCAGGTATCGCTGTCCCCGGGTTCCGATTTTTCACGGGTGATCTTTGTATTCTCGCCCTTGCAGTTGAAGCCCGGTTCATCCGTTTCCAGCTTGCTCAGCACACAGGTATCGCTGCCGATCGTGAACTGGATCGTCCCGGTGGGAGCCTTGTTTTCCGCTTTGGTTTTGTCCCATGACAGGGCAACGACTAAATCAAGAAGGTTCTGACTGCCCGGTTTATAGGCTTTTGTGATCTCAAGCTCCGTATCGACCTTCGTGAAGTCGACCGTCGGGGATACGGATTCTTTGAAGAAGCTGTCCCCGGAATATTTCGCGAAGATGCTCTCTCCCGCTGAAGCTCCCATCACCAGCCCGTGAATCTCGTAATAATTACCGTCAATGTTATAAACAACGGTGCCTTCACAATCCGTAAACCTTGCCGGACTGCCGGATATATCCAGTGTACAGGTCTTCGTACCGGATGTGAACACGATCGTCCCGACCGGCTGCCTGCCATCCGGATGAGATTTGGTGGAGGTCACGGAAACATTCATATCGACCACATTTTCCGGTGATTTGGCAGCGTTCATTATCTTTGTCGCTGTATCGGACATGTCAAACAAGACTGTCGTACTGGTAGATTCCTCAAAGAATCCGTCACCGCTGTATTTAGCCTGGATACGATCGGAATTCGAATTGGACATCAGCAGATTGCGGATCTCATAGTGATCCGTCACATAGGTCACTTTTCCTTCACAATCCATCTTCCCGGTACTGATTATATAGACACAGGCGGTGGAATTCACAGGTGTGAAAGTGATCGTCCCGCCGGGTGTCCTGCCGGCAGCCTGTTCTTCATCCCAGGTCAGGATCGTGTTGAAGTTCGCGTAACCGGCGTTCGGGCGGTAAGGTTTGTACGTATCATCATTGGTGATTATGATTTCCGTCGGCACTGTCTTGAACAAAGACGTGGAAGAAGACGGGTTAAACGCGGCGTCACCGCTGTATTCAGCCTTTACCCTGTCGGCAGTACCTTCAAAGAGGACGTCCCCGAGCGTCAGGTGATATTTACTGAAAGCGGGATCCTCCGGGTCATCTTCCGGACCGGTGACATTAAATTTCGCTGCTTCACAACCGCTCAGCGTGTTTGCCGTGATATTCAGTGTGCAGGCCGTACTGCCGATAGTGAACGTAACGGTGCCGGAAGGATTCTGCTCACCGGCGTCTTCTTTTTTCCATTTCAGATCGGCTTCGACATTCACATGGGAGGTATCGGTTTTATAGGTTTTAGAATCGTCAATCTCCAATTCCGTCCCAATTTTGCCGAAATTGACCTCCGGAGATTCTGACTTTAGATATGCTCCGCTTCCGGAATATACCGCTTTAATGCTGCTCCCGGCACCGGTCATGGGCAATTTCTCAATTGTTATACTAAGCTTTTTATCAGCTTCACTATATGTATATTCAGCACTTCCATCGCAATCAATGAATTTAAATTTTTCGCCGGAAATATCCAGTGTACAGGTCCTTGTACCGGAAGTATATATGATCCTACCGGAAGGTCTTATACCGCCTGAAACAAATTCATCCCAGGTCAGATTGGTGGTCATCGAGACCACATTATCCGCGGTTTTACTGGCATCTTTGATATTGATCGCGGTCCCAACAGTCTTGAACATAACCATCTTGCTGGTTGAAGGATTAAAGTTATCATCACCACTGTAAATAGCCCGGACACGATCCGCCGAGATTTGCCCGACCGGCATATTTTCAATGGTAAATTCATAATCGTTGTCGGTAATTGTCCCCCGGCAGCTGAATTCCTTCGGGGCAGTATCCATGTTATATACACAGGTAACAGTATCCACCATACTGTTGGAAGCGATAAAGGTAATAGTACCGGTCGGCGTCCTGCCACCGGCAGCCGCTTCATCCCAGGTCAGCAGTGCAATCAGATTTGCCAGCGTATCATCCGGTTTAAAAGCTCTTGTGATCTCGATCTCAGTGTCGATAGTACCAAACTTCCAGGGCTCGGAAATTGAAGGATGGAAGGCACTGTCACCGGAATACTCCGCCTGAATAGAATCAGGATCCTCATCTCCCAAAGACATCCCTTCGATCACGAACCTGCTTCCATATTGAGCAACTTTTCCTTCACATCCTAATTTACCGGACTCTACATCCAGATCACAGGTAAAGTTACCCGCAGTAAAGGTAATCGTACCCGTCGGTGTCGCATCATTTAATGGTTTGTCCATCCAGGTTAAATCAACCGTAAAATCTGTATATTTTTTGTCTCTGATCGTTTTCTTTTCCGCATTCGTGATGACGGTCTCAGTCAGCACACGGTTAAAAAGGGTTTCTGCTGCAGTTGACGCATAATAAAAAGCATCTCCTGAATAATCAATCTTTACCCGATCCGCTAATTGATCCTCTAATAACATATTTAAGACGTGATATTCATCACCTTCAACATTCACCGTTCCCGTACAATCCATTGTTTTCTTTACAATATCAAGAGTACACTTGGTTTCAGTTTTTCCCTTAGAATCTTGATTATAAGGATTAATAACAGTAAAAGTAAGCGTGCCTGTCATATCCGGGCAGCTCACACCCTCATTGTTACATCCTGCATCATCCCAATCAGTCTCGTTCCGGGTCAGAGATGCAACAATATTTGCTATTGAAGCGGAAGGCTTATAAGCTTCAATAATTTTAGTTACGGTACCGACTTTCCTAAATAGAAATGCTTCACTTGTAGATGGATTAAAGAGCGAATCGCCGCTATACGCAGCAGTCACTCGATCAGCGGTTTTATCCGCGATCTGCATTTTTTCGATGGTGAATTGGATTTTTCCCTTTGCTAAATCCTCCTTATTGACTGGATCAATATTTACATTTTCTTTTTCACAGGTTAGTTTCGGATTTTCAGGTTCAGTAAAGGTTAGTACACAGGTTCCACTCCCGATAGTATAAGTGACAGTACCGGTAGGAACACTTTCATTATCATCCGGATCCCAGGTCAATTCAGAAATAACAGTCACATGAGATTCATCTGTCTTATATGCGGTATTAATTACCGATGTGGTGAATATTTTATCTATCACAGAGAATTGAACTGATTGACTTGTTGAGGGCTCAAAAAACGAATCTCCACTATATTCAGCAGTGATTGTATCCCCTGTTTCACCATTAAATACAATGTCCTCTAAGTAATACTTAACATCCTTTTCATGATTTTCATTTTCCTTCAGAATTTCTTTTTTTACAAATTTTCCAGAGCAATTTTCAAAACTCTCTGAATCAATATTGAACACACATGCTTCTGCAGTGTAACTGACACTCGTATCATCTGATTCATGAGTACTGCTCGAACCTTTATTACCTGTCCTGAACGTGATGGTCCCGGTAAAAATTTTACTTTCTGGCACCTTATCTTCATCCTCAACATTACGAACCTTCAGATTTACATCCAATCTGATTTTGTTTTCAGGATATTTTACAGGAGATTCAATCGTCAATGATGTAGGAATCGTTTCATATATTTTCGTATAAGTTGATGCGTTGAACAAAGCATCACCACTATAATCAACTTTAATTCGATCTGAAGTTGTAGCAACCAATAAATTTTTTAGTTCAATTTCATAATTTATATTCGATTCTTCTTTGGATTTTTTTGCTTTGGAATTATCTATTATTGAGATATTTCCATCGCATTTTAGATTAATAATCCGTTTACCTTCAGAATTCTCACCCAAATTCCCGACACATTTTCCTTGTTCACTTCCATCTTTATTAAGGGAAGTAAATGTAAGTGTTCCAGATGGAGTTACATATTTAGATTCCTCATCGCCATTTGCATCCTGAATTTTCAATAGACTGGCAACAAGATCATCTGAATCTTCAATCGATTGTCCTTCATCAAGCCAATCGCCCCAATCCCAGTCAAGAACAGTAGTAAAGTCCGCATGCGTATTATCCCGTTTATAAGGCATCGGATCATCTTTAACTGATAAATTCGTCGAAATTTTCTGGAACAGCGTTGCTGTCGAAGTGGAAGGTGAGAAATAATCATCGCCCTTATAGGCTGCGGTGATCCTGTCAGCGGCAGCATCCGCAAGCAGCATATCGGTGATCCTGAACCAGTAAGGATCATTATCCATCTCAACGACCTTCCCGTCACAGGTCAGCGTATCCTTGAGCACATCCAGGTCACAGGTACCGGAGCCCGCAGTGAAGGTGATCGTCCCGGACGGAACCAGTCCATATTCATTTTCCGCGTCATATTTCAGCTGCGTGATCATATTGACCCTGTCGGCAGCTGGCTTCAATGCCGCCTGAATTTCCGTTGTGGATGTCAGCTTATCGATGACAGTTTCCCTGCCGTAAGCAGTCGCCTTATTGTAATTATCGTCGCCGGAGTATACCGCGGTAAGGGTCAACGGCTTGCCGGTCTTTTTCGCCTGAACCGAACAGGTCACTGTCGGAAGCGTAACCGAACAGGAAGAAACACTGTCGGAGATCGTCACATTCCCGCTTGGTACCTTTTTGGCATCAAACCCCGATACCCTGACCGTATACTGCACCGTCTGCCCTACCGTATAGACCGGCCGCTCCACACCTTCTGAATCGGTCACGCTGACGATCTCCAGCTTCAGGTCCGCTTTATCATTCCCGCCTTCATACTTCACCTCGACGCTCTTGGTACAGATCACGTTATTGCTCGAATCATAACAGTTCAGCATAAAGGTCGTCTGCTTATCCACGTTCACGCGCATAAAACCGGAAGGCTGCAGGTAATCCGCGATCACCCCGCCCTCAAGCGGCTGCGGCTGGGTAGGCTTTTCATACTTTTCGCCCTTTTCCTTAGCCTCTTCCTCTTTCTTTTTCTCAGCGTCCGCGCTGTCAGATTCAGCCTTCGCGGAAGAAACGAGCTGGACACGGCCATTGCCGCCGCCCTTCCAGGTGAGCATCACGGTACCCGGGACCTTTAATGTCGTGGCGTTTGCTTTCAGTTCGCAATTGAGCCCGGAGCCTTCTCCGTTATCGGCATCGCCGGCTACACGAACCGGGAGAGAATAAGCCTGCTCAACGTCCCCGACCTGGGCATGCAGCACATACGTCACCGCTTTTTCAGGGTTGGCATACTCCGCACCGCTGTTTTTCAGATCGTCAGAGAGGTTGTCAATTTTTACTTTTGCGACACCCTTCACATTCCATTCAACCAGGATCTGTTCACCCGGCTGAAGCTGGTAGTCCGGGAAATAATCAATGACCCGGTAACCGGATTCGGACATCGGATCTTCAATGACTTCCATCAGCTTGATCGTAAAATTAGGATCAAAACCGTTCCCGGTGCCTTCCGGAGAGGTTACCGGAGCGGAATCCTGATGCATTACAGAAGATATATCTAAACCCGAGCTGTCTGACGGATTCCTGTCTGTCCTCTCGCGTGTGACCGAGGGACCGACCAGGAGCTCGGTGGACGGTGCCCCCTGCACCGGAGGCGTATATGAATACGGCGTCGGCTGGATGGCCTGGCCGTTCAGTGATAATTGTTCCGGGTTATAACTCTGCACCGTGCCCGCTGTGTTGTTGAAATTGTCGGGAATTTCCAGTGTGTTCGATTGTGCCGCCGGCTGTGGATTTGAAGAAGCAGGCTTGAGCGTACCGGAAGTATCCGTCGTGAACTGCAAAGAGCCCCAGCGGGTCTGCTTCCGGGTATCATTATCATTGGGAACAGCGATCCCGTTCGGACGAACCCAGACCGCGTAACGAAGCAGGTCGATCACATCCGGAGAGACGCTGACAAAAATGCTCTTCATTTCATACCCGGATGAATTTTCAGCCTTTATTGCCGCCAGTGTATCTGAAGTCAATGTCTCCTGCTGGGAGGCAGAATATTGTTCCGGGGGCAGTTCCCCTGCCTGTTTATTGATCATGATGGTGGCTTTATCCGCGTTCGGTTCAACCGCCCACGAGAAGGTAACATTCTGATTGAATAAGGCTTCCGCAGCATCTGTCGTGAACAGGTTGATTTTCGGACGGTTTGGTATGCTGAGCACCTGTAATGATTTCGTGTGTTCAAAACCCAAAAAACGGCTGAGGATATTTTCGGATCTGAGTACATAGGTGGTTGAACTGGAAGGAGAAACATACATGGAGCCGTTCTTGGAAACTTCCTGAGGTCCGCTGCCGTCATCCAGTGTCACTTTTGACGCCAAAATGGAAACTCTCCAACGGATTTGAGCGGAACTGCCGGCAAGAACGACCTGGGTACGTTTTCCTTCCGCCCCGTCGAACTGTCGAATATATGGCTGAAAAACAAACAAGCCCAAGATAAGCAGAAGAGCAACAATCAGCAGCAGGACATAAGTTCTTATGAACGGACGCACATTGACTTCACCGATCACGGACTGACTCTCGCCGGGACGGTCCGAAGGCGTCACGTTGACAGAATAATGACGCACATGGCTCGAAAAAGCGACAAACGGGATCTTTTTTGAAGTTACCGCAATCGGCACCCGGACATGATCACCGGCACGTACAGAAACGATTTCCTGATTCTGATACATTCCGGCCCCGCCGCGTTCATAGGTAAATTGCAGTTCATTCGCGTCATCGTAGGTCTGCACCATAAAGTTTGAAGTCGAGTTGGAATTATTGATGACCACCAGATCCGCGATTTGAGAAGGTTTCCTGCGGGACAGTTTTAATACACGCGGCATCGGGCCATTCAGCATGAATTCAGTATAGGGAAGGACATTCAGCGTCGTATCGGCGGTTGCGGTCTCCCTGGGATAATTCGGTGATGTCGCGACAAAATGTATATTATAGACACCGGCTTCCGCGCTTGAATCACGCGGAGGACTGATCCGGACAACAAAACTTCCTCTGCGGCCTTCATTTAAATTGATCACAGGGGGGATGATCTGAACCCATGCGGTCGGAACGCCCTGAAGCTGGAGCTGCATATTCGCCACCAGCGGACCGGCATTTGTAACCGTCAGTTCATATTCAACAGACCCGCCGGCATTGATCTCAGTCGGAGGAGTTCCGTTGATCGCCAGCTGGATATTCGCTTCGGCATTCACCTGATGCGCCGCGATCGCCTCTGAACCCAACTGACCCTGAAACTGGACAATAATATCGGTATTGATCCCGTTAAGCCTTACTGTCATCCGGTAATCACCGATCGTCAGGACGGAACCGGACTGGAGCGACGCACCATTTGCATCGATCGAATGTCCGTTTACAAATGTCTTCTTTTCGGGATCCAGCGAAGCAACAAACCAGCGGTTGGAATCATAATGCATCATCGCATGAAATGTTCCGACCGATGAGCCCATCAAAACTATATCATTTCCCGCGTCAGATCCAATGTTGATTACCGGCTGGCTAAAGGCAAATTCTCCGCTGAAAGTTTCTCCGTTCATAGCTGACATTCTCCGTCATTCAGAAAATCAAATAACTGTATATTGCTGCGATCTGGATCGCGATGATCACCAGTAACATGCTGATGATGGATGGCAGCAAACGATGCAGTATATTGACTTTTCGAAAAATCACAATTCCATTTACATATTGAGTCGGTGCCGTCAGATTCATTCTGGACACCATTATCTGTCTTATCTCAATTTTATACATATGCGAAACCGCTGCCGGATTACCGGAAATATTCATTATTTCCAGGTCTATCTTCATGGATTCTCCCGGCTCCAAAACCTTGGACTGCGCGAAATTGAGACTCCCTTTCGATTTATCGACCTTACCGATATTTTTTTCCCAGACAGTTTCATCATAAACAAAGTCATCGGATAAATAAGATCCCCGGGCTTTTTCGCCCGCGATGATTTTTATGCTATCATCCTGTCCCGAATTTGCCGGGTTTGTAAAGCTGCCTGCCAGGTCCCCGGCCTGCTGTTTTAAATTATCCGGCGTCATACCGGATGATTGAGCCATGGAAGATACTTTATCAGCTCCGGGGATCTGTTTCACCTGGTTTGAGAGCGAATTGACCGTGTTGACTTTTGTATTAACATTCGTTGTAAGCTCTGTGGTTTGCTGCTGAACATTTTTCAGTGAACTTTGCGCATCACTCAGCCCGCCGATCTTTATCGGCAGCAATGTGGCAATATTGCTCAGTAAAGACGCCCAAAAGCCGGCTGTTTTGCCGACCTTTGAAATAGTTTTTGTTGTCTGCTCTACGACAGCACCGGCATCCGGTTTCTTCTTTGGGTCTAAAGGGTTGTTCAGGTCCGGGATCAAAGAGTCATGGGGCGATCCTGAAGATCCTGCCTCAGCCGCATCGGATCCGCGGACATACTGAGGCTCATCCTGCTGTAATGATTCTTTCGGAGCGTAGGTGACCCAAATCATCGGCTGGTGATCTATGCGGAAACGAAGGACTATGTTTTTCGGCATGTCAAGGGTTCTGAGAAGATAAATTGACGGTGTATTGCCATTATTGGTTATCGTCAGATGGTGGGTTTTTATTCTGGCATTGCTGAAATAATCATATAATCTTTCATTTAATATAAAAACGATATTTGCCAGCAATAATGATAACAAGATAACCGAACTGGCTTTCAGAATATCAGACCAGGATACATTCTTTTCCAGAAAAATAAGCGACCTGGAAATTATAGCCAGAATATCAGGTTCATCAAATGCCTTCAGCCAATTGATAATATATTGGGGAATGTTATTCATCGAATCCACCTCCCTTCATCACGATTACCTCAGGCCTGGATCCATTTTGAGGTTCCTGACGGTCATCCGCAGGATCTCCGGCAGAATCATCAAAACTTCCCTCACCGGAAACAACGGCAACCTGCGTATTGCCGCCTGATCCTTTGGAACTCACAAATTGCGGTTTTGAGGATTTCTTTTTGGCCGGTTTCACTTTATCAACAGGTTCAGATGGTTCCGGTTCCGAATCTTCAGACGATGGTAAGTCAAAGCCGTCGCCTTTCCGGGCCTGAACTGAAACAGATGATCCCGCTTTTTCCTCTTTCACGCCGCTGTCTTCATCAGCGCTGATATCGGTTTTTTCATTATCAAATAATTTTTCAGCATCGCCGGACTTCGGTATAATTTTTTCTTCAACCGGCTCTGAATTGTCTTTCTGCACCTGCCCGCTCTTTATTTCCTGCTCCGGGATCACCGGCGGATGCTGATCATCAGCTTCTCCGGATGCTTTTCCAAACTCAAGCGGCAGATTTACCGATCTCTGATTTTCTTCTGTCTGTTCCGTCCCGCTGACGACCCGTTCCGCATTTGCGTCCTGAGATGTTTCTCCATCAGCTTCAGTTTCAGGTGCAAAATCCTCATCCGGTTTCCCCTTTATAACGAGAACCTCCGGTTTTTCTGATTTTACCTCATTGTCCTGCAACTCAACAGGCTCCGGAGCCGGTTTTTCAACAGGAGCGTTCGTCCGCTTGCGCCGTACCGGCTTCTTCACCTGAACAGACTCATTCGTTTCCGGAACGTTATTTTCCGGTTCCGTCGGAGCTTCCCGTTTTTCCTCTGCCTGTCTGACGGAATCATCTTCCTCTGAAGGAACTATGACCGTATCTTCCTCCAGCACAAATTGATCCGCTTTTTTGCGTTTTTTCTTCTTCACCGCAGGAACTGTCTCTGCGGCAGGAGTTGTTTCTGTTACGGCAGAATCATCAGGATTTGAAGGCTTTTCCTGCTCTTCATCGGTTTCCAGAACTATCTTACGGTGAGGGATCACCACCTCGGCAGAAGAATTATTTATACCGGATGGAACCGGTTCGGTATTTTCCGAATCATCTGTAAACGCATCTGTACTGTCGTTGTGAACTACAACTACGGGCGGTTTTTTCCTCGAGCTGGTATAAGTTGTTACTTTTTCGTCTTCTTCCTGATCCTGGAAAATTTCAGCATTGCCGGCGTCGTTTGAACCGATGATCCGGACAGGAGTTTCAACAGGTTTTTCCTCAGCAGTCATTTCCGCGTCCACGTTCAGCCGTCGCGTATCCGGGATGCCAACGGCAGGAGTTTTCTGCTCAGTATCCTTTAGCTCTTTTGCCTGCTCCGCATTAAATCCGGACAGTTCCTTAGAATCATCCTCAAGGACAAACGTATTGTCAAATACCGCATGTACATAGATATCCTGATTAAATTCCAATGTTTCACCGAAATAATCATCCGGTGCACTGACAACAATGGAAAGCGTATGGAAACCCGGAGCGGGTTTGGTACGAAGATGGGAGATAATAAAACCAACGGTACTGCTCGAACCCGGATAAAGAAGGGGCAGCGGAGCGGACTGGAAACAATCATTGGGAATACCGGTCATGCGCATACGAAACTGACATGGCTTTTCAGTTCCGAGATTTTTCAGCAAAAGCATCCCGTTGATCGACGATTCCAAAGCCAGTTCCCGCTTGGTAAGGAAGAGCTCCGCGCTCATATGTGCGGAAGTCCGTACACGTGTCCTTTCGTCCTCAAAGCTGAGGATCAGCCTGTAACTCCCTATGAGGATCTTATCCCCGTCAAGAATGTCATAGGCGGTCACCTGGGTAACCGGAAACGTCTGGTCGCCGCGGGTCAGCATAATATTATCGGCAAAGAATCGCGCAATATAATTGATGTCCGAATCACCTGAGCGAACGATTTGCATTTCAAGCGGCTGGATATTCTGATCCCGCAGCTGAATGTCACAGGAAACCTGACTGCCTATCCGGATAATAGACTTGTCAAATTCATATACTTTTTCCCAATCGTTCTCATTGATAATACGTATTTTCATGATTCTACGCCAACCTGATAATATATTATAAAACAAACCGAGAAAAAAATAACAATGCAAAACAATTGAAATGTTATTTTTTATACAGAAAGTGCAAAAGTTAACACAGCAAGTTTTACACCAATCCGCAAATTTTAAACATATGATCCCGTATCTGTTGATAAAAGCCGCCGGACCAGCATCCCGCCATGAAATTTTATGATCCCGACTGAAACCCGGCTCGGCATTTGATTTTCCGGAAAAAAATACATGCCCTTTTTTTTAATTTTGTTTTTTTCCTGTATAATAGATTTAATAGGGTTAGATTAAGGAACAACATGAGAGGGAATCAATTATGGAATCATTCTGTATAGAAGGCGGGACACCGCTTCGCGGAGAAGTTACCCCTTCAGGAAATAAAAACGCGGCATTGCCGCTGTTGTGCGCGACGCTGCTGACAGATGAACCGGTCATACTGCATAACGTACCGATGATCCGTGATGTTTTGGCAATGCGCAAACTCATAGAAAGCCTTGGCGTCACCTTTGAAGAACTTGACCCGCACACCTGGAAAATTCAGGCGAAAAATGTAGAACCTGCCAACCTGGATCCTGATATGTGCCGCAGAGTCCGTGCCTCGATCCTGCTTGCGGGACCCATGTGCGCGCGCTGCGGTGAGCTGCTGCTGCCTCCTCCGGGCGGCGACGTTATCGGCCGGCGCAGAGTGGACACGCATATACTTGCCCTTGTAAAACTCGGGGCGGATGCCTATTACGACCGCCAGTATCACTTTCATGTGAACGGCCGCCTGAAAGGCTGTGACATTTTGATGGATGAAGCCTCCGTAACCGCCACGGAAAACGCCATTATGGCAGCTGCGACGGCTGAAGGGACCACGATCCTTCGCAACGCGGCCTCCGAACCTCACATTCAGGAGCTATGCCATCTGCTCAATAAAATGGGAGCGAAAATCTCGAATATCGGCTCCAATGTATTGACTATTGAAGGCGTCGAATCTCTTCACAGCGCTGAGTTCACCATAGGACCGGATTACCTGGAAGTTGTATCTTATATCGGTGCGGCAGCCATGACCCATGGCGAGGTGATGATCCGCAACGCCGGAAATGAATATCTGAATATGGTAAGCCTGGTCTTCAACCGGATCGGCGTCCGCTGGGAAACCATCGGAGACGATATCCTCGTCCCGGAGAACCAGCGTCTCACCGTTGAGCCGGATCTGGGCGGAGCAATTCCGGAAATCAGTGTAATGCCATGGCCGGGTTTTCCCTCTGACCTGATGAGTATCGCCATCGTCATGGCGACACAGGTGACCGGTTCGATCCTCTTCCATGACTGGATGTATCCAAGCCGCATGTATTTCACCGATAAGCTCGTAGGGATGGGTGCCCAGATCGTGCTCTGCGACCCGCACCGCTGCATCGTCCAGGGACCGACCCGGTTATATCCGGAAAATCTGGAATCACCGGATATCCGTGCCGGTATGGCGCTGCTCCTGGCCACACTGACAGCTCCCGGAAAATCCACCATCCGCAACATCGGACAAATCGAAAGAGGTTATGAACGGGTTGATGAAAAGCTTGCCGCCCTGGGAGCAAAAATTTCCAGAATATGATTTTCCATTAAAACATATAGATATTAAGGAAGCATAAAATGAAAAAATCTCTGCCGGTTCTGTCGAATAAAAAAAATGTGCTCTCCGCTCAGGCTGAACAAATGATTTTGGAAAAACTGCCTGTGGATCAAAAAACGCTCCGCCTCGTGACCAAGGCTTTAGAGCCCAAAAATCTCAAACGCCTCGCAATTGCGGCTGTCGGCGGGAGTTTCCTGGTTTCGTTTGTCAGTTCTGCCAGTCAAAACCGCATTTACCAGGCTATGGTCGCGAGAGAAATGAAAAAACAGCTGGACCCTCTGCGTAAGAAACTCGATGAACTGGAAGCCCAGAACGCGGCTTTGTGGGAACAAAACCGGGAACTGCTCAAAGAGATGAAAAAGAAAGAAATAAAAGAAGACGTCATATCGTAAAAATACGAAAGGCTCCCTTACAATACGAAAAGGGAGCCTTATTTTTTATTCAAAAAACAGGATCAGGTCCGGATCTGCAGCATCTCATCCAGCGAACCGTCATCCTCAAAGACCATAAACTCCCGTATAGCAAGGCGGACATCCTGCTGCAAAGATAAGCTGCCATATTCATACCCCGGCGCGATCACCCGGAGCAATGTATCGCCCACACGTACACGGCAGTCATTTACATCGCCAAGGTAATATTGCGTTTCCAGCTTTCCAAGCAAAGGTCCGTCAAAGCTGAAATATATGTTATCGGGACGCACCGCCACATCAACCTTACCGGTCAGCGGTCCGTCATAGGCAATTGACTGTCCGCCCATCTGCGGGAAGGTTATTTTCCCGTTTTCGGCAACTCCTTTGAAGAAGTCGACCTTTCCGAGAAAATCCGCGACAAACTGGTTGACCGGCCGTTTATATATTTCTTCCGGACTGCCTGACTGCTGAATAACACCGCGATTGATCAGGAAGATCCGGTCACTCATCGCCATGGCTTCTGTCTGGTCATGGGTGACATAAACCACGGTGATCCCGGTCTTTTTCTGAAGCTCCTTGATCTCAAAACGCATGGATTCCCGCAGTTTTGCGTCCAGGTTTGATAAGGGTTCATCCAGCAAAAGCAGATCCGGCTGCGCTACCAGCGCACGGGCGAGAGCGATGCGCTGCTGCTGACCGCCTGAGAGCTGGTTCGGAAACCTGTCCGTATACTGTGTCAGGTGAGTGATGTCCAGAACCTGTTCCACCCTCTTTTTGATATCATCTTTGGAAACCTTCTTGATTGTGAGCGGATATGCCACATTATCGAAGACATTCATATGCGGCCAGACCGCATAGCTCTGGAATACCATGCCGATATTGCGTTTTTCAGGCGGAACAAAGGTCTTCCCGCCGGTAACCAGACGGTCATCGAAATATAATTCCCCTGTGGTCGGTTTCTCGAAGCCCGCAATGATGCGAAGCATGGTCGATTTACCGCACCCGGAGGGTCCCAGCAGGGTGACAAATTCCCCATCCTGAAAGGTTTCATTGATCTCCTTTAGCACCACTGAATCGCCAAAAGCCTTGGAAATATGATTGATTTTGATAGATGCCATTTCTTACGATCCTTTCTTATATGGAGAATTCCCCATTGGTCAAACGGTTCAGAATAAAGTTCAGCAGGATGACGATCAGCAGAATGCCGAAAGCCATGGCACAGCTCATCGGCTGGCTGGTGAAAGTCCAGTATTCATAAAGCTGGAAGCCGATCGTCTTTGTCGTACTGGAATAAAGCAGCGTCGTCATGGAAAGCTCATAAAAGCTTGGAATAAAAATCAGGAACCAACCGGCAGCGATCGAGGAAAAAATCAGCGGACCGGTGACCCTGAACATCGTGGTCAGCCAGCTCGCGCCGGAGATCTGACTGGATTCTTCCAGGGACACATGGATCTGACTCATCGCGGAAACCACAGTCCGCATGCCCATCATCATGTATTTAATGAGGTAGGCTATGATCATAATGTAAGCGGTACCGTAGATATTGACGCCGAAATTGCCCCGCATGGTCATGATCAGTCCCAGCGCGATCACGACAGAAGGCGTGCCGGAACCCAGCGTTATCAGAAAGTTCGGGATGTTTCTGCCTCTCACAGTAGTCCTTTGCAGCAGATAACTCATCACACAGGCAACGACCAGACCGACCGTAGCCGTTATGGATGCATAAATCAGTGAATTTTTCAGACAGCCCAGGGTTTCCGTGCGGGCAAAGACTGTCGTCCAGTTGGCAGTAGTGAAATTTTTTGCCGCGGTCACGCTCTTCCCCACATCCACTTTGAAGGAGGTCGTAAGGATCGTGATGAAAGGTATCAGCACCATGATCACAGCGAACAGGGAAACGATCAGCGTCGCCGGGATCCGCCAGGACCGCAGATCGACGATGGCGGGGTTGACCGACTTGCCGGAGACAGTGATATACTGACGTTTTGCCAAAATGACATCGGAAATAAAGAGGATCACAAGCGCAACGATCATCAGGACCACGGAAAGTGCCGTAGCGTCATTCATTCCCTGCTGCCCAAGGGAAACATATTCGACAATGCGTGTCGTGACTGTGCTGACATTTCCCGGTTTCCCGATAATAGAGGGGATCCCGTAACAGCTGGCAGCACTGACAAACACCAAAAGCGCTCCGGCAATCAAAGAAGGTGTCATCATCGGCAGCGTGATCCGTGCCACGGTCGTCAGCGGCGAAGCGCCGGAAACCCGGCTCGCGTCTTCAAGCGAAGGATCCATTTTTTCCATCGCCCGGCTGATCGTAATGAAGGCATAGGGATAATAAAAAGATGTCAGCACCCAGATCATACCCGGCAGCGTATAGACATTCAGGGGACCCGGAGCGTCACTGAGATGGAAAACCGCCCGCAGCACCTGATTGATCGTCCCGACGTTCGGGTTCATCAGCCGCAGCCAGGCCATTGCGCCGACATAAGGCGGAACCATATAGGTAACCACAAACAGTGCCCGGAAAAACTTTTTCCCATATAAATTTGTCCGTCCCACCAGCCATGCCAGCGGAAAAGCGATGACCGTCCCGAGGATCATCGTCGCGGTCGCAGCCAGGAAGGTGTTCCGCAGAGCCGTAAGATTCATCGGATACGTGTACAGACGCTGCAGCACCTCCGTTGAGAAGGAGCCATCCGGGAATAAAGCCCTGATGATCATGTAAATTACCGGCATCATTTGGAAGAAGAGGAGAAAATCGATGATCAACAGGATCAGGATCCACTTGAAATCCAGCTCCCAGAGATGTTCCGCGTTCATCAGCAGCGCCAGAAGGATCGTATCCAGCATCAGGATGATCCCGAGCAGGATCACGGTCTTGCTGTTGGAGATAACAAGCTGCCAGAGCCAGGATATATCATTATTCGCGATCATCCGGAATGCCGTAAGCTGGGATTCCTTGCCGCGAACTGTCTTTTTGAAGGTGTTGACATTCTCCGTGATCCCGGCTTCAGTGGAACCGCAGCTTATAAAAAAAATCTGCATCAGCATCGCCTGACGTTCACTGCCGCTCAGGCCATCCGTCAGTTTCTCTGCTTCAGCGGGAAGAGACGCATTTTCATCGATCACACAGGCCAGCAGCTGCTGACGGAAATCAGAAACATTGTCTTTGGGAATCGCTATGATCGTCTTTCGGTTTCCGGCGTTGACTTTTGGTCCGTTTACCAGATAGGCGGAATACAAGAGCTTGAATACCTCTTCACTCTTATCTGCCTCTTCCGGAAGTTCCGCGTCTTTGTTCTGACTTTTCCAGACCTCCGCGGCAAGATCTTTTACCGCTTGATCCAAAGAAGGACGATCAGCTTCAGAGAATTTGTTTAATTCCGGCTGCAGGCTTTTTTTCCATGCATCGGAAACATCATGACCCAGCGTATAAATTGCCTGGTAAGCGCTTTCCGAACTGAAACCGGAAGAAGAGAACTCTTTCTGAGCCCGGATTCCCATGTAGATCAACGCTGCACCAATCAAAAACACGACAGCCAATCCGATTTTTGTGATAGTTTGCTGCGGATCCCGCTGCGGGTTTGTCTTCCTCTCCACTTCTTTATTCATCTGTTTCTTAATCTCCGCTATTTTTTTACACTTTCTGATCGATTCTATAATTATATACAAATTATTTTTCCGGAAAGTAAAAACATCGAATTTCTCCCGTGAACCCGGTGAAAACCCATGAAAAAACACCCATGTTTTTGCGATACGATCCGCGTAAAGAAAAACTTCTGATAAAATTACCAAGAAAAGGAGATATGACAAAAATGAAAAAGACGGGAATACTTTTTTTGTTGATTTTCGCATTGATGTCGGTTATCTGTCCGGTTTGGAGTCAGACAGATTTGTCTGATGAAGAATGGGAGAACCAGGTCTCAGAAGCATTGGAGGGTTTTTCTGATGAAGAAGCTCAGGAGCTGGTTGATCTGGGAGTGCAAGTGATCGCTGGGCGCAATTCCCGTGATCACTTGGCTGATATTTATACCGAAATGGTCTGGCACTCCATTGCGGATACTTTCCCGGAAAAATTCGACCTGCGGGAACGCGGAACTGTCACCCCTGTGAAAAGTCAGGATCCGTGGGGAACCTGCTGGAGCTTCGGCACCATCGCAGCTTGTGAAGCCAGTATTTTGAGCACCCTGCACATGACTGCTGCAGAATATGAGCAGGAATTCGGCGAACCGATGGACCTTTCCGAAAAGCACCTGGCCTGGTTTGCCGCATTGGGACTCCCGGCACTGGACGCTTATCCGGAAGGAGAATATCCATTCCGTGAGGACCAGGCAGGCGAAGGGAATCATATGATCGAAAGCGCCGGGGAAAATCCCTACAACCTTGGAGGCTGGTTTTCACATTCTACATCGGTTCTCGCATCCGGAGTCGGACCGCTCAAAGAAAGTCTGGTTCCTTACAGAAATGCCGAAGGCACACTGGATGCAAAAGGAGACTGGTCGCTTCCCGAAGAAATGCGCTTTATGAGCAATACCGAACTGAAGGACGGAAATCTGCTTCCCAGCCCGGCAAACCGGGATGAGAACGGAAATTACCGGTACCGCCCGGAAGCTACAGAAATGATCAAGTCCGAACTTCTGAATGGCCGCGTGGTAGGCATCACTTATAAAGCAGATTCTTCCACACCGGAAGATGCCGCAATCGAAAACATGGCGCTGGACGATCTCAGAAACTTTGTGATCACGATGTGTGTGAATTATGGACTTGATGAAGATCTGTATGATGTCAAAAGCCTGGACCGTGAGACGCTGATGAAGGTCATTCATTCCGAAAACTTCGGCAAACCTCTCGAAGAACTTCTGCTGCTGGATGAGAAAGCAGGGACCACATGGGAATCTTACATGAACTTTACCGGTACCGATCCCGTCATCTATGCTCAATATACTTATCGGCCCGACAACCCAAATCATATTGTCGCGATCGTCGGTTGGGATGACACTTTCCCGGCTTCCAACTTCAAAAAGGATCATCAGCCGCCTGCTGACGGTGCATGGATCGTCAAAAACAGCTGGGACACTGATTGGGGAATGGACGGATATTTCTACCTGTCATACTATGATCAGTGCATCGCTGAAGTTCAGACTTTTGAATTCACGATAACAGAAGAGACTCAAAAAGTCGATTATATGTATATTCTTGAACATGACTATATGCCTGTTGAGAGTATGCATTCAACCCTTTTCAACGAACCGGTTTATTCAGCAAATATTTTTGATATTACCGAAAACAGCGTTTTGCAATTTGTTTCCGTCGTAACCGGGGATCTGAACGCTGCAGTAACCGCAAATGTTTACCTTTTGAACGAGAATTCCATCGGTCCCACCGATGGAAAACTGCTGGACAGCATTACCGCAAGCTTTCCGTTTGCCGGCTATCACCGGATGGCTTTGAGCAATAACCTGCTGCTTCCGGAAGGCAGCCGCATCAGCATCGTGGTCCTGAACCGGGTCCAGACATCGGAAGGACTGAAATACGCCATCACCAACGGTACGAGCACAGCAAAATATGATCCGGAATATTATGAAGAGCACGATGAGGAACCGCAGACCTCATACTGTGTCGGGATCGTCAACCCGGGTGAAAGCTACATTATGCTGGAAGACAGCTGGATCGACTGGAGCTTCGCAACAGACTTTTTCTCAGCTTATCTGGACACGAAATATACTGCCTTCGATAATCTTCCCATCAAAGGTTTCATCTACCCGCTGGATCAGATCATGACCATCCATGACCTTACCGATTGGCAGCCTGCCATCGGCGGTGAGGCAGCGATCTGCCCGGATGACGGATACATGGTGCTGAACCCAGCTGATTGATCAGCACACAGAGATGAGCTAAAAAAACGGGGGACTGTTACGCGCTGCATAACAGTCCCCGTCTTTTTATAATGCAAATTACCGGCGGACAGTTCCCCATGAGAACAAGCTCACGTCAAACCATCCTGATATCTGACTCCTGAACTACTGCGTTACTTTCACAGTCCAGAGGTTGTTGATCTCTTCACGATTCTTGTAAGCATATTCCCAGTCAATTCCCATGTCCATTTTGATCAGGTCATCAGTGGGAATGGAATGTTCAGGATATTCTTTCATATCGGCCAGCACAGAGTGCATATAACCCTGCATGATCAGTTTCTGTGCTTCTTCACTCAGAAGCCAATCCGCCACCGCTTCCGCAGCTTCCGTATTCACGTTTTTGGAGAATTCTTCCGCAACGATCATAACAGTGGAAGGCACCAGGATCACACCGTCTTCAGGGTAGATGATTTCCAGGTTGGTGACTTCATTGCCCTTGGCAGCTTCATCATTAATATACTTAAGGATAGATTCCTCAAGAATCATGATCGCCGCGCACTCACCGCTCTGCAGCTTGGCAATGGCAGTGGAACCGGATTCGCGCATAACGCTGTTCTCGCCCAGCTTATCCAGATATTCTTCACCATATTTGCCAAGCAGGCCGACAACAGCCGCATAAGCAGTACCGGAAGTCATCGGATCGCTCATGGAGATATACCCCTTCAGTGACGGATCATAAGCGAAATCTTTGTAAGACTTCGGGATATTGACACCCTTCGCGGCCCAGGAATCAACCATTTCAGGATTGTAAGCCAGAACCATGTTGCAGACACGAACCGGATACCAGTAACCTTCTTCGTCATAAGGGAAACGCAGCCGGTTTGCAACATCTCCCACCATGAATTGATGCAGATACCCATAATCCTTCAATTCAAGAGAAAATGCCGGTTCGGCAACCATGAACATATCGGTTTCCAGAGCCTGGTCACGGTTATCACCCATTTCACCATAGATCTTGGTGATCAGGGATGAAGTACCGCCATAGAAGAAGAAACTTCCGTCGATACCCGGAACAAGGTTCGGGAATTCCTTCTGAATTGCTTCATTCATCATATCGATAACGAAGGGGTACATTGAAGTGTAAATAACCAGTTCACCCTCAACATCTTCATTGACTGCAAACGCGGTACAACAAACGGTTAACGCCATAACCAAAGCGATAACACCAAAAATAAGCTTTTTCATCGTTAACAACTCCTTTCCATATTTTTGATGATATGAAATAACAATTTTATTGATTCACCTGCTGCGCGGCACTTTCTACGATAGAGACATTTCCGGCTTCTTTGCCATACCTGTCAACAAGATTCTTGCTTTGAGCTGCATGTGTCAGACAACCGGCACCGCCGATACAACCGCCTACACAGGCCATACCCTCGATGAAATTGACATCAAGCCGGCCATGACTTTTCCGAACCAGAGCCAGTTTGCATTCTTCCAAACCATTGCAGCTGATCGGCTTCAGGTCGAAATCATCAATTCCCTGTTCTTTCAAAGATTCGCTAACCGCTTCGGCAAGTCCGCCGCAGCGGGCAAAGATCCGGCCAAAATATGAGGACGAATCATCCATTTCACTTTCATCAAGCGTTATGATATTGATATCCATGCCGTCAAACAAAGCCTGAAGCTCTTCAAAGGTGATGACGCTGTCTACATAAGGCCGTACATGATCCTGCTGAACCTCTTCCTTCTTCGCGGTGCATGGGCCGATGAAAACGATCTCTACACCGGGATTCTGTTCTTTAATATGTTTCGCTATTGTCGCCATCGGGGAAAGGCTGTGCGAGATGTTCGGAACAAGGTCAGGGAAATTGTTCTTGACAAAACGCACAAATGCCGGGCAGCATGAACTGATCAGGAATCCTTTTTCCGCAAGTTCTCTGGCTTCTTCTTTCGCGACCATATCCGCGCCATGAGCTGCTTCTACGACCATGTCGAACCCCATCTCGCGCAGACCGGTCACCACCTGGCCGAGTTTGGCATAAGTAAACTGGCTGGAAACAGCGGGAGCGACAACAGCACACAATTTCTTGTTCAGATTTGTCTGCCGATCTTTCAGCATGTTGACCACTTCAACGATATTTGAGCGGTCCACGATTGCGCCGAAAGGACACTGGTAAACACACGCGCCGCATCCGGTGCATTTGCTGTGACTGATCTTCACATAGCCTTCCGGTGCGGATGAGATCGCGTTCGTCTTGCAGGCATTCTGGCAGGGACGTTTTCGGTTGACAATAGCGGAAAACGGACAAACCTGCGCGCATTGGCCGCAGCTGACGCACAAACTCCGGTCAATAAAAGCACCCCGACCGTGCTGGAACGTGATCGCGCCGCGCTTGCAGACATCAATGCAATGATGGGAAAGGCAGCCCCGGCAGGATTCAGAGACATAATAGCCATCAGAAGGGCATTCGTCACAGGCGATCTCTACAGAAGTAATAGCCCAATTGGACCTGTTATTCGGATTGATAGCGATTTTCACGCGTTCGGCAACAATTGCCCGTTCCTTGTAAACGCAGCAGCGCATCGTCGGCTTTTTTCCGGGAATGATCTTCATAGGGATATCAAGCGCCCCTTCCAGCAAATTGCCGTTCCAGGCATTTCTTACGATCTCACGAAGGATCTTATTCTTCAGTTCCTGAACGCTGGTGTCAAAAATTCTCATGATGGACTCCCTTTTGAATTAACTTATTACATTTATTATAACGACAAATCAGCGGACAAAATAAGTGAAAATATCACTCAATCGGATCAAATTGATAGACCAAATGGTCATGATGCTTTGCCTGTTTCGCTAATTTCGCGAAATATGCGCCGGTATGCATTCCTGATGTCCCGTCAGTGAATGTGCATTCATCAATAATAAATTTGACCCGCTCGGCATGATCTGTTTCCGGCTTTGTCAGATAAAGGTCCAGCGTTTCACGCAGCTGATCGATATCATAGACAACACGCCCGGCCTTTGCGTTGCGATAGCGTTCATGTGTCGGCCATTCACCGATTTCCGAAAGGGAGAGGCAGAATTTTTCCGGCTTGTTCCATCCGCCCGGGGCGTCAATACATACCGCGACGATCGGACGGTCATGGATCGCCGTTTCCACGACCATTGTAGAATAAACCGTGCAGAAAACATCCGACCAGGCCATCATCGAATCCTTTTCCGGCATATCTTCCCCGGAATAGAATCCCAGATCACCGCCGAGAGCGACCGGCTCGATCAAATGGACATAAGGTTTTCCTTCAATCAGCTTCCGGATCTTGACTGCTTCTTCTTCAAACAGAGAACCTTTGATGAAATGATTCGGATGCAGACGGATCAGCAGCTGGGAGGGCTCCGCCAATTTTTCTTCCGAAACCAGCTTCACCAGAGCTTCCACATCCTGATAATTCGGTGAAAAGGTGATAAAACTGCAGGCAAAGGAGATCAGCTTGCGATTCGGATCCAGACCATGCAGTTTGAAATATTCCTCCCGGCTCATGCGCCAGGTTTTGCGGAAATAACCGTCATAAGTCGGAATGCCGCCGATATTCACCCGGTCCGGATTCCAATCCGCGCCGTCAACCAGTTCGCGTTTCTGTTCCGCGGACCAGCAGTTCGCCCACTGCACCGGAGCTCCAGGCAGACGGTAGCTGCTCGGGTTATCCCAGCCGATCACCGCCAGGCAGGTCTCGATCCCTGCAGCGGCAGCTTCCCGGAGCAGATACCGGTCCAGACGCCATCCTGCGGTACTGGCGATCACCAGATCCGGCTGATATTTCTCAAACAAATCACCGTATATATTTGTCGTATACTTCATCTGGCTTTTCACCAAAGCCTTGCGCGCGTCCGCGGATTTCCGCAGCTGCTTGACTTTGGCACGGATCATCGGCATACGGACAAGCTTCTCCGTCATCGTGGATTCATGAGCCCGCTGCCGCAGATGGCAGTCGATCGCGGTGGTATTCACCCGGTCCGAGCCGCCCATCCAGCGCAGAAAATGAAGCCAGTACTGATCGGTGTGGTCCGTCTCATTGAAATATGCCTTGCACTTATCCAGTCGCAGACCTTCAACAAAAAGGTTCTCCTGCCCGAATTTTTCATAAACTTTTTCCGTGACACCGTCGTCTGTCAGGATCACGACCCTGATTCCCTCATTCAGCATCGTCTGGACGACATCTGTCTGTAAAAAATAAACAATCGCCAGACCGTGGTCCGCGCTGATCATTACACATCGTTGTTTTTTGCTGTTTTCCATTCGTTACCTGTACGATCCAATCATTTTATTATTTTCGACATAATCATATCACGAAATCGGGCTCGAAAGAGTTATAAGCATTCTCTTGGGGACAGGCCAATAAAGAGACTGTCCCGGAAAAGAGTCTTTTGCATATATATAAAAACAGGGAGGAAAGCCCTCCCTGTCATAAGCCGGAACAATAAATCAGTCCAGATAATAGGTATAGCGCATATCCGCAGGAGTCAGGTTCTTGACGACTTCGTAATAAGCTGCCGCTTCTTCGTTGCAGCCCTTCAGGTCATGATCCAGATAGTTGCCGCATTCTTCAACCTTGGCACCCGGGATCTCACCTTCATAGTGGGCCATGAATTCGAATGATTTCACGACACAATCCAGCACCTCGGCATCGGTCAGGCCGCGGGTCAGGAAATAGCAGCCGGTGCGGCAGCCCATGGGGCCGATGTAAATGATGCCGTCTTTGTATTCGCTGTTGCGGGCATAGGTCGCGAACAGATGCTCGATCGTGTGGCTCACAGCGGTAGACAGATAATGGCCATGATTCGGTTCCAAAATACGAACGTCCCATGTCTTGACATCATCATCTTCACGGGATAAATACAAGCCTTTGGCCAATCTTGTATGGTCAATGCTGAAACTCGGAATTCTCTGCATAATTATTTAAAATCCTTTCAATTTTAATTCTATCATAAACAGGATTCAGGAGCCAGGATTCAGGAAATCATTCTTACCTGTCACCTGCTGCTGACATCCGCCTGCCGGGTACTGAATGGTCAGCACTCCCCGCTGATGTTGATCAATACCTTGATCTGTTCCGGACCGTGTTTGATCAGATACTCAAACCCGTCCTCAACCAGCGTATCCAGCGTCACTTCACGGGTGATCAGTTCATCCGCGATGATCTTGCCCTCTTTCATATAATCGAGAGCTTCCGCGATCTCATTCACATGCGCCTGGGAAGTATAAAGTACACGCTCAGCCTCCTGCAGGGTATTCATATCCACCACAGGCTTCTTCCCGAAAACGCCCATCACCATGATCTTCGCGCCCGGTTTACTGATACGGATCGCCTGGTCCAGCGTTTTTTCGGAGCCAAGGCATTCATAAACCACATCCGCCAGACGCCCGTCAGTCCATGAAGCGACATATTCTTCCAAATCAACTTTGGATACATCAACATATGTACCGCCGTATTTTTCAATCAGTTCCCGGCGATATTCACCGACTCCGGAAACCAGGATCCTTCCGGCACCCGCGTATTTCGCTCCGAAAAACGCGCCGATACCGATAATGCCGGGGCCGATAATAACAACATCTTTTTCCCGGATATCACCCAGCAGATGGGTCGCGTGGATCCCGCAGGCCAGCGGTTCCGCGACTGCAGCCGAACGCTGGTCGACGCCATCAGGGATCGCGAACAATTTGGCGGCCTCCACCACGACATAATCAGCAAAAGCCCCGTCATCGCCAACTCCGAGAAAACCCAGTTTCTGGCAGATGTTATAGCGTCCGCTCCTGCAGGCTTCACACTTTCCGCAGGTCAGACTGCCGTTGGCGGTCACCCGGTCGCCGACATTCCAACCCGTCACGCCCTCACCAAGCGCTTCGATCCGCCCGGAGAATTCATGTCCGATCGTCAGCGGAGCCACCCGTCCGGTCAGACGATGCGGCTTTTTGACCGGAATAAAATTCGGTCCTTCATATTCATGCCGGTCAGTACCGCAGATCCCGGCCCAATCCACACGGATCAGCACCTGTCCCGCGTGCGGAACCGGCACCGGTTTTTCTTCAATTCTCAAATCCTTATAACCATGCCAGACGGCTGCTCTCATTCTTTCACCCATTTCCTTTCACACATCAGCCTAAATATGCCTGCATCAGGTTCTCATCAGCAAGCAATTCTTTCCCTGTTCCTTCCATTACGATATGTCCTACATTCATCACATAAGCCCGGTCGCACAGCTCCAAAGCCTTCTTGGCATTCTGTTCAACAAGCAGAATGGTGGTTCCGCTCTCTGAAATGGATCTCAGCGTGTCCATGATCTGATTGACGATGATCGGAGCCAGTCCGAGGCTCGGCTCATCCAGCATCAGCATTTTCGGACGTGCCATCAGACCGCGGGCGATCGCCAGCATCTGCTGTTCACCGCCGGAAAGCAAACCGCCGAACTGGTTTTTCCGTTCTTCCAGACGGGGGAACATTTTATAAACCATCTCCAGATCTTTTTGGATTTCCTCTTTGTCATTACGCTGGCAGCAGCCGATCTTCAGATTTTCCAGTACCGTAAGCTTGTAAAAGATCTGCCGTCCTTCCGGCACGATCGAAATACCCTTTTCCACGATCTGGTGGCAGTGTCCCGGAAGCGGCTGACCGTCGAAACTGATCTCCCCCGCCGATCGTTTATGTTCCCCGGAAAGGCATTTCAGCAGGGTCGATTTCCCCGCACCGTTCGCGCCGAGCATTGCAACGATCTCACCGGCATTCACGTAAAACGAAATATCGTCGATAGCGCGGATCCCGCCATAAGCAGCCGAGAGATGATCCACTTTCAAAATCACATTACCGGATTTTTCACTCACAGTTCACCTCCCAGATAGGCCGCAACGACTGCCTCATTCTGCTTGACTTCCTCAACGGTTCCCTGTGCCAGGGTCTTCCCGAAGTCCAGCACCGTACACTGTTCACAAAGCCTTGAGACCACATCCATGTGATGTTCGATCATCAGGATCGTGATCGGGTTGTCCCGGTGAAGCTTCTTTACGAAATTCACCAGATCAATTGATTCTTCTTCGTTCATACCGGCCGCCGGTTCATCCAGCAGCAGCAGTTTCGGCTCAGTCGCCATCGCCCGGGCGATCTCAAGCTTGCGCTGATGTCCGTAAGGCAGGGAACTGGCAATATCATCCGCTTTATCCGTGAGTCCTACGGACTCCAGATAGCCCATTGCCCGTTCTTCTATGTCTTTTGTGGTATTCCGGTAGCGCGGCAGACGGAGAAGCGCCTCGGCTATGGAATAGCTGCTGCGCATATTGCAGGCGATGATGACGTTCATTTTTACAGACAGATTGCCGAACAGACGAATATTTTGGAAAGTCCGCGCGATGCCGATCTCGGCAGCCTGATGCGGTTTGATCTTCGTTATATTTTTCCCCTCAAAGAGGATTTGCCCCGCGTCAGCCTGATAGATCCCGGTGATGGTGTTAAAGATCGTGGTCTTCCCGGCACCGTTCGGGCCGATCAGTCCGTAAATATCCCGGGGCATGACTCTGAGGTCAAAATGGTCAATGGCATGAACACCGCCGAAGTGTTTTTCAACACCTTTCATTTCCAACAAGGGAGCAGAATTTTCATTCATTTAGGCACCTCCTGTTGATTTTTTCTTACCGGATTTTTTGAACAAATCAGGAAACTCCTTATACCCCATCAAACCGGATGGGCGCAGCAGGATAACCAGCACAACGGCGATTCCGTAGGCCAGCATGCGGTATTCGGAAAACTTGCGGAAAAATTCCGGCAGCAGCTGGACAACGAGTGTACCCAAAACACTGCCGCTCAGGGAACCGAGCCCGCCCAGAACGGTGGTGATCACCAACTCGCAGCTCTTCGGCAGGTTGAAAAGCACCGGCGTGATATGCTGCAGGTAATGCGCGTAAAGTCCGCCTGCCCAACCCGCGAAGATCGCGCTGAACACAAAGGACATCTTCTTGTATTTCACTACATCGATCCCGTTGGCGGCAGCCGCTACTTCATTTTCGCGGATCGCGGAAAAAGCCTGGCCGAAACGGGAATGGATCAGGTTCCAGGCGATAATGAACGCCGCGATGGCGCACACCAGCGCGACGACCCAGGTAGTCCGGAACGGGATCCCCGTATATCCGACCGCTCCGCCTGTAATATTGCGCAGGTACAGGAACAGGACGCGGACACATTCACCGAAACCCAGACAGCTGATCAGGAAGTAATCCCCCCTGAGGCGGATCGTCAGACTCCCCAAAAGATAGGCAACGATCCCGGCAGCGACAGCGCCGATCAGGACAGACAGCGCGAATGGCAGATGGTAATGCACGCTGCAGATAGCAGCCGCGTACGCGCCGATCGCCATAAACCCGGCATTGCCGAAGGAAAACAACCTTGTGAACCCCGTCAGCACCGACATACCCAGCACCGCGATGATGTTCACACAGCAGGTGACGATTACGCCTTCATAAAACGAATTGATCATAAGCGCCTCCCTTTATGCCTTTTCCTGCACGTCCACACCGAAGAGACCGGAAGGACGAATCAGAAGGATCAGGATCAGCAGTGAAAATGAGATCAGGTCACGCAGGCCGGAGCTGATATAGCCGGAAACAACGGTTTCGATCAGGCCCAGCAGAACGGCACCGACGATCGCACCCGGGACAGATCCCAGACCGCCGATCACAGAGGCGATAAACGCCTTCAGCCCGACGTTGCCCATGGTCGGGTAAACATTGTATTTCATCCCGTAGGTGATCCCCGCCAGACCGGCCAGCGCGCCGGCCATGACAAACACCAAGGCGATCACCTGGTCGATCCGGACGCCCATGATACGGGCAGTTCTGCCCGCGCAGGCTACAGCCCGGACATGCAGGCCAAACCTTGTCTGGTTGATGATGAGCAGAAGTATGACCAGAACGATCAGCGAGATCACGATGCATAATAGATCAGTCGTCCCCACAAAGATCCCGTTGATGTTGAGTGTGGTTGTCTTGAAAAAACGGGGAAGCTGCTTGAACTTGGAGCCCCAGATGACATTCGCGAGATTCTGGTATGTTGTCGAAAGTCCCATAGCAGCGATCATCAGGAACATATTCGGCGAACCGTTGTTGCGGATCCGCCGGTAGGCCAGTTTTTCATTGAACAAACTGATCAAAGCGGCTCCGCCGATACCGATCAGACAGGACACAGACAGAGGCATCTTCGGCACAAGCGTTGCCATAAAACAACAGTATGCGCCAAGCATACAGACCTCACCATGTGCCCAGTTTGAGAAATCCAGCAGACTGTAAACCAGAGCGTATCCCGAAGCAATAAGGGCGTAAACACTGCCGATCGAGATACCTGTGATCATTTGCTGTATCAGTATCTTCATAAGCCCGTCCCTTTCTTAGTGGTCAGCGGCCAGTGGTCAGTAGTCAGTATGCATTACTGTCCACTGAGCACTCTCCGTAAGACACTAAACCTAAAATCTAAAACCAACGAAGGAAAGAATTGTACAGACTTGCACAATTCTTTCCTTTTCTTTCGTAAAGTTCAGGGAGAAGAAATTCACTCTTCTCCCTGATCCTTCTTATTTCTGACAATTATTTAGCCGGGTCGTAGATTCCGACGTAGGTCACTACATCCGCGTCAACACGGAAGATAGCGGCGTCACGGCTCGGGTTGTGGTTGGCCGGATCGACACTCATGTGGCCCAGCAGACCGTCAAAGCTGTCAGTAGCTTCCAGCTGGTCGCGGATTGCATCGGGTTCAGCGGAACCGGCGGCTTCGATCGCCTGTTTGATCCACATCAGACCGTCGTTACCGTAAAGGCATTCGGTTTCCTTTGAAGAATGGAATTTCGCGTCATAAATTTCGAAGTAAGCGGCAGCTTCCGGGAGATTGAAGCCCGGGCGGGAAACATAGTAGGAGCCTTCCAGCGCGCCGCGGGAGAGTTCGATCAGTTCATTTGTATCCCAGCCGTCAGCACCGACCATAACAGCGGTGATGCCCAGCTCGCGGGCCTGCTGACCGATCAGGGCAACATTCACGTAGTTCCACGGAACAAACAGGACATCCGGCTGAGCCATCGCGATCTTGGTCAGCTGAGCGCGGAAGTCATTGTCACCGTTCTGGGCTTCTTCCTGAGCGACAACTTCACCGCCGAGGCTGGTGAAAGTATCGAGCATGTATCCGCCGACACCGGTGCTGTAGGGGTCCGTGATATCGGTGATGATAGCAGCCTTGCGCAGGCCGAGTTCATTATAGGCATAGGAACCGGCAAGATAACCCATGTAAGGATCAATGAAGCACAGGCGGAAGGAATAAGGATGCAGGTTGCCGTTGGCATCGACTGTTACCAGTTCATTGGAAGCAGCGGTAGCGATCACCGGAACGTGCAGTTCATCGGAAACCGCGGCGATCGGAATGTTGCAGGAAGAGAAGTTGGTACCGACAACAGCCACAACGCCTTCCTGTTCCACCAGGCGCTTGTAAGCAGCTACGGAGTCATCCGCGGCGCCTTTGCCATCCAGACCGATGATCTGGACTTCACGGCCAAGGATACCGCCATCTTCGTTGATCATTTCAGCGGTCAGGTTCAGCCCGTTCAGACCCGCCTGGCCCCAAAGGGCTGTATCACCGGAAAGAGCGCCGACATAACCGATCTTGATCGGATTGGCCGTATCCAGATCAGCCGCGAACACACCGCCTGCCAAAGCAAGCACTAAAATTGCCAAAACTGCTGAAAACAGCATGCTTTTCTTCATTTCTTACCTCCAAAAAATCAGAATGATAACATTATAAAATGACTTAATTATTTTGTCCAATATAAAGCTCAAATAGTTAGTTATAGGGTGAGGCTATATCGGCAGGAATCAGGGGTTAGGGGTTAGGGGTTAGGGGCTGGTAATTGGTGAACAGCGGTCAGTGTCCCGGTTCTCAGGTGTCAAGACCGGAACGTTACCAACTTACCGCTGACTGATTACCACCAGTCACCAGCCACTAACAACCAGCCACCACTACTGTCCGCTGACCTCCGCCAGGTATTTCCTTATCTCCCGGATATACAGCTCCGCCATCTTGCTGAGGATCATGTTCTTTTTCACGATATATCCGATATCCATCCGCCCGCCGGCGTTGTGTTCATCCGGTTCAAACGGGACGGTAATATAATCGGACCCGTTCAGCTCCTCACAGATGATCCCGGAACACAGCGTGTAACCGTTCAGCCCGACCATCAGGTTCAGCATCGTAGCGCGGTCATTTGTCTTGATCGTGCGCGGATATTCGCTGGTGGTCAGGATCTCTTCGGCGAGATAAAACGACCCGGTCGCTCCCTGTTCAAAAGACAGGCAGGGATAATCCGTCAGGTCTTCAAAACGGATGCTCTCCTTCGAAGCCAGCGGATGCCCCTTCCATAAATATACGGAAGCGTCGCAGTCGATCAGGTGATGAAACTCAAGCCCGTTGGAGCGCAGCATTTTCTCTATCGCCTTTCGGTTGAAATCACTGAGGTACAGAATGCCGACCTCACTTTTCCCGTTGCTCACATCATCGATCACCTCTCGGGTCTTTGTCTCACGGATGGCGAACTCATACTCTTCCGTATCAAACTGCTGGACCATTTCCACAAAGCTTTTGACCGCGAAGGAATAATGCTGCGTGGAAATACCGAACTTTTTGCGCACGGAAACAGAACCGCCGTATTTCTCCAGAAGCCGGTCATACTGCTGGACGACCTGCCGGGCATATTGAATAAATTCCTCGCCGTCATTCGTCAATGTAACGCCCCGGGCGCCCCGGTTGAAAATCGTGATGCCCAGTTCCTTTTCCAGTTCCTGCACGGCGCTGGTCAATGAAGGCTGCGCAATATAAAGCACTTCGGAAGCCTTGTTGATAGATCCCATTTCCGAAATAATGATCGCGTAATTCAATTGCTGTATGGTCATAAACGCTCCGCTGCCAATTTCTTATTTCTTATTTCTGATTTCTTATTTTCAAAAGCCCGTCACCAGCCACCAGATACCAGCAACGAAAAATTCTTTATTAATTTTATATTAAAAATCCCAAAACTCTCCTCATAAAATGTAATAGAACGTCACAAAAATAAAGTTTTTCCCTTTGACAAATCTTTTTACCTGTAGTAGAAGTAGGAAAAATTGTGAAAATCAAGAAAGGAGGTTTTTTCTTGATGAACAACGAAACGATGATGCAATATTTTGAATGGTATCTGCCGAACGACGGTCTGTGGTGGAAACGCTGCGCGGCGAAAGCCGAAAACATGGCAGCGCTTGGGATCACACAGGTCTGGCTTCCGCCCGCCTATAAAGGTACTTCTCAGGAAGATGTCGGTTACGGCGTTTATGATATGTACGATCTCGGAGAGTTCGATCAGAAGGGAACGATCCGGACAAAATACGGAACAAAAGAAGAATATATCGAAGCAGTCAAAGCTTTTCACGATGCCGGGATCAAGGTCCTCGCAGACATCGTTCTCAATCACCGCATGGGAGGAGATGAGGTCGAAGATGTGACCGCCGTCACGGATGACCCGCAAAACCGCAATGAACAGATCAGCGGAGAACAGCGGATCAAGGCAAGGACAAAATTCACCTTCCCGGGAAGGAAGGGGAAATACAGCGATTTTATCTGGGATTCCTCCTGCTTTACCGGAACAGACTGGGATGAAGAGAGCAAATCGACCTCTCAGATCTACCGCTTTGCGGGGAAACACTGGGCTCCGGACACCGATACGGAATTCGGGAATTACGACTACCTGATGGGTATGGACGTCGATTACTCCAACCGCAAGGTCGTCCGGGAAACCAGGCAATGGCTGCGCTGGTACCTGAAACAAACCGGCGTTGACGGCTTCCGTCTGGACGCGGTCAAACACATCAGCGCTCCGTTTTATCGGGACATGCTGAAATACGTCCGCACTCAGACAGGCAGCGCTCTGCCGACAGTAGGGGAATACTGGAGCGGAGACATCGGCAAACTGCTGCATTACCTCGATTCGGTCGACAATGAAATGTCTTTGTTTGATGTTTCTCTTCATTACAACTTCTTTACCGCCTCACAGGCGGGAGCGGACTATGACCTGCGGCATATTCTGGACAATACAATTTTGAAGGAACGTCCGCAGAACGCGGTGACCTTTGTCGACAACCATGACACACAGCACGGGCAGAGCCTGCAATCCTTCGTGGAAGACTGGTTCAAGCCCCACTGCTATGCCATCATCCTGCTGCGCAAAGACGGACTGCCCTGCGTGTTTTACTCAGATTACTACGGGAACCCCGTCAAGAATTTCCCGCCGGTACTGAACCTCGGCAAGCTCATCAAGCTCCGCCGGTTTTATGCCTATGGCGAACAGGAAGATTACCTTGAAGATCCGCACCTGATCGGCTGGGTCCGCCGCGGCGACGAAGAACACGAGAATTCCGGTATGGCAGTCACCATGTCCAACGATCAAAGCGGTTCCATCCGCATGTTCATGGGCAAGGCATTTGCCGGCAAAGAATTCTCCGACGCCATGCAGTTCTGCCCGGAAACCGTCACCATAGACAAAGAAGGCTGGGGCACCTTCCCCTGCGAAGCCCAAAGAGTCTCCATCTGGGTCCAACAAGAAGCCTTTGAACAGCTGATCACGACGGATTAGGAATCAGGGACCAGGGACCAGGTGTAAAAGGTGAATGGTGAAAGGTGAAAAGGAGGGTGGCCGGTGGCTGGTGACTGGTGGCTGGTTATTTGCAGCCGGTGATCGGTGGTCGGGGGCCAGGTGTAAAAGGTGAAAGGTGAAAAGGAGGGTGACCGGTGACTGGTGACTGGTGGCTGGTTATTTGCAGCCGGTGATCAGTGGGCAGTGCCCGGTAGTCGGTGCCCGGTGATTGGTGGATCGTAATCGGAATAAAGATACGGCGAAGCCGCTTCCTATTTTCCCTATACCCTATACCCTATCCCCTAAACCCTGCACCCCTATCGCCTATAACCTATATATACCTTTCACCTTTCACTTCTCACCTTTCACCTTTCCTTTCACCTTTCACCTTTCACCTTTCACCTTTTACTTTCACCCGATCCCAAACCCTATCCCCTATACCCTAAACCCCAAAACATGATACAATAAACATCAGGGAGTATTCGTGCAAAGATGTACCAGATTTTTATTGTAGAGGACGAACTTCTCATCCGGCAGAGCATCCGCAACACCATTGAAAAAATGCCCGGTCCCTATGCATTGTGCGGAGAGGCATCTGACGGCGAAATGGCGCTTGCGATGATGCAGGACCTCATGCCCGACATTCTCCTGACCGATATCCGCATGCCCTTCCTGGACGGATTCGACCTCATCAAAAACTGCAAAGCCATGATGCCCTGGCTGAAAGTGGTCATCATCAGCGGTTTTGGTGATTTTGAATCCGCACAAAAAGCCATCTCCCTCGGGGTCGATCAATACCTGCTCAAACCGATCCGGCAGGCAGACCTCATCAAAGTTATTGAAGAAATGGCAGCGCGGATCGAAAAAGACAAAGCTGCCAGAGGCGCGGCCGTGCCGGACGGCATGGATGAGGAAGAAGTCCTGAAGGTCCTGCGCCAGCACTTCATGCGGCAGATCATCTATGGCGAAGCAGACACCGGCAAGCTCCTGGAACGCATGCAGCGTCTGAAAATGGACATCATGCGGACCCATTATCTCGTAGCCATCTGTTCTTTTGACACGCCCAACATTGACCACAAGGTTCTCGAAAATACCGTTATCAAAGTCATTAACGATACGCAGATGCTGATGTATTATTTCAACAACGCGGACCGGATGACGCTGCTGGCGTATGACAATGACCCGGAAATTATGACAGAACGGGTCTACCGCTTTATCAATATCCTGCGTCATGAACTGCAGGATATTTGTCCGGTCATCACGACCGTCATCAGCAACGATGTCCGGCGCCTGGGAGAGATTTCCGAAGCCTATAAAACAGCCAATGGCTTGATGAAAACCGTCAGCAGCGTTGCCGCGGGACAGGTGATCAACGTCAGCGACACAGCCCAGGTCTCGGCCGAAATGATACAGCAAAGCACGCCTTTCTTTTCCATATTCCGGGAGAGGATGCAAAATGCCGAACCCGGTGACGCGGATGCGATCCTGGATGAGATCATGCGGTCTCCCGTCGGTGAACAGCTCAACAGCCGCCTGATACGCTACAATGCCCTCATCGCTCTTGTAAGGATTACCGTACAGATGATCGTTCGTGCCAACCCGGAAGCTGATGAAAAGGATATCGCCGTCCAGCTCAGCAGCCAGTTCGACATACTGAAGGCTGCAGGCAGCAAAGCCGGATTCAGGGAAACCGCAGCCCTCCTCATCAAAAAGGCATTGAGTGCAAGACAAGGCGACTCCGGCGAGATCAAATATCATCACGTCATCTCTCAGGCAGAGGCATATGTCAAAGAAAACTTCTGCGACCAGAACATCTCCCTCATCAGTGTGGCGAACCACGTGGCAATGAGCGCAGCTTATTTTTCCACCGTCTTTTCCCAGACCACCGGCCGTTCTTTCATCTCCTACCTCACCGGGCTCCGTATTGAGAAAGCTCAGGAACTTCTCACTACCACCAATATGAAGCTCGCCGACATTGCTCTCGAAGTCGGTTACAACGAACCGAACTACTTCAGCCACGTCTTCCGCAAGACCGTCGGCATGACCCCGAAAGAATACCGTTCGCGGAATCATTGAGAAACGCCCATCATCTGCTCGGGGACGGTTCCCTCTTACCTCGGGAACCGTCCCCAAACCCGACTCTGCCTTAAACACAGACAGCCGAAATCCTCCGGATCCCGGCTCCCTAACCCCTAAATCCTAAATCCTAATCCCTATTATTCCGAATTCCGCATTCCGAATTCCTATTTTCGTCTGAAGAGCCCCGGCTCCTCTGCCTCCTCCAGCTGCCGGTACACTCTCTGCATATATGTACACTCTCTGCATATATTGCACGCACCAGTGCTCCGGCCCCAGGACATCCGCGGTGTTCTTTGGTTTCCAGAAGTCCCAGACGACGGGTTCCCCTCCTCGGAACTTCATGATCACCTTGTTGTTTTCATAATCCCAGACCACCGACTGGTCGTCGATCAGGCCGTCCTCGCTCACGTACCCCTTCTTCACCACAAAGTTGTCATGCTCAAGGTCATACTCTTTGCAGTCCACATCCAGTGCCGCTACTCTCTGGTATGGCACCGGCCGTGTCGGGACAGGCTGTCCTTCCGGTACCGGATCATGCGGGAAGATGCGCGGAGGCAGGAACATATGTCCGTCCGGCACACGGGAGCGGATGCGTGCCGCGGCTGCGGAGCATCTCTTTTCGGATTCTTCTCTCGCCTGTCCGTAATCATTTCTTTTGATGCCGTCA
>CADACE010000008.1 GCA_902786265.1 uncultured Chloroflexota bacterium | reverse complement strand
GGGAGTTCGTAGTACCGGAAGGATATGTTTCGGAGGACGGGCTCATCGATGACAAATCGGTGGTCTGGCATCCGGACAGGCGGGAAGTAGACATGGGATTCGTCGGCGGAGAGCGGGTGACCTGGAAATATGTGAAGCACGAAAACCCGCGGGACGTCTGGATACCGGGAAGCTGGGAAGCGGAATATCAGATCCGGCTGTATCAGCAGAACCTGGAGGATATGGAACCTGGCGTGTTCAGACACCGGACCGAAGATGATGACGAGATCCCAAACTATAACAGAATACCGGAACGAAAATATTAATAAATCAAGCCAAAACAGCCGGGATCCGGAGGATTTCGGCTGCCTGTTGTTGGTTTAATATGCCGTATAAAGATGTATATAAAAAACACATAACAATGAAAAAATCTATTGTGAATATAAAAATATAAATAGGGATCAGTAAAAATGGATAATAAACGAAATATGAAATTGAATCTGTTTGACCCTGTTACAAGGGCATTGACAGCAAATAACTGTTATATACGTTCCTATCAGGCAGAAGCACTGCGGACGATATATGACGCGGTTATATACGGAAAAGGAGGCCGGTATGCGGTAACCTTTCCGAGACAATCCGGAAAAAACGAACTTCAGGCGCAGCTGGAAGCGGCGGTGATGTTTGCAAATCTCCATAAAAATGGCAGCATCATCAAAATCATTCCGACCGAGAAGAATCAGGGGAAAGTTTCAACGGACCGGTTATGTTCCGTAATAAGCGGACGGTGGCCAATTTCCGCAGGGAAGAATCCAAAACACTTGATCCGGGATACCCGGAACCGAAATTCAAAAAACAGAAATTTCAAAGCGAAAAAGGATGAGATTATCTATGGAAATACACGGATGAAATGCCTGTCAGCTTCACCGAACACGGCAATCGTGGGGGCGACAGCAGATCTGCTGCTGGAAGTGGATGAAGCCCAAATGGTTTCTCCGGAAAAATATGACCGGGAATGCGCACCGATGGCTGCTTCTGTCAATGCGGTTCAGGTATTTTACGGGACGGTATGGGATAACCAGACACTGCTTTCACGCGAGATGACACTGGCACAACGGGAAGCCGATAATGACGGCTGTAAACATGTTTTTATGACGACTGCAGCCGAAGTCGGGAAAGAAGTTCCGGAATATGAAACTTTTGTGAGAACACAAATCGAGCTTCTCGGAAGAGAACATCCTTCGATCCGCACGCAGTTCTTCTGTGAAGAGATCACAGATCTGACCTCAATGTTCACTCCGGACCGGCTGAACAAAATGAAAGGCGGACATGATCCTGAATACAGACCGGATCCTGATCGCTGCTATGTATTCCTTATCGATGTTGCAGGATCCGATGAGATCACACCCGCAAGCAAAAAGGCAAACGGTTTTTCCGACCGCCGTGACGCAACAGTTGTTACGATCTGTGAAGTCACTCTGCCGGATGGAAAAGATTATGACCCGAAGAATTTTGTCTGGAAGGTCATCGGACGGCGTCTGTACAGGAATCTTCGTGCGGAACATCTGGAAAAGGAAATCTGCGCTGATATCGATTTATGGCATCCGGCAAAAGTCATTATCGATCATTCCGGTTTGGGCGCCATGCTCAGCGATATTCTCGTCTCAAAATATAAATCCAGGATACAGCCTGTTGATATCACAGCTCCGAATAAAACCAAAATGGCATGGGATTTTCTGGCGATGGTTGACACCGGCCGATGGATCGAACACAAGGGAGATGAGATCAATATTTTAAAATCCGGTTTTGTCCCCGGAAAAGAACCATATGAAGTACTTAAAGAGCCGGAGCTGCTGCAGCAGATGTTTTACCGGGAGCTGCGTGCCTGCCGCATCGAACCGACCGGGAATTCTGCCAACGTCCGCTGGGGCGTGAAGGATGGAACACGGGATCATGCTTCCGGCCGGATCCTTCACGATGATCTGGTGATGTCCGCCGCCATGTCGGTATTCGAGAACGGTTCATTGCCGCTGCGCAGGATCGAAGATGATGACGAACATTATGAAATGCTCGCACGGCTGGCAGCAAAAAGAGAAAGGGAACTGCTGTACGGAGGCAGCGGAGTCTGGTAAGTCAAAATCGGCCGGGGACCGGCAGCCATTGATTAATGTAAACTGATCAATGGTCACTGAAAAGAGAACCTTGATAATTGAATATTATGAATAAAAAAATCCCGGAAGAGAAAATCTCCCGGGATCAGCTTTTGGAATGTGTCCGAAGAAATTAAGCTTCTTCTTCCTTCTTGCCCTTTTCGACAACTTCCGGTTCGTCGGCACCGGCGGCTTCTTCTTCTTCCTCATCGGTATCTTCTTTGACGCCGGAGATGGAAACGATCACGTCATTGACATCATCGAAAACGGTGACGTCGTCAGCGATCTTCATATCGCTGATGCGGATCATATCGCCAATACGTTCGAGACTGGAGATATCGACAATGAAACGTTCCGGCAGGTGTTCCGGCAGAGCTTCAACTTCGATATATTCCTTCTCATGAAGGACGATACCGTTGTAGTTCTTGACAGCCGGGGCGAAACCTTCGAGGACGGTTTCGATGCGGGCGCGGATCTTTTCCGTGCGGGAAACAGCCTGGAAATCGATGTGGATGAACTTATTGCGGAGGTAATCACGCTGGCGTTCACGAATCAGGGCTGCATGGTCTTCGCCGTCGATATCGATGGTGACGATGGAGGACGGGGTAAGGCCAATCATGGCGCGGGTAACTTCACGGGCATCCATAACGATGGCGATCGGTTCAATGTGGTGACCATAAACAACACCGGGCATCTTGCCTTCACGGCGAAGCTGGCTGACTTTTTTACCGGTAACGTCTCGCTTTGTAGCTTTAATAACAACTCTTTCCATTTTTCTTCCTTCGGGCGCCTCTCACGGCCATTCTGCCATTACCTTCGCCCTTTTAAAGATATAAGATTTTGTTTTGTTTCCAAAACGCAATTTATTATACCTGTGTTTTGTTAAGGCAGGTAAAGGATGTGACAAATCAAGAAGGGAAAAGTGTTAAATAAGGTGAAAAGTGAAAGGTGAAAATAAGGAACAAGGATCAAGTCAGGGTGAGAAATGAACAAGAGGTTACAATTTCTCACTCATTTCACCTTTCACCTTACTATTTACTACAGCATTTCCAGGCGCTTCATGTACGCGAGGTAGATCATTACGGAACCGGCAGTAGCGGCGTTGAGAGATTCAACTTTCCCTGCCATGGGAAGAGCTGCCAGTTCATCACAGGCTTTGCGGGTGAGCTGACGCAGTCCTTCGCCTTCATTGCCGACGACGATGCCCAGCGGACCTCCCAGACGTTTTGGCTGAACCGGAGAAGAACCTTCGCCGCCTTCCATACCGACGATCCACAGACCTTCGTCGTGAAGAATGTCAATGGCCTGTGACAGGTTCATCTGTGCTATGCGTATATGTTCAGTCGCTCCTACGGAAGCATGGACCACAGCGGGGGTAACGCCTGCGGCTTTTGCCTGCGGCATGATTATGCCGTGCATCCCTACCGCAGCTGCGGTTCGGACCAGCGTGCCGAGGTTCTGCGGGTTCTGGATCATATCCAGCAGCAGGATAAAAAGCGTTTCATCCCGTTTCTTCGCCGCGGTGATGATCTCGTGGATATCGGAATAGTGGTATGGCGCTGTTTCCAGCGCCACACCCTGATGCTTTTCTCCCATTTGATCCAGCTGTTTCCGGGATACTTTGGTGACAGGCAGACGATATTTCTTCGCCAGGTCACAGATTTTGGCGAGCTGCCCTTCAATTTTCGCTCCGTCGGCAATTCTCAGCTGAAAAGAATCCCGATGGTGGGCGGAAAGAACTTCATAAACCGGATTGCGGCCGGTGATCCACTCTTTCATCAGGCGTTCCGATACCAGAGGGAGCCCTCTTTGGAATCTTCGATGGTAATGCCCTGCTCGCCGAGTTCCTTGCGGATCTGATCAGCCAGCGGCCAGTTCTTTTGCTTCTTGAGTTCGAAGCGCAGGTCGACCAGCATCTGGATAAAGACATCGGCAGACTGACCGGAATCGGATTTTTCCTCTTCCAGGACGAGGCCGAAGACATCGGCAAATTCGCGAATCTGGTTTTGGGCAGGATCCAGCTGAGCCTGGGAAGCACCGGCATCACGCATGCTGTTGATCTCGCGGACAAGTTCAAAGATGCATCCCAGCGCACCGGCAGAGTTGAAGTCATCGTCCATATTGGAGATGAAATCTTCCTTGACAGAAGCGATCTTCGCGTTGAAATTTGCGATCGCTTCTTCATCCTTCAATTCTGTCTTCGGATTGGCAGGCTTCAGAGAACCCTTCATGCGGTCGACAGCTTTTTCAGCCTGGGCGAGAGTCTCCTCGCTGAAGATGATCGGATTACGATATGCGGAATTCAGGATCAGGTAGCGGAACGAATTCGCGCTATGCTGTTTCAGGAAATCCTGAATACTGATGATGTTCCCGATCGATTTGGACATCTTTTCGCCGTTCAGGCGCAGCATGCCGTTGTGCATCCAGTAGCGGGCAAAAGGCTTGCCGGTATAGCATTCGCTCTGGGCGATCTCGTTCTCGTGATGCGGGAAGATCAGGTCATTGCCGCCGCCGTGGATGTCGATGGAATCGCCGAACAGGTGATGGTTCATGGCTGAGCACTCAATGTGCCAGCCCGGACGGCCCGGTCCCCAGGGACTTTCCCAAGAGGGTTCACCCGGTTTTGCGCCTTTCCAGAGCGCGAAATCCAGCGGATCTTCCTTGCGGTCGTCGACTTCCTTACGGAAACCGGAACGCATATCGTCCACATTGCGGCCGGAAAGCTTGCCGTAGCCGGGATCCTTTCGGACGCGGAAATAAACGTCCCCGTCCAGCGGATAAGCGTATCCTTTATCGACCAGGCCTTGCACGATCTTGATGATCTCATCAATTTCCTGCGTGGCGCGCGGATTGAAGGTAGCCGGTTTGATATTCAGGTCCTTCATGTCCTGCTGGAAGTCTTCGATATAACCTTCCGCCAGCTTGAACGGATCAACACCCATCTCATTGGCGCGCTTGATGATCTTGTCGTCGACATCTGTGAAGTTCATTGCGAACTGCACTTCATATCCGCGGTATTCCAGATAGCGGCGGATGATATCGAAAACCATGGCGGACATCGCGTGACCGATGTGGGCTTTGTTGTAGACCGTCGGTCCGCAGACATACATTTTCACTTTCCCCGGTTCAAGGGTTTCCAGCGGTTCTTTTTTGTTGGTAAGCGTGTTATATAATTGAATGCTCATCGTCTTACTCCGAGTTCCTTTTCATGCCGGGCAAAAATCATTCTGCCTGCGGCGGTTTGTAAAATTTTTGTAACTACTACATCAATTTCCTGACTGAGATAAGGTCTGCCGTTCTCCACGACGACCATCGTCCCGTCTTCCATATATCCTACACCCTGATTGATATCTTTGCCTTCCTGTATGACATTTACATGCAGCTTTTCGCCCGGGAGCAGGATGGATTTTACAGCGTTGGTCAGGTCATTGACGTTCAAAATGCGGATCCCCTGCAATTCCGCCACTTTGTTCAAATTATAATCGTTTGTAAGGATCGGACAGTCCAATTCCATGGCAACATGAAGCAGTTTGGCATCAGCCTCCCGAATGTTCGGTACTTCGAATTCTCTTATTTTGACAGAGATCGCTTTATCCTTCTGCATGTTGGCAAGCGTTTCGAGACCTCTTCTGCCGCGCTGCCTTCGCTGTGTGTCTTCCGAGTCTGCGATATACTGCAATTCCTGCAGAATAAAATTCGGAACGATCAATGTGCCCGGAACGAAGCCGCAATGAGCAATGTCAGCTATGCGTCCGTCAATGATCACGCTGGTATCCAGCAGGGCCATGGCTTCATGTTCCGACGCGACTTCCGAAATTTGCAGCTTGCCGTTGGAAAGGCGGTTTGCCAGGTTGATAAAGGCATCCATCCGGTAACTGAAAACGAGGGCACTCAGAATAAAGATGAACACCAAAACCAAAAGCGGACCGAACTGTCCGGGCCAGCCGGGCAGAGCCGAGATAGCAAAAGAAAGCAGACCGCCCGATACGCAGCTGATAAATGCGGTCAGCACCATCAGGACCAGCTTGGTGAAATTCATCGATTTTACGTTCTTCGCAAATCTCAGCAGCAGAAAATTAAAAATAAAGCCTGAAACAATTCCGCTGAGAATTGAGAGACAAATCAAAACGGGTGCAGAGAGCATTGTTTTGAGATCCGTATTAGAGAAAATGCCGAAGAAAACAAGACACAGCAGAAGTATCAGTAATACACAGGGTTTCCAATTATTTTTCATGGTCCGCTTCCTCTTTTCTTCCAAAAATATGGTATATTATCACCATTAGGAGCATTTTTGAAAAACTCAGATGAATATTTCAAAAAACTTATTTATAATTGTAAATGATAATATTGATAATTGTAAAAATTCGGATACTGTAAAATGAGGTATCCGTGAATGCGAACTTCAGAGAATGTATGAAAGAAGGTTATCGATGATTGATAAAATTACCGCAAAAATAAAAAGATATCCTTTCCAAACGGGAATTGTTGTAGGCGTAATCATTTGTCTGCTTATCGTCGGTTTTATCAGTCTTTTTCAGGATCACGGGAAGACACTTGCCGGAAATACAGAGATCATTCAGCAGGATTATCTGCGGATGGCTATAAATGGGTTTACATGGGACCAGGATGAACAATTGGCTTCCTGGCGTTTTGACCATTTAGGCAGAAAGGCATCAGAAACACTGAAACTGATGAAGGCTGACACTTCAATAGCGCCATATGACCTTGTTAGTTTCGCGAAGGCGATCGGAAAGTCGGATGTGATCAATCCCATCAATGATTTTTCGGCAGATGTTCAGGGAACACCGACAAATCCTCATAAAGGTTTGTCAGGGTTCGGCAAAATTCTTTTGATCGTCCTCGGACTGGGCGTAGCCGCTGCGGCAGGTTTATACATCGCTTCTCTGATACAGACAAGGAAGAAGCAGCAGCGCAGAGCGGAAATCAATCAGAATCGGTATGAAGATGAACCAGTCAACATGATCACACCGGAGAAGGTCAGATCTGCAGCAGGAGATGAACCGGATACATTGTTTGACCTGGATTCGCTTTTCCCTGCAAACGATGAAACGGCTGAGACCCGGACTGATTCTTCTGCTGATGTTATGCCCGAAACAGATGAGGAAGAAACTGGAAAAACTGACACAGATTCCGAAAAAGATCCTTCTGAAAAATTAACCGAAATTTTTGCCGAGACGCCTGAAGGTACCAAAACGGAAGAAATCCTGCAGGAACCTGAAGAAATCAGCCCAATGATTCCGGAAGACGAATCAGATGATTCTGATAATTCAGAAGAGGTTATTGAAAGTGAAAAGTCAGAAATTGTTGCGGATGAACCGGACGAACTTTCAAATGCTTCCGAAGAAGATCAGGGTAATCAGGAGAACAGCGGCGGGCTCGCATATGACATAACAGATTATGAAGTTGCAGATGTCCCTGAGGAAGAAATTATTCCTGAAGAAGAACATCCGGCTGAAGAGGAAAATCAGGTCACGGATGAAAGTGAACCGAAAATGGAAGAACCCGAAACAAGCGAACCTGACCAAAAGGCTGAGGAACCGATTGAAGTACCCGATGAAAACGATGACGCTGAAAAACCGCTTGTAGAGACGGATATGGAAAATGATTCCGAACATGAGGATGAATTATTGAAAATGATCCGTGCTTCCAAGACAAATTCGGATGAAATTATCGGAAAGTCTGTGAAAGCTTCCATCGATGATATTGAGAATGAGGGTCTTCCTGAAAGTGAAGAAATTCCTGAAACTGCCGATCAGAAAGATGAAAGTAATCCTGAAGTGCCTGAAACAGGGTTTGAGGAAGAAGAGGAAAATCCTTCCGAAGAGAACGAAATTCTCATACACTATCAGTCCGGATATAAAATCGGTAATGATATGTATGATGAAGTGTTTTCAATTGATCAGGGCGATACATTCCGCGGAGAATGCGGGATCAGTATTGGTGAAACACTGAATAATACAGAGCCGAAAGCAGTCACAGCTTTTGAGGTTTGGCTGTTTGATAAAGACGATATCCATACGGCGACCTGGTATTTGATGAGCGATTTTGCTCTTTCCAATGAAGGGATCAGTCACAGGCTTGAACAACGCGGCAAGTGCGACAGGATCCGTAAAGGCGATCTTTATACGCTTGAGACAGAAACTTTGAAGGTTGAAATCAAAGTACTGGAGCTCGAGTATGGCAATGAAATGGAAGAAAAGAACAGCTACTTCACAAATGTTGTGTTTGACGTGGTCGCAAAAGATAAAGGAAATGCTGTCTGATACCGAGGTATGATCGCGAACGTTTTTATGGAGAATATTTGGTAATTTCGTATGATCAAAACAACTGCGCTGCTCATATCCGAACTTTCCGGATATGTTAACCCAAAAGCAAAAATCGGGCGGATGGTCGAAAAGGGTGAATTGTTCCCGATAATCCGCGGATATTATGAGGATGATCCGAATACGCCTTCACATTATCTGGCATGTGTAATTTACGGGCCGTCTTATATTTCTTTTGAGTACGCTTTGAATTATTACAATCTGATTCAAAGAAAAAATTTTCCGATCACCTCAGCTGCTCTGGGAAAACGGAAAGAAAAGTACCATGAGACAATGTTCGGCACTTTCACTTACCGGGATATCCCGGTAAAGGCCTTTTCCTCTGAATTGGTGCTGAAAAATGAAAACGGATACAGTTATATCATCGCTTCGCCGGAAAAAGCACTTTGCGATACTTTATATAATTCCGCGCCTGCCGCAAATCTGAAAGAATTTAAAGCTTTGTTGTTTGATGAAATCGGGATCGGAAAACGGAAGATTTTCAGATTGGATCCTGTGATTTTATGCCAGCTTGCTGATTTATACGGCTGCCGAAATCTGCACCTCCTGAAATCATTTTTGAGAAAAAAATATGGAAAAATTGATACAGCAATTAGCGAATAAAAAATCTGAAGAAAATGAACAGCAGGCACTGGGATCGGCTTTGAAAGAGGTCGTATTATCCGGATTAAGCCGCAGCGGTTTTCTGAAAGAAACTTTTTATCTGCCCGGCCTCGATACATTTGAAGATGGTACTTATTGTTTATGCTTTTTGCAGCAAAATGATGGAGGAATTTTCCCTTTAAAAAAATGTCTGCCTTTTTTGAAAATCGAATTGACAGCGTTTGGGGTTGACTGCCGGATAAAAGATCTTGATACAGGATTTTCTGTCGAATACGAAAATATCAGACTGATAGCATATATTCATCATAAAGATTTCAATTTCAAGCCGGAATATGTTTACCTGCAGGTACCTTTAGCGTATGAACTGAGAGTGATCCGTAAAATGAAAGAAGGGGAGCGGAACGAAATTTATAACGCGATGAAGGGTGTGATTTTTAATACTCCGGTACCGCAGAAAAAGAAAAAGGCATCTTCAAAAGGTTCTGCAAAGTCCAAAGAAAAACAACAGACGGATCATTGGGTTCAGCCAAGCTTGTTTGATTTTTAGACATTTCAACAATTTCAGAATTTTGAATTTAAAACAAAAAGGGGGCATCCTGACAAAAACAAAGCAGAAAAGGCCCCCTCTTGATTTAAGAAAATTAATTACCGGCCGGGACATCCAGATCGAGAATGATAGCTTCTGCTTCATCTGCCCTGTCCTCAGGAACAGCTAATGCAATAGAACCTAATATTCCGAATTGCAATCCGAGAGATTTTCCCAAAGATTCTTTCAGCTGTTTGCATGGAATATCGCAATTATTCAACAAACCGGTTATTAAATCAGCCTCAACCTGATTTTCAGCCCAATATACAATTTTCGTGTTTTCCATAATTATCTCCTTGCTGGTCAAAAACCAATTACGGTTTGATAACTATAATTATTGTAATTTATAAAAAACAATTCGGTGATCTTTAAATATTATTAATTTTTATAATATTTATAAATTATTTTATTTATCACATCATTTAATCAAAAAAATATGACATTTATTCCTTTAAAAAATGACAACTATTTATTTGAAAAATTCAAAAAAGATGATAAGATATCTTTTAGTAAACGTTTGCAAAAAATATTTTGCATTTAAGGAGTAAATATAATGGAAAAAGTTCGTGTTGGTATCATCGGCGCAGGCCGAATCGGTCGTGTTCATTCCAAGTCCTTGACAAATAACGTTCCCGAAGCTGAACTCGTCGCTATTTCTGACAAATTTGTTGAAAGCGCGAAAAAAGCTGCTGAAGAATTCGGTATTCCGAATTATTATGAAGATTATCACAAGATCCTCGAAGACCCCACGATCCAGGCGGTCTTTGTATGTTCCCCGACAAACACACATGCCGATATCGCTATGGAAGCAGCCAAAGCCGGTAAGCATATCTTCTGCGAGAAACCGATCGACACATCCGTTGCAAAAATTCTTGAAACTGAACGTGTTGTAAAAGAAGCCGGTGTCAAAATGCAGATTGGTTTCAACCGCCGCTTTGACCATAACTTCCGCAAGATCCATGAACTCGCAAAGAACGGTGATCTTGGTGATATCCAGATCGTGAAGATCACCTCCCGCGATCCGGAACCGCCGTCAGCTGAATACGCAGCTGCTTCCGGTGGCATGTTCCTGGATATGACGATCCATGATTTCGATATGGCCGCTTATCAGGCGGGCAGCCCTGTTGAAGAAGTGTACGCTGTCGGTGCTGTTACTGTTGATCCTGCTATCGGTGAAGCCGGCGATATTGACACCGCCATCATCACCCTGAAATTCGAAAACGGCGCAATCGGTGTTATTGACAACTGCCGTCAGGCTGTCTATGGCTATGACCAGCGCGTTGAAGTTTTCGGTACCAAGGGCGCTGCCGCTGCTGATAATGACACAGAGACCAATGTCACTGTCAGCACCAAAGAAGCTGTAATCAAAGATAAACCGCTGTTCTTCTTCCTCGAACGCTACATGCAGTCCTTCGGTGACGAAGTCCGCGAATTCATCAAAGCGATCCAGAATGGTACAGAAGTTCCTGTGACTATCCAGGATGGTCTGCAGCCTATCAAGATCGCCCAGGCAGCGAATCTTTCCATGAAAGAACACCGCCCGGTGAAGCTTTCCGAGATCAAATAGTTGTCAGCGGTCAGTAGCCGGTGATCAATAATTAAGCGATGGCGCTTTGCGCCAAAAGTCGGAGAAATAAATCCACGGCAGTTCAGAATGTTGAAACTGCCGTGGAGATGATGAAATAAAAATCGGAGGTTGAAATAATGACCAATCGAATTCGGTTAACGATGGCTCAGGCTATCGTCAAATTCCTGGACAATCAATATGTTATGTTTGACGGGAAAGAAGAAAAATTTGTAGACGGGATCATCGGAATTTTCGGTCACGGCTGCGTGGTCGGTGTCGGTCAGGCACTGGAACAGGGCGGGCATAACCTCCGGTTCTATCAGGGCCACAACGAACAGGGTATGGCCCATGTTGCGATCGGTTTTGCAAAACAGCATAACCGCCGCAAGATCATCCCCTGCGTATCCTCCATCGGCCCCGGCGCTATGAACATGGTTACCGCATGCGGTACCGCTTCCGCGAACCGCATCCCGCTGTTGGTCCTCCCGGGTGATACATTTGCTACGCGCCAGCCGGATCCTGTACTGCAGCAGGCTGAATTTTATGACGGCTATGGTTATACAGTCAACGAAGCCTTCAAGGGTGTATGCCGCTATTGGGACCGCGTCAATCGTCCTGAACAGGTGATGACGGCGATGATCCATGCCATGCGTGTTCTGACCGATCCGGCCGATACCGGTGCTGTTTGTGTCTGTATGCCGCAGGATGTGGAAGGTGAAGCCTACGATTATCCGGAATACTTCTTCCAGAAACGTGTCTGGCACATGGATCGCCGCGGCATCAATGCCGATCAGGTGAAACGCGCTGCTGATTTGATTTCTGCCAGCAAGAAGCCTATGCTCATTTGCGGCGGCGGTGTCCGTTACAGCGAAGCCTGGGATACCTTCAGAAAATTCGCCGAAGATTTCAACATCCCCTTCGGAGAAACACAAGCCGGGAAGGGTGTTATCGATTGGAAGCACCCGTTGAATCTCGGCGGTGTCGGCGTGACCGGCGGTCTGGCTGCCAATGTGATCGCGAAGGATGCCGACCTGGTTATCGCAGTAGGTTCCCGTCTGACGGACTTCACGACCAGCTCCAAGTGGGGCTTCCGCAATCCGGATGTGAAGATGCTCAACATCAATGTTGCTGCTTTCGATGCCATCAAGATGGATGCTGAAGCGATCCTCGGTGACGCGAAAGTTTCTCTGGAAGCTATCGGTGAAGAGCTTGCGAAACGCGGTTACAAATCAGCCTATACCGGTGAGATCGAAGCTGCGAAGAAGGAATGGGATGCCATCGTGGATGAATGGTACTCCATGCCGGAAGAAGACGGTATTCTGCCGCAGACCCGTGCTCTCGGTGAGATCAACAAATTCATGAGCCCCAACGATGTGGGTGTCGGCTCCGCCGGTTCCCTGCCGGGCGATATGCAGCGTTTGTTCCGCCCGGGCAACCCATGCACCTATCACATGGAATACGGGTTCTCCTGCATGGGCTATGAGATCTGCGCGGCTGTCGGTGTCAAAATGGCCTGGCCGGATGGTGAAGTTTATACATTCCTTGGCGATGGCTCCTTCGTTATGCTGCACAGCGAACTCTATACCGCGATCCAGGAAGGCATCAAGATCAACATCATGGCTTTCGATAACTCCGGCTGGGGCTGCATTGAAAACCTGCAGAACAATCAGGGTACAAAGACCTTCGGTACAGTGTTCCGCTACCGCAATCCGGAAACCGGCTTCCTTGACGGTCCGATCGTCCCGATGGACATGGCGAAGATCGCTGAAGGCTATGGCGCAAAGGGATACACAATTCATACGGTTGAAGAATTGAGAGCTGCCCTGGAAGATTCAAAGAAAGAAAACCGTGTTTGCGTCTTTGATATGAAGGTCGGACACGGGACAATGACTCCGGGATATGAAAGCTGGTGGCGTGTGGGTGTCGCTGAAGTAGCGAAGGACCCGGCTGAAGCACGTGATTACTAAAATTTCGTATAGAGGTAAATAATGCTTGATCCGAATAAAGTAAAACTGGGGATCGCCCCGATCGGTTGGACAAATGATGATATGCCGGACCTCGGCGCTGAAAATACTTTTGAACAGTGTGTCAGTGAAATGGCACTTGCCGGCTTCAAAGGAACAGAAATCGGTAATAAATATCCGAAGGATCCCGCTGTTCTGAAGCATAAGCTGGATGTCCGCGGACTGCAGGTCTGCAATGCATGGTTCTCCTCTCTGCTGACCAGCGAACCCTATGAAGTTACCATTCAGAATTTTATCGCTCACCGCGACAAACTGAATTTCCTGGGTGCCAAAGTTATCGGCGCTTCCGAGCAGGGTAACTCCATTCAGGGGAAACTTGATGTGCCGATCCTTGGACCTGACAAACCGGTCTACACCGAAGAACAGTGGAAAACAGTCTGCAAGGGCTTCAATGAAATGGGTGCTCTCGCCCGTGAAAAAGGCATGTACTTCACTGTCCATCATCACATGGGTACCGGTGTCCAGACTGTGGAAGAAATCGACCGTCTGATGGACGAAACCGATCCCGAACTCGTTTACCTCCTCTTCGACTCCGGACATCTTTCCTTCGCCGGTATCGATCCGCTTCCTGTTCTGAAAAAGTACATCAAGCGCATTAAGCATGTCCATCTCAAGGATCTGCGCCTGAAAGTCTACGAAGAAGTCAAGAAACAGAACATGAGCTTCCTTGATGCGGTCCGTGCCGGTGTCTTCACTGTCCCGGGCGACGGCGATGTTGACTTCACTTCCATTTTCCAGGTATTGGAAGAAAATGATTATGAAGGTTATGTCCTGGTTGAAGCCGAACAGGACCCGGCAAAAGCCAATCCGTTCGAATATGCTGTGAAAGCCCGGAAATATATCAAAGAAAAAGCCGGTTTATAAATTTTAAAAAAGGAGCAGTTTATGGGTAAGATAAAAGTTGGTGTCGCCGGTTACGGCGTTATTGGTCAGCGTCTGGCTGACGGTGTCGCTCGCCAGGGTGACATGGAACTGGTTGGTGTTGCGGATCTCGCTCCCACCCTTTCCATCCGCGCGCTGAAGGAACAGGGTATGCCCTATGATCTTTATCTTGTTGATGGCGCTGATAAGTCTCAATTTGATGCCTGCGGGATTCCTGTCTCCGGTACATTCGAAGAACTGATCGACAAAGTCGATATCATGCTGGACTCCTCCCCCGGCGGTGTCGGTGCCAAGAACAAGGAATTGTATGTAAAGCACAACACTAAGGCGATCTTCCAGGGCGGTGAAAAGAACTCAGTTGCTGACGTATTCTTCCATGGATATGCCAACTATGAAAAGGGTGTCGGCCAGAATTATCTGAAGCTGACTTCCTGCAATACCACCGGTTTGATCCGCTCCGTTGACTGCCTGGATCGTGCCTATGGCATCGAAAAAGTCGCCATCACCATCATTCGCCGTGTTGCGGATCCCGGTGACTATCATCGCGGTCTGACCAATGCACTGCAGATGGACAAGGCTCCGTCCCACCAGGCTGTTGACCTCATGACCATCATGCCGCACATCGAAGCGACCGGTATTCTTGTTCATACTCCTGTAACCCACGGTCATATCATCACCGTTGTTGCCACCGGTAAACAGAAGATCACAAAGCAGATGGCTCTCGATGCATTCCTTACACATGACCGCATCCGTGTCGTTACCATCGATGAAGGATTCAAGGGTAATGCCTCCTTCTTCCGCTATGCCCGTGACCTCGGCAACCGCCGCGGCGACATGTACGAGATCGGCCTGTGGGCTGACAGCATTGTCGAATCCGGCGATGACATCATGTACGCCATCAACATCCCTCAGGAATCCGTGACCATTCCGGAAACCATGGACGGTATCCGCGCTGCCTGCAACATGGAAACCGACCGCCTGAAGGCTGTTGCCGAAACCAATAAATATCTGGGACTTGGCAAATGGAAGTAAAGATGCGTTCCCTTGAGGGGATCGATTTGCAGGGAAAGAAAGTTCTTCTCCGCCCGGATATCAACTCTCCGGTCGATCCCGTCACGAAGAAAATTGTGAATGATAACCGGATCGTGAAAACGATCCCGGTTATCAAAGAATTGCTTGACAAAGGTGCTGCTGTTGCGATCATTGCTCACCAGGGTGATACGCTGGATTACCAGAACCTGGTCGATATGCACGAACACGCCGAACGGCTCTCAGAACTGCTTGGACAGACTGTTGAATATATCGACGATGTCTGCGGTCCTGCGGCAATCGCCCGTGTGGAAGCCCTGAAGGCCGGGGAAGTGGTCATTCTGGGGAATCTTCGCTATTTGACCGAAGAAGTATCTACTTTTGAAAAAGACGTCAAACAAACAGCCGAAGATTACACTCACTGCTGGGAAGTTCGCAAACTGGCTCCGCTGTTCGACTTTTATGTCAACGAAGCCTTCTCTGCTGCACACCGCAATTCACCTTCTATGGTCGCGTTCCAGGAACTGCTGCCGACTGCTGCAGGTCCGCTGCTCTTCAAGGAATATGAAGCGCTTTACAACGTTCTGCATAACGCGGAAAAGCCCTGTGTCTTCGTCCTTGGCGGTGCAAAGATTTCGGATGCCTATGGCATGATGCGCCCGGTACTGGAAAACGGTACCGCTGATGCTATCCTGACTACAGGCGTCACCGGACTGGTGATGCTGTATGCTTCCGGTGTGAATATCGGCGAAAAGACGCTAAAATTCCTTGCAGACAAAGATCTGCTCGGTTTTGTGGATGATTCAAAGAAATTCCTTGCTGAATTTCCGGGAAAGATCTACATGCCGGTGGATGTCGCTTATGAAAAAGACGGTGAACGTGTAGAAATCGATGTGGCGGATATGCCGGTCGACAGTCTCTATCCGGATATCGGACATAAAACAGTTGCTGCATACAAGGAAATTCTGGATAACGCAAAGACGATTTTTGCGAATGGTCCTGCCGGTGTCTATGAAAATCCAATGTTTGAATATGGCACGAAAGCAGTTTGGACAGCAATTGCTGAAAGCCCCGCATATTCCGTTATCGGAGGTGGTGACACGATCAGCTCAGCGACGAAGTTCATTGATCTGAATGATATCAGTTATGTCTGCACCGGCGGCGGCGCGATGGTTCGCTTTATGTCCGGTAAGAAAATGCCGCTGATCACGGCGATGGAAAAAGCTTACGAACGTGACAAAGCGAAGTAAGAAAAATTATAAATAAATTATGACAAATTGCATTGGCTGAAAAGTCAGTGTAATTTGTCGGTTAAGTGGCAATAAATATAATTGCCGGAAGGAAAAGAAATAATGCTGACTCCATTAAAGAAACTGGCTTTACAGATCCGTATAGCCCAGTTAGAAGAGTTCAAAGCCCGTGGTTTCGGTCACGTCGGCGGAGCTCTTTCCATTACAGATTGTCTGGCCGCACTTTACGGCGAAATTATGAACATTGACCCGAAAAATCCAGGTTGGGAAGATCGGGATCGTCTGGTAATGTCCAAAGGTCATGCCGGTCCGGCGCTTTATGCCACACTGGCGATCAAGGGATATTTCCCGATGGAAATGCTCAAAACTTTGAATGCCAATGGCACACATCTCCCGAGCCATTGCGATAAGAATCTGACCCCTGGTATTGATATGACCACCGGTTCTCTGGGACAGGGTGCTTCTACCGCTGCAGGTCTGGCTCTGGGTCTGAAAGCTCAGAAAAAAGATGCCCGCGTTTATCTGATTCTCGGTGATGGCGAAAGTCAGGAAGGTCAGGTTTGGGAGATGGCTCTCTTTGCCCCCCAGCACAAACTGAACAATTTCATCGCTTTCCTCGATAACAACAAGCGTCAGCTGGATGGTTATACATCCGATATCTGCAGCATTGAACCTGTTGACGAGAAATTCAAGGCCTTTGGCTGGTACACGCTCCGCATTGATGGAAGCGATCCGGATAAGATCGTTGAAGCTGTCAATGACGCGAAGGCGAACCAGGGTGACAAACCCGCGATGATCATCCTTGATACAGTCAAGGGTGCAGGTGTGAAGGCGATCGAAGACACAAAGCTCAATCATCATTTGAACGTTGGTGAAGAAGCTCTTGGATATATCGCTGATCTGAAAGCAAAATTGACGGAATAAGAGGTGCCAGATGTTCAAATGCATATATAACGGTGAAAAAGAGAAAACTGCAGGAAAGAACGCTTTCGGCGCTACGATCAAAAAGATGGTTGCCGCGGATCCGAAGGTCGTATATCTTGACGCTGACCTTATGAACTCCATCGGTACTTTCGGTCTTGACAAAGATTATCCGGATCAGATCGTTGAAGTCGGTATTCAGGAAGCTAACATGATCGGTGTCGCTGCCGGTATGTCCGCTGCGGGTATGAAACCGGTTGCTCATACGTTCGGTTCATTTGCCGGCCGTCGTGTATTCGACCAGGCTTTTATGTCTGTCGCTTATGCCAAAAATAATGTAGTCATCATCGGTTCCGACTCCGGTATCAACGCTGCCTATAACGGCGGTACCCATATGCCTTTTGAAGACATCTGCCTGTATCGTGCCGTTCCGGAAGCGACCGTGATCGATGCTACCGACAGTGCCATGCTGGCTTCCATTCTGCCCGGTCTGGTGGAACGCAAAGGCTTGAACTATGTCCGTATCTGCCGCAAGAACTGTGTTGCTGTATATTCGGAAGATTCAACTTTCGAAGTCGGAAAAGCAAATGTTTTGCGCGACGGTAAAGATGTCGTTATCATAGCTGCCGGTTACATGGTTTCCGAATCCCTGAAGGCAGCCGAAATGCTGGCTAAGGAAGGTATCGACGCCGCTGTTATCGATATGTGGACAATCAAACCGCTGGATGAAGCTGTAGTGTTGGAATACGCTAAGAAATGCGGTGCTGTTGTCACAGCTGAAAACGGTAATGTCGTTGGCGGCCTCGGTGCTGCTGTTGCTGAAGTTCTCGGAGAAAAACTGCCTACACCTATGTCAATGGTAGGTGTCCGCGATCGTTTCGGACAGGTCGGTACTGTGGACTTTCTGGCGGAACAATACGGTTTGACTGCGGAAAAGGTCGTTGAAGAAGTAAAGAAGACCATCGCCAGAAAATAAATTGTTGCAGTTTGAGATAATTACAATCTTTGTGATTGTCAAAAATCTCAGCTTTTATTCTAATCTAAAAAATGAAGCAGTGGCTGGATTGTCCGGTCACTGCTTCGAAACGGGTAAATTATTATGGGAGAAGTCACGATCAAAGACATTGCGGAACAAACCGGTGTTTCGTATGCCACTGTTTCGCGAACGCTAAACCATCTGAGCGGGGTAAGTCCCGCTACAAGAGATAAGGTGCTCGCTGCAGCGGAAGAGATGGGGTATCGTCCAAATATCCATGCCCGCAGTTTGAAGACTAATAAAACAAATACTATTGCACTGGTTTTACCGGATATTTCTAATCCTTTTTTCGCCGATATAGCGTATGCAGTTGATGAATATGCGTTCAAACACGGTTATACAACTGTAGTATGCAATACTAATTGGAATGAAGAATTAGAAAAGATGCATTTAAACCAGCTGCAAAATCAACGTGTAGATGGTATAATCTATAAACCAGCCGGTAAATTACCGATGGATCTTTCAGGTATATCCATACCAAGTGTTATCCTTTCCTGTATACCGGGAGAGAATAATAATTACATAGAGATTGATAATTATAAGGGTGGTCAAATTGCTGCTGATCATATGATTGGATGCGGTTATAAACATTTCGCATTCATCGGTGGTTCAAAAAACAGCCAATCCAATGAAATCCGAATAAATGGATATCGTGACCGACTGGCTGAACATGGCTTTCATTTAGATAATACGCATATTCTTTATGGCGGTTTTTCTATTGAAAGCGGTTGTAAAATGGCAAAAGATTTATTGGAAAAATTCCCGGAGGTTGACGGGATATTTTGCGGCAACGATGTGATCGCGCTTGGTGTATTGCAGCATTTAATGGAGATAAACAGACGTATTCCTGAGGATATAGGCGTTATAGGGTTTGATGATATCATGCTGGCAGGTTTGCCGCAGATCCAAATGACAACAGTCGCTCAGCCAAGAAGCCAGATGGGAATACTTTCTGCTGAAATGCTTATTAATAATATTGACAATAAAGATGATCAAAAACATCATATTATGCTGGAACCAGAATTAGTTGTTCGGAGGAGTACTCGTAAATGAAACAAATTTTTGCTATCGGAAAAGAACAGGTTGAGATCTCAATACCGGATGAAAACGTAATGGATGTTTTGCATGCGAATCTTCCGGATATTCCATTGGATGAGCAGAAAACCATCAAAGATGCACTGGAAAATCCAATCGGAACTCCAAGGCTCCGAGATATTGTAAAACCGGGAGAAAAAGTAGTTATTGTTACCAGCGATATCAGCCGTCCTATGCCATCCTATAAAGTACTGCCTGCAGTACTCGAAGAGATCAAATCAGCCGGAGTACCAAATGAAGATGTTTCTATTGTTTTGGCACTCGGCAGCCATAGAGAGCATACTGACGAAGAAAAGAAGAAACTATGCGGCGAAAAGGTTTTTGAAGAATATCAGATCCTTGATTCTAACGGGGAAATGGTCCATCTTGGAACAACCGCTAATGGGACTCCGGTCGATGTATTCAAACCTGTAGCAGAAGCAGATAAAGTAGTCTGTCTGGGGAATATTGAGTATCATTACTTTGCCGGTTACAGCGGTGGTATGAAGGCTATCATGCCCGGAGTTTCAACACGTGAAGCAATCCAGAAAAATCATTCACGCATGGTAGACCCGGCTGCGACAACAGGTAAGATCGAGGGAAATCCTGTTCGTCAGGATATTGATTCAGTACGTGAATTTGTCCCCGTTGCTTTTATTGTCAATGTGGTGCTTGATGAACATAAGATGATCCGTCATTGTGTTGCAGGCGATGTGATTGAAGCCCATCGTGCAGGCTGCAAGCTGTTGGATAAGATGTATTCATTACCTATTCCGAAAAAGGCTGATATTGTCATCGTTTCTGCCGGCGGATTTCCGAAGGACATGAACCTGTATCAGGCACAGAAGGCACTGGATAATGCCGGAAAGGCTATACGGGATGGCGGTACGATCGTGTGGATCGCGTCCGGTATTGAAGGCCTGGGAGAAAAGCATTTTGAAGAATGGATGCTGAACCATGAGAATCCATTGGATATGATCCCGCATATTGAGCGCGAGTTTGTCCTTGGCGGGCATAAGGCTGCCGCTATCGCTATGGTCATGAAGCGTGCGGATATTTATTTATTTACTGAGCTGAAACAGGACTTTGTGGAGAAATTGCATTTCCATTATGTGAATGATCTGCAAAAGACTGTTGATGAACTGCTTGGAAAATACGGCAGCGATGCCAGTGTCCTTATGATGCCATATGGCGGTTCCACTCTTCCTGTACCGCAATCATAATAGACAAGTACGTGAAATACGAGCCCGCTGACAAAGTGTTTGAAAAACTGTAATGGCATGATAATGTAAAAAGAAATACATTCTGCATTATCAAGATTAAAATAACAGAAACAAATCGGAAAATATCAATTATTTTTTTTCGATTTGTTTTTTTAAATAATAATTCACTAATAGAAAATTATACTGAATTTGGCTTTTTCAACGAAAAGATAAATAATACTTGCATGTAAAGAAAAAAATATTTGAAATTTAGGAAAAACCAAAAAACTCCTTTAATTCCGGAAGATTATGTATATCTATGTATTTGTATTTTTCATAAGGTTCACCAAAGATTGGTTCAATTTTCTTAGCTTCTTCGTTGGTTAATTTTTCAAGATTGCCTATAAATTTTTCCCAAGAAAGAAAAAACCATTCAGGAGGAATAATCACAGTAATAGTTTTGTCATACTTCGCATCCAAGGTCACCGGTACTCTATTATCTGCCTCCCGATGCTCAAAGCAGATTTTATATGAAATAGGTTCTTTTTTGAAGGATATTACTAACCAGTCCAATTGACTTATGGGGAAAAATTCAGAAATTAAATATTCCTTTTTTATCTGTTTTGATTGTTGATTTTCTGAAGATGAATCATATGCAGTTGTATTTTCCACTCCCGTGTTTCGCAATGCTTCATCAGAATTATGTATCTTTGATGTTTTTTTTCCGAATTTATACAGTAAAAATGCAAGAATAGGTACAAGTACCATTTCCAAACATAGACTGATAACAAAAGGTGTCCCACTTGTAAATAACTGTGAAAAAAAGCATCCATGAAGAATAGCAATAACAACAATGCTGACACAACATTTGCCGGAGAAATTGTATATTATTCTTTTTCTATCAGCCCATGTGAGTTTTTTTATTTGTTCTTCCCAATCTTTAATTTTTACGTATATTTTATCCAACAGAGATGTTTTCTTCATTTTGGAATTTTCTCCATATAATATAAAATTAATTGTCTATATAAAATTGATTAGTGGCTGTTAAAAAATTGTCCGGGTTGATTTTAGAGTTCTATACCTGGAAAGGAAAAATCCCTGTAATAATGTCGGACAGTTTCAAACCATTTATTTAATAATCAGAAACTGTCCTATTCGTTAATAATCCAGAGGCGGAAAAGGTACATGAATAAACCCGATTGCATCGACAGGATATTCTCCCTGCTGGCCTTCAGGTATTGTGATGGTAACCTTGAACTTTACCGGCCGTTCATAATAGCGGTCGGTATCATATTTTCCTACCATGACCCATCCGCCTGTGTCAGGAATATGCATTCTTACGGTTTCTTCTCCGGATACTGTGCTCAAAAGCGTGTTGTCTGTCTTGACCTGAATATCGGCGTCAAGTCCGCCTTTGCTTTCCGGAATGTATAAGTATATGGTATATTCTCCAATCGGCCAGGGTTCCAAAGAATTGTATTCAATTGTGCATTTTTGCTTTGGGTTGATAATCAGTTGGTAAGAATCATCCCAGGATGTGCTGACCGTTTCTTTAAATTGACTATTCCCTGCGTTGATTGAGGCCTGGGTATCATCCATCACATAGCGGGTGCCATATGCCGGAAGAGAATTCAGCAAAGAAAGATCAGTAATTTTCTTGGGAACGATCATGATACGGTCAGCTGCAACATAGCTGTATTGATCCCGGAATCCCCAGGATGTTGAAACATTGAGAACTTCCCTGGATGGAAGAATATAATAAATTCCCAGACTGCGCCAGGTGTCATAATTCTGACGAGGGTCATACTGACTGGTCATAAAAGTTACTGTAGAGCTGCTGGTCAATGGCGTTAGTGTTTGTCCTCCAATTTGGACAAGGAAATCAAGATTCCCTCCGGAACTATAGAAGGTATCCATAACATAGATTTCGTACAGTCCTTCTTTCAGCGGTTGATCCATGTAATAACGGATATGACCGTTGTTGACAGTGGCAAACCATTCACTATCATAAAGTGAATTTACACGTCCAAGATCCTGAACGATCTGGCTCGAGCTTGTCCAATATAAACTGTCAAACGGAGGATCGACTTCCGCACTGTTTTTTGCGCTGAGAATCACAACCCCTTCCGGTGCATTTGGTACGGCAGGATCCAAATCATTGCCGTTGGCTATCCAATAGGTAGAGATAGGTCCGGGTGTAGGTGTCGGAGACGGAGTCGGGGTGTTTGTAGCAAGAGGAGTGACCGTCATTGTGGCCGGAATTGTAGGCGATGGTGTGATCGGTGTTGGGGTATTGGTTGGCCAAAATGTCATAGCGTTTCGAATCCGAGGGGCAAACAGCCATCCCATGTATACCACTATAAATAACGTCAACATGCCGACAAAAAGTCTTGAGAAAATTTCAGTTACAGGGATTGATGGCTCCCTTTTAGGCTTATTGGTCTTTTTGTTGTCTTTTCTGTATCCATCGTGATTTTGCTGATAATTATTCATTTGCTGCTGCACAGGCGGCTGAAATGACGGATTCATACCGGGTTGGTTCGGCGGATAATTTCCCGGTATGTTGTTTCTTGTTGAATTTTGCTGCATGTAATTAGGCGGATATTGCGCAAAGTTTTGATTCCTGTTGGAATTGCTGTGCATATTGGGGTAATCTTGATGGTTAGGATTTTTATTCATGCTTTTTTTATTCTTGCTTACATATTTTTTTGTTTATTATAACATTATGATTTATTATATGACCGTTGTAGAGAAAAAAAGATAAAAGAATCTGATAATTTGAATAATATTTATATTCAGCAATATGAATGGTTTTCTCTAAATCAGATAAATTTTTTCTTTATCTCTAATGTTTGATAACAAATGCAATTATAATATATTTGATGGTTAATTTTAAGGTGAGAAGAGAAAGGATGGTTTTTTGATGAAAAAACACCTGATGATTTTTCTGGTTTTATTGATCGCATTATCATTTGTTACTGCAAATGCCGACGATCTGTCAGATGTACAAAAAGCGGGAGTGATGCGGTTGGGTATTCCGCCGGAATATATCCCGTTCGTTTTTTATGATGAGGCAGGAAACACCACCGGTATTGATGTAGCTCTGGTTCAGGAAATTGGACGCCGGATGAATGTACAGGTTGAAGTTATAAATCTTGCCTTTGATGGTATGATCGACTCATTAAATCTTGGCCAGGTAGACATTATCGGAGGCGCTTTTGCCAAAACAGAAGAACGCGAGAAGCAGATTGACTTTACCCGTGTTTATTACAACGGAGATTCTCAATTCATAGCACTGAGTTCTCTGCCGAAACCGGAAGCTGTGACATTAGACAGTTTTCGTGATCTGAAAATCGGCGTACAAAAAGGGACAAGCTTTGACCAGTGGGTAAAAACCAATCTTGTCGCAGCCGGTTATGCGAGCGCGAGGAATGTTTATTCCTACTCATCAGCGAAAGATGAAATGCGTGCATTAGACCGAAAAGAAGTAGATCTGGTTGTCCTTTCTCAGGATGTATATGAAGATCTTTTCCGGGACAGCGGAAAATATCAGATTTTCTATGACGGGTTTATGATGGAAAAGTATGCATTCGGCTTGCGGAAAAATTCGACATTGACCGATGTTGTAAACAGCCATTTAACAGACATGATCAAAGACGGCACCGCACAGACGATTGCGAATCGTTTCTTCTCGATGAATTTCAATGAAGCTTCCGCAACAATTACCCGGAGCAGTTCTGTTCCGACTCCGTCTCCTGCATCTCCGGTTGTGGTGATCCCTGCGCAGAGCAGTGATACGAGCTGCAAATATGGAATGACATTTGTAAGTGATGTGACAATTACGGACGGGCACCAGGTTTCCCGCGGAGAAAAATTCCGCAAGGTCTGGCGTGTAAAGAATACCGGTAGCTGCAACTGGACGACAAATTATACATTTGTTTTTGTCTCCGGAGATCAGATGAGCGGCCGGAATATCAACGTTCCTTCTATTGTTCAGCCTGGACAGACAGTTGATCTGGCTGTTGATTTTACCGCTCCCGGCAATGATGGAACCTATCGCAGCAACTGGCAAATGAGAAATCCGCAGGGACAGAACTTTGGGGAGACGATCTGGTGTAAAGTTCGTGTCAATGGAGGCGGATCCTCCAAAGTTGTTCCTGGTATTTCTGCTTTCTATCCGGATTTTTATTCAGGTACTTCTCAGGTTTGTCCGACGGTTTACTGGAAGACTACCAATACAGCAGCTGTTGAAATTCGTGTCGATGGGAAATCTGTTTCAAAGAGCTACTCATCCAATGGTTCACAACAGATATGCGGGGCGCTGCAATCGATCGGAAATCATACAGTTGAATTAGCAGCCTTATCAACAACTGATGCCGCTTATTCTTCATTCGTTTATACAACAAAGCGGGGAGAAGAAGGACAGCAGCAGATAATTCCGGCAATTAATTATTTCTATCCGGATTCAAATTCCGGATCGGTTAATGAATGTCCGACAGTTTATTGGTCGGTTTCGAATTCCGGTGCTGTCGATATTGCTGTAGATGGCTCGATGTATGACCGCAGCTACAATGCGACAGGTGCTATGGTGGTTTGTGGCGCTCTGAGAAATGAAGGAAGACATACAGTGACACTGACTGCGCATAGTGTTACGGATGACAGATCTTCTTCATTTACCTATATAACTGAAGGTGAAGGACAGAAAGAGGTAATTCCTTCTGTTGATTACTTCTATGTAAATCCCGATTCCGGATACATGGGTGATTCTACAACTGCTTACTGGTCTGTATCGAATGCTGCGGTTGTTTATATATCTGTTGACGGTAATACTGTTGATGAAAGAACATCCCCTACAACCGGTTCAACTCCTATATCCGCAACGATTCAAAACGTCGGTACACATGTAATTACAATTACAGCAAGATCAGTAACAACTGATACTGTTCAGAGCGTTTATTATACAATGTATGATAACGGATCCAGCAGCGGCAGTGATGATAGTCAGTCTTATCCGTCACCTTCCATTGATTACTTCTATGCTGATCCCAGTGAAGGCACGATGGGAGACTCCACGACTGTATATTGGTCTGCTTCATATGCAGCTTCAGTTGATATCTATGTGGATGGCAACCAAATTGTTTCCGGCGGTGCTGCGAACGGTTCTGCTCCGGTTTCTGCAACGATTCAAAATGTCGGTACGCATACGATTACGATCGTGGCTCATAACGTGGTTGATGACGCAAGCTCATCAACTTATTACACCATGCGTGAAGTGGAAGACATTGGTGGTTACGCAGGTGCAAATTACTGGGAAAATGAACAGGGCGGCTATGCAGGCGCCAATTACTGGGAAAATGAACAGGGTAATACCGGCGGTGACCAGGGCGGTTATGCCGGTGCAGGTTATGTAGATGATCAGGGGGATTACGGTACTGAGGACCAGGGCGGTTATGCCGGAGCCGGTTATGTGGAAGATACTTATTACGGAGAAGGTGATTCTGACATTTATGATTGGTCAGATAATGGATAAACATTTCATACTTATTATTTGATCCGAAAAACAGTGCGTCCGTATCAGCGCACTGTTTTTCTTTTCCATATCTTATATTTCTCTGCTTCTAATATATAATCAATATATATGAACAAAATATTTAATAGACAATCCAATGAAAGACGTTATAAAATGATCACAATTTTATTCCTGATCATTTACGGAATCACAGGATTATTTTTATTCGATGATTATGGATGCGGTCCTGATGAAGGGATGGAACGCCAGACATCTTTAGTAAACCTGAAATATGTTGTCCATAAGCTTCATATTCCGATCAGTGAAGCAAATGAAACCTGGCTGGCATATCTTCCTGAGCTTCATGAATATCGTGACAGATATTACGGAACAGCACTTCATTTTCCTCTTGTACTGATCGAAAGCACCTTCCATTTTACTCTTGAGCCATTTCAATTTTACGGACTAAGACATCTATATACTTTTATAAATTATTATATTGGTGTGATCTGCCTTTACAAACTGTTATACAGACGTTTTGAAAGCAGAATCTATGGGCTGCTCGGTATGCTGATGATGGTGATAACGCCCCGTTTTTTTGCGGAAAGCTTTTACAATAACAAAGATGTGATATTCACAGCCTGGTACATCATCTGCTGCTTTTTAATCGATCACTGGATAAAAAAGCGAAGCACCGGAATTACACTTATATTATCTTTTGCATTGGCAATCACTATCAACACTCGATTTAATGGAATTATATTTATTCCGATTTTTGTTTTTCTGTATGCATATGATTGTATCAGATTCAAAAAATCAGAAGGAATGAAACAATTCTTGTTTGTTCTGCTTATGACAGGTATTTTCTTTTACGTGATCACACCGAATTTTTGGGAAAATCCTGTTCAGACATTTATTGAAACACTGCAGTTTAATATGCATCATCCAAATCATGGATCAGAAGGGAATCTATTCAAAGGTGTATTGGTAGATGCAGCAAAAACTATTACCTATATCCCTGTTTGGATAGGGATCACGGTTCCGACTGTATATTTGATTTTTTCCATCAGCGGTGCGGCATGGTTTTCAGGAGAATCGATTGGAAATATATTCAGAAAGAAATTCAGCAATTTTGAGTCAGCGGATCTTTTGATGTTTATCAGCGGATTTGCCGCTGTTGCTTTTATAATTTTTGCACATGTGACGATTTATAACGGTTGGCGGCATTGTTATTTTTCGTATCCGTGTTTTATATATTTCGCGGTGTTTTTTATTCATAAGATAAATAAAATTCGTATAGTTGTAAATCTTTGCAGTACGGTTATTATATTGTCGTTTATCTATAATTGCATCTGGATCGCACGCAATCATCCTTTTGAATATGTGTATTTTGCTCCGTATATCCGAAATTCCGCGAATCAATTTTCCGGTGATTATTGGAGTGTCAGTTCACGCGCATTGCTTGAATTTATTACGGAAAACTCTCCGGATCAAAGGTTGAAAATCAATCATGCTTATTCACAGGCGGGCAGCATAAATCGCGGTCTGCTCCCGGAAGATGTTCGGGAGATGCTGGAACTTGTATATGACGAGACTCCTGATGTGGATTATTACATTATCTGTCGGGATGACATACCTGATGTAAATATAGAACCGGACGGTTACGAAAAGGTTTTTTCGATCATAGTCGATCAGGATGAAATCGGTGCTGTATTCAAAAGAGCCATAAATTAAAAAAGATGCGGTTTTTTGTCCGCATCTTTTATCACTAATATAAAAAATTATTGATTATTGACCGAGAATATCCATAATTTGATGTTTATATTGAAGAAATTCCGGGTCAAGATTGAAATCGGATCTTTCATCACGGGGACGGTCAATGAATATTTCATGGTGTACCTCTCCCGGTTTTCCTGTCATGATATAAATACGATCAGAAAGCAGGATCGCCTCTTCGATGTCATGCGTAATCAACAGTGTGGACAGCTGAATCTTACTGATCATATCAAGGTACCAGGTATGCATCTGCCCCTTCGTGATCATATCTAAAGCGGAAAAAGGCTCATCAAGCAGTGCTGCCGGACAATTACAAAGGTAAGTCCTCAGCAAAGCTGCCCGCTGCCGCATTCCGCCGGAAAGCTGAGACGGATATTTATACTCTGTACCTTCAAGACCAAATTTCTCAAAATAAGGCTGTGCCTGCTTCCTTGCTTCATTTTTTTTGATACCGCGGATGACTAAAGGAAGAGAGACGTTGTCGATGACTTTTTTATGCTCCAGGAGAAGATCTTTCTGCAGCATATAGCTCATATGTCCCGGCTCTCCCGTGATATCTCTGCCGGCTAATGTTATTTTCCCCGTATCAGGTCGGGTAAGCCCGGAAATAGCCTGAAAAAGAGTGGTCTTTCCTGAGCCGCTGAGTCCCAGCAAAGATACCAGTTCGCCCTCATCCAAATGAATATTGATATCCCGGATGATGATCCGGGAATCATAGGATTTCGTGATATGTTCCGCTTTCAGCAGTTCCAAAACAGCATTCCTTATGGCAGATATTCGTTTGTGAAACCGAGGCCGGTCAGGTCATGGGCCGTAAGACTATTGGAATAAAGCCATTTATAGAAATTATCCCAACGGGTGGAATCAAAAACGCCCCAGCTTTCAGCATCAGCTTTATATTGATTCGAAAGCCATTTCTGGCTGGCGTAAACAAGGTCGCGGGCATCTTCCAGAGAGCCTGTATTATCTCCCGCAATCAGCATTTCAGCTGCTTCTTCCGGATGAGCTATAGCGTATTCATATCCTTTGACCGTAGCGGCAAGAAAAGCTTTTGCGGTTTCAGGGGAAGACTGCAAAAATTCGTTGTTTGCAATAATTACCGGAGTGTAATAATCCAGATCTTCACTGATGCTGCGGAAATCCCAGTAATCGAAATCAAAATCATTTATCTCCGCGTTAATCCCGCTCCATCCATAGAATATCCAGATAGCATCGGTCTGATGTGCGCGCAGAGCAGCCGGTTCATCCGTGATGTTATTCGGGATCAATTTTACTGTATTGAAATCGGCACCTTCAAGTTCCATACAGTACCGGATCATTTCCAATTCGACCGGAATATCCCAGGTGGAATAGATTTTCCCTTCCATTCCTTTAGCGGAGGTGATTCCATCTCCGGCGCGGGATATGATACCGGAAGTATTATGCTGCAGGATAGCGGCAACAGCAGTGACGGCTAAAGGTTCATCCAGATCAAGGGCCGCAGCCATTGTATCCTGAGCGTCAACAGCAAATTGTGCCTGCCCGGCAGCACACATCAGTAAGGCACCGTTTTCAGATGGCTGAACAATCTGCACATCCAAACCGGCTTCTTCGTAATATCCCAGTGCTTTCGCGGCATAAACGCCGGTATGATTGGTGTTTGGCGTCCAATCAAGACTAAAAGTGATCGGTATCAGATTGCTGTCCTGGCCGGAAACCGCACAGACGCTCACTAAAATTCCGCATATAATCATCAAAATAAAAATATATTTATTGCTTTTCATACAAAAATTTCCTCTTTTACCATTAATATATTACAAAACTTATTATTCTTTTCTTGTTTGCTTTGTCCATGGCATCATCAGACTTTTGATCAAATCGACTGCTGCCATCAGGAGAAGACTGACAATGATGATCAAAATGATAACGGCGAACATTTTATCAAACGCATAGGCCTTACGTACACGAGTCATATAAACGCCCAGGCCGTCAAAACCGCCCAGCCATTCTGAGATCACAGCTCCCACAACAGCATATGAAGCCGAAACCCTCAGTCCTGAAAAAAAATAAGGCAGTGCGGCCGGTAGTTTGACGTGCCAAAAAATCTGCAGGCGGTTTGCCCGCATTGACCGCATCAAACTGATCTCATCCGGGTCAACACTTTTATACCCATCCAGCAGTCCTACCGCTATCGGGAAAAAAGTGGTGACGACGACAAGTGTGATCTTTGGTGCCATTCCGAATCCCATCCACAGCACCAGCAAAGGCGCTATGGCAATGGTAGGGATAGTCTGTGTTACAACCAGGATCGGAAGGAGCGCTTTTTCAAGAGTTTCGAAGCGATCCATCAGAGTGGCGATAATAAAGGCTAACAGCACACCGATAATCAGGCCGTATATTGCTTCCTGTACTGAAACCAGCGCATGTGTTATCAGATTGGAAAAATCTTTGATAAAAGCTTCCCCAACACTGACAGGTGATGGCAGCATATAAGACGGAATCAGACCGGAGACTGAAATTCCCCACCAAATCAGCAGGATCAGAATGAATGTGCCGACCGGCAGCAGCTTATTTCTGATACTTTCCGGTTTTCTTTTCAATGGAAAGTACCTCGCCTTCAGGTTTGTAACTGACTTTGATATAGGCAGCTACCGCGGGAGCCCCTGCTTTGATCGCGATGTGCTGACATTCCTTGACGATATCCATCAGCTCATCATAAGGCCCTTCGATCGTGGTTTCAAACGGCCCGACAAAATAGTTGTAACCGGTGCTCGCGATATAGGCAATCACCTCATCAACAATACGGCATAATTCGTCATCATCCATTACGGACGGCAGACTTTGAATAGCGACACTTGCTTCCATTTGAAGAAATTCCTTTCAATAATGAATATAATTGTTTCAGGCAGCAAAAAAGGCTTCCAATGCCGGAAGCCTCATTTCAAATCGATGTAAACCAAACATCAAATTTTTTGCTTTCCTACGCCGGTATTGTCCGGATCAGGAATTGAGGGTCTGTAATTTATTACACTCTCAGCAACTGCTCCCCTAGCACAAATTAAGTATAGTACAAATTTTGAAAACCGGGGTAAAAATATGAAAAGTCCAACGAAAAATATGTAACAAAAGTGTGAATGATACGAACGATCCCAGATATAAAATCAAACAGCAGAAAATTTATTAAATAAATTTACGGAATCAAAAATAATATATTACTGATTACCTTTTCGTTTTCCAGTATGGATAATCAGATCGCGGAGAAAAATATTCCAATCCGACTGCCCAGCGGCTTCGATCCTGTGTCATAGCAAATTCCGTATTGTGGAGAACCCATTGATTGAATTTATAATCATTCGGAAAATAGATCTGGGTAATATATGATGGTGCGATCGGGAAAAAAGAAAGAACTTCGCTTGTGGGGTCAGTCGGATAAAAGGCCGGAATATCCAAATCCTTGCGTTTTACATCCTCCCGGTCATCAAAAAGAGCTTTGAGATCTGATGAACTCTGATAATTTCCCAGAAACTGTCCGGGCAGCGGCGACTGTTCAATAAAATCCAGCGCTCTGCCGGGGAAAAAATAGCAGGGGAAATCAAGAATAACACGCGGATCGAGCAGCAGGATCACCCAGTCACTCGGCATATGATTTTGGAGCTGGTTGAAGAGTTTATAATCCGGAAAAGACAGATTGAGAGAAACAAGACCGCTCCATTCTGGCGGCAGGGTGACAGAATTCCGCTGCACAGAAGCAAATGCTTTATTTGAGCTTAAAATAGATGGCGGCAAAATTCCGGACTGAAGTATGGATTTCAGGTTTTCAGCCCGTGTAAAATGAGTCAGACAGTTCAATTTGATTTTTTTGATGAACTGTCTGATGTTTTTTGTTTTCTTTTCGCTCTGTGTCGTATTGATTTGCGGCAGATATCTATGCATGTCACGATCCGGGTGCTGCTCATGAAAAATGAGTCAGCGGAGAGTTTTATAACCTGAAATCTGCATGAATCAGGCCAAAACACAGCTCCGATGGCTCATTTTATAACTATATTCAGATTCTTTATATCAGCGGGGACGATTTACACCTGAAAATGCGAATGGACTGATTCGTCCCCGGATTGTGCAGAACAATTAAAATGCCTTTACCAGTTTGCCCATACTATTGGTGTAATAGGGCTCCCACAGAATACCGAAAGCATCAACATAGATATCCTTTTTGGCAACAGTGATCTTGACCTGCTTGTTCTGATCAAGGATCTTGTCCCATTTTTCCTGGATTTCTTCCAGTTTGGCTTCATAATCGTCGATTGCAGACTGAATCTGATCGGTAACTGCCTCAATATCCACTTCAACTTTTTCCTGAGCCTTTTTGGCATTGGATGTCTGGGTAACTTTATTCAAAGAAGAAGATACTGACTTTCGGCGTCTCTGGATCAGAGAAAGGATCAATTCACCGGCTGCTGCAGCTGTCTGAACGCCACGCTGTTTGACCTGGCTCTGTTTTTCTTCCAGTGTGACATTGAGTTTCTTCAATTTTGCTTCCAGCTTATCCAGCTGAGCTTCATGGGTTTTCTTGACTTTTTCAATTTCCGCTGCGCTGAGGGCCTCGATCTTGTCACGGCATTTTTCGAGGAAATCATCTTCCGTATCATCTTCGTCAGCGAAAATTCCCAGCTTTTCATTTGCCCAGACCATGATGCTGGCATCGCGATAAAGATAGCTGACAAAATCGGTTTCGTAATTGCGGGCAACTTTCGCGTCCTGCATCCAGGCGGGCGGCATCTGGAAATACGCGTCGTTGAATTCCGGCCTTGACATCATGCTTTTGACGTCAAACGGATCACACAGGTATTCATCCCAGCGGACAGTGGTACCGCGCATGTCGTCTTCGTCAATTTCAGCTGCTTTAACAGTGCGCAAAGAGAAATTGTACTTATCTTTTTCTGCTCGAATCTCAGCCTGGGCGATCCAGACAGGACGATAAGTTACCTGATCGCCATCGGAATCACATTCCGCAGGGCGTTTTTCCGCGGGCAGAAAATATTCATTTATCGTGGCCGCGATGGTTGGACGTTGTCCTTCTTTCAATTCTTCTTCCATGTTTTCACTCTCCTTCAAGCTGTCATTGATTTCATCAGGGTCTCCGGTGAGGAGATTGAGCTCCGAATCATCATCAGCCTCTCTGTTTTTATTAGCCGCATACAATTTAGCGGCTTTTGCATCCTCTTCCGTGTAAGGTACACATAATCCCTCATTGTAAAGCTTCGGGATAAGGTTTTTGGTCAGCGGACCGGCAAGATAGTTCATTGTCCAGCGGGTCGACATCACTTTTAATCCGTTTTCATGGACGTTCATATAAAGGAACGCCCGCTTTTTGAGGTCTGAAATTAATTTATCCGCATCGGTCCGGTTGATATTTCCGTCGGTAGTGGTCAGACCGTCAAGAAGTCTGTTTTTATCCTGCTCTGTCTGCAGGCGGCCGACAAACCATGTACCGGCATTGGATAGCCCTTTGTAATCGATATCGACCGGATTTTGCGTGGCAAGAATCAATCCGACACCGAAAGCCCGGGCTTGTTTCATCATTCGCATGATCACCGGTTTTGAAGACGGATTTGCGGTAGGAGGTACATAGCCTGCCATCTCGTCAAAATAAACCGCAAGACGAAGGTTTCCTGTCCCTGTTTGATTGCGCATCCAGGCTTCGATCTGAGAATACAGCATCGTAACAAAGAACATCTTCTCCTGATCACTCAGATGCTGGATGTAGAATATATTAAATCGAGGTTTGTCATTTTTATTTCGGATCAGGCTGCCGATATCAAGGCCAGGGCCTTCATTCCAGGCTTTAAATGTGGGAGAAGCAAGAAAATTGTTGATTTGCAGCGCCAGGTTGAATCTTTCCTTCGGCGGGTAGATCCTGTCTATGGAAAGGGCTCCCAATGTGTCGAACGGGGGATCATTGACAGCATTTATGAGATCGACCAGCGTAACATCTTTACCAAGCGTCCAATAAAATTCTATAATGTTGGAAAGCAGGATGTGTTCTTTGCTCTTGAGCGGGTCAATGTTGTTATAACCGATCAGCCCCAGCAGAGCGGTTACAGCGGTTGCGATTTCTTCCCGTATGGCTTCCTCATTGTAAATTGTGGAAGCGTCCGGTGCGGAAAAACTTGCCATAATGTTGACTGGGTTGCCAATGGAAGATCCGGGTGTAAAAACCGTATAATCCACTCCGGAGAGAGCCTCTATATCCTCCGGACCGTATCCCCATTCTTCCTGACCTTCTCTCCAGGCTGCTGCCTTTTCATTTGCATATTCGTATAGTTCTTTTCCGGCACGAATCGGAGCTTCCTGATCTAACCAGGGAGCAATATCTTTACCGGTAATATTCGGAAAATGCAAAAGCAGGTTCGTCAGGTCACCTTTGGCATCAATAACGATTGCCGGTATTCCTTTCAATGCTATTTCTTCCAGAAGCAGAATACCCAATCCGGTTTTTCCTGAACCTGTCATCCCTGTAATAATACAATGTGTATTGAGATCTGATGGATTGTAGTACATCTTCTCATCTGTTAACTGATTTCGGTTGTTGTAAAGCTTACCAAGAAAGAATCTGTTCGGATCGGTATCAGCCATATATAACTCCTGCGTGGTCTTGCATATTCATAAATAATTATACCAACAGAAAACCTCTGTGTGAAAGAATTTTGAAAAAACTTCCCAAAAATTTGAAACCGACACTTGTAAATAAATTTATTTATAAAATATAATAATATAAATTGTAATCGGATTTCCCAAATATTGGGGAATATACGGATTGAATATGGGAATTACGGAACTGAACTATTGTTTCAATTGTATGGAACCTTTGGCCGTAGGGCAAAAGGTATGTTCCGTATGCGGCCATGACAACAGCAGAAGAGAAAATCAGGAAAACCTGCTTCCCGAAGGATCGATTCTGTCAGGAAAATATTTTATCGGAAAAGTACTTGGACAGGGTGGGTTTGGTGTTACCTATTTGGGTATTGATCTATCTTTGGAAATTATAGTAGCTGTTAAAGAATATTTTCCTGCAGGTTTAGGTGTGCGGAACATGAGCTCTCATCATGTTTTTCCTGCTGTTTCAGGAACCAACTCATATGGTTTTGAGAAAGGCTGTGAAGAATTTCAATCAGAAGCAAAAATTTTAGCCCGTTTTAACAGTCCGAATATTGTGCATGTCCGGGATTATTTCAGGGAAAACGGCACAGCATATATCGTGATGGACTACATATCCGGTGATAATCTCTCCAAAGAAATAGAAAAAAACGGGAAAATGCAATGGAACCGGGTATTGACTCTTTTCAATCCGCTGATTCTTGAACTAAACAAATTACATAAAAAAAACCTTATTCATCGTGATATTAAACCTGACAATCTGAAAATTGCAAAAGACGAAGACGGCTCGGAGCATTTGGTACTTCTTGATTTTGGCGCTGCCAGAAGATTTGTTTCAGAAAAAATCACTAATACTTATACGGCATTAGTCTCGCCCGGTTATGCTCCATTAGAACAATATACCCAAAGAAGTCATCAGGGACCTTTTACAGATGTTTATGCGATCTGCGCTACAATGTATGCAGCTTTAACGGGAACAGCGCCTGCCTCTGCATTGGACCGTGTCACAGGTGAAGCAGAAATTCAGCAATTGAATCTGTCCGAATCGGATGTTCCGGAATCAGTCAATAAAGCACTGATGCATGGACTTGAACTGAAAAGCGCGGACAGGACAGGTACCATGCATGAATTATATGAAGAAATAAATGAAAAAGAAGATTCATCAGATGATTTTGCCGTAAACGCTGAAAAAACGGACATCACCGGTATTTTACCAGCATCTGATCAAATGCCGGCTTCTGATGCGGTGATTCGTATAAATAAATCAGAGCCGGATAAATCAAAGCTCGATACAGTCGTTCTTCATGAGGAAGAACAAAAAAACGAATCAGCAGATCGTATTTCTTCTGAAAAATCAGATTCAGGAAATAAATTGTCATTCGGAAGGATAGCTGCGGGACTTTTGTTGATCGCAGCCTGTGTATTTCTCATCTTTTTTTATAAGCGAACTCGAAAACCCGATATTCTAAATGAAACTTCGATACAATCAGTTTCCGCGACGGTACAAATCGGGTCACATGAAGCGATCGAAACTGTTACTACGGCCTCAGGTATATGGACTAATCAGTCTGAAACAAAATCAACGATCGATAAAAAACAAACCGAAACTGTTGAAGCAATCAGTCAAGCCACATCAACAGCAGAATTACAGGCCACGCAAACCGCGGAAGAATCAGTACAGCAAACTGCCATACAAGCTGAAGCTGATATCCGGCAAACCGAAACTGCTGAAGTGATTCGTCGATCCACATCAACAGCAGAGGTACAGGCCACGCAAACCGCGGAAAAGGCACTGCAGCAAACTGCCACACAAGCAGAAGCTATTATCCGGCAAACCGAAACCGCAGAGGCGATCCGTCGATCCACATCAACAGCAGAGGCACAGGCCACGCAAACCGCGGAAAAAGCACTGCAGCAAACTGCCACACAAGCTGAAGCTTCTATCCGGCAAACCGAAACTGCTGAAGCGATCCGTCGGTCCACATCAACGGCAGAGGTGCAGGCCACGCAAACCGCGGAAAAATCACTGCAGCAAACTGCCACACAAGCTGAAGCTTCTGTCCGGCAGACCGAAACTGCTGAAGCGATCCGGCGATCCACATCAACAGCAGAGGCACAGGCCACACAAACCGCGGAAAAGGCACTGCTGCAAACTGCCACACAAGCTGAAGCTTCTGTCCGGCAAACCGAAACCGTAGAGGCAATCATCAAGCAGCCGACATACGCAGTCCAAACACAAGCCGCGAGAACTGCAACGAAATCAGCTGTCTATGCGGAACAAACTGCCACACAATCCATAATTTATTCCTATCAAACCGGGACAGTTGAAGCAATTATCCAACACTCTGCCAATACTGAATTAACAAAGACAGCTCAAAGCGCGACAATAGAGGCTCGTTTGCTGCAAACTGAACAGGCAAAAACTGATGAAATTGCAGATGCAATCATAAATCAGACAGAAACTCCTGCGCCAGAGGCTTTAGCGACTGTATTACCATCTCCGATGCAAAAAGGGATCCTTTCGATGAAACCGGAAGATATTTCACCCGGAGATACTGTTACCTTCGGATCTTACGAACAGGATAATAATTTAAATAACGGAACCGAACCAATCGAATGGCGGGTTCTTGATATATATGAAAATAAGGTGCTGCTAATAAGCAGGTACGGATTGGAAGAGAAAAAATATAATGAAGGTTTTATCAGCGTTACATGGGCAGAAAGTACTCTGAGAAAATGGCTGAATGTAGATTTTTATACGAATGCTTTCAATATCGATGAACAGAATCATATCGTTCTTTCAGATAATGAAAATTCAGGAAGTCCGACACACAATGCAGAAGGCGGGACAAGAACGGCTGATAATATTTTCATTTTGAGCTACGATGAGGCCAATCAATATTTTCATACGGATAAAGAACGGTGCTGTTTTGTGACAGAATATGCAAAAGCAAACGGCGCTTTTATCAGTGATTCAAATCAGACTTCATGGTGGTGGTTGCGGACACCCGGTGCAAATAATTATTTAGCTCAAACCGTCTCAATCTATGGCTGGATAAATGATTATGGTTCTTATGTAAATGCAGCATATAATGTTGTCCGTCCGGCTTTATGGGTTTCGTTGCCAAATGATGAATTGTCAAACAAAAACAATAAATCCGTTTCATTTAGCAATGAAAAGATCACTTTTGGACATTATGAACAAGACAATAATCAAGAAAACGGCAGTGAGCCTATTGAATGGATGGTTTTATATAAAAGTTTTGACCGGGTTCTTCTGCTCAGCAAATATGGGCTGGATGGAAAGATGTACAATGATTCAAAAACTGATGTTACCTGGGAAACTTGTTCACTTCGTAAATGGCTCAACGAAAGCTTTTACAATGACGCATTTACTAATTTAGAAAAAGAGCAAATCATTCAGGTTGTAAATCGGAATGATGATAATATTTCATTTGATGTAAGCGGCGGCAGCCGTACTGAGGACAAAATTTTCCTGCTCAGCAAAGATGAGGTTGAAAATTATTTAGAGAAAAATGAAGATCGTCAATGTGGGGGAACTGCATATGCCGGCGAAAATCGCATATATGTGGATGAGGAAAACGGGAATTCCTGGTGGTGGCTGCGTTCACCGGGCGAATCTGCCGACCGGGCAGTCATTATATTACCTGATGGCGAAATCTTTCTCAGCGGAGATGAAATTGATAACGATAACGGCATGGTACGGCCGGCTTTATGGATATTTATTTAGTTCATGTCCCGGCAGTGATTCCGGAACCGGTGAAATTTACAATTTTGAATAAAATGAAACAGAATCTCCTGAAAAACACCCAAAAAAAGCACAAGACAATTCAACTGTTTTTGTAGATATTCATGTATAATACACAATAAGAAATTTTTATAATTCTTTGAAAGAGAAAAGAGGCCTTATGAGCAGCATTGTAAAAAAATTGAATAACTTGAAAATATTCCGTGACCTGAACGAAAAGGAATTATCCTGGGTTCTGTATGATGTGGGTAATTCAGCCTACACAATGCTGGCATGTTCGCTGATTCCCATCTGGTTCAAAAATATTGCCATCGGCGACGTTCCCGGAAAACTGACCAAAGACAATGCTACAGCTTATTATTCTCTGGCTATTTCCATTACTACGATTCTTGTCGCTCTTATCGGCCCGATAATGGGTACGATCGCTGACCACAAAGACAGGCGAAAGGTTTTGTTCAATACAGTTGTTGCTATCGGGGTTTGTCTTTGTATTCTGAATGGCTTTATAAATGCCTGGCTGCCGTTCCTCATCATTTTTGTCCTGACCAGGCTGTTTTACACTTCAGCCAACACAATTTATGATTCTATGCTGAATGATGTAACAACGGAAGAAAGGGCTGACCAGGTTTCATCTTATGGGTATGCCTGGGGATATATCGGTTCATGTATTCCATTTCTCTTTGCTCTTATCGCTTATGTGATGGGACCGGATATGCTCGGAAAAATTTCCGAAAGCCTTTCAAAAATTATCGGATTTGGTGTTACAGCTATATGGTGGGGATTAGTCACTATTCCGCTCTTAACTCATTATGAACAAAAGAATTATGTTACCGGTGAAGCAGGATCTGTAGCGGCAGTTTTCAGAAAGATTTTCAAAACCTTCGGGAATATTTTCAAGAGAGATAAAAAGGTTCTCTTTTTCCTGTTGGCTTTTTTCCTGTATATTGACGGTGTCGGTACCATTATCGATAACTGTATCAATATCGGAACGGATCTTGGGCTCCCGACTGTCGGACAGGTTGTATTTTTGTTAGCCACACAAGTCGTTGCCTGGATCGGATCGCTGGTGTTCGCGAAACTATCTAAAAAACATGATACAGTACGCCTGATCCTGGTTTGTATCGTGGGGTATTTCCTTGTATGCCTTTACGCGCTGACTTTGAAAACACTTGTACATTTCGGGATCCTTGCTTTCGGTGTAGGCTGTTTCCAGGGTTCCATACAGTCTTTGAGCCGTTCCTATTACGCAAAAATTATTCCGATCGAGAATTCTTCAGAATATTTCGGTATTTACGATATATTCAGTAAGGGCGCTTCCTTCCTTGGTTCAGCAATGATCGCTGCAGTAAAGCTCGCGGGCGGGACGATCAATGTGGCAGTAGCTTCACTGGCATTCTTCTTCGCACTTGGATTTCTCTTTCTCGTGATAGCAGATAAACAGCCGGCGATTCGATAATAACAAAAAGAGTTTCCGCGGATAAATCAGAACGAAACTGAGTTGTCATATCGGAAAATAATGATAAACGGTCAGGTTCAAAATATTGAAAATGACCGTTTTTATTTTTGATCTGAAGTGTGATATATAAAAAATAATTATCAGTGTATCTTACGATATAATCTATATAAATACAGTAAAAATGTAAACGATAGTGTATAATTAAGATAGATTGAAGAATTTCTGAAATCGGCTGAATTTTCAGCAAAATAAAATTTTGAGAATGGAGTGTATTGTTATGGAAATGAAATTTTATCGCTGCCCGGTTTGCGGACAGATCATCGCCATCGTCAAGAAAACTGCTGTTCCCGTGATGTGCTGCGGAAAACCAATGCAGGAGATCATCCCCGGTTCAACCGATGCGTCTCAGGAAAAACACGTCCCTGTTGTTGAAATTGACGGAAACAAAGTTGTCGTGAAAGTCGGCTCCGCCGCTCATCCGATGCTGCCCGAACATTATATTGAATGGATCGCGATCCAGACAAAGCAGGGGAACCAGCGTAAAGCTTTGAACCCCGGTGATGAACCGAAAGCCTGCTTCGCCCTGTGTGAAGGTGATGAAGTGGAAGCCGCCTATGCTTACTGCAATCTCCACAGCCTGTGGAAGTGCTGAGCATTTTTGAATAATATTATCAGGAGTTATTCAGATGAAATACGTTTGCCAGATTTGCGGTCATGTTTATGACGAAGAAGTTGAAGGCGTAAAATTCGCCGATTTACCGGAAGACTGGACCTGCCCTCTCTGCGGAGTTGATAAGAGCAACTTCGAACCGGAAGAATAATTCATTTAGAACTTACGACATAAGAAAGAGAGTCAGAGAATGTATCCCTGACTCTTTTTTTATTTCATAAATCAAAAATCACATAGATAAATCAATGTTGTTCAATTTATTTTTAGCCGGAAGTCAGCCGGCTTAGACTCAATGCTGCTCTTCCAATGAATCTTTTATCATTTGTTCAACCAGCCTGCGGGTGGCAGAGGACTTCCCAAAGAGAAAATTGAAGGCCAGCGGAACATTTTCACTGGCGATCACCATATCGCCTTTCGCATCGGTAGTAAAGATCTTCCGGAGCCAGGAAAACTCGATATCGTTTTGGAACTCATCCAGCATTTTTTTCTCATCCGGTTTATCCAGGGAGCGCCGCATCCCGCGGAAGATCATCTTCATTCCTTCCTTTTTCCGCGTCAGGCACTCGCTCATATCCTTATCCAGCCACGCACTGATACTGTTGTAATCCCGCACGTTCGTGATCCGGCCGTTCTCCAGCGCAGCGGTAAAGCGCTGATTCATATCCCCGAATATCTTTTCCAGCATGAGGTTCTGATAGACACGGGAAGCGGTGTATCCTTTCTGTAACATCTCACCGTGGGCGCCATTATTCTCTTTCTTCTTCAGGGAGAAGGCGTAATCGATGTCATCCTGTTTGAAGCTGTCCTTTTCCAACAGGTAGTTGTGGGCGATATCGAACTGTTCAGCGAGTTGTTCCATTCTTTCGAGTTTGGATAATTCGTACTCCTCCTCGTTCGTCAGTCCCGGTTTTTTCATGGATCTCCCCTTCAGATCTATAAAGCGTTTATATTTTGCCACCGCTTCTTTCGGCGTCTTATAAATCTGCAGATAGGACTCATAATGTGTGGGAGTAAACCCGATTTTTTGACCGCCGGCCATGACTTCGTGCTTCTGCTCGGTCATGGATTTTCGGATCCGGTCCCCGTCCCCGCGCACCTTGCGGTACAGTGTATCAAGTTCCATCTGGCCGCGTTTCAGGATCGAAATGTAATTCATCACCGGCTCAATGAGGCGGCTGTCATTTTTATAATATTTGCTGAGAAGCTCGTTCAGTTTTCCTACGTTTTCGGAGAGTTTGCTGCGGGCGTTCCGAATTTCATCTGCCGAGAAATTGTAGTCTAACCCGATAACCGCCGGCTTGCCCTTAATGCCTTTTCCTTTGGCAAGCTGCTTCTCCCTGGATGCCAGCTCTTTGAAGGGCAGTCCAAAATCATTGATCTCCTTCAAAAGCTTGCGGAGTCCCGCCGGCTGAGCAGCCGGATCCCGCAGCTCGGGAGGGGTGATTTCATCGATCTTTGCTTTGAGAGCCATTCCCTGAGAGATCGTCTCTGCGCGGAATCCGCCCGGATCGAACTGGGTGATATTTCCCTTGCCGTCAGACGGCAGACTCCCGATAAATCGGTTTGAACTGATCTCGCCGGCTTCCGGACCTGTGAGTCTAAGCATGTTCTGCGCAGCCGCGTTGGGCGTCACGCCGACTTTTCTGCGGCTGTAGCCTTTTTTCAGGATTCGTCATAGTTCTCGAAATCCGTCTTTGTGACACGCTTGTTTCCCATCCCTGCGTAGCTCAGATCCTCTTTTTCCGAAAGCTCCGCCAGATTTTCCCGCATCTGCGCGTTGGCGTAGGGACTGATACTCGCGGAGAGCATCAGCCCCGCATTCGCAGCAGAAGAGAAGCGGACATCTTCCGCGGCGAAGATCTCCCTGCCTACAGGGAGATGCGCCACATCCTGCACCATTTCCTTTACGAAGGTAGTGCAGTTGCGGGTATAGGGATTGTAGCCCTTGTCCGCCCAGGTTTCAGAGGCTTTCATCACGTCGTTTACCTGTTTTTTCGTCGCCTTGAATGTGCGGGTGATCTTATATACGCCGTGCGCCTCATCTATCAGCTGGCCGGGAACGACCGCGTCTTTATAGGACGACATCATACCGCCGGCTTTAGAGTCCCCGTAAAATCCGTATTTCAGCGCGTAGCGTTCCCAGCGTCCGGTGACCTTGCTCCGGCGGCTGTATTCAATGCCGATCCCGCTGTGCCCGGCTGCCGTTCCGATCATCGTCTGATCCTTATTCAGATCAGGAGGATTCACATTAACGCTGATGGTCGGCGGAACCTCTTTGCCGTTCTCATCCACCGCCTTATCCGCGATAAGGCGGGACCAGACGGTCGGCACCCGGCGGAAGTCCGCCATGATATCGTCTTTTTCGCCTTCTTTTTTCTCAAATTCCGCCCCGTCCCAGCCCGGGATCAGGTCGTGCCGCTTCTTTTTGCTTAAAGCCTGTGCAGCATCTCCCTTCGCGTGCTTGCTGCCCCACTTGTAAAGGGCATAGGGGAAGGTCAAAATGCTGCCCGCAAGCGTGAGCAGCTTTCCAAGCGTTTTCCCGGAATACCAGGCCAGGCCGCTCAGGAATTTCCGCCAGCCGCTCACCTTTTTCCGTTCTGGAAGAGAGAGAGGCGTAAAATTCCATCCCTCGATCTCTCACATGTCTTCGTTCAGTTTCTGCATCCCTTCGACATTGCTTTCAGGCAGGTCTTCCGTTTTTATTTGTTTATCATTAGACTTTTTCTTTGAATTCTTTTTTTTCGGACCAGCAGCCAGCAGGTCATCATCGATCCAATCGTTATCGCCGGAAATGATATCAAGCGCCTTCTCCATATCCTGCTTCGGGGCGTTCTCGATCAGCTTTTCAGCCTGTTCTTTGTTTCCGCCCTTCTGTTTTTTCGGTGGATTGTTTTCATTGATGATGTTATGCGGATCATCTTCATTCCGGATCAGGTTGTCGCGATCCCCGCTGAGATTGAGCTCATCATTCTCGTTCACCCCGGTTAAAAGCCCTGCCAGAGGGATGCCTGTTCATCGCTTCATTTCCCATTGCGAGTATCGAGTTCTGATCCTCGTTCTGAAGCTCTGCCTCTTTCCTGACGTTCTGATCCCGTGGCTGCGGATCCTGATCTTTGTTTTGTTGGTTGTTTCTCCGAAACACCTTAATTCTCCATACATTATTAACCGGTGACACTCTCATCCCTCTCAAAATTCCGTCGGGATGAATAGCTTAAGCAATTATATATAATATAAACTGATTATACTGCATCTGTCAGGCAAACCCGAATCAATACGATATTATCCTGCTCTATGCTGTATTTTTTATCAAAACAGACCGGTCATCAGCATCGTTATTTCTTTGAGATGATCTGCATACATGAAAAATGTTCGTGAAAATGATTATACAGCAGAATTTCAAAAATTATATACTCACATTTTTCCCTTTCTACTATAAGAGCTCATTTTGCATTCCGGAGGGAATGCTTCGCAAGGCGCGGGATCGAAAGTTCGTGCGTTTACGAAAGCCGCAGCCCGCGCCTGATTTCCGGGGGCCTGCGGCCCCCATACCCCCGCTGTGTATTTGGGCTCTTTTTCTGACTCACCCGTAATATGGTGGTTACCTTTTTTGTAAAAAGGGGCCAGGTCGGTTTTTATGATATAAAATATCGAACCCGGCTTATACTACATTTTCGAACACTCGTTTATCAAAAGATAATTCGATTCTGTGAAAGATAATGATCCGGTAAAGGCAGGAAATAAAGAACCTACGGCTGAGAAAAGGAATCTTTCCGGACAGCGCAAAGGAAAGATTCGGGATACGCGAGGGAATCCGGGGTATCATATTTATCAAGGAGACGAAAGAATAAAGTGAAGGTGATCCTGACAGATTTCATTCACTCCTTCTCTTTGTGACTATAAAGTTCACATCGGGATCGCATCACTCTGCTTTATATTGATATCCGTCCGGAATTCTGATATAGGCCCGGATATGCTCATCGATGGATCGTTGGATGATTCCGGATACGTTGTTGATATTTCCTTCCGCGGCAAGAAACGAATGATCCCGTTTCTCGAGAATGATCCCCATATGGTCGTGCTCTTTGTTCTCGAAAACCCTGTCATAAATAACGATGTCACCCGCTTCCGGAACAAAGACATCCTCTCCCTTATGGTATTCTATCCGTGGGTCGCTGAGAGCAAACTCTTCCCAACCAAGGCAGGCTGCCAGATGACAGGTTTTACATTCTCCGGGCCTGTAGGGGATCTCGAATCCCGCTTCTCTGCAGCAATAATATACAAACGCCGCGCACCACAAACCATCCGCTTCACTGAGACTCCAGGTTGGAAATGCCCGCACAATAGGCGCAAGATTGGATTCCAGCCCGTCAATCGCTCCGTGAAACGGAATCTGCGCCATCTCCTTTGCAACCTCGGCTATATGTTCTCTCATTGCTTTTTTCATATGCTTTCCACAAATCCCTATCTTACAAGATTTAGACAAAAATGAATTTGTCTATATATTCCCTATTTCCTATTTCCTGACCCCTATAAACTCCGATTTGTACACATTTTTATTTCGCAGTTTCAAGAAAGGTAAAAACTCGTCGACTAAAATCCGCAGCTTCCTCATAGGCTGCATGTCCCAATCCGGGATACATATATAATTCACTGTCCGAAATATACTTTTCCAGATCCCGGGATGCCTGTGCACCTACGATTTTGTCGTTCTCTCCACCGATCACAAATGTTGGGCAGTTTATCCTGTGAAGCTCTTCAGATGCGTCAAAGTGCAGAATCGCATTGGCATTGATGAGGAATCTGTTGTAAGCGGATGGCTTCCCGATGAGCCCGATGATCGGGTAAATCTTCCTGTACTTTTTCAGATAGGCTGCTGAATAGCTGTTTTCCGCAGTATCGATCATCAAGGACGCATGTTTACCATGTTTTGCCAGATCGACCCACTTTCTCACACATTTATCCGTGATATCATTCACACAGGGAGCAGTTACAGTCAGAACCAGTTTTTCTACCAGATCCGGATAGTCTATGGCAAGGTACTGAGCGATCATCCCTCCCTGGGATACACCCATCACAGAGGCTTTTCCGATTCCGAGAGCATTCATTGCCAAAGCCTGATCAGCGGCCATCTCCCGAATCGAGTATTGTTCCGGCATATTGTTTTTTCGGCTGAACATATAAACCGTATACTTCTCGAAAAATAACTTAAATGACTTAGCCAGCAGCAATGCCTTTCCTTTCACTGTGGTTAGTCCATCAGAAAGCCCCGGAAGGAGTATCAAAATACGGTCTCCCCACCCGAAAGAAACATAACTCATTTTTGTGCTGCCAACCGCAGCCTCTCCGTTTTTTGCGTTCCAAAGCATATTCTTCTCACAAACGGTCCGTCATTCAAATTGTCTCAAAATTCTGAGCCTTTCTCGCCTTGATTACAAACTGTGAATTTGTGCCTTAGCATATTTAACTGTAATATAATCGAGATTACTTCTTATATAACTGATTTGATCTGAACAGATCACAATACTCCATCTGTGAATCATAAAACACATGGTTTTTGTCAACCGGCCACTGCGATTTCACTTCTTCGTTTATTGTTTCATCCGCCTGTATTGATTCCGGGTAGGTGCTCGCATAGAACAGTGCTCTTTTCTCCCAAACATCACATATCATGGAAGGGTATACAAACTCCTTGCCATTGCCCTTAAACAGTCTTGAAACATTATTGATCTTTTCTTTTTTGAATCCATCATCGGACAATCGCTTGACTTGCGGATTTAAATGTCCGAATCCACAAATAACCAGTACCTTTTTGTTTTCGTAGAGTCCCAGTCTTTCCATTATTCTTTGATGTATATTATCGTCCCTGTCATCTGTAGTCGTATTTTGTTTATAATTGTCGTTATCTACTTTCCAATAATCCACCATTTCTACAGGAATGTCATTATCCCGACAATAACAATATGCGATACACATATCAACGGGACCGTCCACTACTCCATACTGTTCATAACTCTCTTCCCTTGCCTCAATAAAAACTACATCGGGATCTATATTTTCAATAGCGTTCAGCATTTCTTCAACAGAGTAATTTGCCAAAGAGTCAAAATGATCCTTATGGAAAGTACCCAGGAAATAAACTTCCTGACCGGTTTCCGATTGTATTTTTTTAACAGTAAATCTCTTGATGTTTATATAGATAACCGTCGCCAAAATTAATAAGATTCCCAGTATTGCCGCAATGCAAATAATAATTCGTTTCAATTTCGGATGTTTTCTCATCTGTTTTCCTTTTTCTATAATGCTGTATCATCATTCGATTTTTCTTCTTACTGGTGCCATTGTTCATCCCCGGAAATGTCATTGCTTCTATATAGTTGAAATCTACTACTTTCACAAATTCCGATTTGTTGAGGACAAGTATAGCACATTAGAAGATATAAAATTTTAAAACAAATCGAAATATCCTGTACTGCTGGAAAATCGTAAGACTCGGAATAGTTTCCTTTTTCATTCCACATATCCGGAATCTATCCAATGTATAAAAAATCGAAGTCGGTAATATTGATACCGACATTGACACAACGTAAAAGAAACAAGGGCGTCGTCATATCTGCAAACTTGTCCTCAACTTATATTCCCAAGCAACCGTTATATTGTTCACTCATTGAAAAGTTAGTACTTGGATCAATGCCACACTAAGATTTTTCAGAGTTAATGATCACCGGGGGTATGGGACCCACTTTCGAAAGCCCTCCGAATACGGACCGTATCATTAATGAACTCCGGAATATGCCCACAGAACAGTTTATATACAAAAGCCATCTTTCTGCAGATTTCCGCTAAATTCCGCGCAGATGCGAAACATTATATTTCCACAATTTTGTACCGAGAATGAAAGGCAGATGGTCGGGGCGTTCTTTGTTCTATTTCGTTACCACAAATTCTGAAAAAGTCAAGGGACAACATTGCCGGTTTTCTTTTTTTAATTCCCGATATATACTCAGAGTAAATAAGAAACAGGAAGCAGGAAGTAGGATGCTGGAGTTTTAACTTCACTCTGAACTCTTCACACTTCACACTGAAATATGGAGCGACATGAACGGGAATGATTTGAAAAATATCAACGGCGACCGGATCCGGGTATGTACACCGGAAGACGGCATCCCCGCGCATGTTACCAAATTCGGGACCTACCGCGACAATATCGAAGACGCGCGGGAGGTATACCTCAAAGATAAAGAGCGTTTTTTCCAAACCGGTCTGGCGGACCGTAAAATCGAAATGTGCAACAGGGACTGGGCGGATTCCGCCAAAGTACTGTTCCGCTGCGCGATAGGTCTTTTCCGTACCGTCGGAGCGACTGATGAGGACCGGAAATATTCCAAAAAGATCATGGATATGATCACAAAGGACAGCGACCTGCGCAAGAAAAACATGAAGATCCACTGTGATCTGCTGCTCAAAAAAGAACCGGAGAACGAAACGATCCGGAAAGAGATGCGGAAGATCATCCTGGACTGCATCCATGACGTGCAGGTATGCACCAATTCACAGTCGCTCTATATCCGTTATTACGAGAGCGGGAAGAACTTTGACTCCCCGGACAATCAGGATGAAATCGAAGCGGCGCGGGAAGCGGAAAAAATGCGGAAGGCCCTCCCGGAAGGGTGTACCTATCGCCCGTCCTATTTGTATCCGCCCAAACCCATACCGCCGGGTGAACGTGTCCCGGACTGGCCGGAGCCGATCAACCGGGTGATGGAAATGCCGGTTGAGGAGCTGGTCTATGACCGGGAGCTCGGGGAGTTCGTGGTACCGGAAGGATATGTTTCGGAGGACGGGCTCATCGATGACAAATCGGTGGTCTGGCATCCGGACAGGCGGGAAGTGGACATGGGATTTGTCGGAGGTGAGCGGGTGACCTGGAAATACGTGAAGCACGAAAACCCGCGGGACGTCTGGATACCGGGAAGCTGGGAAGCGGAATATCAGGTCCGGCTGTATCAGCAGAATCTGGCGGATATGGAACCGGGAGTATTCCGGCACCGGACCGAAGATGAGGACGAGATCCCATACTATAACAGAATACCGGAACGAAAAAATCAATAAATCAAGCCCAAAACAGCCGGGATCCGGAGGATTTCGGCTGCCTGTTATTAAAAGGCATAACGTTTATTGTCATTATTTTTTGAATTTGTTGACAGATTTATCATCGGTGGATTAAAATTTTTCTAATTGCGATGATGGAAATTCAGTAGCATTATGGGAAAAGAGCTTCAGAGAGCCGGCGGAAGGTGCGAGCCGGTGCCTGCCATATGTGAATTACCTTCCGGAGCAGCCGGCTGAACCTGTTATACAAAAGTAAGCCCCGCCGGGATCGCCCGTTATAGCGAATGGGATAAATTATCCCGCTGAGGCCGTAAATGTGAATTGACGGTGAATTGAGGTGGTACCACGGGAACTCTCGTCCTCTGATGATATTTCGATCAGAGGATTTTTTTATAAATAAGGAGAATATTATGGTAATTACGGATTTTCTCGAAAGAAACGCAAGACTATATGGCAGTGAAACAGCCCTAGTCGAAATCAACCCTTCTGAAGACCGCGACCATGTTACAACCTGGCGTGAAGCGAATCTGGTGGAAGCCGCAAGTCCGGATGCCCCTTATCGAAGGGAAATTTCGTGGCAGGAATTCGACAGACGCGCAAACCGGTTCGCGAATCTGCTCCTGAGCCGCGGAACAAAGCGAGGGACAAAGGTTGGAATTCTGATGATGAACTGTCTGGAATATCTGCCAATATACTTCGGGATCCTGAAAGCAGGCTGTCTGGCTGTTCCGATGAATTTCCGGTATTCTTCTGATGAAATTCAATATTGTCTGGACCTTGCCGATGTTGAAATTCTTGTTTTCGGTCCGGAATTTGTCAGCCGGATGAATGAGATTAAAAATGATATTCCAAAGACAAAAACGCTGTTTTTTGTGGGGAAAAACGGACCTGATTATACGGAGGATTGTATTCATCTGATGGGTTTCTGCTCAACCCAGCTTCCTCCGGTAGCATTGGATGAAAATGATTTTGCCGCTATTTATTTTTCTTCCGGAACAACAGGATTCCCAAAAGCGATCCTTCATCGTCATAAAGCACTGGTTTGTTCCTGCATGACCGAGCAGAAACATCATGGGCAAAACAGGGATGACGTTTTCCTTTGTATTCCGCCGCTTTACCATACCGGCGCCAAAATGCACTGGTTTGGGAGCCTGATAGCAGGAAGTAAAGCTGTTTTGCTGCGGGGCAATAAACCGAAATGGATCCTGCGGGCTGTTACAGAAGAGAAATGCACCATTGTCTGGCTTCTGGTTCCCTGGGCACAGGATATCCTTGACGCAATTGACCGCGGTGATGTAGACCTCAATCATTATATGCTTGAACAATGGCGGTTGATGCACATTGGTGCCCAGCCTGTACCTCCCAGCCTTATCAACAGATGGAAAAAGGTCTTCCCGCATCATCAGTATGATACAAATTACGGTCTTTCCGAATCTCTTGGCCCCGGCTGCGTGCATTTGGGCGTGGAAAACATTCATAAGGTCGGCGCCATCGGCAAACCCGGTTACCTGTGGGAAGCAAAAGTTGTCAACGGAAAAGGTGAAGAAGTTCAGGGTGACGAAGTCGGAGAACTGGCCGTTCATGGTCCGGGTGTCATGGATTGCTATTATAAGAATCCTGAAGCGACAGACGAAATTTTGAAAGACGGCTGGCTTTATACAGGAGATATGGCAAAAGTGGATGAAGATGGGTTTATCTATCTTGTCGACCGCAAAAAGGATGTTATCATCACCGGCGGTGAAAACCTCTACCCGGTTCAGATCGAAGATTTCCTGAGAGCCTTTGATAAGATCAAGGATGTAGCAGTCATCGGCCTTCCGGACCATCGTCTTGGGGAAATTGCTGCGGCTATCATTGAAATCAAACCGGATATGGAAGGTACCGAAGAAGAAATCACAAATTTCTGCCTTGACCTCCCACGATATAAAAGACCGCGTAAAATTATATTCGATAAAGTACCCCGCAATCCAACGGGGAAAATTGAAAAACCCGCATTGAGAGAAAAGTACTGTAAAGGTCGGTTGGTAGAAGTCCAGATCAACAGCTGAGATGAAGCTTTTCGGTTTATTGAAAAGAGGAAATTCGATGAAAAAATTGTTATTGGGAAATGAAGCCGTTGCCCGTGGTCTTTATGAGGCAGGCTGCGGATTTGTTTCTTCGTATCCGGGAACTCCAAGTACGGAAATTACTGAGGCAGCTGCGAAATATGATGAAATTTACGCAGAATGGGCTCCGAATGAAAAAGTTGCCATGGAAGCTGCCTTTGGCGCCAGTCTTTCGGGAACACGAAGCTTCTGCGGTATGAAGCATGTCGGTTTAAATGTTGCTGCAGATCCGTTATTTACGCTTTCTTATACCGGTGTCAATGCCGGTATGATCATCGCTGTCGCTGATGACGCCGGAATGCATTCTTCCCAGAACGAACAGGATTCCCGGCACTATGCCATTGCCGCAAAACTGCCGATGTTTGAACCTTCTGATTCCTCTGAAGGGCTTGAATTTACCAGGCTCGCTTATGAGCTCTCGGAAGAATATGATACACCCGTCCTGATGAAGATGTGCACCCGTGTAGCACATTCCCAGAGTGTTGTGGAATTAGGCGAAAGAGCTGAAATCGCGCGCAAACCTTATGAAAAAAATGTCATGAAGTGGGTCATGATGCCGGGAATGGCAAAGAAACGCCACCCGATCGTGGAAGAACGTACCCGCAGGCTTGTGGAATTTGCCGAGAATTCATGGGTGAATCGTGTTGAAAATGGCAGCGATCACAGCATGGGCATCATAACTTCTTCTACATCCTATCAATATGTGAAGGAAGTCTGCGGCGACCGTTTCCCGGTCCTGAAACTTGGAATGATCAATCCTCTTCCGGAACAGAAGATTCGTGATTTCGCGGCTTCTGTTGAAAAGCTGGTGGTCGTTGAGGAGCTTGACGGGATCATTGAAACGCATTGCCGCTCTTTGGGACTTGAAGTCTGCGGTAAGGAAGTTTTCCCTCTGATCGACGAATTCAGTCAGAATCTGGTAGCCGAGAAACTCGGTCAGCCAAAGCATGCAGGGAAGAAACTTGACGAATCCCTTCCCGCAAGGCCGCCTGTGATGTGCGCAGGCTGCCCGCATCGGGGATTGTTTTATACACTCAAAAAGCTGAATCTGACTGTTCTCGGCGATATCGGATGTTATACGCTGGGCGCTGCCGCTCCGCTTTCCGCAATCGACACAACGATCTGCATGGGCGCGTCGGTTTCCGGAATTCATGGCTATAACAAGGCAAGCAATGAGGCCAATGCAGGAAAGACAGTTGCTGTTATCGGTGACTCTACTTTTATGCATTCAGGTGTTACCGGTTTGATCAATATCGCCTATAACGAATCCAATTCAACGGTGATCATTCTGGATAATTCCATTACAGGTATGACCGGACATCAGCAAAATCCGACTACCGGTATTAATCTGAAGGGCGACCCTGCCGGAAAGATCAACCTGGAAAAGCTTTGTGAATCCATCGGGATCCAGAGCATCCGCGTGATCGATCCTTATAACCTGAAGGAATGTGAAGACGTGATCAAAGAGGAACTGGCTAAGGAATGTGCTTCCGTGATCATCTCACGACGGCCCTGCGCTCTTCTGAAATACGTCAAGCATCCGGGACCGATAGCGGTCAACCGGGATAAATGTGTCGGCTGCAAGTCCTGTATGAAGGTTGGGTGTCCCGCGATCAGTATGAAAGACGGGAAAGCGATCATCGATAACACTTTATGCACAGGCTGCCGAGTCTGTACACAATTGTGCAAAGTAAACGCAATAGGCTGAGAGGAGAAGACTCATGGAAACGAAAAACATCATGATCGTTGGTGTCGGCGGGCAGGGTACTCTGCTTGCGAGCAAACTCCTCGGACGTCTTTTGCTGACCAGAAATTATGATATCAAAGTGAGCGAAGTTCACGGAATGAGTCAGCGCGGCGGGTCCGTCGTGACATATGTCCGTTATGGGGAAAAGGTCTATTCGCCGATCATTGATAAAGGTGAAGCAGATTTTATTCTTTCCTTTGAACTGCTGGAAGCGGCACGTGCCGCGGAATGGCTGCGCCCGGATGTCGGTACACTGATTACCAATACACAGCAAATTAATCCGATGCCGGTGATAACCGGTGCTGTGAATTATCCGGAAGACCTTTTGGGAAAACTGAAAACATTGGGGTTGAAGGTTGATGCGTTGGATGCTCTTTCACTTGCTCAGGAAGCCGGTTCTTCCAGAGCGGTGAACCTGGTGCTGCTGGGAAGATTGTCAAATTATTTCCGAGATTTCACAGAAGAAGAATGGATGACGGCAATCGAACAGAGCGTACCGGAAAAATTCCTGGAAATGAATAAAAAAGCGTTCCATTTGGGACGGATCGCTTAGGAGTTATTTTTATTTTTATGACCAAATATTTTCAACCCGAAATTGAATGTGCCGATCCTGCGGAGCTTAGAAAGATCCAGGATGAAAAGCTGGTGAAGCAGGTTTGGCATGTATGGAATAATGTTCCATACTATCGTGCCAAAATGGAAGCCAAAGGTGTAAAGCCTGAGGATATCCATGGCGTTGACGACCTTCACAAGCTGCCTTTTCTGTCGAAAGCTGATCTGAAAGAAGCTTATCCCTATGGTTTGATGGGATGCTCCCGTGAGGAAATCGTTCGTATTCATTCCACTTCCGGAACGACCGGAAAACGTGTCATCGCCTTTTATACACAGGAAGATCTGGATCTGTGGTCCGACTGCACAGCCCGCGCTATCGTTGCCGCAGGCGGCGATAAAACCGATGTGGTTCAGATCAGTTATGGGTATGGTTTGTTCACAGGCGGTTTTGGCATTAATGACGGTTCCCATAAGGTTGGCTGCATGACGCTGCCGATGTCTTCAGGAAATACCGAAAGACAGCTTCAGTTCATGGTCGATCTGGGATCAACGATCCTCTGTTGTACGCCTTCTTATGCGGCTTACCTTGGCGAATCTATTAAAGAAGCCGGACTGCGTGATAAGATCCATCTGAAAGCCGGTATCTTCGGCGCGGAAGCCTGGAGTGAAGAAATGCGCCGTGACATTGAAAAGTCACTGGGAATTAAGGCATATGATATTTATGGCCTGACAGAACTCACCGGTCCCGGTGTGGCATATGAATGTGAAGAACAGCACGGTATGCATATCAATGAAGACCACTTTATCGCGGAAATCATTGACCCGGATACGGAAGAAGTGCTGCCGGAAGGTACAGTCGGAGAACTGGTGTTCACATCTCTGGACAAGAAAGGGTTCCCGATGCTTCGTTATCGGACACATGACATCTGCGTTCTGCATCGTGAAAAGTGTTCCTGCGGACGGACATTCGTTAAAATGGCGAAACCCATGGGACGCTCCGATGATATGCTGATCATTAAGGGCGTGAACGTCTTCCCGTCCCAGATCGAATCTGTCCTGATCGATGAAGGATTCCCGGCAAACTACCAGATCATTGTGGATCGTGTCAATAACAGTGATACACTGGAAGTCCAGGTGGAAATGACACCGGAATTGTTCTCGGATAATCTGGGTAAGATCAATGAGATCGAAAAACAGCTGATCGGTTCACTCAAAACAATGCTCGGGATTTATGCGAAGGTCCGCCTTGTTGCGCCGAAGTCCATTACACGCAGTGAAGGCAAGGCTGTCCGTGTTATTGATAAACGTAAGATTTGATTGGAGGTTGTATGGATATTCATCAGGTCTCAGTTTTTCTTGAAAATCAGGCGGGGAAGCTCTCTGAAGTGACCAATCTGCTGGCGGATAATGATATTGATTTGCGCGCTATCAATATAGCTGAATCTTCTGATTACGGCATTATGCGTGTGATCACCAGTGATTCCGAAAAAGCGTTGAAAATTCTTCGGGAACATGGTTTCATTGTAAATTCTACAGCCGTCCTCGGTGTAAGTGTTCCCGACCGTCCCGGCGGATTGGCTCATCTGCTGCGTATCCTTGCGCAGGAAAAATTTGATGTGGAATATATGTATTCCATATTCGGACAGCCCAATGGCCTTGCGTATATGATATTGCGCGTAGATGATATTGACGAAGTAAGAAATGTTCTGGAGCAGGATGGCATTCACACTGCGGACTGTACGGAACTTGGTATTAATTCCTAATTGAAAGAGGTAAGAAATCAGATGAAAGAAATGAGCAGGCGGAATGCCTTATTCACGGATTCTATTATCCGACGTATGACCAGAATCTCTATCGCTAATAACGCGATTAATCTCTCACAGGGTTTCCCGGATTTTGATCCCCCGAAAGAAATGACCGATCGCTTGAAGGAAGTCAGCGCACTTGGCCCTCATCAGTATCCTATCACCATGGGCGCACCGAATTTCCGTCAGGCTCTGTGCGACAAATGCGGTCATTTCATGGGTATGAAATTCGATCCGGATAAGGAAGTTGTCGTGACGATCGGTTCCACAGAAGCTATGGTGGATACGATTTTCGCACTCACCAATCCCGGAGACAAGATCATCATCTTCTCACCGTATTTTGAAAACTATAAGGCTCAGACCATTTTCGCCGACTGCGAACCGATTTTTGTCCCGTTGATCCCGCCGACTTATCATTTCGATCCGGCTGTTCTGGAAGACGCTTTCAAACAGGATCCGAAGGCTATTTTGATCTGCAATCCGTCTAACCCTTCCGGTAAAGTATTCACGATGGAAGAGCTGACCTTCATTGCTGACTTGTGCAAGAAATATGATGTCTATGCCATCATGGACGAACCCTATGAACATATCGTTTACGATGACAACAAACATATTTATATGGCAAGCCTTCCGGGAATGTATGAACGGACAGTTTCCTGCTCCAGCCTTTCCAAGACCTATTCCATTACCGGCTGGCGTCTGGGTTATGCAATCGCTCCGGAACCGATCATGACACGCATTAAACAGTATCATGACTTCAATACAGTCGGTGCAGCGTCCCCGCTCATGGAAGCTGCCTGCGTCGGGCTGCGCTTCCCTGATAGCTATTATGTTGAATTCCAGGCACATTATGCTCATATGAAGGACATTTTCTGCGGCGGTATGCGCAATATCGGAATTCCTTTCACAGAACCGCAGGGTACCTATTTCGTACTCGCTGACATCCGCCCGTATATGAAACCGGGACAGAGCGATGTGGACTTCTGTGTTGAAATGACCAAGAAGATCGGTGTAGCTGCGGTTCCGGGCAGTTCCTTCTTCCGCGAAGGCGGCGAAGGTATCATCCGCCTGCATTATGCGAAGAAAGATGAAACACTCATTGAGGCGCTGGATCGTCTTTCCAATATCAAAAAGATGTTAGACTAAATTGCGTATAGTTATAAAGAGCCGGGAATGATCTCCCGGCTCTTTTGTCTTTACAGCCGGTCAGCTTCTTGTGTGATATTCAAAACAGAAATCCGCGAGGTTTTTCCCATCTGGTGAAGAAAGGTACCAGCAGCTGATCCAGTTATCATTATCCTCAATGATTTCCATTGGCATCGTAATGGAAGCAATTTCTCCCGGCTGAATCGATCCTGAAACAGGAAATGAATTGGAATGCATCCAATTGTAACCGGAATAAAACTTCAATGCATAGGATGAATCCCATGAAGCAGTTCCATTATTTTGGAAATTGACAGTTAAATTTTCAAAATGGTCGTATGCCTGAAATGTATGACCGCTGCCGGGTGAACTTGACAGGAATTCGGCAGACAGTTCATCATCAGAGAATCTCGCTGGAGCACTTCCGTTTGTTTTTACAAAAGCAAAATAAACATCATTATTCTGAGCATCCTGGTTCGTATTTTGTGCAGAATTTGCCGTGTTTGTTCCGTTTCCATGGTTATAGCAGAATTCATAAAAAGTATTTCCAGCGGCATTTTTTAGCTCCCAGCATGCTTTCCAATTACTTTCCTGCGTAGTGATGGGAATCTGAAACAGAGCTTCTTCGCCATGATGAACAACCTTTTCCAGAGGAATTTTGCTCACATTTGAAGGGTTTGCGCCGGCATAGAATTCAAGAAAATAATCCTGGGTCCAGGTGCTGTCTCCTGTGTTTTTGAATGCCGTATACAGGGTATCAAGCGGGTTTGAAGAGTAATCAGCAGGAGAAAAATAGAGCCACTCCGATCTGTCACTTCCCTGATTTCCATTTGAGTAAAAGGATGTTTCGTTGGCTCCACTATATGAATTAGAAAAGGCTTCTTCAAAATTTATTGCCTTTATCAGCTGCGGCGTTGATGTTGGAATATTTGCGGCTTGTGTTGCGGGAATATTATTCAAGCTGGTTTCCTGAACAGAAAATCGGTTTAGATCCCAGAGAACTGATATTGTCGGCTTCGTTTTTATTGGATTAGACGTATGTACGGGAATATTGCAGGAAGAAATGGTTAAAACTGCCGTCAGAAGCAAAAGAAAGATATTATTTCGCATAAAGCCAATCATATATCTTCGCATTTCTATAAATGTTGCGGACGTAGTTTTTGGTTTCCTGGAAACGGATGATCTCAAATAACAGATCAGGGTCGTTGTTTGCATGATTCAGCCATTGCTGGGTGTTTCCCGAACCGCCATTGTATGCAGCAAGCATGGCAGCGTTATTATAATCAAAATAGGTATTTACCCTGCGCAGATAGGATGCACCAAAGTTGACAGATACCGGTACGCGGGTAAGATCTGATGTTGTGTAATTAGGCGGCCAATGCAGTGATTTCGCTATTTCGGTACCGGTATCCGGCATGATCTGCATTAATCCGCGCGCTCCCGCTGATGAAGTGACCCATGGGTTGAACATGCTTTCCTGTTTCATTACTGAATAAAGTATGAATGGGGAGATATCATAAGAACTGCAGGATTCGATAACATATTCTGTGTACCATGAACCGAATCGGATATGGTTAAAATAATTTGGAACGTCAAGCGTCCTGTCATCTTCGTATAAACCGGCGGCGGTAAGGATTTGGCGTGATAAATAAGCAGCTGCGTTGTAAATCTTTTTATCAACCATTTCCTGTAATAAAACATAAGAAGCAGCCGGCTGTTCAGATAATTTCTCCTGAAGACGCTCAAAATGAACTGATGCCAGATAATACTCTCCAAGCGTGTAATATTCACGGCCGATCAAATAATCGATATCATCACGAAAAGCCGAATTGTCTGTAAGTGCAGATTCATCAAAACCAAATGTAAGCAGCATCCATTGCTCTGCAATTTGTTTTTCGGCATTCAGGTCTATATTGAGATCATAATTTGAAGAAGTGCTTAAATATGCTTTCCGCTGTGATAATTCAGATGCTCGTAATGAGTAATATCCGGTTTTGGATTGTTCGGCAGCCTTTTCGAGATGGCGATTCATGTTATAAGTATCACCGCGTTTTTGATAGACTTTCGCTATCCAGAAATTCGCCTGAGCCTGGTCATCCGGGATTCCGCTGACAAGAAGCAATCGGTTCAGATATGCAAGTGCTGTTTCATAATCAGCAATACGATAGGAGCTGATTGCTGCTAAAAAAAGTGCGTTTTTGCTGTTTTCATACAGAGGATATTCATCAATCAAACGAGACCATGTCCTTGCCGCATCGCGAAGGTAATTTCCTCTTTCGAGAATACGCCCTGCTTCAAATAAAAATGAAGCTGAATCTGATTGGTCCGGATGTTTGGCTACATAATCCGTAAGCGTTTTCGCTGCCTGTTTGAACCGGTCAAGATATACCCATTGAACATATGCTGATTCATCCCAGGCTGAGACGTAGTAACGGTTTTCAGGATAATCCTCAATTATTTTTGTAAATGATTCGACAGCCCCTTCATAGTCTCCGAGGTTCATCTGGCAAATCCCGATGAAATACCAGGAAGAGCCATCATTTCCCGGTTCGTTTTTCACATAGCGTCGGAATGAATCATTTGCAAGCGCATATTGACCGACATAGTAATTAATTAAGCCTCTCTGGTAATCACTTACAGTCTGATTTTTATCAATCAGCCAAACCAGCATCAAATAACTGTAATAACTTTTCGGAAATGTGTTAACGCCATCCTGATATCGCAGAATTACCTGATCCGGCAATCCAATAGCTTCATAGGCAGTTCCCAGATAATAATCACATGCCGCTTTGATGTTTTCATCCGCGGAAGATGTGTATAAATCCAGCAATTGTTTTATTGCTTCATCATGATTTCCGCTCAGGGAAAAGGAAACCGCATAATCAAGCTTGATATAGTCATTAAGTGATTCAGGATTTTTTTCTTCTGCCCGGTTTATATATTTTCGAAACATTTCATAGTCTTCAATATTTCGGTAAGCGTAAGCTATCTGTTTGTAGACTTCTGAAATTAATGGAGAGTCAGGCCTGTACGCTATATATTTGTCAAGGCTCTCAATAATAGAGCTGGAATTTCCGGCCTGGTCAGCGCATTGTGCGTGGATATAGTTTGCTTTCGCCAATATCTCGGAAGGCCTTTCCTTTGTTGTATTCAGCGTATCCTGGATATCATCCATTAATTTCAAACACGTGCTGTAGTCTTCTTTTAAATAAGAAAGTTCAATCATATCGGTTTGTGTCTTGAGGATTTCAACCGGGTCTTTTGTATTCGAAAGACGTTTCGATATGTTATGATTCGCAAGATCATAATCTCCTATTATCAAAAGATCCATATTTTCTGCAGCAATATAAGGAGTCGGACTTAGGGTTGGTGTTAATGATGGTGCAGGTGTGGGTGTTGTAGTTGGCGGAACAGGAGTATCTGTCATAGTAGGCGAGACCAAAATATTGGCAATAATTTGATTTCGCCTTGAATCACATGAGCTGAATATCAAAACGGATAGAATTATAAGAATGATATATTGCAAATTGTTTTTCATCTTTTTCGAAGCAGATTATTTATGCTTATATAAAGATTTCCGGCCTGCTTTTATCGCGCTATAATAAGATCTTCTATTTCATTATATTCGATATTTATATAATTCAAGAAATTTGAATCTTATACAGTTATGAGAAGATTTGCTCAAAGTGAAGAAATCGAAGATGTAAAAATCCGAAAAAGGTTACTTGCAGAATTGCAAGAGAAAATCCTGCTTGAATGGTGAAATTTACATGGACAGTTTTATTCATTATGGAATTTATGCTGAATATCAGTAATACGTATAAAGAAGAAAGGAATATAAGTGAACCTAAACAAATAATAATACGAGAAAAATGTGAAAGAAAATAGTTGTTGTTGAAGGTTAGATAAAATGATATCGATCCGCATATGAAAAAGCATGGAATTTCATAAACTTTTTCTCTGTTAATAGATATTGGCATAATATTCCAGAAAGCTAAAAGATTGCAAATAATTATTGACAGAAAGTATCCTAAAGGGAAAGAAGAAATCATGCGAAATTCAATACTCTCATTATACAAATGGATATTGGGGATTTTTGACGAATTTAAAATATCAGTACAGAATAAAGACAGAGACAGGAAAAACAAAATAATCTCTGCTTTAGGGTAAAGATGTTTCTTCTTTTTTGTAAATAAAGCAACAATATATCCGAATAATATGCCAAAAAACAATCCACAGCATCTGTAACAAAAAGGGAAATCATACTTCGGGGATCGGGATGGTATTTGATGACAAAAAGCAGCTCCAATTAATCTTGTCGGACTTACTTTTAGAATAATACAAGACATAAGAAAAAGGAATAATGAAAACAATTGCAAATACAATGTCAGATTTTTTCTGTTCGATTTCATTATTTACCCTTTTCTTACATAAATAGGATTTGTGAATATCCAATCATAAAAATCCCGTTTAATTTGTAATGCACACTCGACACGGTAATAGCCGGGCTCATAAATTACAAAGGGTATTTGTTTGCATTGTCTCCATTCTTTTATTATTGCACCGTTATGAATAAGCTTGCATGTACATGCTTCAGGGATCCGTATTTTCAGTGTTATACTGTTTTGCAAGTGTATCGTATCTCCCGGAAGAGCAACGGAATCCTGATTATTCCCTTCTGCAAGGAATCGAAATCCTTTTGAATCCATGAGACCATCCAATGAAAAGAACAAGTTCCCTTTTCTGATTGCTTTAAATAAAATATTAGAGTCGTGACCAATATCTCCGGAAAAATCGTCATTTACAAGAAGGTGATTACAAACAGTTGAAAAAAGTTCAGCATATGTATTTTTTGTTTGAAAAGAAGATGAACAGGTACCGGCCAAGCCAACACAACGCTGGTCAGAAAGCAGCAAGGTATCGAACTGCTCTATATTTTTGCGGATAGCGGGTAAACTGTGCTTCAAACCTTTATAAAGGATATCTTCTGCATTGATCAATTCGTAATATCGCGATTTTAGGCTTGGGGATTTTAAATCCATTAATATCAGAATTTCATCTTGTGCATTTCCAACATCTTTGTTAAATTGTTCCCTGTCAATTCCAACTGAAAGATAATGTTGTATTTCATCATTAAGAGGATCAAATAATTCTTCACCACAAACAACCATCAGCTTTTTTTCTGATCGATAATAATATTGATTGTGCCCAACCGGAAAAATATTCTTATCAGTAGTTATAACAGCATCCAATCCGCAATCAAGCGCTTCCTGTGCCATATTGTAAAACGAATAAGGATATCCTGAAAATTTTGTGTAATTGTGTAAACTGCAAAGAATTTCTTCCATGGAATATCACAATCTTAAAATAATTTGTTGACGAATTCAATTGCTGATATTATAATCATAAAGTTGAATATGGTTAAGGAGAAACAAAATGAAAACATTTTTTAACATTGCTCTTATTATAACTTCGATCGCTACTATCGTTTTGGTTGTGTTACAGAACCGTGGTGTAGGAATGGGAAGTATTGCCGGCGGAAGTGATCCTTCTACAATTTTTACACAGCGTCGCGGTGTTGAGAAAGTGATCTTCAACCTGACAATGGTTTTCAGCATTTTGCTTGTGGTCCTTGTTATCCTGAGCATCCTTCTTTTCAATTAATTCAATTTGAAAAAGAGCAGCTGATAAATACTGCTCTTTTTTGTTTTAATATCAAATATCCTTTATAATAGACGAATGAGTCTAAAATAAAATGAAAAAGATACGTTGGCAGCTTATTACAATATTTCTGACCGGGTTAGTCGTCGGCATATTATTGCTGACTGATACAAGTACTGGTCCTATTCAGGTTTTCGAATCTCATCCGACAAGCGGAGGCATATACAGAGAAGGATTGGTAGGGCAGATCCAGCGTCTGAATCCATTACTCTCCTGGTACAACGATGTGGATGATGATGTATGCCGTTTGTTATTCAGCAGTCTCGTGACAAGAGATACACGCGGAAATCCGCAAGGTGATTTAGCAATTGATTGGGGAATTTCAATGGATGGAATGACCTACAATTTTGCTATCAATCCGGATGCAAAATGGCATGATGGGCAGCCTGTTACTGCGGATGATGTAATTTTTACCTTCGAAATGTTGAAAAATGGATCAGGATATATTCCTGCTGATGTTATTAATTTCTGGAATTCTGTAAAAATAAATCCAGTTGATCCTAAAACTATTCAGTTCGTTTTGGATGAAGCTTTTGCTCCATTTTTTGATTATCTTAATGTCGGTATCCTTCCACGTCATATTTATGGAGGAATGACATTTGAAGAAATGGTTGAATCAAAAATAAACATTCAGCCAATAGGTTCCGGACCATTCCGTTTGAAAGAACTCGTGCAGGAAAATGGTGTAATCCTTGGAGTAACCATTGAAAATAACGGGAATTATTATGGCAGGAAACCTTTTCTTGATGAAATACAATTTACCTATTACTCGGACAGTGGTTTGGCGTATCAGGCTTATCAGCAGGGATTAATAGATGGAATCAGTTATGTTTCTGATGACATTCTCTCAAATGTCCTGAAAGATGAAGAAATGAACCTGTATACGGCAAGACGTCCGGTTCTCAGCATGGTGTTCTTTAACCTTGACAATCGAAATGTTGAGTTTCTTCAATCCAAAAACGTACGTCAGGCGTTAATGACCGGATTAAACAGGGAACGTATCGTAAACAAGATACTTGGCGGACAGGGAATTATTGCCAACAGTCCGATCCTTTATGGAAACTGGGCTTACACTTCTGAAGTAATAGCGCCGGAATACAATCAGGAAAAGGCAACGGAATTATTAGTAAAAGAAGGTTATATAATTGCAAGTGAACAGGAACGTGTCAGGACAAAAGAAATAACATCAGTTGATGGTAATACGGAACGAAAGGCTCTTTCTTTTACTTTAGTATATCCGGATGATGACATGCATCATCGGGTCGCGGAGCAGATTCAGCAGGATTGGGGCAGAATCAATGTTTTACTTAATCTTGAAGCAGTGAGTTACGACGATTTGGTTAATCATATTCTGCCCGACAGATCATATGAGGCTGCTCTTGTTGATTTGAATCTATCGGTATATCCTGATCCGGATCCCTATCCCTTTTGGGATCAAACACAGATTTCCTCCGGACAGAATTATACGCAATGGAATAACAAAACAATCAGTCAATACCTGGAAACAGCTCGTGTAGAAACAGACCGGGCAGAAAGGGCAAGGCTTTACAAAAATTTCCAGATTTTATTTATGGAAGAGCTGCCGGCATTACCTTTATATAACACGGTATACAATTACCCTGTTTCCCAAAAAGTTTCAGGAATAAGCATCGGACCGATTTATCGGCCGAGTGATCGCTTTTTGAATATATCTGATTGGTTTATGGTATCAAGATCTTCTGTCAAATAAAGATATATCTGAAAAAATCCATAGAAAGACCGGCTCTGATTTTCATAAATCAGAGCCTTTTTTATTTGAATTTCTCATGAATATGAAGAAACCGATGATAAACAGGATATATCTGCCCATATATGGAAAAATTCATCTTTTTATAAAAGCTAACAGCTGCGGAATTATTCTTGTTTGTATTTACGCTGAATTTTGAAATACCCTTGGCTTCCATATCGATGATAAGCTGATGTATAAGAGATGATGCCACTCCCTGGTTTTGATAGTCCTGTGATACCGCAATTCGTTCGATATGACAATTGTCAGATTCGTAATCCGCGAGAAGGTAAGCGATAGCTTTGTTACCATTTACAATCATCCTGGCATAATTGGCTCCATTAATGGCTATGGATAATTCATTTTTCCCAAGCTGCCATAATGATGGAAATGAAGATTCACAATGATTGTAAACATTATCAATTTCATTACCAGTCAATACTTCAAATGAAAACTTCGTATAGAAATTATTTGAATGAATGTCGGCAGTTTCCATTTGAATGATCTCATCGCATTTTCTGAATCCGTTATATTCTAATAAAGAATTAAACCAGTTATGAGATGAAATAGTGTAAACCGACATAGTTCCGGCAGAAAAGCATGATTTCAACTTTTCCGTCAGCGGATAGCTTTCAGGACGTCCGGTAGAATAAAACGAATGGAGCCAATACAAATTCGTTTTATTTGGTAATATAGCAATAAGATACTTAGTGTTTCGGATCGAATCCAACCAAATCGATCCATGATTGGAAATCAGATTTTCTAATTCGATCCAACCTAAATGCGAATTTGTATAAGCCGAATTATCGAATAATCCAATACTTTGACTGACTTCCGATTGGTCTATAATTCTCAATGTAATCCCAACTTTTCAACGATCGCTGCCAATTCTTCTGCGGAATAGTAATGAATATTGATAGACCCGGCTCCATTTTTTGTTGGCCGAAGCGAAACTTTTGTTCCGATTGTCTCTCGGAGCCGGTCCTCCAATTCTTTCATTTCAGGTTCCAAAGTTTTTTGTGAATTCTTTGCAGAAGACTTTTTTTCACCTACCAGATTGCGGACATACTCTTCAGTTTGACGAACATTCAGATCATTATTGATGATATGGTTCATCGCATTGATTTGAGCCATCGGTGTGGGCAGCGAAAGAAGAACTCTGGCATGACCTTCGGTGATTTTTTTCTCAAGCAGTCCTTTTTGCACCTCTCCCGGCAATTTCAATAGTCGCATTGTATTGGTAATAGAAGCCCGGTTTTTCCCAACACGTTTTGAAATTTCTTCATGTGTAAGGTTAAAATTCTCCTCCAGGCTCTTGTAAGCTTCTGCAGCTTCCAATGGAGAAAGGTCTTCTCTCTGAATATTTTCAATCAAAGCAAGTTCCAGCAATTCCCGGTCGTCTGCCTGGCGGATAACAACAGGCACTGTACTTAATCCTGCAATTTGAGAAGCACGCAGTCGCCTTTCACCGGCAATCAATGTATAGGTTCCATCAGACTGATCACTCACGATCAGAGGCTGGATCACTCCGTGTTCACGAATAGAATCCGCCAGCTCTGATAATTCTTCATCTGTGAAGCGTGTTCTTGGCTGGTGTGGGTTGGGAATGATTGCTGTTATAGCAACATTTTTGACGGTATCATTTTCATCCAAAAGAGAATTGGAAAATAAAGCATCTAACCCGCGACCTAAACCTGATTTTTTTTGAGCTGCCATATTCTTTGATGCTCCTATTTATCTTGTGTCAGTATTTCATTTGCAAGTGATTCATAAGCCTTTGCGGCATTGCTGTCTTTTGCATAATAATTGATAGGCTGTCCGTATGAAGGCGCTTCAGCAAGCCGGACACTCCTCGGTATAATACTTTGGAATACTTTATCCGGAAAATATCGTCTCACCTCACGAACAACGTCCATTGCCAATCTGGTGCGGCCGTCAAACATGGTTAAAACGACACCTCTGACATTCACCTGCGGATAAGAACGCTTGACGCGGAAAATGGTTTGGGTAAGCTGTCCGAGCCCCTCTAATGCAAGATATTCGCATTGAACCGGGATGATCACACCGTTTTTAGCAGCAATAAGTGCGTTGATCGTTAACTGGTTTAAGGATGGGGGACAATCGATCATAACATAATCAAACTGATCCTCCACCTCGGAAAGTGCTTTCGAAAGCCGTTTTTCTCTGTCATCAAAATCAATCAATTCAATTTCTGCACCTGCAAGTGAGGGCGATGATGGCAAAACGGAAAGATTAAAATTATCGTTCCGAATAATTTCATCTCTAATATCTGCGGTACCGATCAACACTCCATATGTTCCTGCTTTTATATCATTTTTGTCATAGCCAAGTGATGATGTCGCATTTGCCTGAGGATCCATATCAACAATAAGGACTCGTTTTCCATGCTTGGCAATGCAGGAGCCAAGATTAATTGCTGTTGTGGTTTTCCCGACTCCGCCTTTTTGATTGATCAATGTATAAATTCTCAAGAGAATCGATATCCTTTCAAATCAAGAAGTTTTTTCATCCATAAACGGTTTCTGCTGCTGTTCCCCGCAATAGGGGCATAGATTCCACGGAAGCTCTATAGGTTTCCCGCATTGCACACATTTTTTCTTGATCTTTGTGTGGCAATAAGGACAAACGATCCAGTCATTTTGAATGGTATGTCCGCAGCTTGGACATTTTTCCGAAACACCTATTTCCCGTAATAATGCTTCTTCCTCTATTGCATCCTGATATTTTTGTTCAAATGTTTTCCTGGGCCTTATGAATAAATAGATAAAAATGCCGGGGATGAACAAAACAATAACAAAAAGCACACTCAGGATAATCATAAAAGGATCTCGTGTGCGTGATCGAATATCTCGTAAAACCCATAAAATCAAACCGATCCATAATGCGATAAGAAAAGCAATTCCAAATGCTGCCGCATAGGTCATAATGTTTTTCAAATCGAATGAATCAATAAAAGCAAAAACGTTATTCATAGCTTAGAAGATTATAGCATAAATTATAATAGCGTATATAGCAAGGAAGAAAACATCATGGTATCCGACTTCACGATTCACGAAACAATCAAAATGGTGCCTGTCATGGTATTGAATGTATTGTTTTTATACTTTCTGACGGTCTTTTACCTGAAATTCTACAAAATGACCCGAAAAGATAACCGATTCGTAATAAAAACAGCATTAAAAAAAAGGTCACTATTGATAATTTGTTTCTGCATGTTTCTCAGTGTATCTGGATATTTCTTCGATGATCCGATAAAATGCATCCTTCCTCTTTTAGGAGTAATCGCGGGAATTGATATTATTATTCTAAAAATTCCCACAGAATGCCTGATCCTTCTGGCAATCATGTGCATAAAAATAAATGCTCAGAGCATGTTATTTATGCGTATGATAAACAGTGCCGTCGTTTTTATTCTTTGGTACGCCTTTCAAAAAAAACTGAAGACAGGTCTATTCGATATACTTCTGATTTCAATTCTATCGCTGAACTTCAGCAGCATATCTTCCGGCCTGCTTTTTTCATCTGCAATTCTTATTTTATGGGGCTGTACCGGTCTTGTACTTCAAAAGGCTTTCACAATACATCCGAAAACAAAGATTCCCCTGGCACCGCTTATATCAGCCGCTTTTATTGCATTGATGATTCCGTAAAGCTGTCGGCAATAGACCCCAAAACACCATTCACGAATTTCGGCGCTGTATCAGACCCAAAACGTTTCGCCAGTTCTACGGATTCATTGATCGCAACCCGATCCGGTGTTTCCTTAGACACTACAAATTCATATACCGCGATACGAATAATGTTAACATCAATTACAGCAATTTGATCTATCGGCCAGTCAACTGCAAATTTTTTAATCATCTCATCAATTTCGGCTTTGTGGTTGATCACTCCTGTTACAAGATCGATGACAAATTTTTTTTCATCGTCATTCGGGATTTCAACAGCTTCAAACCGATAAGTCAGAATATCTGCGATGTTATGACCGGAAAGATCATATTCATACAGTGCCTGCAGCGCGATACCGCGCAGAAAAGTGCGTTCGCTGATTCCTTCCATAGCCTATTTCACTTCCGGATAGCTGAAGTCTTCAATATGAATGTTTACAAATCCTACATTCATTCCAACCATTTCTTTGATTGCTCGTGTGATCTTATTCTGCACGTGTTTGCAAACTTCCATCGTATTGCAGTCTGATCTGAGAACAAGATAGACATCTGCATTGACAACACCGTCAGATATCTTCATCTTAACGCCGTTCTGAGCATTATTATTACTGTATAATTTCGCAACCCCTTGCGTATCATTTGCTGTCATTTGAATGATTGTTTCTATTACCTCAGGGGCTACAGTTGTATTTCCGGGAACACGATCTTTTTCGTTCATAGTATATTACCCTCTCTGTCTTAATTATAAGGTTTTTTTGAAAAAACTATAAAAACCCGTACGAATTCAGTTTTCTTTTTCGATTCTTATAATATCATCAAAATTTAATTTTAACCCATTTGTAAGTATTAAATTCCTTTTGAATTCATCAATTTTCAGTAATCCGCCTTTGAATGTTTGATAACAGCCGCCTTCTTTCTTTGCGTCCGGGACAAATGCTGTGATTTTTATTACAGGTTTCCGTGTAATTTCAGATTTAAGCAATGTCAAAATCCGGTTGATCCGATCCTTTTCTTTTTCATCTAAAATAATTTTTTCCTCTGTGTATCGCCCGACTTCATCGATGACCCCGGAAAAACCTGTTAGCGCAGCAAACGGAGAGAACTGCGCAGCACGGTCCGATATCGGCATCCGTAAGTGTCGTTTAGGATCCGGTCTTGGCATATTGATAATATCGCTGTAATCGTGAATGCTTTTCATGTTAAAACCCGTACCTTATGATTTATGGCCGCCGATTTGCTGGTTTCTGTCCTTTTGTTTTGCGTTATCCTGTAAATTCATCCCCTTTAAAACGACATTTTTGCCGAATTTCTTTTGAAGATCCAGAATTGATTGCTGCAGCTTGTTTTCTCGATCAAGTTTTGCCTGAACAATACTCTCGCGTTCAGATATTTCAGCATAGTCAGTGAATAAATCCAGTTGTTCTTCTTTGTGTTTCATTGGTACCTGATCTTTAGGGAAAACGTGATTAAAAATGACATATATATGTCGGATCAGCAGGTTTTTATCAGTGATCCTCTCATAAATTTTCATCATTGCATCTGTCAAAAGCAGTCCGGATGATGTAAAACGTCCGATATTTTCAGATCCGTGAGCAGATTTCGGCGCCTGTCTTCCATAATGGTCCGTGGTCACAGCTCCCTGATATTTTTCGGAACGGTCCGGATCAGAAAGGTTTTGTGCATCATAATGAACAGAAAGTACGGCCTGATCACATACCAGATTTTTAGCAACAAGGCTTAATGCGAGATCGTCTGTCATTTCCCTGACAATCAGTTTGGCATCTTCATAAGAATAAGGGCAGCTCAGAACCTGTCCGGAGCTGATGGAATTATTGTCGGATTTATAAGCTTTGATATCCGCTATTGTACACGGTTCCCATCCCCAGGCATGATCAATCAGAAGTTCCGCATTAACTCCAAAAAGTTTATAAAGAAGCTCTTCAGAGTAATATTCATTTTTCCCGCCAAGTGAGCATTGAGCGATATCGCCCATCGTATACAGACCTTTTTCAGCGAGTCTTTTTGCGTATCCTCTCCCGACACGCCAAAAGTCAGTAATGGGACGATGGTTCCAAAGTTTTTTTCTGTAACTCATCTCATCAAGTTCAGCAATCCGTACCCCGAATTCATCCGGAGGGTTGTGCTTTGCCTCAATATCCATAGCAACTTTTGCAAGATACATATTTGTACCGATCCCTGCAGTAGCGGTTATTCCGGTTTCATGAAAAACATCACGGATCAATTGCATTGTCAGGTCATGCGCGCTTTTTCTGAAGGTCTTTACATAATTTGTCAGGTCTATGAAAACTTCATCAATTGAGTATACATGGATATCTTCTTCAGAAATATAATTCAGATATATGCCGTAAATTTTACCGCTCAACTCCATATAATGAGCCATTCGCGGAGTAGCTATCAGGTAATCAAGCGCAAGCGATGGATCCTTTGCCAAATCATCTGTATTGAATGATTTTCCAACGAGCCGCTTTTGCGGAGCTTTTTGTTTTCTTGCCGTATTGATCTCTTTTACTTTGCTGACAACTTCGAACAATCTCGGTCTGCCCGGAATACCGAATGATTTTAAACCGGGTGAAACCGCTAAACAAATTGTTTTTTCCGTACGGGAGGAATCCGCTACGACCAGATTTGTGGTAAGTGGATCCAGACCTCTGGCCACACATTCAACAGAGGCGTAAAAGGATTTCAAATCAATAGCCGCGTAAACTTTTTCCAAAAGCATCTCCTCTTTATCAATTTCAATTATAACATATGTGCTAATATTAAACGGGTTATTTAAGGGACAACTGAAGATTTTATATAAATATCTTATAAAATAAACAAATATAAATAATTGTCTAATAACATTTTTTCGGCGGTTTTCCTTGTTATCAAATAGTTCAATAAAATCGGTAAATATATATCCATGGTAAAATGAATAAAGAATCGGATGATCATGCACCAGAAAGTATGATTTTTCGTTATCAAACAAAATAAACACTTGTTTAGAAAATATCAGGAGTGTTTGATGAACAAAAAAATTGCAGTTGCCGGAACCGGTTATGTTGGTCTTTCCCTTGCAGTGTTATTGGCTCAGAACAATGAGGTTACAGCTGTTGATATTATTCCGGAAAAGGTTCAAAAACTAAATCGCTATATTTCTCCTATTGGTGATGAATATATAGAAAAATATCTGAAAGAAGCAAAAGAAGGAAAAAGAAAACTGAATTTGCGGGCTGTTGTAGATGGTACAGAAGCATATAAAAACGCGGATTTTGTTATCATAGCCGCTCCTACAAATTATGATGTAGATCGCAATTTCTTCGATACAAGTGCCGTTGAATCAGTTATAAAATCAGTTCTTGAGGCTTCAAGGGAAAATCAGAAAAAACCTGTTATGGTAATAAAATCCACGATTCCTGTAGGTTATACCGCGATGATACGGGAAAAGCTGGATTTGGATAATATTATTTTCAGTCCTGAATTTCTGAGAGAATCCAAGGCGCTTTACGACAACCTCTATCCTTCCCGCATCATTGTCGGCTGTGATAAAAATACGGAAGAAGCGGCACATGAATTTGGAGAGCTTCTGCGGGAAGGTTCAGAAAAGCCGGATGTAACGGTTCTGTATATGAGCACTACAGAAGCTGAAGCAGTAAAGTTATTCGCTAATACTTACCTTGCCATGCGCGTCGGTTTTTTCAATGAATTGGATACATACGCAGAAATAAAAGGGCTTTCCACAAATAACATCATCAAAGGAATGTGTCTCGATCCGCGAATCGGTGATTTCTATAATAATCCTTCCTTTGGTTACGGCGGATATTGTCTTCCGAAAGATACGAAGCAGATGCTTGCCAATTATCGCGATGTACCACAGAATCTGATCGGAGCGATTGTGGAAAGCAACCGCACAAGAAAAGATTTTATTGCTTCGCGAGTTCTTCAGAAAGCAGGCTTCAGTAATTTCAGTATCGATGAGCGCATGAAGGGTACAGAAGGTGATTCAGTGACAATCGGAGTTTTTCGATTGACTATGAAATCAAATTCAGACAATTTCCGTCAATCCGCGATGCAGGGAGTTATGAAACGCATAAAGGCTAACGGTGCGGAAGTTATTGTTTATGAACCCACATTACAGGACGGCAGCCGCTTTTTCGGCAGTCTTGTTGTAAACGATATTGAGAAATTCAAACGAAAATCTGATGCCATCATAGCCAATCGCTATGACAGTATTCTTGATGAGGTAAAAGATAAGGTCTATACACGGGATATTTTCCGGAGAGATTAAAATTGTCTGACAGAAAATCATGATCTTATTTTTACTTTGGCACGGAAACTGTATTTTAAGCAATAAAAAAAGGTCCATTCAAATCCTTTTTCAAAAGCATGATTATTGATTTGAATGTAATAAAATATATCGGGAAACACCGGGAATCAGAAGGTGTTTCCCGTTTTAACCGCAGTTTGGGTCTTGAAATTTACGGGGAAAAACTATGCCGCTGTTTTCACGAGATATTGGAATAGATTTGGGGACGCTGAATACCGTCATTGCTGAAGGCAGACAATTGCTTCTGCAGGAGCCTACGGTTGCCGCGATCATTGTTGAAGAACTGAAGATGGTAGAATGGGGACAGGCTGCCAAAGACATGGTAGGACGTGTACCGGAGTCGATCGATGTCGTTTATCCCCTCCGGAATGGTGTTATTGCGGAATATGAAATTACTGAGAACCTGGTGAAATTTGCGGTACAAAAGGTTTGCGGTTCAATGATGATTTTCCGTCCCAGGATCCTTATCACGATTCCCTGCGGTATTACTTCAGTTGAAAGACGAGCTGTACGCGAAGTCGGTCTTGGTACAAACAGCCGTGAAGTCATGCTGATGGAACAACCTCTGGCTGCAGCTATCGGAATCGATTTGCCGATTGCCGCTCCGTCCGGGAATATGGTCATTTGTCTTGGAGGAGGCCTGACGCAGGCAGCTGTGATAGCCATGAACGGTGTCGTGACCTCCGGAACTACTCAGACTGCCGGTGTTAAGCTGGATGAGGCGATCCAGGCTTATGTGAGGAAGAAATATGGCGTTATTATCGGTCAGCCCACGGCAGAACAGATCAAAACCCGTATCGGTTCGGCCGTTCAGGTTGAAATGTCCCAGACAATGGAAATTCAGGGACAGGATCAGGTGACCGGTCTGCCAAAACCGGTTGCAGTAACAACCGAAGATATTGTTGAAGCCTTGCAGGACCCGCTAAAAGAAATAGCGGAAACTGCCCGGAAGGTTTTGGAAAAAACACCGCCTGAGTTGATTTCTGACATTATTGACCGTGGCGTTGCTCTTTGCGGCGGCGGCGCGCTGCTGCGAGGCGTCGACAAATATCTGACGAAAATGCTTGGCATTCCTGCATATATGGTTGATGAGCCGACGATCTGCACAGCTCTTGGCGCTGCGAAAGCTGTTGCTCTCCGAGATGCCTATCGCCGCTCAATCATTCAAGGCTGATTTTGATGCCGTGATCAATAAACCGGATCGTTAACGGCAGGAATTCTGTTTTTGCCACTTATTATCCGGCTTTTTTATAATTTTTTACGATACTGTTCAGTACCGGTGAAACCTTATGATTTCAGCTCTGATGCTGTGCCTCCCGCGAAGTATCAGAGCTGAAACCGTGTAATTCGCCTTGAGTGATTGATACTTAACCTCTTATAGCGCTGAAAGCTTCCTCCCAACGCTTTTTTATTGTTTTTCTGTTATTTTTTATTTACTATCTCTGTAAATTCTATTGTATCTTACCGAATATTTCCAACCGGATCAAGACTACAGGCGCTGCTTTCCTCTGTATCCTAACCGCTGTCATACTCAGCAAGTTTTTTGCGTATATCAGCTGCCATTTCGGGATCGATTACATCAAAGAGAGGATCTTCTGCAAGAAACCTTATTTCGCTTTCTGTGAAGCCGAGATAATCCAGACCCTGTACCCTGCTGCGCATGGCCGCCTGTTCCATGATCCTCATGCATTGCGGTAATTTATCTTCGGAAAAATTATCAAAATCCTCGATCGGCATCATTTTACTGTACTCGTCATCTGTAACAGTTCCGCATAACTCCGGCTGATCCCTTTCGGATGCCTGCTGACTGCTGACAACTGAAACCCGATCTGTTCCCTGATCACTTTCCACTGTTTTCCGACTTAACTGCTCCCGCACCATTCCTTCATGATCTGAAGTTATATCAGTCGGTCCGGAAATTACAAGTCCCTGGTCCCCGGCACCTGGCACCTGATCTGATCCCTGCCCACTGAATCCTGAATCCTGAGGAAAAGAGAACGCCCTCGCCCGCTGAAAAGCCATCGGCTCATCATGTTCATGGGCGCTTTTACTCCAGCTTTTTTCCGAAAATGCCAGCCCGTGGATCACAGGATCATAGTCTTCATTATCTGAGTATCGTTTTTTGTCGTAATTGTGGATTTTCACTTCTGTGGCACGGAGCCGCTCCATCAAATGATAGTAGCGATATTCCATATCCAACAGCGCGTCATTAACAGAGTGATGCTCGTTCATGTATTCAGTGAGAGCCCGGTCTATCTTATTGAATTGTATGGCTGTCATCGTATAGAGATTGACAGTGTTAAGCTGTCCAAGATCCGGGAAGGTATGCTTTTTCTGTTCCAACGCGTACTTTTGCAGACAGCTGCTGCCGAGGTATTTGATACCTTTTTCCAGCTGGGCAAGACTTTTGAGATATTCAGAGGAATGCCGGTTGAATTTGACGGCAAGGTCAAATATGCTTCTGACTTTGGAAAACAATTTTCCGGTTACATCGCCGAATCCGACAGGATCATCAATATAATCATCGATCACTTCGAACGGCAGCGTGCTTTCCGCATCTGTCTCAACAGGCGTGTTTTCACTGAGATATTTATCAGTATCCACGATCAGCAGCTCGCCGTTTGTCTGTTCCATCCCGGTTATTCCCTTTCTTTTAGTGATAAGTGTGAAGAGTTCAGCGTTCAGGTAATTTCTGTATCCGGTGATTGGCATCAGTATGCTGTCATATGAAGATTGACTGTTTCCGGTTTATTTCTTAACTTCACTCTTCACACTGCACTCTGTAAACTTATTTTGAGTTTACACCCTTATTATTAAAAAGAAAACCGGCAATGTTGTCCGTTGACAAAATGCAAAAAATGTGGTAACGATATAGAACATTCACTCGTATACAGGTAATTTGTCAGCAGACCTTATCCTGAAACAGCTTATTTCCCAGTATCAGATATCAATTCGGAAGATTCAGATATAAAAAAAAGTGAGTCAGGAAACCTGTCCCCTTGACTCACTTTTGGATGATTACAGTCTGTATAAGTTTGTTATTTGCCTAACTTTTCCCGAATGAGTTTCAGCGCCATATCAAGTGATTCCGGAATTTTCTCAGGGATCTTACCGCCGGCCTGGGCCATGTTGGGGCGGCCGCCGCCGGAGCCTCCGGCGAGAGCGGAAATCTGTTTCGCGATCTCTCCGGCTTTGATACCGCGTTTGATCAGGTTATCGGAAACGTTGACAATGAAAACAGCCTGACCATTTTGAACCGTGCTGAACACACCGACCGCGTTCGGGTTTTCATCTTTGAATTTATCTGCCATCGCGCGAAGGGTATCAGGAGTAGCATCCGGAATCTGGATGGCAAGAACGTTGGCGTCATCGACCCGGACAGCTTTCTGTTTGAGTTCATCGAACTTCGTCATAGCCAGTTTCGCGCGGAAATCAGCGATTTCTTTCGCGGCTTTCTGGATCGCGGCCTGGTTCTGTTCGGCTTTCTGAACAACTTCCTCAACCGGGACACTCAGGATCGCAGCCATCTGGCGCATATTGCTGGCTGCTTTGCGGACACGGGTGTTGGCTTCCCGTCCGGTGATCGCTTCAATACGGCGGATACCGGTGGCAACAGAGCCTTCAGAGACGATCACGAATAAACCGATCTCTCCGGTGTTGGAAACATGTGTACCACCGCAAAGCTCAGCGGAAATCCCGCCATTTTCTCCAATACGTACAACACGGACCTGTTCGCCGTATTTTTCATTAAAGAGTGCAGTCACGCCTTCATTGAGCGCTTCATTGATATTTTCTACTTTCGTATAGACTACCTGGTCACTGAGGATATTCTCGTTCACGATATCTTCGATCGCGGCCAGCTGGTCCGGAGTCAGGGCTTTATTGGAGTTGAAGTCGAAACGCAAACGTGTATCGGATACATAAGAACCGGCCTGGCGTGCTTCCGGACCGACTACCTGATGCAGTGCAGCGTGGAGCAGGTGAGTCGCGGTATGGTTGCGCATAATGTCATGGCGGGTACGGTCATCGACCGCGACAGTAACTTTATCTCCGACCTTAATCGAGCCGCGTGTCATTTTACCGCAGTGGACGATCATCCCGGCTGCCGGTTTGCGGACGGATTCGACGGTAAAGACAGAACCATCTTCGGTAGTGATCGTACCGATATCTCCGATCTGACCGCCCATCTCAATATAGAAATGGGTCATCGGGACAACAATTTCCGCTATGTCATCTTCATCCAAAGAGCTGGCAGTTTCTCCGTTCCGGATGAGCATGAGCGCGTTTGTTGAAACAGGTTCAAGCGTATAAGGATTCTGTTCCACGCAGCCGGCAGGCAGCTTTCCTTCTGCAATGAGCTGTTTCAAAAAACCGTCATATTTTTCAGCGTCATCAGTACCCATTTTCTTGAAGTAATCGCCTTTGGAAGCTTCCTGATGGGCAATTGCAGCGTTTGCAAAACCTTCACGGTCTACGTCAAACCCCATATCACGTACATAATCACGAGTGATTTCCAACGGAAGGCCATAGGTTGAATGAAGATCGAAACAGGTTTCTCCGTCAATAACGGTCTTGCCGTTTTTCTTCATCTCTTCGACGATCTCGTTCAGATGAGCAATTCCGTTATCCAGTGTCTTGTTAAACCGATCCTCTTCCCATTTGATTGCTTCAATAATGGCTTTATGATGTTGTTTCAGTTCCGGATAGGCATCACCGTAATTTTCGATGAAGGTTTCGGCGATCTGAGGCATGAAATTCTTCAAACCAAGCTGCTGACCAAAGCGGACAGCACGGCGGATGATCATACGGCAGATGTAATTACGTCCCATGTTACCGGGAGTTACGCCGTCCGCAATCAGGAAGGTGGCAGCGCGCCCATGATCCGCGATAACACGGTACGGGGTGAAATCAGCGTACATTTCCTCTTCTGTTTTCCCGGTCAGTTCCATCAGCTTGCGCATGGTCGGGGCGAACAGGTCGGTTTTGTAGTTGGAGTTCTTATTCTGCAGTACAGCAACGATCCGTTCAAAGCCCATACCGGTGTCAACGAATTTGTGCGGGAGCGGTACGAGTGTGTCTTTGTCAATACGGTTGTATTGAATGAACACGTTGTTCCACAGTTCAGTGTAACGGGCGCAGTCGCCGTTTACGCAGCAGACATGCCCTGGGACACCCTTCATATCGCAGGCATCGGGACCAAGATCGATATGAATTTCAGAGCAGGGACCGCAGGGGCCGGTGTCTGCCATTTCCCAGAAGTTTTCCTTCCGTCCAAAATACTGAACGTGACTGGGATCCATACCGGGCTGGGAGCACCAGATATTATAGGCTTCTTCATCCGCGGGAATTTCACCTTTTTCATCCTTGAAAACAGTAGCGTAAAGTTTATTCGGATCCAAGCCCCAGACTTTCGTCAGAAGTTCCCATGCCCAGCTGATAGCTTCTTTTTTATAGTAATCGGCAAAGGACCAGTTCCCGAGCATTTCAAAAAAGGTGTGATGGCGGTCATCACGGCCGACGTCATCCAGGTCATTATGTTTTCCTGCTACGCGCATGCACTTCTGACTGTCGCAGGCACGGGAATAAGGACGGCTGTCAGTGCCGAGAAAAATATCTTTGAATTGAACCATACCCGCGTTGGTAAACAGCAGGGTAGAATCACCTGTCGGAACAAGACTGGCTGAACGGACAATAGTGTGTCCTTTGCTTTCAAAAAATTCTAAAAATTGACGGCGGATCTCATTACCGCTGTGTTCGTTGCTCATTTTTCAGATCTCCTGAATCATTATTAAATCATTCGGTGAATAATTATAATCTGCATTGCAGGAAGATGTGAAAAATCGCCCGGGTATTGTGAATACCCAAAGCAGATAGTTTATTATCAGAAATCTGATTTTACATGATTTACAAACTGATGTTATAATTTTCCGATATGAAAAGAATGTTTATTGCCATTCCGATACAGGAAACATCCAGAAATGCAATCATCAAAGCGGTCATGGCGGATGAGAAAGCGAAGCGAATGCCGGTACGCTGGACGTCAGTACAGAATTTGCACCTGACAATGCAGTTTCTCGGCGATGTGGATGAAAAACGGATCCCGGATTTAGAATCAATAATCGATTCTGTTACCGCACCGGCTCATCCGGAAAGTCTGGTTTTTACAGGGATGGGGGCTTTTCCGAATCCGGCTTCTCCCCGTATATTGTGGATCGGCATAAAAAAGATCGATATTCTCCTTAAAATACAGAAGCAATTGACAAATTCATTATTTGAGCGTGGTTTTGATGCTGACAGAAAAAGATTCAGTCCGCATCTCACACTGGGGCGTGTAAAGGAAAATGTCCGTTTTGAGCCGGTAAATTATAATTACCTTGAAAACATTGTGACTGCAGCGATCATTCCGGATTCACCTTTTGACCGGGTAACACTTTTTGAGAGTTTGCTGCGCCCCGGCGGTCCGATATATCGTGTCCTTTATGAAAAAAAATGGTAACAAATCAGAACGAAGCATATGATATAAGCAGCTGAACTTATGATGCGTTTTCTGATTCAGAACGGATAAAAACTGATTTAAAAAAATCAAAAAAATTATATCAATAAGGGGAAACCATATGGAATCAAATGAACTTGCACGAAAAATCGTGGAAATTCTGGAAGACAACAAAGCCGAAGATATCGTCCTCATGGAGCTTGGTGAAAAAGTAGACATTGCGGACTATTTTGTGATCGCCAATGGTACGAGCGACAGGATGATCGATGCTTTGGCTAATTATGTAGTTGATATCGTACGGGATGAATGCAAGATCCACGGAACGATTCAGGGCGTTACCGGCGGCGGATGGATGCTGATCGATTACGGTGATGTGATCGTACATATATTCTCACCCGACCGTCGTTCGTATTACAGCATTGAAGACTTGTATAAAGAGTCAAAAGTTTTACTGCGTGTAGCTTAGCGGAGGATGATATGGCTGAATTTGGTAAAAAACAATGGCTGATCCCGGATATGTTCTGGCCGGTGAAGGATCAGGGTGAGTATCAGGCTCATGAGGGAATCTGCGTTGTAAACGCTAATGATGAAGATTGCGAAATCGAGATCGATTTCATCTATAGTGACAGAGATCCGATCCGCGGTTACAAAACGGTTTGCCCGGCGTGGCGTACGATTCACATCCGGACGGACGAGGTCTTTATAAACCATCACCCGCTTCCGAGGGGTGTCGGATACGCCGCTGTCGTGCGCTGTTCCGTTCCTGTCGCTGTACAATATACACGGGTCGACGTAACACAGCCGGCTCTTGCACTTATGACAACGATGGCCTTCCCGGTTGATTGATCGTTTATATTGATTGATTATTAATATATAAGAGGGACGGTTTCGCTTATCGAAACCGTCCCCTCATTTTTATTGAAATCAGCTCAGATTGTGGCAACTGTAAAAGCAGCTGCTCTTCCCGTTTTTTCAGGAAGAGCCTGCTCCGCGTAACCGGCCTTTCCGTAATTACTATTATTCGATCGTATAAGCTGAAAGATCGAAAAGGGACTCATCTGCAGCTTTATCAATACTGTTGATCGTATAGAAGGTTTCTCCTAATGACGGCATCGCGGCCGGTGCGTCTTTAAGGATATGGATCAGCTGATCATTTTCATCAAAGTAGAATGCTGCCCCTTCGGATACTCCGTCAGCCGGGAAAACTTCGACGGTATATTTTTTGCCGTCAATATCACGCTCCTCAACCGTATAATCCTTCCGAAGTGCCCTGCCCAAAACAGCCTTATAACAATCGTCCAGCATCAAAACATTATTGTCCAGCAGCTTTAATGAAATTGTCATTACAACAGATCCGGTCAATTTATCCGGATAGAGCAAATACATCGTATCATCAATGAATGCGTTTGCTTTGACTGATTCATGACCGGAAACTATCATGGTTTCCTTAGAATAATAGGAATTGTCCTTGGTATGTACGTCAACAACAGAAGCCGCATCCATATAGTCTGTATGGCATTTATAACTGATGTGGGCACCCGCTGCCGCATCGATATCTTCCAAAACCTTGATCAGCCGGGAAGCTTCTTTTCCTGCATTAGGATTGATAGATTCATGGTAATAATTCCAGTAATAATTTTCTCCCATTTCCAGTGCAAGGATCCCGTTATCGTACCCGCACTCAAGCGCAACACCTTCCGTATTGAAAAGTGAAACAGTTCCCTCACCGGCGGTCCATTTCGTTATTTCAGTATCTCCGCCATTCATTGAAAGGACTCCGCTTCCGTCCTCATTGAGTTTCAGAAAAGAGCTGATACTCATTGATCCGGGATTCATCTCACTGCCACTATAAGATATTGTAATCAGCTCATATTCTCCGGTCAGTACATTCTCTGCTGAACATACTGCCGTTCCCAGAATACTGATAAACAATGTTATGAGAATAAAAGACAACAGTTTATTATTCATAATACGACCTCCTGTAATAAACTGAACAGATGATTATGTTGATAATTATAATGCGTAAATCATATTATTTGATCACAATATTTTAATACTATATCAATCTTTTCTGCTTGTTATGCAATATTATCAGAATCATTTTATACCGGTTTTGCTGTCCAGGTATTTGCGGAAAACCGCCATGCGGGAATACCTCCTGACCCAAAACGGAGATTCTTTTCCAAAAGCTTTAGCAGATTTTATGGACTCTCTCAGTTCATCAGCAGTATGAAAATCCGGAAGTTCCAGCCCCATCGCACCCAGCTCCGGAATGCCGTGGGCATCCGATCCGGCTGTTCCGTGCAGACCATGATCAGCTGCGAATTTCTTCGCGAGATCGTTCATTCCGGGCAGACAACGGGCATTCGCAATTTCAATTGCGTCCAGCCAGGGGAGAAACTTCTCCATTTCCTCTTCCTGCCAGCGGAATCTCATCGGGGCATAAGGATGAGACAGGGAGATAAAAGCCCCCTGATCTTTGAGGCGCTTCAAGGCTTCAATCGGTTCAATATCCTTCGGAATTTCTTCTTTTACAAAAACAGCGAGGATCTCCGCCTTTGTGGTGAGGATCTCTTCTCCGACGATAACAAAATCAGGATAAATCTTTTGAAGTCTCACGGCCTCAGCTATGGTGTTGTGGTCTGTAAGGATCAGTTTTCCGAGTCCAATTTCTTTCGCGCACTGTAAAAGTGCTTCCCCTTTTGACAGAGAATCCCAGGAAGCGATGCTGTGTACATGAAAATCAGCTCTGATTATATTATTCATAATTTCCATCCTGCTGCGTATCGCCCTGTTCACGAGGGTATCCAGAGCGATACGCTGTGACCTGATGCCAGCTTTATCACTTAATTCATCCGACAGGAGAAAAAGTAAAGAAATTGTAAATCATCAATGAACCGACAACAAGTGCCGGAATAAACACCAGCAATATAATGAAGAGCGGTACGATATATTTCTTTTCCAGTTTTCCGGCAGCATAAGAGGATGTTGCCAGGGAGTTCACTATCAGCAGCAGAACGATTGCAAGCCAGGCTTTTACAGTATGACTGCTCAAAGCAAAGAGGATCAGAATACACCAGTAACTTGTAAATAAGAAGGCTCTTCCGAGCTTCCACGGCTCTTTCTTCCCTCTCATCACAAGCACTGACAGGTAACCAGCAAGAACATTGATACCGAAAAGCAATGCAAGTACGCCGAGATTCGCCAGCGGGCTGAACTGATATTGAAAATATTTGTTCATCGCAGCCCAGGTGCAGAGAAAGGAAATCATCCCAACAAGGAAACTCGGACCGTTGAAAGAAGGATCCCATGCGGCGGTCTTATAAGCGTCCGCGGAAAAATACATTGTCCGTATCAACATCGGAAGCCAATTTTTTGTATTTTTTATCTGTTTCCACATTGCTTTTAGTGAAGTATTATCTTCATCAGCGGCATTTTTCCCGGTTTCTTCTTTCAGGAGCGGTGAATTCTTAATTTTCTGAAGGACCGGGAAAACATCCTTTGCGTTGATGATTTCATCTTCGATTTTTATTGCTGAGGAAAACATCAGGAATGGATCTGTCTGCTGTCCGCCAAGACCGCCATGAGAACCGATCAGTTCTTCATATGCCGCTACCGTACCGTCTTCGTAAACAGGCGATATGATCACCAAATCGCCGCCATTCGGAAAATCTATCAGGTAGCGAAGCTGTTTCGTCCGTTTTTCCGGTTCGTCATACATAATCAGCGGATCTTTCCCGGTTACCTGCTCAGAATAAAGGTTCTTCTGTCCATCCTTCCCGATGGCGATCGGCCCTTCGGCAGAATGAACCAGGATCAAACCTACACCCGGATGAGAAATCATTTCACTGATCATTCCCGGATATGTTTCTTCAATTGCTTCATAGGTCATTCGTTTATCACTGACAGAAAAATATGTGTTGACCAGGTTCCCGCTTGCCAGGACCAGAATGTCATTCGCCTCGTTTTCAGCGGATTTCACAGCTTCTTCCACTTTATTGTCAGTTACTGCATTTTCAAGTGCATTGGCAGCTTTCCGGGTCAAAGCATCCGGGCCGGCATTGCTCAAAGAATTCAGCAATGCCATCACATTTGCGCCGTTATCTTCATCATCTTCAAGGCTGATAACTTTCAGGGCTTTGCCGTAGAGTGAATATTTGACAGCAAGAGACTTGACGTAATCGCCCAAAGACATTTCATAACGCTGTTTAAAAGTTGCGCCGAAGGTTTGTCCATGATCGGAAAGGATCACGATTTCGTAGGGACGTGCTGTGGATGTTGCTGCTGCTTCGAATATTTTCAGAATTGCGTTATCAATTCCTTTCAGTGCATGATATGCGGACGCACTGTCCGGACCGGAATGGTGAGCGATTTCATCGTATCCGACAAAGGTCGTATACATGGATTCTCTTCCGTTCGTTACAGCATCAACGATCATCGCGGCAGATATCTCCCGCAGCAAAATATTTGTAACAGCACGAACGAAAGGATAAAAACCATGCAGACGGTTCAGCCTTGGTTCTTTTTTACGGATGCAATCCCAAAAATAGCTGATCACTTCGCTGCCTGCATCCACCAATGTAAGGATGAGCGCTTTTGTAAGCAGGTATGGACGGACGGAAAGGAGATAAAGATCTTTGTCCCGCTGTTTCTGTTCTTCCTTGTTTTTCGGAAGCAGCTGGGAGATAGTTAATATGTTTTCTTCAGCATTTCCGGAAATAATGTTATTGATGCTTATCCCTTTATCCAAAATTCCGGAAGGCTCACTGTCAGAAAAGAGCATTTTTTCGATAGCATTGGCATTAGCCGGATTATTGGAACTGTATACCTTGTGATTTACTTTATCATACCAGCGGAAAGCGCAGATATTTTCGTTCCTTCCAAACATGATACCGGCCTGGCAGGATGAAGTCTGCGAAGGAATGCCGCAGTCATAGGGGCGAACGCTGTATGCTCCGGAATCGATCTGTTCCTTCAAAAACGGCATGTATCCTTTTTCTATGGCATTCAGCAGCCGGGGGTATGAAAGACCGTCGATTTCCAGCATAACAATTCCCTTTTGATCGTCGTATTCCTCTTTTTTTGCACGGGATTTTTGGGAAATAACACTGTAAAACATAATATCATCATCTACCGGAATAAGGATCTGGAGGATACTGTTCAATAATGCAAAGACAAAGGTTGCCAGCACACCTACACAGATGCTTGATACCTCAAAAGAATCCGAAAAACTGCTCAACAGAAAGATGAAAAATCCATTTACGATCAGGGAAAGAAATCCGACCGTAAGACCGTTCAGCGGAAGAAGAAGATGCAGCAGGATCGGACGGATCAATATGTTCAGCAGCGTCAGGATCAGTCCCAATTCCAACACAAGGATGTATACAGGTATACCTTCCTCCGGCTGAAGTGTAATTCCATTTATCCATTTGCTGCAGGCAAAAAGACAGATTGAATTAAAAAACCAGTTCGCGATAAAATGCAGCAATGTTTGTATAAGTGAAGTCATTTTTATGCAGCTCCTTTATATTCCAGACACAACATGGTCAGATCGTCAAATTGCTTTGCTCCGTCCACGAAGCTGTCCACATCCTCCTGAATTTCCCGGAGGATTTCTTCCGGACTCTTATCGGCTGCCCGGTTCAGCGCGGTCTCGAGCCGGTTCAGGCCATAGAGCTCCCCGGCAATATTGCATGCTTCAGGAACGCCATCAGTATAAATAAAAATTTTATTTCCCGGATTCATTGTTAATTCATATTCTTTATATTTCGTATTGGGCATGGCACCTACCATCAGTCCGTGTTTATCCCGAAAGATTCGAAAAACGCCATCTGTTCCGCGGATCGCAGGATATTCATGTCCTGCATTCGTACAAGACAGGATACCGCTGCGAAGGTCAAGAATTCCCAGCCAGACAGTGATAAACATGGAAGATGCATTATTCTGAGCGATATGAGCATTAACATCAGTCAATATTTCAGCAGGTGTTCCGCCCTGACGAATACGGTAATTAATAAGGTTTTTTGTTGACATCATAAACAAGGCGGCAGGCACTCCTTTATCTGATACGTCCGCAATCAGAAAAGCGAGACGGTCGTCATCAGCCATAATAAAGTCATAAAAATCACCGCCGATTTCACGAGCCGGGGTCATACTTGCATACAGATCAAATTCATGCCTGTCGGGAAATGGCGGAAAAACATGCGGCAGCACGGATTCCTGTATATCAGCCGCTACCTGAAGTTCAGTCTGAGTAGCAGCATGTTTTTTAGCGCGTTCGTTGATGAGCATGTGGTATATGATCGTGATCGAAAAAAACATAGCCGGTTCAAGAAGGGAAGTATTGAATTTCAACAGGCTGATTATGAGAATTATCAAAGGAAAGGCAATAAATGAAATGATCGATAACTTATCCTTTTTTGACGCTTTTGAGCTAAAAACACCGAGAGTAATACCTGTAAGTACGGGCAAAAGTATGATGATGCAAAGCGGAAACAGCGTTTCCCTTCTGTAATTACCGGTAATATCCACACTGAAAAAAATCGGAATGACGATGTTTGCAAGGCAGCAGACCAGTGACGGAATAAATAAAATATTCAGGTATTTATTAATGCTTTCAGAGAGTTTTTCATTAACAGTCAGCACGCTGCATTCAAAGCGCCAGAACAAAACGACAAGCATATAATTATCTGTAAAAAGCAGTGCGTTAAACAGACGATTCAAGAAGGAAAGAGATGGAACTCCGTTGATGATCCATGCGCTCCCTGCCAAAAACACGCTGATACCGCTGGTGATCAGCAGAGATAAAAACAGATTGTTATTTGATCCGATTCCGGCTGTGTCACGCATACAGCTTTGATATACGATTGCGCAGACAGCCCCGGCCATAAGGTTCACGCCGATGTTGAACGCCCATGCAGCATCCATTCCGATAAAATTGCGCAGAAGTACGAACAGTGCATAAATAACAGGCAGTGATGAAACAAAAAACAATCCGATTTTGGCGGATTTATTATCATTTATCGTAAGCTTCTTTTCGATATGATCTATCATTTTTTTTAGCCTTATCGTAAAGAAATGATGATTTTTTATTTTATTATATATTGTAAATGGTTTGATGTCCAATCATGAGAATTTCATTTTTTCTCAAATGAAAGCCCGGAGCCGGTACATTTATGGATCCATCACTTTATCCGCAAGCGATCAATATTTATAAAGCAGGCGCCTCATTCTGTGTGAGACGCCTTTAATTATGTAGTTTTTCAGATCATACCGGAGTGTCTTAAAGCGGTATATCAAAATAAAAGTGTATCGGTTTTCGGCAGAAGGTCCGCAAGTACAGCCTTGCAGTTATCAATTTCTGCTCTTCCTGTTTCGGTGCTAAGCCCGTTGCGGCGTATGGTTCGGCGCATGATACGGGTATAGCCGACGATCTTCGCTTTATTTTCAACATCCTGAATAACAGATTCATCTGTTGTCCCGAGATAAAGCTCCAGACTCTTCCGCCAGAATGCATAAGCTGTATCAGCGTCAATTCCCAGAAAATTCAGGATCCTTGATTGGTCTACCGCGCCATATCCGACATATGAGTTATACATGCTCGCAAGTTCAAAGATCGGATGTCCGTGGCAGAGTGTATCCATATCGATCAAAAGGCTTTCCCCGGCCTGAAGCATGACATTTTTGATGTGATAATCACCATGCATCATATGGAAATCGGTTGGTACGGCATTAATGAGCGCACAGAGTTTTTTATACTGTTCAGCGGGAAGATAATCCTTGAGAAAATCAGCCCAATCGAGTACAACGATCTTCTCATCCGGCATGGTACCCGGTTTGACTACTTTGGAGTGTATCAATTTAAGCATCTTAATGCTCATCGCCGCCACTTCATCCAATGTTTTTTCTTTGTTGATCAGAAGCTTGGCGTAACTTGTAGCGTTGAGCAGCTCGTAAACAGATCCCAGCCCGCCGCTTTTAATTTTTACCACATCAAAGGGAATCGCAGTCGGTATGCCCAGAACAAAAGCAGTCCTGGCAAGTTCACGCTGTCGGTTTATTTCTTCCAGCGCATCCGCGTCCAGAAAAACTTTTACGATCGTATCCCTGTCAATTTGATAAATTTTACCGTTGGCACCCTGACCGATAACCTCGCATCCTTCTACTGAAATAACGCGATAGGCTTTTTCAACAGTCATCATTTCAGTAAATCCGGTCATGTCAAAGATATCATAGATATCTGTATGTACATTGACAAGGCGGGTGTCTTCAACTTCTTGTTTTATACGAAGGATAAGACGCAGCCCGGCGCTGCTGATATATTCAAGCTTATCACAATCCAGGATGATCGTCTCTGATGGATATTTCTGCCGTGCCTGACTGATTTCGGATTCGATTTCCGGTGCACTGAAGGAGTCGATTTTTCCCTCAAGATAAATCGTAAGAGCTTTATTTTCATAATTCTTTTTCATAACAACTCGCTTTTCGTAAATTCAGAAGAAAGATTTTGATTGTTTTTTTCCAAATTTTCTTTTTGAATTTTTGCTGAATAATGGCCAGAAATTACAGTTGAAACCCGTTATCTTCGAATATATCATGCAATTGATGATTTAAATTTGATTTTATGCTGTTAACATCGCTTTGCTGACAGACCGCGGAAATACAGATTTTGATCCAATGATAACCGATCTCACTGATGCCAATGTAGAAAGGTCCGCGGATGATCTCCGGCGTTTTCTCACCGATCTTAGGCAGCTCGCGATCCAGCATTTTTTCGATCTCATCAAGCGGCTGATTAGTGGACAGCGTCAAATTGATAAAGACCATTGATGATTCCTTGGACATATTCAATATATTTTTTACACTTTGGTTATCAATGATTTTTATGTTGTTGTTCGAATCTTTCAGCTTTGTTGAACGGACACCGATATCTATAACTTTTCCTTTGAATCCGTTTACTTCAATAATGTCCCCAATATGGAAATCCCCTTCAAAGATAATGAAGATCCCGGAAAGAATGTCCGCTACAAGATCTTTTGAACCGAGAGAGATCGCTAACGTCAGGATCGATGCCGAGGTAACCAATACGCTGGTATCAAAACCGAGATAGGACAGGCAGAAAAATATTGATGTGATGATCGAGATATATTGGATCAGGCTTGAAATCAGGCCGACAACAGTCCTGCCTTTGGCATTAAGCATCGAACTCAGGATACGTACCAGCAGATCTTTTATCAAAATCAGAGCGAAAAGAGAAATCAGACAAAAGATGATGGCGATAATTGACAATTCGTTTAATCCGCGCTTCCAGCTGCCCTGTAAAATAAAATGGATCACTGAACGGCTTTTGAATTCATCCTTGTCCAATAATATAATAAGCACAAGGATCAAAATCGCTGTGATCGTGATTTTCAGCAGCTGGCCTACCTTTTGCTCCGGTGTCATGTCATGCCACCATTCTTTTATTGTACGGTCTCCTTTTTCATCTTCCCGGAAAACCTCCAGAGCTTCCTGATCAACCGTTAAATTTGGCTTTTGTTTGAGCTTTTCTTTTAATCGGTCTGTTTCCTTTGTGAGTTCCTCTATATCATCACGGGAGGCTCCGAGCAGATACAGGCTGACCAACTGACATGCAAGAATAAAGTAAATCGCTGAAAAGCCCGAATATTTAATTGTATCGCCCCAGACATTATCCGAGTCGGTCATGAAAAAGTAATGAAATTGCTCATCTGTGTTGTAAGCGCCGTATCTTTTTTGTCCCAGAACTTCAAAAGTTTCCATGGAGACAGGTTCGAGTTTTTCAAGGTCTAAACCGAGATCGGCAGGCTCTGTTCCCAACAGATTCTGATCGCTTGCGTAAGCAATTTTCCCGTTATTCTGTCTGATTATAAAGCTAAGATTTTCCTGATGTGTCAGCATACGGACATAATCTGCGATTTCCTGCTTTTCAGCATTTTCCCAGGTGATTTCAGGGTCGATCGCGATAACGACGGCGCCATAGGAATCAGAATTTTTTGAATTCATCGCCACCCCGATCTTTTGAAGAGTTTTTCCTGTGAATTGATCTGTTTTCGGTTCACTGATAACGTGGTCTATGCCGTTCAGCAGGTAACTGAAATCTTTTTCGGTGTTTACTCCGTCTCCCAGGCTAAACCCGACATAGCCGTTGCTGCTCTGCAGTTCTTTTCCTTTTTCGTCAAAGATCATGATATATTCACTGCCGATCAGCTCATTTGCTTTTTTCAGGAATTCTTCATTATGGACGTCAGGTACCCGGCTGTAAAGATCCGCGATCTTTTCGGCATAATAAATGCCCCAGCCTTCTTCTTCCTCTTTTGCAGAAGAAACACGTTTGCTGCCATCTTCCAGTCTTGCCATCATGATGTCAAGACTCTCCTGATTGGATTGTGCTATTCGGGAAATGTTGCCCAGAAGCTGATAACCGAGAAGCAGGAGAAACAGCAGCAGTGCTCCGTTCAGCCCGATTGCCATTGTTCTTCTGCGAAGCTGATATGGCTGCCAGGAATTTTTCTGGCTCTCTGTTAGCTCGTGCCCGGGAGCATAATCCTCGATCCAGTGCAGCCATAGGATCATCGCGGATATGCATAACAGCATAAATCCTGCCGCTATAATGATACAGTTAAAAACATAGGTATTATTACTGATCGGGTTCAAAAGGACGATGGCCTTTGCAGCCCTGTCAAAAATCTGCAGCTCCTCATAGGTCGCCGAATAAGTACTTTTCCCGACCGTAAGTTTTGCTGTTTCTGCGGTAAGGTCTTCTTTGGTGACGCCAAGGTCTTTGATCGACTCCGGATTTCCGAGGTCTTCGGATGCGTAAAGAATTTCTATTTCGTTATCCGGTGTGTCATCTTCCGGTTTCCAGAACAGCAGCAGCTTCGCATCGTATAGTTTTTCGAGTGCGGAGATCGCCTCGCCGATTGTTTTCTCGTAATTAATGGAAGCCTGATAATCTTCCATCTCCCACCAGTCGGCATAATAATAGTTACCTTCTATTTGTCTGACCGTAAGAAGTACAGGCCGGTTACTTCCTGATTTATCGATAAAAGTGGTGGGGGTCATGACCGGCAGATGAGTAAAATCGGTATCATCTTCCTGCGGTTCAAATCTTCCTGAAAAACTCTCCGGATAAGTTACGTTTCCGTTTTCTATTCGGATCACGATTCCATAGGCATTTTCTTCTGCGGCTTCATCCGTGAAAATTTCCGGACCGTCATAAGAGTTTTTTTTCACGAATGAACGCAGAGAACTGCACATCATCTCCATGGTATTTTCCGTTTTGTCACGGAATTCTGTTTCCAGCGAGTTGATATGATCCTGTACACGGCTGAGCGTATTTACCATTCCCCGGACCTTCAAATCTGCCTGTGAAGAGACTTCCATATAGGATAATATGCTGGTATAATACGTAACCGTCAGAAATACACCAATCAGCAGAATAAGAATAAGAAAGGCAATGAGGGTCTTTTTGTTTTTCATCTAGATTTTCCCCTTTCACAAAAAAATTATACCTCACACCTGAATCTTATTTTTAAATTTCCAAAATTTTTAGAGTTGTTTTAACAAAATATTTTACTTAAACTTGACATTTATAAACTTGACCAAATATATGGGAAAATATTTTCCTTGACAATTGAATATAAATAAACTATGAGATACTAAGGAATTCGTCTGAAGGAGACAGATCTTGTATAAAATTCTTGAACAGTGCTAAGAATTCATCAATAGAGGTAACAGCAAAATTTTTAGCCATATAAAAGAAGCAGATATAATTTGACTTGATATTACTATCCGTAATGATTAAGTAATTAAGATTTAATGATAAAATATTTCAGACAGAGTTTTTTTCTTTAATGCGAAAGGCAAAATATGTTCTCGCGGAGAAACAAAAAACCAGATAACCGTCAAAAAAAAATGACATCCGCGGGGAATCTCTCACTGATGAAAGCTTTGATTTAAATACATCCATCGGAAATCAGGCGATGATCGAAAATCTTGACCTGATCTCGGATTACGGAGATGATTTATCATTGGTAATGGAACAGGAAGCTGCCTGGAAAAGCCGCGAAGAAAAAAGCGGTAAAACCTGATGTGAAGAAACAGTACGCGAATGAAAACCTTATCACAACGATTGAAAAGAAAAAAGCTCCTCTGATTGGCATGCCGGAAAAGGATTCCGATACAGAATATGACAATTACGAAAATATCCTTCCGCTCATACAGGAGAAAGAAGATAGAAAAATCATTCGCGAAAAGCCTTCAATGGAAGATCCCGCAATTGGGTTCATCAATAACATTATAACAAGTCGCAGAAAGCAGGATAGCGGTGGAAATTCTGCTATGGAAAAAGAATTTCGCGTTGAAAGTGAAGCTGAAAACGATAATGGATCGGAAGAAAGCTTTTTGATCAATACCCGCAGTCCTGAAACGAAAAAGAAACAAGAGGAATTGAAGCGGAAGGCGAAAAAGAAGCAAAAAGCTGAAGATAATCTGGCAGAAGGCCTCGCAGAAATTGCCGCCGAGGAAATCGAAAAAGGTACGACATACGATGATTCACTTGAACCGGACATGACCGCGAATGAGGCCATGATGAAGAATTTCCCGGATAGTAAGAAGAAACGCTCTTCTCTCCCTGAGTCCGAGAACATCGGGAACAGGATCGCCGGTCTGAGTGAAATGGAAGCGGAGGAAGACAGACCTCGTTGGAAAGATGCAGCCAAAAATCGTACGCATGAAATGGCCGTTAAATATTATGGAGGAGATGCAAATTTTGAGACCGCTGAAATGCAGAAGATCAAAGACTGGAGCTTCGATGCGCAGCGGATGGATAATTTGAAGGAACCTTCCTGGTGGAGGCGATTCCTGACCCGTACCGCAGTTGGCGCAGGCAAGCTGCTGAAGGTGGCAACAGCTATTCTGACAGGGAGGCTTTTCTGGTTCCTGCGGGGCAAAAACCGATCCGCCAATGAGATGAATAATATGCAGCGGACCCGTGAACATGGATCGGTCCCCGGCTGGCAGGAAGGGGCAAAATTCGATTCTGATAAAAATAACGGCACGAAGATCCTGGATGATTTTCGACGGGTCCCGATGGTCTTTTCCAAACTGACCGCTGCACCTGCTTTGGATGAAAACGGAAAGCCGCTGGGACCGGTAATTACCGTATATATCGATCAGCCGAAATCCAACTCTGAACAGGCTTTGAACGGTATGAAGATGGGACATGCGATGATCGGCATCGAATACAGCCGCAAAAGCAAGATCACCGGCCAGTGGGAACGCTATAATCTGCAGTATGGATTTTACCCTGCCGGTTCAACTGTAACAACGCTGTCAGGCGGAATGATGGCGCTAACCCGTAACGCAATCGTTCCCGGGCAGCTGAGAGATGACACCGATCATACTTATGACATCAGCCGCAGATATCCTGCCACGGTTCAGCAGGTCAATGCCATCCTTAAGGCATCTGAGACTTATACAGATGAAGGTTATGGATATTATGACCGGAACTGAACCACTTTCGTGAAAGAAATGGTGGTCGATAAGGCACATCTGACCACCGGCGGTGAAATCTTTAAATGGAGCAAGATCGGTTTTTCCAATTGGGAAAATTTTGGGATGTTTGGCGGAACGGCTGCGTCTCTGAATGCCCAGGGTGGAGTGGAAACCACAATGATGGACCTTGCCGGGAAAAATGACGAGTCCTACCCCGGATATGGAAACAAGAGGACCACCGGCAAAGATTATGTCAATTATATTGAATCCCTCAAAAACAAGCCCGGCAATATTAAGTACACGTTCATCCCCGGCATGGTCGGAGAGATGATGCGCCGAACGAGCGGTCCTCAGGCCGGTGATCTCGGCTCAAAAAAATATGCCGGAACCATGCGCGACAAAAATGATCCTGAGTTAATAAACGTGGGATTTCCTGCTCTTGATACGAACATCAGCGCTGCAGTGGAGGCATTCCGGTCTGCCATCGGGCAGATTCTTCCTGCTGCTGATCAGCAAAAAGTTCCGAGTGATCTGTCTGCGACTCTCAGCAGCCTGAATCGAATCCAGTTTGTGATAGGAGGTATGAATACCCAGATCAACAGTTTCTCTGAGGAAATGAAAAACAAGGGAGCTTCTTACAAATTTTCGGATGCTTTCACAACTGAAGAGATCCGGACAAACAGGGCTGAAATAACCAAAGCCGTCTCAGCCGTGAATATTGTTCTTCAGCATTATTTCAATAATGATAAAAGGCTGCATACCCCGGCAATGAATCTTATTTCTTTGCTGAATTTCGCGGCAAGTTATCTGGATAGAATGTACCGCGAAAAACGGAAAGGAACAAAAACAAAAGGAGATCTCGGAGACATCCGCAATGAGATGAGCCACAGCAGGATCAATGTCAGTGTCGGAGGAGTATCAGCAGAATTTTCTCCATCCCGTTATGAATCTTATATTCAGATTTATAAGACTTCGGAAGCAGCAGTAAAAGCCGGAGCCCGGCTGTTTGAGCTTAGACGAAAAGAAAAAGGCGAGGAAAAACTGACATCCACCGAGGAAAAAGAACTGAAGAGACTCAGTCGTCTGAATTCACTTGCAGAAAATTTTGACAGTTCTCATCGATACATGCTTGAAAATGATGATTTTTCTCAACAGGATATTGATTACGTCTTTCATCTGCGGGCAAAGGAAAAACAGGGAGCTTACCACAACATCGGACCAGATGCCGAATATAAGACTTCGTCCGGTATCTATATGTCTCTGATGCTGGATAAAATTTTCGGCGGGATGAAATATCAATTGAAAAAGGGAAGCCCCACTGGGATCCGGATCATAAACCGTATGATGACACGATCGCTTATACAGACAGCTTTATCCTGCGGTCATCTCAATTCGTTCGAACGCTGTTCCCTTTTGAGCTTGACCCTGATTTTCTGCCTGGCGGGATGTCAAAAATTGAATACCGGGATTAAAGGATCCGGCTGATCAAAAAATTTATTATGAATTACGGAGCCGTAGGTGTCTCACTCCATATGAATGGAAAACTGTTCGCCTCGGATTATGATGCTGAGACCAGGAATTTTACACATTTTTATGCGGATGTCTGGCATCCTGCCAATCATGCGGTAACGATCATCGGCTGGGATGACAACATTCCGAAAGAAGATTTTTCCCACAAGACAAATTCCAAAAAGAAAACGGGCGATACGATTCCGAAAATTGACGGTGCCTGGATCGTCCAGAATAGCTGGGGGGAGGATTGGGGAAATAAAGGTTTCTTCTACGTTTCATACGACAGCTTTGATTTTTCATATCTGAGCGAACTGGGCGTGTTCACCCTGCAGGATCCGAAAACTTACAAATATAACTTCCAGTATGACGGCTCGGCGCAGGTCAGTTATCCCGATAAGGAGGCTGTGTATATGCCGGGCAAAGAGATTAAAGCCGCAAATATTTTCATCAATACTACCGGCGAACCGATAACCATTGATGCTGTCGGTTTTGCGGAATTCGATGAAAATTCTGCTGATTACACGATCAGTGTCTATGCCGGGCTCAGTGATCCCAATGATCCCGAAAGCGGTACACTTGCCGCTTCCGTACAGGCACATACCGATTTCATGGGCATCTATACCGCAGACCTGAGTAAAAAAGTATATGTCGATCCCAATGAGCGTTTTTCGGTTGTTTTCTCGTTTGGGCAGACTACAGTATTTGGTCTGGAAAACAATTCCACCGAAGATGATGACCCTGAGTATCATCTTCAGTTCGATCCCGGTCAGAGTTTTTACCAAACAGCCCAGGGAGAATGGAAGGATATGTATTATGTTGATGAGGGAGCATGCTGGCGCATTAAAGCTTTCGCGAATCCGGCAGAAAACCCCGGCGTACCAGACATCTTCCCTATCACATGTGAAGACTGCCTTCTGCCTGAAACAGGGTTCTCCTCCGGCGGGCAGCCAGAATCATCCTGCCATTCAATGAAACATCATTATTCCGCGCTTGGAATGACCCTGCAGATTCCGCGGTTTGATATAGCAGCAGATCTGACCCGGATCCCGCGGACTGGCAGCAGCTGGCCTGTAGAAGGACTGGGGGATGAGGCAGGATTGCTGGAAGGCAGCGCAATTCCCGGAGAGGGATACAGCGTCATCGCGGCGCACAACACGCTGGACAGCGAAACCTACGGTCCTTTCGCTATGCTTGCTTCGCTTGAGGAGAATGACAGTATCTTTGTCCGAAGCGCAAAAGGTGAATTGATGCCTTTCACCGTATATGCGAATGAACTGGTCGGGCCTTAATGGCTTTACGGGAATCGCCTCTATCGCGGAAAACGAACCGGGATCCCTGATTCTCATTACTTGTGAAAACGAGTCCGTCGATGGAGGTTATCTGAACCGCTGGGTCGTTTTTGCCAAACCGAAGTAAGCACATACAGTGTATATTCAAAACAGACAGTTCCGCTCCACGGAACTGTCCATTTGGGACTGCATTATCTGTTTTTTATTTTTTTTTGATTTTTTGTAAGGAATCCGGTTTCGCTATTTCATCTTCCGCGGAGACAAACTTTGCGATTGTTTTCACTCTGTTTATAAACCGAGACTGATCGTCCCCCAGTATCTCCGCCAGAGCCTCCGTGATCACGTTCGGTCCGTTTGACAGCGGGCCGTTTTTATCTCCCTGTTTGAATATTTTTTCAAGCCAATTGTAACTTAGTGCCTGCCTTAAATCATAAAACAAATGAGCATCATCTTTCTCATCCAGATTACGGTATATTGCCCGGATCACAGTGGTAAATTCATCCTTTTTTCTGTTGACGCATGTTAACATGTCATTTTCCAGCCAGGTATGTATCGCGGCCAGATCAAACCCCTGTTCCTTTGTCTTAAACTGATTAAGGTAACGCTGCTTCATCCCGCCGAAGATCTTTTCAAAAATCAGCGCCTGATAAATAGCGCTGGAGGTTAAATTCTTGTTCAACAGTGCTCCATACGCTTCACCGCCTCCTGCTTCCTTTTTCGACAGGGAAAAAGCATAGTCCACATCCTGCTGCTTATAAGAGTCTTTTTCAAGCATATACCGGTGGGACTGGTCAAAATGATCCGCGAGTTTATCGATACGCTGCAGTTTTTTGTAATTTTTCTTTTCATCTTTTGTCAGGGTCTGATTCGGATCATCATCTCTTTGTTTCAGATCCCGGTACGCGGCATATTGTTTTACAGCTTCCTCTGCCGAACCGTAGATCTGAATATAAGATTCGTAATGCGAAGGTGTCATCATTGTCTCGTAATCACCTGCGTTGACCTGATAAGCGGTTGATCCCATCTGTCCGCGGATATTTCCCAATTCTTCGCCCGATTCCTGTCTTTCTATAGCATCTCTGTAATCATTATCGATCATTGCGATACCATTGTTCAGCAGGGAGATCATGTGCATTACCGGAATATGGAGACGCTTGTCATTTTTAAAGTAAACAAACAGCAATTTATTAAGCTTACTGATCAATTGATCCACCTGTAGTCTGGAGACGCGCAGAGACTCTGGATCACCATCAGCATTCTTCGCTTCCAAAAGCGTTTCACCTGCCCCATGCTGATCAAACATGGTAAAAACTTCAACAATATCCTGAGCCGGTCTCCACAGACTGTTAATTTCCTCTTTGCTTTTTCCCGTCAGTTGCAGAATCAGGGCAGCAATTTTTTCGCCATCTTCATTGATCGCATCTTTAATGTCATCATAAGATCTCAGCAGAGAACCATCTTCGGCTTTCGGAATGGAACCGGAGTATCCAAAGGAACCGATCTCGCCCGCGTATTTTCCTTCAAGTCTCCGCATGTTTTCCGCTGCGCTGTTCGGTGTATCCGCAGTCGTTACCCGGTTGAGACCCTCTCCGAGCGTATCTTTATACTGGCTGTAGTCCTGTTTCGTGTACCGCTTGTTGCCAAAACCGGCATAACTCATATCATCCATCTGGCCAAGCTTATCAAACTGGCTTTCCATGCCCATTCTGGCATTCGTCTTGGAAGCGGAAGAACCGAAATATATGAAATTGCCAAGACCGGTCAAACGGAGATTATCTTCTGTAAATATGTCATTGGCAAGAGGCAGGTGCGCAACATCCCGGACCATTTCCTTTACGAAGGTCGTGCAGTTCCGTTTTGAGGCATTATAGCCTTTGTCTGCCCAGGGTTGTGAAGCACGCAAAATGTCATTGACCTGTTTGGACGTCGCCTTAAATTTCCGGCTGACTGTGTAAGAGACGCCATACTCATCTGCCAGCCTGCCGGGAACAAGCACGTTTCCGCTGTTTGCCATGATCCCGCCTGATATTGTCGGTCCGTTCTGGCAAAAACCGTAGCGCAGTGCGTACCGTTCATAGCGTTGGGTCTGCCGGCTGTAACGGCTGTATTCGATCCCGATACCGGAATGGCCGAAATTCATCCAGTTCACGTCCTTATCTTCCTTCTCTACCGGTTTGTCAACGTAGATACCTACTTTCGGCGGCAGCACATTTCCCTTCGAATCCACCGCTTCTTCAGCGGTCAGACGAGACCAGACCGTCGGGACCTTGCGGAAATCCGCGATGACATCATTGGTCCTGTCGCCGCTTTGATCAAATTTCTCCCTGTTCCAGCCCGGGATCGTCTCATGGTCCCGTTTCTCCTGTGTAATTTTCGGGTTGTCTTTTCTGCCTGACCGGGAGCGCCACAGCTTGCTAAAGCTCCATGTAAGAGGAACGTAGATCAAATTGCCGATCAAGTTCAACGCTTTTCCGATCGTTCTGCCGGCGTAATAGGAGGTACCGGTCAGAAAACGGCTGAGCCAGCCGGCTTCTTTCCGCCCGGGAAGCTTCTGAGCGGTGAAATTCCAGCCCGCCGCGCCCTGCATATCCTGGTTGACAATATTGATATTATTTCCTGATTTCTTTGATTTTGAGGAATTTTTCTTCCCTTTGCCCTTTTTTTTCGGAGCTTCTACGACCATATCACGGTTGAGCGGATGTTCCGGATCCTCTAATTCCTTATACGCATCTTCCGGATCGACATAAAATTCCGGCCTTCCCTCTTCCTGCTGTGCGGGAGCGTTAGCCGCCTGCTGAACCGCAGCCTGAATAACAGGTGCGATAATGTTTTGTATGGGAGCTTTCCCGCCCTTCGCTGCCGGTTTAGCCTGTTTTTCCTTCTCTATGATCTCATGGGGGCGGGTATCGATTTCCAAAAGGTTTTCTTCTGAACCTGCAAGATCCTTTTTATCTTCATCATCTTTCTTCTTCCCGACTGATGACCGCAGGTCATTTACATTGATGCCATTGATAAAATTATTATCATTGACGATATTGTGGGAGCTTTCCAGGTACATGCTGTTGTTGAGATCATCAGCCCCGGGGTGCTTAATAAGGTCCTTTACATTTTTAAGGAGATTTGGATTTTCCACTTCCTGAATAATTTCATCAGAGATATCCAGCATGTTATCAGCATTAGCTTCCCTCAGCATGTTGGTATAGTGGTCAACATTCGCAGCTTCATTACCCATCGGCTGAAGATCCTGCTGACTTTCTTTCAGAACATGCTCATCCTTTGCTGCTGACTGTTCATTTTTTTGTTCTTTTCCGGTTTTTCCAAACATGACAGACAATTACCTCATATGAAATTTTGTTTATAACCAGGTAGCCATTTAATTATAAACTATATTAATTTCAGATATTGTTAAATTTATAATAGATTTTTCATAACTTCAGGCAATTTTCCGGAAAGAGCCCTTATCGGCTGTGTCCGAAATCAACAGTGCCGGGATGTCGTTATTGATCATGAAACATTAACAGAAATCACCGCCGCAAGATTTTCGATCACGTTTTGGTCCCGGTTATAAATGCCTTCTTTCTGACAAGCTTAAAAAAGAAAAATAACTTCCTCAACAGTAAGAGAATTCTTTGATGAAAATTACGTAATTATTGTTCGAATTGAGTCTGATATTGCGTGTATATATCGCATTTATGATTTATGCAGCTGATCTGTTCATCCTTCCGGAGTCTGATCTTCGTTCTCATTCTTAATCGGGCCTTGATCTTCTTCTTCCTTTTCTTCCGAAACCTGATTTTTTTCCTCGTTATTCTCCGGTGCTTGATCTTCCTGATCCTTTTCCTCCGGAAGTTTATAAAAGTTGTACTCAGCCATAGCAGCCCAGACCTGAGGATCATCATCTTCATCGAGAAGAATGAAATCTACAAAATGGTTTTTCTTCAGAAACGCTTCAAATACTTCCTGTAATTCAGGCCTGAGTCTGTAAATAGCTTTCAGGTTGATATCCTCTTCGTCTTCTCCTTCCTCGAAAATGAAAAGTCTTCTGGCAATGAACACAGCCTTGTCCAGAAGTTCCGAGGCATAGCCTTTACGCCGATAATCAGGGAGAGTATAAATACTCAGTACCGCAATATCACCGAAGGGCTCCATCAGGCAGATCAAAACGGAAACAGGAATAATGATGCCATCCTGATTCGGGACTGTCGCCGCAAGGCAAATATATTCGCAATCAAGGTCATCATCGTATGTGTCCAGTTCCTCGTAGATATATGACAGCATCAGATGCTTATAATCTGTAAGTTTTTCCTTTGTAATGACTTCTATGTTCATAAAGGCCTGATATCCCTTCTTAACCGAAAATAATTTTTAATACAATTATTATCTTTTTAATCTCTGGATTACCGATCCTGCATTATCAGGCTGAAACCTTTCTGAAACTGGATCAGCCATTTGTCAGTGCGGCATTTTTTAATTCAGAAAATGCCTGGCAGGCTTCACTTTCAACGCTGAATTTCACAACAAAAACATTTTCAGACATGAACAAATCCATGCCAAAATAGTTCTGCTGCGGTGCGGTTACCATTGAATTATTATATCAGAAAACGAAGAACCCGGCAGATTATTTACGAATCAACACATTTCTATTGCAGTTTATTGCAATTTGACAATAATCAGTTATAATATGCGCTTGGTTTTTATAGAATAAAAAAATTAAGTTTATTCTGTAAAAGCGGAATGCATGAAAAATGATTATGGAAAAAACCGGTTCTTTTTTATTTCAAATTACATTACAGGTATTAATTATCCAAATAACAAGTGAATCAGATAATTACAGCCAAATTTGAATGAGTGTAATTATTTAAAAAATTATTCCCGAAAGGGATTAACTAACGAGGTGTTTATTTATGAGTAAATTTCAACGCTGTCTGGCAATCATTGTCTTCATCTTCTTTGAAGTCTATGCCGGTGTCCGTCTGCTGACTGCTCCTGCTGAATTTTCCAACAGTGCAGTTATTATTTTTGGTGTTATGCTTCTGGTTATTGGAGTGATCAGTCTTTACTGGGCACTTAACCTGAAATCAATGCAGTTCCCCTATCGTCTCGGACTTGTCTGCGCGATCATCGATCTGATTCTTGGCATCGTTTTTGTCGTCTTCAGCCAGAATGTCGTAAACGCTTTTCCGACCTTTGCAAAGATCTATGGCGTGATCATGGTCATCCTGGGCATCAACAAGCTTAGTGATTATTTCATTCTCAAATCGCACAGTCTTCCCCGTCATTGGCTATGGTTGGTTGCTGCTATTCTGACGATCGCACTCGGTGTCGTCATTTTCCTGAATCCTTTCACAGCTGTTGAAACTGCCTGGACCGTAACCGGATACATGCTCATTGGCACCGGTGTTTTCGACCTGTTTGTTTTCATTTTCAGCTTTTTCTTCTAAGGAAAACAGAAATCCGAAGTTCAGCATGTAAGCTCGGGACCTGCAAAATCAGGCAGTCCCGGGTTTTTTTATTATAATAAATTATACCTGTTCAGGCTATTTTGAATTGTTGCCGATTTTGTTTGGCAGGTACCGAAATATCTTCCGGACAGTAATAAAATTTATTTTTATATATTCCTGGAAAGGAATTATTAGATGAAGAAGCAATTAATATTTTTGATTTTGGTTATTCTGATGTTGTCTCTTACAGGCTGTAAAAAGTCTGATTTCGCGATTTCTTCTGATGAAAAAAATGTTACGATTCTTGCCAAAAACGCTTCAAAGGATATGTTTGGAGCAACATCAGGCTTCGAGATCTCTGAGGGTGAGAAATTATATATAGATCCGACCCTGACAAAGGGTGAAATCAGCGTAAAGCTTACCCTTTTTGACCTTGACATGGGCTCATCGGTACAGGATTTGACTGACGCGGTAAGCGGTAAAAATGCCGATATGGAGATCAAAATCAGCGGTAAGGATCCCAGTGAATATGACCTCGAACCCGGATCATACAGCGTTTACGCATCCGTTCTCAGCAAAGCTGACGGAACCATAGTCATGTCTGTCCGCTGAAACAGACGGTTTTAAAATAAATCAAACAAAAGGATGATACAGTGTATGAAACTGAAACAATACGAAGATAAAAAATATACCAAAATCGCGGTTTACGCGATCATTACCTCTGTGATCATATTCACCTTATGCATCATCCTTTCACTGTCCGGCGGATTTTTCCGAAAGCTGTTCAACCTAATCGGACTGGTATTGCAACCCATCATTTCGGGAGGCATTATCGCCTATCTTTTTGAGCCGCTGATCCAGAAGTTTGAAAAGGTGCTGCATTCCTCACGTACGGCTGCAGTCATTGTAACTGTTGTGATCATTCTTGGCATCATAATCGGAAGTCTTGTTTTTATAGCCTTAACCGTTCGAAACCAGTCAAACGCTATAACTGTCGACACCAGCAGTCTGGATGCCCTAATCAAATCTTTCGATATGCAAATCGATGAAATTACCGGGAAAGCACAGGCATGGCTGTCAGAAAACAGCGGAGTCGTCGGAAAAATTTTCAAATCTATTACCGGGTTTTTCGGCAGTGTTTCCGATTTTGCCTCGAATCTTTTCTTTTCTGTAATATTTGCGATATATTTTTTGCTGGATTCCGAAAATATCGGCGCTTACTGGTCACATGTCCTTGATGTATTTGTAAAACCCGAATCCCGCGCAAAAGCTCAGGAGCTGATACACGATGCCGACCGTTGTTTTTCCGGTTATATCCGCGGGAAGCTCCTGGATGCCCTGTTGGTATTTGTAATGGTGAGTATATCCATGCTGATCTGCAGGATCCCCTACGCTTTTGGGATAGGAATGATGACCGCAATCGGAAACCTTATTCCGTTTGTCGGACCGATCGGCGGTATTATTGCGTTACTGGTGATTTGCCTGTCTGAAGGATTGATGGATAAGTTTATACTTGGTACTGTTGTACTGATCATCCTGATGCAAATCGATGCCAATGTGTTCAACCCACGGCTCACAAGCAAGAGTATTTCCATCCATCCGCTGCTGGTTTTCTCCGCAATGATCGCGGGCGGCGCTGTCGGCGGTGTGGTTGGGATGCTTGTTTCAGCACCGATTGCAGCCTGGTTGAAAATCGAATTTGATAAATATATCGCCAGGAAGGAAGCTGAAACTGTTCAGAGTAAATAATCAGGGGTCTACTGTAATTCAGTACGTATCACAGCACCGCTGACAGTTTATAAGGAGATACTATGTTTTATTATCTTGTCAGACCTATTGTTTACTACAATTATCTTTTGATCGCCGCAGCTGTGATCCCGGCGATCTTTCTGATGATCCGGGTTTACAAATCCGATCATCTTGAAAAAGAAAGTCCCGATTTTCTTTATAAGCTGGTCAGAGCCGGTGTGCTTTCTTCTCTTCTGGCGCTGGTTGAAGAACGCATTTTCTGCTATGTTCTGGATCAGTATGTTGAACCGAACACGGTGAAGTATAACCTTATCCTGTATTTTTGCATCGTCGCTGTTGCGGAAGAAAGCTCTAAATATATATTCCTGCGGAAAAACAGCTGGAACGACCGGGAATTCAACTGCCAGTATGACGGCGTAGTTTACGCGGTCTTCGTTTCCCTTGGATTCGCGCTTTGGGAAAACATCAGCTATGTTTTGAATTATGGATTGAGCACCGCCATTGCCCGCGCTGTCACCGCTATTCCCGGACACGCCTGTTTCGGTGTTTTCATGGGCACATTTTACGGCATCGCAAAAAAATATGATTATGCCGGTGAAAAAGGGAAAACAGTGCTTTTCACCATTCTGTCGCTCATCATCCCCATGCTGATCCATGGCGCATATGACTATATCGCTGCTCTTGAACAGCAGGATGCCGGTTGGTACTTCCTCGCCTTCATTTTTGTCTTTTTTGTAATTTCTTACATTCTTGTCGGTCAGGTGTCGAAAAAAGATATATTTATAAATGAAGATAAAACCATAAATAAAAAATAAAGGTGCGCTTTATGAAAAAAGTCTTTTTGTTATTAGCGGTTTTAATTTGCTTATTCGCTTTCCAAAGCACATTCGCGCAGGGAAACACTGCCGAAACCGTAAGCAGGATCGGTATTGTCTCTGCTATGGATACGGAAATCGATCTGATTCTGGCAAATGCAGATATTGAATATGAGGACCATGTCGGCGGTATTGTGTTCAATGTCGGTACGCTTTGCGGTAAGAATGTGGTCATTGTAAAAGCCGGGATCGGCAAGGTACTTTCGGCAGCGGGAACTGCCGCGTTATTTAACCGCTATGATATCAGTTCTTTGATTTTCACCGGTGTCGCGGGCGGTGTCGGCGATGAGACAAAAGTGCTTGATATGGTCATCGCAACCGATCTCGTACAGCATGACTATGGTACGATCCAGAATGAAGGATTTGTCTGGACTTCCACGCATGATAATACAAACGGCGGTTATTATTCCTGCGATGAGTCTCTGGTGAACCTGGCATATGATGCTGCTGTCGATACAGTCGGAGCGGATCATGTTTTCAAGGGAACAATTGCCTCCGGAGATCAGTTTGTCGCATCCGCGGCTTATGTGAAGACACTTCAGGAAAAATTTGATGCGCTTGCCTGCGAAATGGAAGGAGCATCCGTTGCCGCGGTCTGTGAGCAATATAGCGTCCCGTTCGTCGTCATCCGCTCGATGTCCGATAAAGCAGATGGAGATGCTCGCGAAACATACGATAATTTCGTCGACATGGCGGCGGATCATTCCTGTACCATCGTGATGAAAATGCTTGAGAATATGAAATAAAACAATACTCAAAACCAAAAGAAAAAATTTCCGCCCCGTATAATTAATAATTTATACGGGGCGTATTAATGCTCAAAGAGAACAAGACTTTGAGAAAATGTTATAAAGAAAAATTATCATTTCTTTGAACAAAAAAGCCTTTCTGCATTTACTGGTGCAAAAAGGTTTCTGTTCTTGTAAAGCGCCCCTGACTGGACTCGAACCAGCAACCTGCGGTTTAGAAGACCGACGCTCTGTCCATTGAGCTACAGGGGCATATGTTCGCATGAAATCATTTCATAAACCAAACGAAATATATTTTACCATGTTTATGATTCTGACAAGGGAAATTGACGTAAAATAGTTAAAAAGTCAGGAAGATGAGGTCATTATGAAAGGCAGGCATATTTTTTTTACGATCACAGCATTGTGTTTACCCTTTGTTTTGCTGATGAATGCCATCATTTTGATCTTTACGCCGGCTTATCTGGTACATGAATACAAACGTCCGGATTTTCCTCCGGATCCTTATGGCTTCACGCTTGAAGAACGAATTGAATACGGTACGGAATCTGTGAACTATATTACGGATTTTTCGCAAAAATATCATGATAACTATCTTGCAGAATTGAAGATGAAAGACGGAAGCCCTTTGTACAATGAACGGGAAACTTCGCATATGTATGATGTACGTGTCGTATTCCGGAATGCACGAGGAGTCATGTCGATCCTGATCGTTTTTATCATTGTCACGATCTTACTTGTCAGCCGGAAACCGGAAACGCTGCCCGGCTTTTTGAAATCATTGATATGCGGGGCTTCTCTTACATTAGCATTGATCGTGATGGTCGGAATTGGTATTCTTACCGGTTTTGACGCTTTTTTCGATGCGTTTCATCATCTGTTTTTTACAGGGGATTCCTGGCTGTTCTGGGAGACAGATTCACTGATCCGTCTTTTTCCTGAACCGCTTTGGGTCCATGGTTTCACGCTGGCTGCTGTTCTGACCGCAATATTTGCCACGGGAATTCTTTTGATCTCGATTATTTTTTCGGGAAAGATCAGCAGAAAAAAAACTCCGTCAGAAATACGAAAAAATGCCGGCAAACGATAAGTTTCTGCATATATTCGCATAGTCGCTATTATCTTCATACTCTTCTCTGAAAAGTAACTCCAGAACCATCTAATAATATGAAATTCAACAATTCTTAACGAATTCATGGTAAGATTGAAGCACAAAGGAGTAAAACATGATTGAAGAACCTATCCATGTAACTGATGCCACATTTGAAAAGGCTGTTTTGAAGTCTGAGCTTCCTGTGATTGTTGATTTTTGGGCTCCCTGGTGCGGCCCTTGTAAGATGATTGGTCCGCTGCTTGAACAAGCCGCTCAAAAATATGCCGGTAAACTGATCGTTGCTAAAATCAATATCGACGATGACAGTGACACCGCAGAAAATTATGGGGTTCAGTCCATCCCGACGCTGCTTTATGTCAAAAACGGAGAAATTGTAAATAAAACAGTCGGTTCTATGCCTGCTGCCGATTTGGACAAAAAGATCCAGGAATTTCTCGCCTGATCACAGTTTTCAAAGTGGACAAAGCTCAGCCTCATGACTGAGCTTTTTTATAACAGTAATCTTTTCACAGGGGGCCTAATGAATAAAAAACTCATAATTTGTCTGCTGCTTACCGCTGTTTTTTTTCTATCATGTCTTCCTTCATTCGGTCAATCAGTCCGTGAAAATCCTTCGTTTTACTCCGTGGCAGAAATCGTTCAAAATTCATCGAAAATGTGGATGGCTAACCCGATCGAAGTAACAGAAATGATGAAAAGATATCTGGATTTCACCTGTTGGCGCGGCAGCGACACCATCGGATGCCAGTCAAACAACAACCGGAATTGTGCGGAAATTTATCTGAGTCTTGGTTTCTCGAGTGACGATGATTATGCTGAATTCGATCATATCACTTTTTCTATGCAGATCAACTCTACCGAAGATGTTCAAAAGGTGATTGAATCATTCTGGCTTGAAGATATGCAGCCTGCAAAAATCATGGGTGCGGACTATCAGAACAACCAGGTTACCATGTATTTCAGCACAGAAAACACAATGATGAAAATTTCCGTTCCGTTCGGCGAATCCGGAGTTTGGGTGATATTAGCGGAAATCGGATTTGTCCGGGGATAAAAAAGTGGTACAATAAGTCCTGATTTTTGTTTTGAGGGTGATTTGTGTTTGAAATAATCTATTTAGGAACTTCCGCTTCCGCTCCATCTGTACGGCGAAGTCTGCCTTCCATGGTAGTCCTTTATAATGAACATCGTTTTATGGTTGACTGCGGAGAAGGAACGCAGCGTCAGCTGCTGACATCCGGTATCGGATTGAAACGGTTAAATAAGATTTTGATAACGCACAGTCATCTGGATCACATTCTTGGTCTGGCCGGGCTCGTTTCCACAATGGTCCGCTGGGAAACAATGGAAGAAATGCATATTTATGGCGGAGCTGATGCCATAGAACGTATCAAGGACCTTCTGTTTTCAGTTGTCTTACGTGGAAATCATCAACCTACACCGTTGGTATTTCACAAATTAAAACCCGGTATTATTTTTGAGGAAAAGAACCTGACTGTCAGCTGTTTTCCTGTTTCACACAGAGGGACAGATTCTTATGGATTCTGCTTTGAGGAAAAAGGGAAACGTCCTTTCCTCCCTGAAAAAGCCGCAGAGCTGAACATTCCAGCAGGTCCCTGGCGGAAAAATCTGGTCAATGGAGAATCGGTAACGCTGCCGGATGGCAGAACAATCGACGCGGAATCCGTGCTCGGAGAGTTTGTTCCGGGAACTACTTTGATCACAGTCGGCGATACAGGCAATGCCATGGAACTGCTGCCCTATGTAAAAGGCGCAGATGCATTGAGCATTGAAGCGACTTATCTGGAAGAGGAAGCTGAAATGGCAGTGCAATATTCCCACCTTACCGCGAAAATGGCTGCGGAACTTGCCAGAGAAGCGAATGTCGGGAAATTATATCTGACGCACGTCTCCCGCCGTTATCGTGAAAAAGATATTCTTGCTGAGGCACAGGCTGTATTTTCCAATACTGAAGTGGCAAGGGATTTCTCCCAGTTTCAGGTAAAACACGAAGAAAAATAAGAAATAAGAAATAAGAAATAAGAATTTGTCTTCTACGGCGGATCATTTGATGTACCTATGAAGACTTGCCATATTATGTGCAAATATAAAAAGTGTGTCTTTCCGGCACACTTTTTTTATAATTTGAAATTTCACAGCTCTTCACTTTCAGGAAATGACCAACATATAGTACTGCTATATCGGTTTCGCAGCAGCATCAAGGCTGACCTTCTTTGAATAAATCAAAATCCGAACCAATGCCGGTTTCCTTACATCGGTATATCGATATACGTTCCCCAGAAAAAGGCGAAAAGGGCTGTAAGCAGCAGTTCTTTCAGGTCTTCATTATCTTCGCATCCATAAAAACGGATACGGTTATTCGTGAGCTCCGATTTTTTGGATGGAGAAAAAATAGCCATGAAGCGGTCTTTATTGTCTACATCCTCAGACTCAACAATATCGTAGGAATAAACTTTGTGAATAGTACCGGCAGCTTCAAGAGAAGCGACATCCTGTGCTTTCATTTCCCGTTCCGGAAGATGAAAATCCGGACTGCAGGTATAAACATCTTTGCTCTTGCTTTTGTCGTTATAATGGCAAAAGCCCACCAGGGTTTCCGTAGCGTCATAAACCGGATTAGGGTTCATACCATGGTAATTACGGAAAATACCATGCTGAAGCAGAATCTGAATGCTGCCTAATTCGCTTCCGTCTGCACGGTAAATGGTTGACTGACGCATAACAGCTTTGATTTTTTTATCCGGATGTGGTCTCTTTTCAAGACTGTTAATGTAATATGTAAAAACAGTGTCAGCATTCAAATTCTTTTTCTTCTGCTGGTTGAATCCGGCAAGAAGGAATGCCTGTTTTTCTTTCAATTCCGCAGGAGAATTATAACAAAACGGACTGGCAAAAGTGAAGGAGTATGTTCCCTGTATATCAATAAAGTGTGCAAGCGTTTGTACATTTGCTTCCAGCGGAAATTGCAGCTCATTTAAATTCATAATAGTCCTCTTTACTAAAACTTATGAACAAATTATACAACTGTTTTTCTTGTTTATCTAATGGTATACTATAAATAAATTTTTGTTGAATACTTAACGGAGAAAAAATAATATCCGAAAAGCTGTTTTCGTGATGTACAAAAATCCTGTGAGGACGTATGAAACCAAGTTATATCAAATGTAAAAATGGACACTATTATAATCCGAATGACTATGATGAATGTCCCTATTGTGCTTATCAAAGCAAACAGAACCAAAATGGGCTTGATCAAATAAATACAATTTACGGGCCTATTCCCGTGAATGACCAATATAATAACGAAAATATTTATACACTTACTTCCAAAGATTCTACAGTGACGCTCCAAAAGTCACAGAGTTTAACCATCGGGAGAGATTCTTCATGCGATATTGTCGTGGATGATAAAACGGTAAGCAGAACACACTGTAAAATTTTTATTGAAAAAGGCGTGATGGTTTTGATCGATTTAGGCTCAAAGAACGGAACAAGTTTCAATGATGACCGAATAGCACCAAATGAAAAATATATGATCAGAGAAAGCGGTCTATTAAAAATCGGCAATTATACTTTTAAAATAAAAAAAGAAACAAAACGTGTTTCCGTCTCATCATTTCAGGATACCGTATTGTATGAAGGATCTAAAGATAATAACGATTTATCGGACACATCAGAATCGGTTTCCTCTGTGACACATTGCCCACATTGCGGAAAAGAATATAAAGACAAAAATGACAGATTCTGCAGATTTTGCGGATATAAAAAAGGATCTTCCGGGAAAATCAGATTTGGTATACCGACCGACAGACAACAATTGATTTATGGACCGCCGCCTGTCACCGTACACTATGAATGTACTTTTTGCGGAAACACATGGAAAGGCAGCAACTGGTCTATGGACCGCTATTGCCCGAAATGCGGAAATGAATGCCAAAATGATTTGCCGGAGAACGAATTTAAGCGGTATGGATGATTACGAATTGCTTCAAAAACGGCTGGAAACGGCTTATGAACGCAATCGTCTGCGGAAATATCCGGAATTGCATTATTTATTTTTTGAGCTGACAGATCAATGCAATCTGCACTGTCTTCACTGCGGGAGTAATTGCGGCGCACGTGGGAGCAGTTTTCTTGTGTCGGAAAAGGTACTGGAAATTATCAGGAATGTTTCCGTAAAAGAGCCACGGGTTCATATCGTGCTGACAGGCGGAGAGCCGCTGCTGCATCCTGATTTCAGCCTGATAATGGAAGAGCTTCATCATGCTCATCTTTACTGGTCTGTTGTTACAAATGCCATGCTTATCACAGATGACATGGCACGGAAGATGAAAGAATGCCATATATATTCCGCATCTGTCAGTATTGACGGAACGGCTGAGGACCATAACCTGCTCAGGCAGAATCCTGCAGCTTATGATTTGGCTGTTCGCGGAATTTACAACCTGAAAAAATATGACATTCCTGTTCAGGTAACCAGTGTAATTACAAAAAGAACCCTTCCAAAGCTTGAGCAGATCCATTCTGTTATCAGTAAAATGAATGTTTTCTCATGGAAAGTTTTAAATATTGAACCGATAGGACGGGCCGAAGATAACGGGGATCTGCTTCTCAGCCGTGATGAACTGTTTCAATTGTTTGATTTCATCCGGAAATACAGAGAAACACCGGATGAAAATGATAACGGAATGGAAATCACCTATGGTTGTTCTCATTTTCTGCCTTTTCCCTATGAAGGTACTGTCCGCGATGCGCCCTTCCTGTGCGGAGCCGGAATTATGATCGCAAGTGTGCAGTGCAGCGGTGACATTGCAGCCTGTCTTGATATCGAACGAAGACAGGAACTTGTACAGGGAAATATTTACAAAGATGATTTTTTTGAGGTATGGCAAAATCGTTTCCGGATTTTCCGGAGAGAACGAACCGAGGAGAGTGAACTTTGCAATGAATGCCGATATGCGCTGCTTTGCGGCGGTGACAGCTTTCATACCTGGGATTTTGATTTAAAACGACCGCGGTTGTGTCTGTTGACGCAATAAAATTAAACCAATTCTCTTCTGCATCCTGAGAATCGAGTAAAATTATAATAGAATTTTGAGGGAATGAAGTGAACGTAAAAAAATTTAATATTCCGTTGCTAATAATTCTGTTGTGCGGTATTTTCCTTCTGCCATTTGCTGGCAGCGGTTTTTTTCAAATTCCGACAGTTGATATCCCGACTGTGACAGGGACAGATCCGGGTGTAATTGTCCGTGTTAAGAATGATGACTCCAATCCGCAGATCAATGTGCGTTCCGGTCCCGGAACTGAATATGACCGGGTAGGCACATTGCTGGCTAATCAGACGGTTATCGGCAAAGGCCGAACAGAAGGAGGCAGCTGGATCCTGATCGAATATATGGGCGGCCCGGATAATTACGCGTGGGTATACAGTTCCTACGTCGATTATACGGGTGACCTTCCTATCGTTGTTGTACCCAATACGCCCACACCCCGGATCACGAATACGATCGATCCGACGCTTGCTGCTCAGTTTATTATTACGGTGGAACCGACCCGTCTCCCTACGTTCACAGAACCGGCACCGTTAGTTATCCCCACATTTCAGACTGTCACCGGCATTAATGTTACCGGTGGAGTTCCTATGGGAATGATTATTCTGGTTTGCGGAATTTTAGGTATTGTAATCGGACTGTTTGCCTTATCGCAGCGCCGATAAAAGAAGGTTTTAATGTCAGAAATATATGAAAAAGTAGTAAGTGTACGTTTTTCAAGAGTAAATAAAGCGTATTTCTTTGATGCAAACGGATATGACCTTGATATTGATGATTATGTGATCGTTGAATCTATCCGCGGACGTCAGATTGGAAAAGTGGTTCAGGTTAAAACTGATTTTGTAAACGAAGGCGAGCCTTTAAAACCCGTTATTCGTCCGGCGTCATCCAAAGATTTAGTAGCGAAAGAACTGTTTAACCAGAAAAAAGAAGAAGCTATCAGTTTCGCGAGAAAGCGCCTGACAGAATTAAATCTGGAAGGTGTCAAGATTCTGGATGCGGAATTCAGCTTTGACGGATTACGGCTTCAGGTCAATTATGCCAGTGACAATGATGAAAAAGTAGATCTGAAATCCCTGAAATATGATTTGATGCGTAATTTCCCAATGCTCAACGCTGTAGATCTTCGTCAAATGGGTCCACGCGATGTCGCGAAAACGATCCCCGGAATGGGAGCCTGCGGATTAGCCTGCCGATGCTGCTGCCAATATCTGACAGAGTTCAGCTCAATTTCTATCAAGATGGCAAAGGAACAGGGGATTTCTTTAACCCCTGCTGAAATTACCGGGATGTGCGGACGTCTGCGCTGCTGCCTTGTTTATGAAAATGATTATTATGTAGAATGCCGCAAACGACTTCCGAAGAAAAACAAGCGGGTAATAACCCCGCAGGGCGAAGGAAAAGTTGTCGAAGTTTTTCCGCTCCGTGATTCAATTCTTGTCGAAATTCCCGAAGTAGGAAGGCGCGAATTTAAACGTGAACAGCTCATTACGGAAGATGCAGGTTCAGCCCAAAAGGCTGATGAAAAAGAGTCCGGTCCTGATGAGATCGAAATTGAAGATAAAGACATTCTTGCTTTGGTGAGCGGAAGTGATGAATACAGTGAAACGGTAAAGACAGATAAACCGGTGAGAGCCAGACGGGAAGGGAAACCGGATCGCAGAGATCGGCCTGACAGACGGGATAAACGTGAAAGAGATAATAAAGAAGACAGACCGGAGAAAACAGAACGGCGCGAACGCCCGTCTAAACCGGCCCGGGCAAATCGTACCGACAGGTCTCCTCAGGTAAAACCATTTGAAGGTTAGAGCTTTTTATGAATAATTTTACCTATTACACTCCCACAAAGATTTATTTCGGTAAGGGACAAATCTCTCATCTGGATGAACTGGCCGAATTTGGCCAGCGTGTTCTGTTGGTTTATGGCAGTGGAAGCATAAAACGGCTCGGAATTTACAATGAAGCAATAAAACTGCTGAATGATGCCGGACTGACAGTTTTTGAACTGAGCGGTGTTGAAGCAAATCCTAAAGTGGGTCTCGTCAGGAATGGGATCTCGCTTTGCCGTGAGAATAATATCGATATGGTTCTTGCAATCGGCGGCGGAAGTGTTATAGATACAGCTAAATCAATAGCTGCAGGTACCTGTTATGAAGGAGATGTCTGGGACCTGATAGAAGATTCATCAAAAATAAAAAACGCATTACCGATCTTAACGGTTTTGACACTTTCGGCAACCGGTTCCGAAATGAATAAAAATGCCGTTCTTACGAATACGGATCTGCATGTGAAAGCATCCATGTCTTCCGATCTTCTCAAGCCCCGCATTTCGATCCTGGATCCTACATATACTTTTTCAGTATCTCGCATTCAGACAGCTGCAGGGACCGCTGATATGATCAGTCACGCATTTGAAAACTATTTTTCTCCGATTCGGGACAGCTTCCTTTCCATACAGTTTGGAGAAGCTGTTTTACGCACCTGCTTCAAATATGGACCGATTGCACTGAATGAGCCGGATAATTATGAAGCACGTGCAAACCTTATGTGGGCTTCGACAAATGCCATCAACGGTATCACAAAATCCGGAGCTGAAGTTGGCTGGTGCTGCCACCCGATTGAACATGAATTGAGCGCCTGGTATGATATCACCCATGGAATTGGCCTGGCTATTATAACTCCGCGGTGGATGAAACACATCCTGAATGAAAAAACTGTCTGGAAATTCGCCGAATACGGAAGAAATGTCTGGGGAATCACCGGCGGGAATGATATGACAGTTGCAGAGGAATCCATATCGAAAACAGCCTCCTTTTTCTTTGATGAACTTGGACTTCCGTCTACGCTTTCCGCAGTCGGGATCAATGATGAACGGTTTGAATTGATGGCGGAAAGCGCAGCGCCTTCCTGTCAAAAAGGACTGGTTCCTTTGAGTAAAGAAGATATTCTTGAAATATTCAGGGCTTCCGCATAATTCAGAAACTGTACGCCGGCTTAATTCAAAATGAATTGAGCCTTTTTTTTATTCAGGAATAATTATTTCATTGTAACGAGTAATTCGTATATATTATTAATCAATAAGAAATATCATGGATTACCCGGTAGCTTTTTCTATTGCGGATTGAGCAGCATCATAGAGCTGATCTCCCAATTCAAATTCTGAACAAATCAGGTGCTGAATATTTCCTTCAGGCACTTATTCCCGATTTTTTATTTGTATTTAAGGTTATGAAATTATTTATGATACGTTCCGAATTTTCGCATAGTTTACTTGTCATATCATTGCCCCGTATCATATGCAGCTCATCAAGTGTTTTATTAAGTGATAATAAAATGTTTTCAGTCGGATATATGATGTCCCGGCCGGGCGGAAGATCTGTTTCCAACAGAATACGGTTTTCAGGAAGCTGCCGAACATATTCCCGTCCCCGTCTTGTTCTCAGCATCATCTCATTTACAGAAAACATACAGCCGGAACGGACCGCCCGGTTCAATTCATCGCTCGAACCGGTGAACCAGTGAAAAATGCAGCAGCATTTATCAAGGCATCCGCTGCGTTCCAGAATGTCCAGTGTTAAAGTTCCGGCTTTCACCGAATGAATTGATAAGATCCTTTTCCCTTCCGGAAGATCGGTTTCGGCACAGGCCTGACATAATAAAGTAAATATTTCCGTCTGTTTTTCCAGAGACCCTTCCGGTACGTGTTTTGGTGAGGCATCCAAACCGATCTCTCCGACATAGCGTGTACTTTGAATAAGATCTGCCGCTTTTTCAGCATCATTCCGGCTGCATCTACCATCTGCAGCCCACCATGGATGCAATCCGACGCCAATTATAACGTTTTCAGGATTCTGAAGATTTGCATTAATATTTTGATATCCCTGCGGCGTCACAGTGACCGCGAACATGCCCAGTCCATTGGAAGCCGCATCTTCCGCTGCCTGCTGCGCGTTTTGAAAAAAATCCAGATGGATATGCATATCCCAGATCGTTGGTTTCATTCAAGTCCCGCCAGTTTCCTTATCACATATCCTGCCAGCATTTGGCCCATAATTGGAGGGAAATAACTCATTGTGCCAAGAATAGATGAGCCTTCGCGGACAAAGCCCTTTTCATTGAGAACATTTCGTTTCCCTTCTGCTTCAATCGGAAGCTCATCCGAATAAAGTACTGTGATACTTTTGAGTCCGCGTTTTCGGGATTCTTTCCTGATAACCCGTGCGATCGGGTCCATCTTTGTCTCTTCAACAGGTGCAAAGCGCAGACGGGACGGATCCAGTTTGTTTGCCCCGCCCATAGCTGAAACTTCAGGAATATTTTCTGCCTGACACCAGGCGGCAATAGCAAGCTTTTGCGAAACGGTATCAATTGCGTCAATAACATAATCCGGACGGGGAAGCGTCCCCAACTGCTTAGGCACCAGGTCCTTATCGATGAATTCCTGAAGCGTTGTAACTTCACAGTCCGGGTTGATGTCAAATACCATCTGTTTCATAATTTCGGTTTTGGGTTTACCGAGTGTGCTGTAGAAGGCAAGCGCCTGACGATTGATGTTGCTTGGCATAACAACATCACGGTCGACCAGTACAAGTGCCCCGATTCCTCCGCGAGCCAATGCTTCCGCGGATGATGAACCAACGCCGCCCAGCCCTATCACCATCACACGTGATCGCTGAAGCCGCTGAAGAGCATCATTCCCTAAAATTAATCGTAACCTGTCGATTGCTGTTTCCATTTTCGTTCCCCGGGTATTCTGTTGAGGGATTATTGATAGATGAGAAAAGGAATCCTTACACCGGACAAGAGCCGACGCCTCCATATCCGGAATATAAATATTTTTCTGATTTAATTCTAAATCATATTCCCGGATTTGCAGGTATTTTATAAAGATTATTTATAAGGATGCAAAAATGTTGATTTTTTGGAAAAAAGATTTATAAAAAAAAGACTGCTCAGTATTTGATTTCTGAGCAGTGCAACAGGAATAAAATAATTGGTTACAATTGGTTTCCCAATCCGGAATAATGGTACGAACATCCGGCTTATTGCAGCCCGGATATTTATTTTTGTTCATTGCAGTTCCTTACTGTACTATTTGATGATATCAGAATCATCCTTATCTTTTTCGTCATGCAAATGCTTCAGAAAATCAAGAAACACAGGCGGAATTGTATCGTCATCATATGAATCAGTTTTATGATTTTCATTTTCAGCAGTGCAGTTTTCCGAATTGGAAAGAGCAATAGCTTCTGCAGCATCCATATGATAGAAAATGATCCCGAAAATACCTCCGATGAAGCGGCTGAAGATTTCCGCGGGAATTCGCACGCTGTTTTCAATGACCTCATCAGTGAGAACCATTCCGGCACAATTTACGAAATACTTGAACCGGATTTCTCCGCCTTTCAGATCAAATTCGAAATTTCCCTGGAGAAGACCATGATTTGCAAAATGCAGATAAGACGAGAGCTCCGCCATCTGTTTCCTGTTTCTGACGTCACCGTAAATCGGACAGATTGCATAGGATACAAAGCTTTTTTCTTCAACCAGGATCTGATACTGAATGTTTGCGAGATTTCCGCGCATGGCGATGCCAAAAAAGATCACGCCTTCTTTTTCGTTTGAGATGAAACGGTATTTTTCATCTTTCAGATATTCGGTAAACTTACCGAACAGGTTGGCAGGATAACATATTGACATATTACATCTCCTTTTACATCCACTGTTAGTAAACAGTTTGAAGAGCCTTCATTTTATATCTCTGATTAACGGGCTCAATCGTTAATTGTTTTCAACCTATCTCATACTGTTTTTGTCAAATTCTTCCTCCTTTCCGATAGTATATATAAAATCAAACAGCATCATGTATGCTGTTTGATTTTTACTGATTTTATACCTATTTTATATTTTACTTTATTTTCTTGCCTTTTTTCGTAAAATATAAGGTGATATGACCGGAATTTTAAAACAAAGGATTTATATCATTTTTTCCATGGATGAAATTCAGGGAAAAACCAATACGGTTTTATTACATTAAAGAAATTCATGTAAAACACCGGACTTTTTCTTCGGATATAAACATTTATAAATTTCAAATATATTTTTATTCAAATAAGAGGTAAAATTATGTGAAGGAGAATGGAATGCGTGGTAATGAAAAAATAAAAAATACACAAGATGATCGAATTAATGTTGAGCGTCCTGTTATATTGATAACTGCTGCACTGATAGCCATTGTCGGGATATTTGTTTGGCTTGGCATTCGGAATCCTGTTATATTCAGTACAGTCCGGGATTTTCTGATCACCTTTTCTGCTCTGTTTTTTTTCATAATAAGTACGGCTCTTGCTATACTTTGTTTTTTCCTGGCATCCCGCATCAATGACGCCAAAACAAAACTGGATGAGGTACTTACAACTGCGGACGGAAAAGTGGAAGAATTGGGTGAAAAAGTCGAAGAAATACTGAAAAAGATTTTGGAACCCGTGATTAAAGCAGAATCCAGATCAGCCGGTATTCTGCATATTTTTTCAAAGAGAAAAACGGAGAAATCATAATATATGAGTTGGAAAACAAAAACACTGCTTTATTACAGCCTCGGTGGTTTAGTGATCGGAATTGTTGCAGGAATAATCAGTATCAATAACGCCGTAGAGAAAAATACTGAGGTAGACCTTTCTCTGAAAAATGGAGCAAAAGTCGGTATTGCAGCACTGAATGCAGTGCAGAAAATTGCTTTTAAATAAAAATGGCCGGAGAAAACAATTATTCTCCATATATTATCATCGGAAGACTGACCCGGGATTTTATTCTAACGGCTGAAGGTGAAAATATAAATGATATTCCAGGCGGAGAATTACTTTATGCCGCAATTGGAATGAGCCCGAAAGAAAGACATCCCGGATTAGTAGCCCGAATCAACTCGAATTATCCTGACGATTTCCTCTCTTTATTGAAAAAATATGAATTCAGTACACATGGCATAAAAAAGGTCAATTCTGACCTTGAACAGCGAAATTTCATTTCATATTTTGACCTGAACAATGAAAACGGGTATCCTTCACGCAAGGATCAGAGTGTTCTCACACAATATTTTAAAGCCGGCAAACCTTTTCCGAAAGAATTATTGGGATTTAATATCAAAAAAAAAGCAACAGACAGTCTGACGGAAAGAACCTCTGAAACGATACTTGCCAGAGACATACCGACGGAATATCTTGAAGCAAGATGTATTCACCTGTGTCCCCTGGATTATTTATCACACAATTTATTGCCTCAGGCATTCCCCGGAGGAAATAAAAGAACGATCACAATTCAAGCCGGAAACGGTTACATGCATCCATATTTTTTTGAAAGCGTGAAAACACTGGTAAATGGTTTAACTGCCTTTATCGTACGTGAAAGACAGGTAAGAAATCTCTTTTTTGAAAAATATCGCATCAGCCAATTAGAGGATATGATGAAAATTCTCCTGGATTACGGTGCTGAAAATATCATAATAAAAACCGAAAACCGGTCGTATATGTTTATTAATCGTGCGGACAAAAAAGTGAAGTATTTGCGTGTAGATTATAAAGAACCTTTTGAAAAAATAGGTGAATTGTCATGTTTCTGTGGTGCGTATATTGTCGGAATAAATGAGACTTATAATTATATAAAAGCTGCATCTTACGGTGCTGCGAGAGCAGAGATGCTTCAAAATGAATTGAACCCTTATAATAACCTGAATATTTTTGAAACTTTATTAAATGAAAAAGCCCGAATTCTGGAAAGCAGAATTGAAGGGTGATACAATGAAAGCAGAAAAGAGGTCATATGTTTGGCACTATTATAAAATTTACATTTGGTATTATTGTGGGCGGAATCGCAGGAATTGCAGCTGCTTCTTTATTAACACCTAAATCAGGTGAAGAAATTCGAGAAGATATTCGCAGCAGTTTTGATGAAATAAAATTAGATTATGAGTTAGGAAAGCAAAAGAAACGTGAGGATCTGGAAGCAGATCTCAAACATCGATGGGGTGAATAATAAAAATGAGGCTGAGACTGTTTTGGTCCCGGCCTCATTTCTTATAATTTAAATTGATTTCTTACATATTCCGATAGAAATCTTCCAACGCAGTTTGATAATTTCCAAGACAAATGCAATGATGGTTGGCAATCGGATTTGTGAGAAAATATTCATAATGATCCAAAGAGACCTTGATTTGCGTCCGGCACAAATTTGGTTCTCTGCGGTTTTCGATAATTTTTCCTTCCGCGGCAAAGCATTGTCTCAGGTCATTGGAAATTTTGAATATTGTCATTTCCTGTTCGGGGATAGACCCCGCGATTGCAACACCGATCCCTGATTCATAATGTGTTGTCAAAGACATTTCATAAGGCATATTTGCGGGAAGTGTGCAATGAGCAAATATAAGCTCCTTGTTTTCCGTGTCGATTCTGTTCAAATTGCACATGAAAACAGGCTTCTTTGATGTTTCACCCAGGATGATCATGGAAATCAGTGACGGCATATCTCCTTCACATCCTGCATAAATTCCTTCTGCATTCAAAACAGCCAGAGCCAGACATCCGGTTGTCTTTACGGATGTGAGCAGGTCAAAACAACGAACTGTAACACCAATTAAATCATATCTTTCCGTAAGTCGTTTTATTGCACCATATACGTTCAATGATTTTTCCATTTCACTTCTATCATATCCCAGTGACAGAAGATGATCAGTCCATTGATTGTGTATGTATCCGCCTTTTTTGATCTCACTGACTAATTCATCCATGGGAATATTTACAATTTCAATGCCAAGAATATTCTTATAAGCTTCTGCATCCGGTTCGCTGTCAATCAGCCAGTCAGAAGAGCCTCCAATCGTACCGACTTTTGCTCCGTTCAGCTTTTTGAGTGTCTGGCTTGTCCGGCAGAGGCTGTTTATCCTGTCAGCTATTCTTTTCGGAGAACCATGCAGAATTTCTCCCTGATAGCCCCGGTTTTTCAGATATGAAAGAATTTCCATAGATGCCGCAAGAGAGTTGCTTTCTCCGCTTGTAAGGATATAGCAGGGTTTTGAAGTGAAAATTTCCAGATTTTTAAGAAAAATACCTTCTGTGCCTCCGGTCATGATGTAAATCAGGCAGAAATCACTTCCTGCATATGATTCCATATCGCATTTTTCAAGTTTAAAGCCTCCGGCTTTTTCAATATCTGAAAGAAAAGCCTGAACATGCTCCCGGTTTATGGGGGTTATGGCACTTTTGATTTCCGTGTAATTTATTACCATTTATACAGCTCCTTTATTTTTTTACTTTATGGCATGTTAGCAATATATAAATCGTTTTGATAACTCCAAAGCAGACGGTTTTGTCCGGTAATTCCGAAACCGGAGGCTTTTGAATATTGTGAAATTTCGTCTATGGAACGGTTTGGAACAATATAGCGTATGTAATTTAATTTCACAGAAAGGTTTAATACAGATTGAAGCTTTTCATCCATGATATAAATTGAATTATCAGGAGAAACATTTACAAGTATTTTCTTAAAATGATGGCTGTTAAACCCGATATATACGGATTTATCCTCATTCTGAATATTCGTGTATTCCTGACAATCAGGTCTGTAACCGGTGTAATCACAAACAAGCAGCGTGCTGTTATTGCGGAGAAAATAGCTGTATTCTTTAAACATGGCAAAATCAATAATATCAGAAAGAAATGGCGTATACGACCCATAGTAATTGGAGGGTTCATAGATAAAGCCTTCCGAATTATTGAATAAGTATTCCCACATTACAGATTCCTGGGTGTCAAGAATATACAGAGAATTATTTGAAAAATAAACAGAAGAAACAGTAAAATTTCTTGTGTTGGGTTTTATGAGCTCCTGTGCTCTGTTGTTCTTGTTCCCTGTACAGTAAATAATATTTGCATCCGCGTCAATTCCGGCTAAAACAAAACCATGAGGATTTCCTGCGGGTAATGTGAAAAAGCCTACCAGCGGGTTTACTTTGACAGTCTTAATATCTTTATTTTCTTTATTTTCTTCTTCGGCTGCTTCTTTCTCTATTTGCCTATAGATCCCGGGTGAACAGGTGAAATTACTGTCAAGGGAAAGTCCATTGCCGCTTGCTGAAAACCGTAAAACAGAACCGCTGGTGGAATCAAGAGCATATGTAAATTGTCCTGAAGTGGATATTTCTGTGATATTCAAACCCTGAGGCAGTTTATTTTGATTCGCATAGTTGTAGATCGCGCTGATACCGCCATTGATTTGATCTATCATTGTCATAGCTTGTTTACGCAAATCTCTGGCCGCCTGGGAATTTCCGTAACTAAGCGCCTGCTCAGTGTATGATAAAGATTCCGTCCAAAGAGATTCTTTGTCCTGCAATGAATTCGCATCAATGGCCTTTTGTGCCGCAGCAACACCCAGTGACAGATATTCTTCATGAAGCTGGTTTTTACTTCTTCCGGAATAGATAAAAAACAAAACAGAGACAACCAATATCGGAATCAGTAAACCGCAAACCAAAATCAAAACAAAACGTTTTGCATTCAGCTTTCTTCTTGTCTTCTTTTTTGTTTTCTGTTTTTCATTTGAGAGACCAACATCGGATTTTGAACGATTTGCCGGAGTCTTTTTCCTCATTAATGATTTTTCTTCTGAATTCCGCCTTTTATCCGGGTTTTCTTCAGAAAAATCGTATGGCAAATTCTCCGCTCCGGGAAGTTCCTGATCTCCTGTGAGTGAAACTTTTGTTTGTCCTTCATCTTCTTTTGATTGGACATCTTCAGTTGAATCAGTTTCGGCTGAATTTTTCGGCTGCTGATTGTTAGTTTCAACAGGTGTTTCATCGAAGAGTTCCATCGATTTTCTTTGACGGATCAGTGGCCTGTCAATCGGAATGTCATTTGTACCGGGCAGGGTTTCAAATGGATTGATCAGATCTGAAGAATTGCGTTTTTTCTCTGATTCATTTTTGTTTTTGGATTGTTTTTCTTCCTGAACATTCGCTGTGATCTGTGTTTTAGACCGAAATGAGATCTGTCCTTTTCCTGTTTTTAATTGAATTACTGCAGCCTGCAGGTTTCCGCCGGACCGGTCTAAAAGGAACCGAATGGCATTGAGAGGGGAATCCCCGGTAACTTCCATGATAGCGGAATTTGTCCAATCATTTGGGACATTCGGACACAGAAGAATAATATCTTCAGAATGAACATCTGCTGTAAAAAAACTTAATTCATTGTGTGTGATCTGTATCGGCAAGCATGCTTCATCATTGAAGTTCTGTACTTTATCTGAAGAAATCACTGTAGTGTGAACCGGACCGGCATGTGCGATCATAAGCGATCTGTCCCTGAGAACAGCCGTATTCATGTAAATTACCGGCATTATCTGTCCTTTATTTTCCTTAGCAAGATAAGCCGCCAGCTTTTTGATCGCGGATGCCATTCCCATTGTAAATGAGCCACGGGCAGTATAGTATGTATCGGCAAGAATATTTGCCCAGGTTCTCATTCTTGATTCTGATATCTGGATGTTGTCTACATAAAACAGGACAATAAAAATATCGGCTTGACGGCTGCTTTCAACTTTTTTCGGGGCAGTATACAGAAACAATCCCGACAATTCGCCGATATTCCGACCCTCTGATAAGTTCATGGGAAGAAGATTAATATCAAAATTCATTTGCCGGTCAGGCAAACGATTTCCGAATAAATTTATTCCACCGGTTCCAAATAACATAATAAAATTATAGCTCATTAAAAACAAAAGCGCCAAATAATGACGCTTTTGTTTTTATTTATCTTCTTTAATCATTATTTCGCATATTCAACCGCGCGGGTTTCACGAATAACTGTCACTTTGATCTGTCCCGGATACTGCATGGTTTCCTCTACCTGGTTGGCAATATCTCTGGCCATCTGCTGTGCAGTATAATCATCAACCTCTTCCGGTGTAACGATAATGCGGACTTCACGTCCTGCCTGAATCGCGTAAGAGTTTGAAACGCCTTTATGGGAGTTCGCGATTTCTTCCAGAGCCCGCAATCGCTTGATATACTGATCAAGATCTTCACGCCGCGCACCGGGACGTGCTCCTGAAATGGCGTCGGCAGCTTCAACGATAACAGCTTCTACGGATTCCTGTTCCACTTCATGGTGATGGCTTGCTATGATATTTACTGCCTTGGCGTTGACGCCATAACGTTTCGCGAATTCCGCACCGATTTTAGCGTGTGTACCTTCCGTGTTATGATCCATGGATTTGCCAAGGTCATGAAGCAGGGCTCCAAGGCGGGCAAGTTCCACATCCGCGCCTAATTCGGACGCGATCACCGAAGCTAATTTTGATGTCTCAATAGAATGGTTCAGCTGATTCTGACCGTAAGATGTACGATATTTCAGACGTCCGAGCATCTTTATGATCTCAGGATGCAGACCTACAACACCGGCTTCATAAGTCGCCTGTTCACCTGCTTCAACGATGAGCTTGGATACTTCTTTTTCCTCTTCGTTCAAGACTTTTTCGATATGAGCCGGATGGATCCTGCCGTCCTGAATCAAACGATCAAGAGAGCGGCGCGCGATCTCACGGCGGATCGGATCAAAACAGGAAATCATGACAGCTTCCGGAGTATCGTCAACAATCACGTCAACACCTGCAGCCTGTTCGAACGCCCGGATGTTGCGTCCGTTGCGGCCTACGATTCTACCCTTCATTTCCTCACCCGGGAGATTGACGATAGATGTTGTAATTTCATTGACCTGATCTGAAGCAACCCTTTGAATCGCGGTCGCTAAAATTTCTCTTGCCTTTTTATCTCCCTCAACACGGGCTTCCTGTTCGATCTGGCGGATAATGCGTGCCATGTCGCTGTGTGCTTCATGTTCGACTTTTGTCAGCAGTTCCTGCCTTGCTTCCGCGACAGTCATATTGGAAACACGCTGAAGCTCTTCAAGCTGTTTAGAAGACATCTTTTCGATATCGTTCTGGCGCTTATCCAGTGTGCTTTGACGCTTGTTCAGGTTGTTTTCCCGCTGTTCAATTTTTTCAACACGGTGGTCGAGGTCAATTCGTTTCTTTTGGAGTCTGTCGTCTTCACGGGTCAATTCGCCCCGTCTTCGCTGAATTTCATTCTCAGCTTCTTTCAGGATATTGATCGCGTTATCCTTTGCGTCAGATTCGATAAGCTGGGCTTTTTCACGGCTTACAAGAATAATATTTTCCGCATCCTGCTGCTGCTCATGAATGAATTTTTTATTCATGGAGCGGGCAAGGTAATTCGCTACTATATATGCGGCGGCAGCAATTATTACGATACAGATGATAAACAACCAAACCGGTATTCCTGACGGTCCGGGCGCAGCGGCATCTGGTTTGACCGCTAACAAAATCGACAAGTGTTTTCCCATAAATCAACCATCCCAATATCAGATATCATTTCGTTGAAGAACTTATTTGATGCCAAAGCTTTTGAGTAGTCTCTGAAATTACATCATAAGAGAATCCTTTTCCGGCGAGGTAATTTCCCAATTTGCTGCGAAATTCAAATTTGGAAAGGCCTTCATAACGGAAAAGCCGTTTTCCGGCAATTTCAAGAGCTGCTTCTAAATCATCTGTTTCTTCAACGGCGGATTGAATCAATTCATCAGAGATTCCCTTTTGCCGAAGTTCATAGGATATCATGCGTTTGCTTCTGGGTTTGAGCCTGTTTCTTTCCTCAACCCATAAGATCGCGTAATTTTTATCATCCAGCAAACCATTCTCGGTTAGATCCGAAAGCGTTTTTTCTATGATATTTTCATCATATCCTGCTTTTTGCAGTTTACCCCGTGTCTCCTGAACAGTTCTTGGCTTGAAAGAAATAAAATCAAGCGCTTTTTGATAAACTTCGTTTTTTTGGTCTGTTTCGAGCAGTTCTTTTATTTTTTCATCGGATAGGATCTGGCCGACTTCCAGCCAGGCCGCCGTATCCCTGTACAATCCAAACGCGAAATTCCCGTCCAAATAGACATTGACTCGTTTGGGATTTTTTTTCTGTACGGCTAATCGAGTGATTTTATACTCATCCATAAATAAAAAAACCGTCCAAAGGTATCTCCTGACGGTTCCATAGAATTCGCTGATATAAAAAAACTAACACATTATATACAGTTTTGATAGACACATTGCCAATATTTTGGTCTTTACAGTGTATTCTGATTAACAGTGAGCTGATTCACTGGTATTTTCATTCTATAGTTAACCGTCAAACGATTCAATCTTTTTTATTTTTAAAAATTATACACCCGTTTTCTGCTAATCCGAAAAATACAACAATTTTTATTTATTTTTAAATATAACGAAAAACAGAGAATGATCAGAATAAAACGTTCTTCTCAGGTAAATAGTATTCCCAGTCTATTGAACTGCCCAAAGCCGCAAAAATCGAGAACAGAGTGATTGCCTGAATTCTGTATGTATAAAAATAATGCAGCTGTGAATGATTCGCGAAAACAAAAAACCAGATATAAGGAAATGTCCCGACAAAAAGGGCCGGGATCAGACTGCTTTTTAAATTTTTTTTATGGTGAAGGATAAGCAAACCAATGAGGATGACTATCGCAGCCGCAATAAACATGAATGGTTTATGCCCTTTTGCAAAATAGTAGGTATTGACATTCAGTTTATACATCAGCATCCGGTCAAGCGGAAAAGCTTCGCTTCCGTTTACTCTCAGATCAGCTGTTTTCATGGCATCCGCGAATATATTTTCTCCGAAAATCAGTGTTGCTATCGCCCATTTGGTGACCCAGCACAATGCATACCCGCAAGCCCAGGAAATGGCATGAATAATGATCGAAAAAATCTGTCCGGCAATTGAACAAGAATTATTTTTCTTTTCATTTAATGAAAGAATAAGAATGAGCGGAAATCCCATAGTCAGAAGCGGGGCTGTAAGCAAATCAAAAAAATTTGTTACCATTCCGGCTGCGAACAAAAGAAGGGCTGTGTTGTTTCTATTTTGAAATCCCGGAACATAAAGGATAATTATCAGCACGATAAACAGCAGCATAAAAACCGAAAAATATTGAAGAGATTCTCCGATAAAAACAAAAAAACAGGCGGCAATTGAAATACAAAAGCCAAGTGCGGCTGCTATATTTAATTGGTGGAGAATCCCCGAAAAGCAAAAACAAAAGCAAATCAACAGTAAAAACATATTAATATAGCGAATTTGCTGATAAGCAAACTGTGAAAGGACAGGACGAAGAAAAAGAAGATAACCATTCCAATAGCGGGGGTAGCCGTTATTTCCAAAAGCAGCCTGTATCACATTGTCATAAGCCTCTGAAATTCCGCAGGCTTTGACCATGATCTTATCTGTGAAATTATCCATGATAGCCGCATCCGCTCCAAACAAATAATTCGGATAGATTTCTTCATTTTCCAATTGTGCAATGGATTTTGAATACTGGGGTTCAAGCGCGCTGTTTGGTATCAGACTGGTAAGGATCATTCCCAGAGAAAAAATAAAGATCAGAATCACAAAACAACGAAAATAGCGGAATAGTTGCGACATCATTTTTCTGCCTCGGCATTTTGATTATACATGAAAAACAGACTCATATTAATTTTTTGTAAATTTCATTCGATATTTATATTGAAATGCTGATTTTAGAATATAATGGTAGTGGGAGTTAAATTGATTATGGCTGAAAAATGTTTACCGTCTTACGGCGGACAAGCTTTGATTGAAGGTGTATTAATGCGGGGTAAGAAATATCTCGCAGCTTCCTTCCGAAAACCGGACGGAAGTATTGAAACAGTTACAGAGGAGTTAAAAGGTATCTATAAATCCAAAATCACGAAAATTCCTCTGCTTCGCGGTCTGGTTTCTTTATGGGATTCTCTCGGATTGGGAATGAAATATCTTTCGATTTCAGCGAATATGCAGACCGGGGAAGATGAAAAAATCACACCTGTTGAAATGGTTATGACGATGCTGGTCGCTTTTGGTCTCGCGGCATTATTGTTTTTTGTCGGACCGGCCTGGATCGGGAAACTGGTGGAGGATCATCTGCATGCCTCTATGTGGGTTTCCAACGCGTTAGAAGGAGTTTTCCGTCTTGCGGTTGTTTTGATTTATATGATCGCTGTTTCCCAGATGGAAGATATCAAGCGGGTTTTCCGTTATCATGGTGCGGAGCACAAAACCATCAACTGTTATGAAGCCGGTCTTGAGATGACTGTGGAAAACGCAAGAAAACAATCCCGCCAGCATCCCCGCTGCGGAACCGCCTTTATGGTAACAGTAGTGATTATTTCCGTGCTGCTTTTCATCCTGATCGGACCACTCACAAAGACAATGGCATCCAGACTGTTGAGCCGCTTGCTGCTGATTCCTGTTATTGCAGGTGTCTCATATGAATTTATTTTCTTCACAGCAAGGCATCTGGACAATCCGGTCGTCAGAATTCTCGCAAAACCGAACCTGCTTGTTCAGAATATTACTACTGCAGAACCTGATGATTCAATGCTGGAAGTTGCTATTTCTTCATTTGAAACGATGCTTGCACTTGAGGAAGAGCGGGTAGTTCCGGTTATGAAAGAAGCTGAAAGCGCCGCATAAATAAAATTCGGAAATGATGGATTGGATATGGAGGGTAATTATCTTCTCTTTGGTCGTGGTCATAGTTTTTGGTTTGGTCCTGCTGATCATGAATCCAACGAATCCAACTCCGGTCACTGTCAGGAATGCCGGTGACGAATCATACCGACAGGTCGGTGTTTACGGTGCCGTTAAAAACCCCGGCACTTATGAATATAAAGGTAATATCAGGGTTTCTGACGTTGTAGAATTAGCGGGAGGATTGGCTGAAAATGCTGACAGTGAGTTTTCCAACCTGTCAAAACGGGTAAATGACGGTGAGACAATTATTATTCCCACACTTGGTTTGTTTCAGCCTACACTTACCAGTTCTGTACAGGAGGGGACAAAGATAAACCTGAATACTGCGGACAGAAATGAATTAATGTCGCTTCCGGGTATTGGCGAAAAGCGGGCTGATGATATAATAGAGCTTAGAGAGAAAAAATGCGGATTTAAAAGGATCGAAGAAATATTGGAAATTCCCGGTATCGGGGAAAAATTACTGGAAAGTATTTATGACCGGTTGTTCATCGAATAAACGAACCGGTTTTCAGGAGGGAGTTATGTCAATTAAAGATAATATCAATGAAAAATTAAAAGAAGCAATGAAAAATCACGATGAGGATGGCAAACGTGTTTACCGTATGATTTTATCCTCCGTAAAATTTGCCGAGAAAACAACCGGAAAAGAATTGGATGACAGCGAAGTCACCGGGATTTTGCAAAAGGAACTGAAAATCAGAAAGGAATCTCTTTCTGAAGCGGAGAAAGGCGGCCGGGAGGAAGCCGCTGCTGAAGCGAAAAAAGATATCGAATTGATCGAACCTTTCCTTCCCAAACAAATGTCAGAAGATGAATTGAAGGCGATCGTTCAGTCTGTTATTGCCGAAATCGGTGCATCAACCCCTGCGGATATGGGAAAGGTAATGAAAGCTGTAATGCCGAAAGTTAAGGGCCTGGCACCTAACGATATGATCAGCAAAACAGTTAAGCAGCTTCTTTCATAAATAAAAATGGATACAAGTAAGGGTAAACCGAATAAATCGAATATTTTATTATTCATTGTTGTTTGTGTGGTCGTATTCCTTTTGCTCATCACACAAATATCATTGAGGCGTACAAGTTTTGGCTTGAAAATCGGTGATGTGGCAACAACGGACATAACCGCGCCCAAAACCATTACCTATGTCAGTGATATCCTCACGGAAGAAGCAAGACAGGACGCTGCCGATAATATCAATAATATTTATTTGCCGGTTGATCCATCCATTTCCAGAACGCAGGTGCAAAACCTGCGTTATACATTTCAATTTATTAATGTCGTCAGAAATGATGAGTATTCGAGCAGAAAACAGAAGATCGAAGATATTAACGATATCTCCGTGGTAGATCTCGATGAAAGCACCATCGAACAGCTTTTAGATCTGAGCGCTGAAGACTGGGCTGTTTTGCAGGAAGAAAGCATCAGCATTCTGGAAAATGTAATGCGGAACTCGATACGTGAAACGCAGGTGATCAGCGAGATACAAAACATTCCTGCCATGATCAATTATTACATCAGTCAATCTGTTGCAAACCTGGTGAATACAATGGTCAGCCGTTTTATCACAGCAAACAGTCTTTACAGTGAAGAGCTGACAGAAAAAGCCCGTGAAGAGGCCAGAGCCGCTGTGCAGCCGCGAGAACGGACTTATGTGATCAACCAGACCATAGTTCAAAAAGGTCAGATCGTGACTACTTTGAATTATGAAGCTTTGAACAAGATGGGGCTGGTCGTATCACAAAATAACCCGGAGAAATATATTTCGGTTCTCTGTATCATCGCAGGGCTGGCAGCCGCATTTCTTGTTTATCTTCATTGGACACCAAACTGCGGTATCAACGGATTCACAAACTGGCTGGTAACGGCAGTTCTGTTCCTGATATATTTTATTTCGGGCAGAATGATTACACCCAACCATACATTGATTCCTTATGTTTTCCCTGCCGCAGGGCTTGGATTGACAATAGCTGCTTTATACGGAACATCAACCGCAGGCATGATTTCTCTCATGCTTGCTATACTGATCCCTTATGATTTTTCAAACGCAATTGTTTTTTGCATTTATTACCTGATCAATTCCCTTACTGCCGTCATTATCCTTGGAAAACAGAGAAGCATCGGAAACTTTTTGAAGACCGGCATCATATCCGGCGTGGTATGTATTCCTATTGTAATATCCTACCAGTTTATGAACGCGTCTATTGTCCCGGATACAACAGGGCTGCTTTCCATTTCCGGAGCTGTTTTGCTCGGGAGCATCGGTTCAGCGACGCTTTCGCTCTTATCCCATTATATTATTGCGGGATGGCTCGGGATCATAACGCCGACACAATTGATGGAGTTGATCCGTCCGGATTCTCCGTTGCTTCAGTACATGCTTCAGCACGCTCCGGGAACATACCAGCATTGTCTGCAGGTAGCAAACCTTGCGGAACAGGCAGCCCGTGATATCGGCGCGGATTCACTTCTTACACGAACCGGAGCCATGTATCATGATGTAGGCAAATCACTGAATCCACTGTTTTTTGTTGAAAACCAGGTGTCAGGCGTTTTGAACCTTCACGCGGATCTGACCCCGCAGGAAAGCGCGGCGACGATCATGAAACATGTTACCGATGGCGTCGAGCTTGCCCATCAATACCATATGCCCAAACGGATTATTGATTTTATTCTGCAGCATCATGGCACGAATATGACACGATATCAATATGGTCAGGCTGTTGAACAAAACGGGGCTGAAAATGTTGATCCGGCGGATTTCACATATCCGGGTCCGATCCCTGATTCTAAGGAAACGGCACTTGTTATGCTTGCTGATTCTGTTGAAGCCAGAGCACGTGCCGAGCATCCGACTACCAAAGAAGAAATTTCGGAACTGGTCAGAAGCATGTTCAACCTGTATTCAAGTTCGGGACAAATGGATAATACACCATTGACGTTCCGGGATCTGACGGTCGCAAGACAGTCTTTTGAAAGAGTGCTGCAGAATATGTATCATCCGAGAGTTTTGTATCCGGGTCAGAAAAAGAAGACAGAAGAAAACGAACAGAAAACCGAAAACAACAAAAAAGATGGTGAATGATTATGTTTTTAAATACAGATGAAATCAACGAATCGGAATTCATATCATCAGAACAGCTTGAAGAGATCGCCAAAACAATTCTGAGTGATTATTACGAAGAAGAACCTGATTTTACGCTGACTTTTGTAACGGAAGATTCAATTCGGGAGCTGAACAAGACTTATCGGGATACTGATTCCGTAACTGACGTGTTATCTTTTGAATCTGACGGAGAAATTGATCCGGAAACCGGCAGGGAATATCTTGGGGATATCGTGGTTTGTCTGGAACAAGCCAAAAGGCAGGCTGAACAATCCGGTCATTCGGTCAAAAACGAAATCGCGCTGCTTGAAATTCACGGTCTTCTGCACCTTTTGGGCTACGATCATATGGATGAAGAACAGCATGCGGAGATGTGGAAATATCAAAACATGTATCTGGATAAATGCGGTATAACATTAAAGCGCAGGCCGGGAGAAGATTTTGATTTCTGATTTCATAAAAAAAAGGCTGAAAGCTTTCAAATATGCATTTGAAGGAATTTCTGAACTCTGGCGCAAAGAACCAAATACCAGGGTCCATATGTTTTTCACTGTTGCCGTGTTAATCATGGGGTTTCTGCTGAAAGTCAGCGCGGCAGAATTTGCGCTGCTTGTTCTGACCATAGGCGTGGTATGGGGAATGGAAACCATAAACAGCAGTGTCGAACGGGTGGTTGACCTGGTGACTCTTGATAAAAAACCTTTGGCGAAAGCTGCTAAAGATCTTGCCGCCGGTGCTGTCCTGATAACAGCCATCGCGAGCGTTGTGATCGGACTGATCATTTTCCTTCCGAAACTCATTCAATTATTTGTACTGAATTTCTCATGAATTTGAGCATTATTAAGGAAAAGTGATATAATAGACGAGGTTTGCTGAGAAGCAATCTTTCCGTTTCCGTTTCGCACGGAAACAATCCCATGGAAAGGAGATATAAACAATGCGCAAATACGAAATCATTTTCATTGCTCATCCGGATCTTGATGAAGAAAACCTGAACAACGTTGTTGAGAAGGTTAAAGGCTGGATCGCTGAAGATAAAGGCGAAGTTGTCAGTGTTGACAACTGGGGTAAGAAACGTTTGGCTTATCGCATTCGCAAACAGCGTGAAGGTCAGTATGTTCTGATCACCGCCAACATGGAACCCGCTGCTGTGAAGAACCTGAGCCTGAACATGCGGTACGTTGAAAGCATCATGCGTTCAATGATCACTTCTGTTGATGAAGACTAATTAATTCTGTGGAACGGTAAAATCCGTTCAGGAGATACAAATGAGTGAAGAAATGATGAATGAACAACAGGAACATCGTGGTGCTGCCCGTCGTTTTGTCGCACGCCCGAAGGTTTGCCAGTTCTGTTCAGATAAAACCTTGAAAATTGATTATAAAAACACCGATCTTCTGCGCCGCTTCGTAACTGAAGAAGGTAAAATCCGCCCGCGCCGCCAGACCGGTACCTGTGCAAAACATCAGAGAGCAGTTGCTTATGCTGTGAAGCGCGCACGCCAGATCGCTCTGCTGCCGTTCACCTCTGAACCTTACCAGGATGTCGTTCGTTAATATCAAAAGCAAATAAGTCATTCAGGGCATGGAGGTGACTCTATGCCCTTTTTTGAAGGAAGTATTATTTTATGGCTAATGATAATAAAGAAATTCTTAATCCCCGCGAGAACAACAAAACCAACCGCGAACGCCGCGAACAGGAAGAAAAACAGACAAGAATTCTTCGTCTTGGCGGTATGATTGGGGTTGGGCTTGTAGTATTATTAGTTATCGTCGGGTTGATTGTTGGGATTATTACAAAACCTTCCCGGAAGGTAGTCGCAAAAGTCGGCGACGAAAAAATCACTTTGGAAGATTTTCAGTCTAAAGTGAGAATGCAGCGTTCCAATATGAACAGCAATTATCAATACATGGCGCAGCTCTATTCCATGTTCGGAATGGAAATGGATGAAAGCACCCGCGAAAGCTATGCTATGCAGATGTCCGACGCCTATAAAGGATTGCTTGGCCAGCAGGTCCTCTCCAACATGGTCGACCAGCGTGTCCTGGCTTATGGCGCAGCTAAAGAAGGTATCACCGTCAGCAATGATGAAGTCGAAGCTTACTACAAGAGTATGTTTGGTTATTATCCTGACGGTACTCCCACAGCTTCTCCTACCGATGAACCGTTTGAAGCTACTCCGACAGTAACGGATGAACAGCTCGCGATCCTGCGCTACACAGAAACACCGCTTCCGACTGAAATTCCTGCTGAAGAAGAAACCGAAACAGCCGTCGAAGAAACAACCGAACAGGCTGTTGAAGAAACTGCCGAAGATGTTGCTGAAACCGCAGAAGAAGTTGTTGAAGAAGTTGCTGAAACCGCAGAAGAAACAGTGGCAGAAGCTGCCGAAACTGCAGAAGAAACAGTGGAAGAAGCTGCCGCCGAAGCAGAAGATCTCGCAGCTGAAACAGCTGAGATGGTCAGTGAAGCACTGGAACCGACAAATGAACCGACAATTGCTCCGACTCCGACTGTTTATACAGAGGATATGTTCAAGCAGTACGAAAGTGTTTATTTTGCCAATAACTTCTACTACAGTAAAGATTTCTTCAAGAATGAAATGAAATATGAATTACTGCAGGACAAGGTTGAAGAAAAGATCAAATCCGGTCTTTCCCGTTCAGCCGATATGGTCTGGGCACGTCATATTCTTGTTGACACGGAAGAAGAAGCTCTTGCTGCACTGGAACGTATTAATAACGGTGAAGAATGGGGCGATGTTGCTGCTGAAGTTTCCAAAGACTCTACGGCAAGCAATGGCGGAGATCTCGGCTGGTTTACCCAGGGTAAAATGGTTCAGGCATTCAACGATGCAGCTTTCAGCCAGGAAGTCGGAACCATCAGTGATCCTGTCCAGACAGATTTCGGCTGGCATTTGATCCAGGTGATCGCTCACGAAGATCATCCTTATACCAGCGGTGAATTTGATACTGCTGTGGATGATGCCTATCGTGCATGGCTGGATGGCTATGCTGAACAGCTTGACATCACTATGGACGAAAATATCGCTGACAAAACACCTACCGATCCTGCTTTTGTCGGGTAAGTGATACATCATTGAAAACAAAAAACCGGGCTGATATACAGTCCGGTTTTTTTGTTTAAATGTTACGTCCTTTATTTTTTTACAGACCATATCTGAGCCCATATAATTCTTTTCCGGGTCAGACTCGTGATGCCGGGAAGATGATCCTGATAAACAAGATAAAAAAACAGGGGCACTTATTGTACCCCTGTTTGATATTTATAATTATTCGCTGTATAGCAATTCTCTATAAAGTAACGACCCAGCCCATATCGTCAGCGACAGTACCTGTCTGCATACCGTAGAGCGTATCATACAGCCGTTTGCTGAGAGGTCCTACCTGTTCGCCGTTGATAGGATAATCTTCGCCTTTATAGTTCAGCAATCCCATAGGAGCGATCACACAGGCAGTACCGGAAGCCCAGGCTTCGGTCATCCGACCGCTCTTTGCGGCTTCGATCGCTTCATCGATCGGTAAGCGGCGCTGGTCAACTTCAACGCCCCATTTTTCCAGCATCTGAATGACGCTGTCGCGTGTGACGCCCGGAAGAATGGAACCGGTCAGCGGAGATGTCACGACCTTGCCATCGATCACAAAGAAGGCATTGGAAGTACCGACTTCCTCGATGTATTTGTGTTCCTTTGCATCCAGCCAGAGCACGTCGTCACAGTTATATTTTGCTGCCTTTACATTTGCACGCATCGCGCCGGCATAGTTGCCGCCGCACTTGGCGAAACCGGTGCCGCCGACAGCGGCGCGAATGTATTCATCTTCGACCAGAATGTGGCTGACTTTGGAATGATACGGTGTTACCGGAGCCAGGATAATGATGAACCAGAAGCTCTTGGGGGCTACCGGAGCAAGATTCAGTTCCGGGGAGATGATGAACGGGCGGATATAGAGAGAGGTACCGGGCAGATCCGGGATCCAGTCAGCATCCAGTTTCACCAGTTCTTCCACAGCCGAAACGAAGAGATCTTCATCGATTTCCGGAATGCACATGCGTTCACAGGTGCGGCGCATGCGGGCTGCGTTCATATCGGGGCGGAAGAGGTTTACCTTTCCTTCCGGATTCTTATAAGCTTTAAGGCCTTCGAAGGCTTCCTGCGCGTAATGCAGGGTCGTCGCGGCGGGATCCAGTGTGAGGGGACCGTAGGGAATGATCCGTCCGTCGTGCCAGCCCTGGCCTTCATCATAGTTCATGAAGAACATATGATCGGTATAATACTTTGCAAAACCGATATCTTTCGGATCCGGTTTCGGTTTCGGATTTTCATTTTTCGTAATCGGAAATGTGTAATGCATAATACTATCCTCTTCTTCGATAATAAAATTTACAAATTATTGTTACCGGCTTCTCCGCAAAGCCAGGTTATTAACTGACTGGCAGTCCTCCCGGACATTCCGCCGTGTCTCAATTCCCATTTACGGGCACGGTCATGTAAATCATTCGCCTCGATTTCGATCCCATTGCGGTCTGCAAGCTCATGAACGATGTGATAATACTCTTTCGGTTCCGGCTTGGGATAATAGATCGTGATGCCAAACCGGCTCGCCAATGAGAGCTTTTCTTCCATAGTGTCTGAACGATGGATGTCACCCTGATACTCCATATCATTGCGGTCATTCCATGTCTCGCGGATCAAATGACGCCGGTTGGATGTTGCGTATATCAGAACCCGGTCGGATCTTTTTTCCAGAGCGCCTTCCAGCATTGCCTTGAGCTCTTTATAATCACTTTCATTTTCTTCAAAGGAAAGATCGTCAAGATAAATGATAAAGTGATAATTCCGCTTTTTTATTTCGGAAAGAACGGCAGGCAGATATTTACGATTTTGTTTTGTAATTTCCACAAGACGCAGCCCCCGGTCATAATAATCATGCATCAGGGCATGGATGCTTGTGGATTTTCCGGTCCCGCTGTCTCCGTAAAGCAGCACATTATTGGCATTTAAGCCATTCAGGAAGGCTTCTGTATTTTCACGCAGAGTTTTCTTCTGCTCTTGCAGACCGATCAAATCATCAAAGGATACGTCAATATCATCCTTGATCGGAATCAGATTTTGCTCTTTATCTTCTTCATCGGAATACCGAAAAGCTTTGTATAAGCCATAAATTCCGACGCCATAATGTGCGTAATGATCAACCAGCAGAGACGTGAATTCTTCAGATGATTTAGACGCGGCGAGTGCATTGCTCAAATTGCGTATAGAATTGCCAACGCGATTTTGTTTTTGCTCTTTATAGGCAGCTTTATAAGACAGCATAACAGAAAGCAGACCCATTTGGGCAGGATCCGGACTATAGAGATCCCATATGAAATTCAAATCGTCTGCGGCAAGCCCCAATAATGTGGAACCACAATCGATTTGCTTTCTTTCACAAGTAAGAGTAAAAGCGTTTTCATACGTCATCAGCATGTAGGTAAGCCAGCATTGCCAGATATTCCCGTCAAGAGAGAATTCTGTGGCAAAGGCTACCATTCTGCGGATCAGTGAACTGATGGTTTCCCGATTTTCAGTGTCATGAACCGCGGCAAGCGTCTCTTTCCATCCTGATGGTGCGGAACCCTGTGAACTATAAAACAGCAAATCAGAAACTATGGCACTCATACGGGGCTGCCCTTTCAAATCATTTCAGAAAGAATCTTTTCGGTCATCTGACTGCCGGAAAGCCATGTTTCAGCCCCCGGTTCTTTGATGTCAGCGGTACGCCATCCCTGCTGAAGCACATTTGAGACTGTTTGTTCAATAAAATCCGCTTCTTCAGACAGGTTGAAGGAATAGCGCAGCATCATCGCTGCAGAAAGTATTGTCGCAATCGGGTTGGCGAGATCCTTACCGGCAATATCCGGTGCGGAGCCATGGATCGGTTCATACATACCGCGGGAACTGTCTCCCAATGAAGCGGAAGCGAGTAAACCGATGGATCCGGTTACCTGAGATGCTTCATCCGAAAGAATGTCACCGAACATGTTGGATGTCACGATAACGTCAAAGAATGATGGGGCGCGAATCAGCTGCATCGCGGCATTATCTACGTACATATCATCCAGCAGAACATCCGGGAATTCTGTTTGTCCCAACCGATGAACGGTTTCCCGCCACAGGCGTGAGGTCTCAAGGACATTGGCTTTGTCAATGCTCGTCAGATGCCTGCGTCTTTTCCGCGCGATTTCAAAAGCACGTCTTGCGACACGTTCGATCTCGGCAACGGAATAGGCTTCTGTATCATAGGCTGCGTCGCCTGAGTCATTGCGTCCGCGTTCACCGAAATAGATGCCTCCGGTCAGTTCACGCACGATCATGAGGTCAAATCCTTTATCGGCGATATCGGGACGCAGAACACAGGAACTTGCCAGAGCAGGCTGAAGGGCCGCGGGACGAAGATTCGTATACAGTCCCAGAGCTTTGCGCAAACCCAGCAGCGCTTTTTCCGGGCGGCTGTTACCGGAGAGGTGATCCCATTTCGGACCGCCGACCGCGCCTAACAGTACAGAATCGGAAGCAAGGCAGCCGTCAACGGTAACTTTCGGCAGCGGTTCACCGAATTCATCGATGGCACATCCCCCTGCCAGATAAGTTGTGTAATGAAAAGTATGATTAAACCTGGAGGCAACAGCATCCATGACTTTCACAGTGCTTCCGACAATTTCAGGACCGATTCCGTCACCGGGAACTAAAGCAATATTGAATTCCATTATTCCCCCAGTTTTTCTTTCAGGTAGGGCAGCAGACCGCCCTTATTGATGATATTTTCAATAAAGGGAGGGAATGCTTTCGCTTCAAAAGTCTCGCCTGTCGTTTCATCCGTGATAATGCCGGAAGCTGTATCGACAGAAACGATATCGCCGGCGTTGATCGCTTCCGCAGCCTGAGGACATTCAAGGATCGGGAAACCGATATTGATGGAATTGCGGTAAAAGATCCGGGCAAAACTGGCAGCGATCACACAGGAAACGCCGGATGCCTGGATGGCGATCGGAGCATGCTCCCGAGAGGAGCCGCAGCCAAAGTTCCATCCGCCGGCCATGATATCGCCTTTCTTTACTTCGGAAGCAAAGGATTTGTCAATATCCTCCATACAGTGCTGTGCGAGATCTTCGGCTTTTGTAGAGTTGAGATAACGGGCAGGAATGATCACATCTGTATCGACGTTATCACCATATTTCCAGACTTTTCCTTTTAACATGTTATGCTCCTCTCTTATAAAGCGCGCGGATCGGCAACACAGCCCGCAAGCGCAGACGCAGCGGCTACTGCCGGGCTGGCGAGAATAACTTCACTCTTCGTATCGCCCATTCGTCCGACAAAATTCCGGTTTGTGGTTGTTACAGCACGTTCACTGGCTGCCATGACACCCATATGTCCGCCCAGGCACGGTCCGCAGGTCGGTGTGGAAACCGCGCATCCCGCGTTGATAAAATCTTCTATCAGGCCTTCCTTGAGTGCCTGCAGATAGATTCTCTGGGTGGCAGGAATAACGATGCAGCGAACTCCGTCCGCGATCTTCTTCCCTTTCAGAATAGAATCGGCAATGCGCAGGTCGGAGATACGTCCATTTGTGCATGAGCCGATGACAACCTGCTGGATCGGCATTCCTGCTGCTTCCGAAACCGTCTTTGTATTGGACGGAAGATGCGGCAGGGATACGGTCGGTTCCAGTTTGGAGAGATCGATACGGACGACCTGATCGTATTCAGCGTCTTCATCTGCCTCATAGACAACAGGTTCACGATTGAACCGGCCTTTGATATATTCACAGACAACATCATCAACCGGGAAAATACCGTTCTTCCCGCCGGCCTCAATAGCCATGTTGGCGATCGTGAAGCGGTCATCGATCGTCAGGTTCGCGATGCCATCCCCGGTAAATTCCAGAGATTTATACAACGCACCATCAACCCCGATCTCACCGATCAGATGCAAAATTACATCTTTACCTGAGACATACGGTCCCGGTTTTCCGGTCAATTCAACCTTGATCGCGGAGGGAACCTTGAACCAGTTCAGACCGGAAGCCATTCCGGCAGCCATATCAGTCGACCCGACACCTGTGGAAAAAGCCCCGAGAGCGCCATAGGTACAGGTATGGGAATCAGCGCCGATGATACAATCACCGGGACCGACAATGCCCTGTTCCGGCAGCAGCGCGTGCTCAATACCAACGGTACCGACATCATAAAGATGGGAAATACCGTGCTTTTTCGCGAAATTTCTCGCAGTCTTGCATAGATCCGCTGATTTAATATCTTTACACGGTGTGTAATGATCCAGCGCAATGACGATCTTTTCCGGATCGAAGACCTTCGTAAATCCGGCTTTTTCAAATACACCGATAGCGACAGGAGTTGTGACATCGTTGCCAAGGACGATATCCAGATTCGCCTCGATCAGGTCACCGGCGTGAACTTCCGGAAGACCGGCATGTGCCGCCAGGATTTTTTGAGTCATGGTCATTCCCATCATTCACCATCCTTTGATTTCGATTCAAACACGGCAAGACGGTTCATCGCGGTCAGATATGCGTTCACTGAAGCCTCGATGATATCCGTGGAAAGTCCGCGGCCGGTAAACGTTTTGTTATGGGAACTGATTTTGACAGTGACATCTCCGAGTGTATCTTTGCCTTCGGAAATAGAATTGATAGAAAAGATATCGAAGGTGTGTTCAGAAGGTTTTATGATCTGATCAATGGCGTTGAAAGCGGCATCGATCGGACCGTCACCCAGCGCCACTGCCTGGAATTTTTCATCTTTTTTCTTCAGGCTGATCGTACAGGTAGCGGTCGTGAAGTTGCTCGTGGAAGTCTGGAACCAGTCAAGGCTGTATCCGTTTTCATCAACTTCCGGAATCAGGTTGCCTGTGTGATGCGTGACGATTGCCTCAAGATCAGCGTCTGTGATGTTCTTCTTTTTGTCACAGATATCCTTGAATTCCTCAAAGCAGCGATCAATTTCTTCCTTTGTCAGAGCATATCCCAGTTCTTCAAGATGCTGGGAAAAAGCATGACGTCCGGAATGTTTTCCGAGGACCAGACTGTTGGCAACGATACCAACGGCTTCAGGGGTAAGAATTTCATAGGTCTTCTTGTTAGCCAGAACCCCATGCTGATGGATCCCGGCTTCATGAGCGAAGGCGTTCTTGCCGATGATCGCTTTATTCAGAGGAGCCTGCTGACCGATGATGTTGTAAACAGTCTTGCTGGAGCGGTAAATCTGCGTAGTATCGATACGGGTACCTACATTATAAGTATCCTGGCGTGTATGCATCGCCATAACAACTTCTTCAAGCGCGGTATTACCGGCACGCTCGCCCAGGCCATTGATGGTGCATTCGATCTGACGGGCACCGCCGAGAACACCCGCGAGAGAGTTTGATGTAGCCATGCCCAGGTCATTATGGCAGTGGACAGAAAAAATCGCTTTTTCGGAACCCGCTGCATGAGCGCGGACATATTCGATCAAATGACGCATTTCATCAGGAGTCGTATACCCGACAGTATCCGGCAGATTAATGGTCGTCGCACCGTTGGCAATGGCAATCTCCGTAACGCGAGAAAGGAAGTCAAGATCACTGCGAGTGGCGTCTTCCGCGGAAAATTCAATGTTTGAACAGAATTTTTTCGCGTAGGCTACCATTTTTCCCGCCTGTTCAAGTACCTCTTCGGGCTTCATGCGGAGTTTATATTCCATATGGAGCGGGGATGTGGCAATGAAAACATGAATGCGGGGATCTGCTGCACCTTTTACCGCTTCCCATGCTGCATCGATATCTTTGACAGTTGCACGGGCAAGGGAGGCAACGGTGCAGTCTTTGACTGTTTCCGAAATGGTTTTTACGGATTCAAAGTCCCCGGGGGAGACAATAGCGAATCCTGCCTCAATAACGTCGACTTTGAGCTTTTCCAGACAGCGGGCAATCTCAATTTTTTCCTTGAGATTCATGCTGCATCCGGGAGACTGCTCTCCATCACGCAGTGTAGTATCAAAAATTTTTACCTGATCCATAACACAAATCTTTCTCTGAATAGCTGAAGATTCAGATGAATCAGGAGTGAGGGAAAAGCGGCAGAGCCATGCTTTATTCCTCACTCCATATTTTTACTCTAAAATAGCGCCTTTGTCAGCAGATGAAACTAACTTGGCATAACGCGCCAGGTATCCGGTCTTGATCTTCGGTTCCGGACATACCCATACTTTTCTCCGCTCTTCCATTTCTTCATCAGAAACCAGCAGTTCAATTGTATGAGCCGGAATATCAATGGCGATGCGGTCGCCTTCCTGAACCAGACCGATCGGGCCGCCGGACGCAGCTTCCGGACTGATATGTCCGATCGAGGCGCCCCGTGTAGCACCGGAGAACCGGCCGTCTGTGATGAGCGCTACAGATTCGCCCAGTCCCATCCCGACAATAGCGGAAGTAGGATTCAGCATTTCGCGCATACCCGGGCCGCCTTTCGGCCCTTCGTAGCGAATCACGACAACGTCACCGGGGTTGATGCCGCCGTCATAAATAACACGGATCGCTTCTTCTTCGGAATCGAAAACGCGGGCGGGGCCTTCATGTTTCATCATGGAAGGAGCGACTGCAGACTGCTTGACAACACAGCCGTCAGGAGCAAGGTTCCCCTTCAGGACAGCAATGCCGCCGGTCTTCATGAACGGCTCTTCGAAGGGGCGGATAATTTCCGGATTCCGGTTTTCCGCACCTTCAAGATTTTCTTCCATGGTCTTTCCGGTGACCGTCATCACAGAGGTATCCAGCAGGCTGCCTTTGGTCAGTTCTTTCATGACAGCGTAAACACCGCCTGCCGCATCCAGGTCTTCCATAAAGGTATCTCCCGCAGGAGCCAGGTGACAAAGGTTCGGTGTTTTCCCACTGATCTCATTGGACATATCAAAATCCAGTGTAATATGAGCTTCATGGGCAATAGCGGGAAGGTGCAGCATGGTATTGGTTGAGCATCCCAAAGCCATATCAACGGTTTCCGCGTTATGGAAAGCGGCAGGAGTCATGATATCGGACGGGCGGATGTTCCGCTCTACCAGCTTCATGATCTGCATACCGGTTTTCTTTGCCAGGCGGATACGCGCTGAATAAGGCGCCGGAATCGTGCCGTTGCCGGGCAGAGCCATACCGATGGCTTCGGTAAGGCAGTTCATGGAATTTGCAGTGTACATACCGGAGCATGAACCGCATGACGGGCAGGCATCTTCAACATATGTCTGAACACCCGCGTCATCGATCTTATGGGCATGATAGGCACCGACAGCTTCAAACATATGGCTCAGGCAGGTTCTGCGACCGTCCGGAAGTTTACCGGCAAGCATCGGACCGCCGGAGCAGAAGATAGTCGGGATGTTTATACGTGCGGCTGCCATCAGCAGTCCGGGAACGTTCTTATCGCAGTTCGGGACCATTACCAGACCATCGAACTGATGGGCGATTGCCATCGCTTCGGTGGAATCAGCGATCAGGTCACGGGTGACCAGAGAATATTTCATCCCGATATGTCCCATGGCGATCCCGTCACAGACAGCGATAGCCGGGAAAAGGATCGGTGTACCGCCGGCAGCACGGACGCCTGCTTTGACTGCTTCCGCGATCTTGTCCAGGTGCATATGCCCCGGAACGATCTCATTGTAGGAGCTGACAATACCGATGATCGGCCTGTTCAGTTCTTCTTCTGTCAGTCCGAGTGCGTAAAGGAGACTGCGGTTTGGTGCGCGGTCGACGCCGATCTTGATTTGATCTGAATTCATGTATAACTCCGTTCTTATTTGAAGGTAATACGTTGTTGTCTGTTGAAACAGGAGCCGCTTCGCGGCAAATTACGGGAATTTACCACGAAACGGCATTATCACTTCAATAAACTGATTTGCTGCTTCCCATTAATTTGAAGCGGTATCCAGATCGGAGTCGTTCTTCCAGAGCATCTGTTCGCGCAGCTCTTTACCGACGATTTCCATCGGGTGCTTTGCGAGCTGGGCGCGCTTGGAGTTGAAGAAGGTACGGCCGTTTTTGTTTTCAGCGATCCATTTTCCTGCGAAGGTACCATCCTGGATGTCCTTCAGGACAGCACGCATGTTGGCTTTTACCTGTTCGGCAGGCAGGACCCGCGGACCGGAGACATATTCACCGAATTCAGCGGTATCGGAAATGGAGTAATTCATGGCAGCAATACCGCCCTTGTTAACAAGGTCGATGATGAGCTTCATTTCATGAATGCATTCAAAATAAGCGTTTTCCGGTTTGTATCCGGCTTCAACCAGCACTTCGAAACCGCAGCGCATCAAATCGACAACGCCGCCGCAAAGGACAGTCTGTTCACCGAAGAGGTCGGTTTCAGTTTCTTCATCCATCGTGGTTTCAAGGATACCGGCACGTGCGCCGCCGATACCGGCAATATAAGCCAGAGCAATGTCATAAGCTTTACCGGTCGCGTCCTGTTCAACAGCGATCAGGCAGGGAACGCCTTTCCCTGCGACATAGGTGCTGCGGACAGTGTGGCCCGGCCCTTTCGGGGCAGCCATGAAGACATCGACGTCAGCCGGAGGAACGATCTGCTTGTAGCGGATGTTGAACCCGTGAGCAAAAGCGATCGCGTTGCCCGCTTCGAGGTTCGGGGCGATTTCCTTGCGGTAAACTTCAGCCTGAACTTCGTCGTTGATCAGCATCATGACGATATCAGCTTTTTTTGCAGCTTCAGCGACAGGGAAAACCTGAAAACCGTCTTTTTCCGCGACAGGCCAGGATTTTCCGCCGGGGCGAAGGCCGACGATAACATTACAACCGGAATCACGAAGGTTCAATGCGTGTGCATGTCCCTGTGAGCCATAACCGATAATAGCAATAGTCTTTCCGTTCAGAACGTCAAGATTACAGTCTTTTTCATAATACATTTTTGCCATAGTTGAATTCTCCCTTTTCCTTGGTTTCATCATGGATCGTAGCTTTACCGCGTTCCAGAGCAATGCCGCCGGTACGCGCTATTTCAAGTATGTTAAATTCTTTGAGAATGTTCTCGATTGCCGTAATTTTATCGGAATCCCCGATAACGGCAAGCGTGAGTGTTTCGATAGAGACATCAATGATCTGGGCACGGAAGACGTTAGCCAGCTGAATGATATCATTGCGCTGATTTCCGTCGTTTGTATGCACTTTGATGAGCATCAGTTCGCGCTGGATCGATGTTTCCGGTGTCAGGCGTTTTACGGAATGCACCGGAAGCAGCTTCAGCAGCTGGTTCCCGAGCAAAGTGATCTGCTGCTCATCCGCGATCACATCAATGGTGATACGGGAAACACGCTGGTCTTCTGTTGTACCGACAACCAGAGATTCGATGTTATATCCCTTCCGGGAAAACAGACGGGACACCTGGGAAAGAACACCGGATTCATTGTCAACGAGGACAGCAAGGGTTTGCGTTTTCATATCTTTTGTTTTTTCCATGCTTTCCTCCAATCAGCTCAACAGGAACTGCGTGATCTGGTCGCCGGCTTTGACCATCGGGCGGACCATTTCATCAATGTCGATCGTGCAGTCGATCACATAACCGCAGTTGGATTTCAGCGCGTCTTCGATCGCTTCGCACAGATCTTTCTGATTATTGACTCTTCGTCCCTTCAGTCCGTACGCTTCGGCTAATTTCACGAAATCCGGACCGCGGTCCAGCGTTGTTTCAGAGTAGTGACCCTTATAAATCAGGTTCTGCCATTGGCGTACCATACCAAGAGTTCCGTTATTGAAAATGAAGGTGATGACCGGAATATTATAGTATTGTTCCGTGCACAGCTCGTTGCAGTTCATGCGGAAGGAACCGTCGCCGGTAATATGGATAACGGTTTTTGTCGGATTTCCGACTTTGGCTCCGATGGCGGCGCCCAGTCCAAACCCCATGGTACCGAATCCGCCGGAAGTCAGAAGCTGACCGGAATAGTCAAAATGGAAATGCTGTATCGCCCACATCTGGTGCTGCCCGACATCGGTAGAGACGATGGTATCCTGCGGGCAGATGCGAGCGATCGCAGACAAAACCTGTTTCGGGTTCAGCGTCGAGCCGCCGTCAGCGTATTCTGTTTCTGTCGGGTAGGAAAAAACAAACTTTTTCCATTCGGAATGATCCTGCTGTTCCAGTCTTGAATTCAGCATATTCAGGACATCTTTCGCATAGCCGACAATATGATGGTCTGTCTTTACATTCTTATTGATTTCAGAGCGGTCGATGTCGATATGTACGATTTTCGCCTGCGATGCGAAATTCTTCGGATCCAGCGCAACACGGTCGGAGAACCGGCAGCCGACTGCGATCAGGAGATCGCAGTTGTCACAGGCAATGTTGGAAGCCTGTGAACCATGCATGCCGATCATACCGGTAACCAGCGGATTTCTGCCGCAGATGCCGCCGCCGCCCATTACCGTAACGGCAGTCGGTGAATCGATAATGTTCGCAAAATCCGTGAACTCTCTGTCGCAGCGGCTTCGTACAACACCGCCGCCGCAAATAAGCAGCGGTTTTTTCGATTCATTGATCATTTCAACAAGCTTATCGATATCTCCTTTGTCAATAGAAGGTTCGAGAAAATCGATCGTTGAGCGGTCAATAAGTGCTTTCAGTTTTCCGCTTTCTTTATGCCGACCGAGAGGCAGAAATTCATAATCAGCAGATTCGGCAGTGACATTTTTCAGAATATCGATCAGAACCGGACCGGGACGTCCGCTCTTCGCGATGGCGAAAGCTGCCCGGATGGTATCCGCAAGCTTGTTCACATCACTTACAAGGAAGTTGGATTTTGTGATCGGCATAGTAACGCCGGTAATATCAACTTCCTGGAAAGAATCTTTGCCTATAAGGTTGTCAGACACATTGCAGGTGATAAAAACGATCGGAGAAGAGTCGATATAAGCAGTCGCGATGCCGGTGGTCAGATTCGTTGAGCCCGGGCCGGAAGTCGCAAATGCCACACCTACTTTTCCGGTACTGCGCGCGTATCCATCAGCAGCATGTGCAGCGCCTTGTTCATGCGCGGTAAGATAGTGCTTGATCTTACCGTGATATTTGTAAAGCGCGTCATAAACATTCAGAATCGTCCCTCCCGGATAGCCGAAGACCACACTGACTTCCTGCTCCAAAAGGCATTCCATTACTATTTCTGCCCCTGTTTTTTTCAAAACGTTTTACCTTCTTTCTCTGAGAAACGAGCTGATGCCCGATAATTTCTTCATATTGATTTGGTGTATAACAACGGATGTAATTAAACCATTAGCAATGATTCTAATAACTATTAAGAAAATAAGTAGAGATTTCTTTCAAAAACATGACGAAAATCATAAATTTTAATAAGTATCAGGCGAAGAAAGAATCATATCACTCAGTTTTTCATCACTTTATGTCAACAGATCAGAAATTTCGTTATTGACGGCTAATGCTGGATCTTACAAAGAGTAATTTTCCTGTACAGTGAGGTGTTTATAGAAGTCTGCTCCATTTTCGCAAACAGTCTTCGTTCCGGTTTGTTCTATTTCGTTACCACATTTTTTGCGTTTTGTCAACGGACAACATTGCCGGTTTTCTTTTTTTATGTAGGATTACCATTGATATGTTACAGATAACAAAAATAAAGAAGCGAATAGAAACCAATCTAAAATTAAGTCGCCAAACAAACCAAAGAAAGGCAC